>DASQLT010000053.1:0-89105 GCA_035629855.1 Allosphingosinicella sp.
TGGGCCTCGACCGCTTCGACGCGCGCAAGCGCGTGGTCGAGCTGCTCGAAGCCGAAGGCGCGCTCGAGAAGGTCGAGGATCGGGTGATCGCGACCCCGTTCGGCGACCGCTCGGGCGTGGTGATCGAGCCGTGGCTGACCGACCAATGGTATGTCGATGCGGCGAAGCTCGCCGGCCCCGCGCTGGAAGCGACACGCTCGGGCGCCATCAGGATCGTTCCGAAGACCTGGGAAAAGACCTGGTTCAACTGGCTCGAGAACATCCAGCCCTGGTGCGTGTCGCGGCAGCTGTGGTGGGGACACCGCATTCCGGCCTGGTATGGCATTGAGTTCGAGCCCAGCCCCACATCAGCCGACGGCAGCTCGGGTCTAGATCAGAAAGGCATAAAGACCTTCGTCGCCGAATCTGAGGAGGAGGTCCGCGAACAGGCGCTCGCATACGTTAGAGAAATCGGTCTGGCGGGCGCGCCGGGCACCGAACAATCGACACCGATTGTCGAAACCGAAGCCGAAGCTTCAGAGCTATGGATGAAGGGTGAGTGCTATCCGCTTTGGCGCGATCAAGACGTCCTCGACACCTGGTTCTCCTCGGCGCTTTGGCCGTTCGCCACACTCGGCTGGCCTGAGCAGACCGAGGAGCTAGCTCGCCATTACCCCAACGACCTGCTGATCAGCGGCTTCGACATCATCTTCTTCTGGGACGCCCGGATGGCGATGCAGGGGATTCATCTCATGGGCGAGCGCCCCTGGAAGACGCTCTACCTCCATGGCCTGGTCCGCGATCCCAAGGGCCGGAAGATGTCCAAGACGCTGGGCAATACGGTCGATCCCCTGGGTCTCATCGACCGCTTCGGCGCCGACGCGCTTCGATTCACCCTCGCGGCGATGGAGAGCCAGGGGCGCGACATCAAGCTCGATGAGAAGCGAGTCGAGGGCTATCGCAACTTCGCCACCAAGCTGTGGAACGCCGCCCGCTTCTGCCAGGCCAACGGCATCGGCGCGAGCGCCGGGCTGGAGCCGCCGCAGGCGACCCTCCCGGTCAATCGCTGGATCGTCGGCGAGACGGTGAAGACGGTCCACGCCCTCGACCTGTCGCTGGCGGACCTTCGCTTCGACGAGAGCGCCAATATTCTCTACCATTTCGTCTGGGCGACCTTCTGCGATTGGTATCTGGAGCTGATCAAGCCTGTCTCGAGCGCAGACGAGAGAGGCCGGATCGACGACGAGACGAAGGCCGTCGCGGCCTGGGTGCTCGACCAGATATTGGTCATGCTCCACCCCTTCATGCCCTTCATCACCGAGGAATTGTGGAACGCCAACGCTCGGCCCTATCCGCTGATCGTGGCGAAATGGCCGATGCCGGACGCGCGCGCGCTGGATCCGGAGGCGGGGCCCGAGGTGGACTGGCTGATCCGGCTGGTGAGCGGGATCCGCGCCGCCCGGGCGGAGCTGAACGTACCGCCGGGGGCGAAATTGCCCTTGCACGTCAAGGATTGCGCCGACGGCACGCGCGGCCGGCTGGAGCGTCACGATGCCGCTTTGCGTCGGCTCGCCCGGGTCGAATCGATCGCGTTCGGCGAAGCCTCGGGCGGCGCGGCTCAGGTCGTCGTGGACGAGGCGACCTACATCCTGCCGCTCGAGGGCGTGATCGACATCGAAGCCGAGCGCTCGCGGCTCGCCAAGGCGGCCGAGGCCGCTGAGAAAGAGCGGGATTCGCTCGCCGGCCGCCTCGGCAATCCGAGCTTCGTCGAACGGGCCAAGCCGGAGGCGGTGGAGAAGGCTCGGGCGGATCATTCGGAGAAGGCATCCGACGCGGAGAAGTATCGGGCGGCTCTGGCTCGGCTGGGCTGAACGGGGGAGGCCTTGGATCGGCTTGACCCCTCTCGTCATGCCAGCGAAGGCTGGCATCCCAGCGGGTGAAGGGCGCCGGCGTTGTTCACCCCCTGGGCCCCAGCCTTCGCTGGGGCGACGGAGACATAATGGCCGACGACTCCGCCCAACCCCCGCGCCCCCACCCGCGCGACCTGACGTCCGGAGCGATCGGGCCGACCCTGCTCGCCTTCGCTCTGCCCACGCTCGGCTCCTCGATCCTTCAGTCGCTGAACGGCTCGATCAATTCCATCTGGGTCGGGCGCTTCCTCGGCGAGAACGCGCTCGCCGCCACGTCCAACGCCAACATCATCATGTTCATGGTGACGGCCTTCGTCTTCGGCTTCTCGATGGCGACGACCATCCTCGTCGGCCAATGCTTCGGCCGCCGCGACGTCGACGGCGCCCGGCGGGTGATCGGTACCGCGACCGGGACCTTCCTGGTGGTCTCCGTCGCCGTCTCGGGTCTCGGCTGGCTGTTCGCGCCCGCGATCCTCGAGGCTCTGGGCACCCCCGCCGACGCGGCGCCGCTCGCGCTCGCCTATCTGCGGGTGATCTTCATCGCGATGCCGCCGGCCCTGATCATGGTCTCCTGGATGATGGCCCTGAGGGGCAGCGGCGACGCCATGACTCCGCTCTGGTTCATGATCCTCGCCGTGATACTCGACAGCGGCCTCAATCCCGTCTTCATCCTCGGCCTCGGACCGGCGCCGCGAATGGGCATAGCCGGAGCGGCGACGGCGACCGTCGTCGCCAATTTCGTCAGCCTCTTCGCACTGCTCGCTTATGCCTATGCCCGCGATCTGCCGCTTCGCCTTCGCGGCGCCGAACTGCGCTATCTGAAACCGGATCCGGCCCTGCTCGCGACGATCGTCCGCAAGGGCTTGCCGATGGGCCTTCAGATGATCGTCATTTCGGCGTCGGCGCTGGCGTTGATCGGCCTCGTCAACCGGGAGGGCGTCCACACCGCCGCGGCGTTCGGGGTGGCGATGCAGCTGTGGACCTATCTGCAGATGCCGGCGATGGCCTTGGGCGCCGCGGTGAGCGCGATGGTCGCCCAGAATATCGGCGCCGGCCGCTGGGACCGGGTGAGCGCGATCACCCGCTCGGGCGTGATCTTCGCGCTCCTGATCACGGCGGGCCTGGTCGTCCTGCTCGCCCTCGCCGACCGGCCGGCGCTCGCCCTGTTCCTCGGCGGCGACAGCCCGGCGCTTCCGATCGCCCGGCATATCCAGATCCTCGCCACCTGGAGCTTCCTGCTGTTCGGAGTGACCCTCGTCCTGTTCGGGACGGTCCGGGCCAACGGTTCGGTGATCGGGCCGCTGATCATCCTGTTCGTCGGGCTGGTGCCGATCCGCCTGGGCTTCGCGCTCGGCGCCTATCCCTGGCTCGGCGCCGACGCCTTGTGGCTGAGCTTCCCGGTCAGCTCCTTCGCCAACATGGTCATGGCCATCGCCTTCTACCTTCACGGCGGCTGGCGGAAGAGCCGGATGGGCCCGCCGCCGGATCCGGAGGAATGTATCGAGGAGGCGCAGGCGGCGAGCGAGCCGGGCGGAAGGCTGGGCCCGACGGGGTAACCGTCATCCCGGGGAAGGCCGGGATCCAGGGGGTGAAAGGCGCCGGTGCTCTTCACCCGCCGGGGTCCCAGCCTGCGCTGGGACGACGGATCAGGCAGGCACCACGACTTCGATCGCCCGCTCGGCGATCTGGGCGACGACCGGGGTCTTCGCCAGCACCTCGCCGTCGATCGAGATGCGCTGGCGCGGCCGGGTCTCGATGGTGAGCTTCTTGCCGTGGAACTCCCGGGTCGTCCGATGGCGGGTCGGAAGCTTGAAATATTTGGCGAACCAGTCCCAGACCAGGCTCGAGGCCCGGCGACCGACCACCGCCTGGATGATGATCTGGCCGCTGTCGACCTCGGCGCTTTCGATCAGCTCGACTCCGCCGTGATGCCCGCCGTTGGCGATCCGGACCTCGGTCGCCCACAACGTCTCGTCTATGCCTTCGCCGCGGACGGTCAATCGGAAGGCGTGGAAGCGGATCAGGCACCAGATCGCCCAGATCAGATAGCCGACTCGGCCGAGATAGCGCTTCAGATTGTGGGGAACGCCCTCGCCGATCATCGGCGACAGGCCCATCGCCGCGCAATTGGCGAAATAGTCGCCGTCGATCATTCCAAGATCGATCCGCCGCCTTTGCCCGGTTGCGATAACCTCGATCGCCCCGTCGAGGTCGAGCGGGATCCCGAGCGTCCTGGCGAAGCTGTTGGCGGTACCGAGCGGAAGCAAAGCGAAGACGCAGTCGTGGTCGACGACCTCGTCGACCGCGTAGGAGAGCGAGCCGTCGCCGCCGCCGACGATGACCATCGGAGCGCCGCCTTGCACGGCTTCCTTGACGGTCGGGACCAGCAGGCTCGGGTCGCGAAGCGCGAAGGCGCTGGTGAGCACGATCCCCGAGTCGCGGAGCTTGTCGGAGGCTTCGCGGAACAGCGCCTGCCCTTTGCGGGAAGCGGCGTTGACGACGAGGACGGCTTCTTTGGGGACGGGGCGGGTCAAGGACATCAGGTGGCAACGCCGGGAAGGGGGTGCAAGTGCCGCGGCAGGAAATCCTCCCCGGCATTTGCCGGGGAGGGGACCAGGCTTCGCATGGTCCTCCTCCCCGCGAAATCGCGGGGAGGATTCCGTTACAACGTCGTATCCGCCAGGTTCGACTTGTACTTCTTGTTGGTCTGGCGGTCGTGGATCTCGATGTAGATGTAGCTGGGAGGGATCGTGCCCTCCTCGGTCGCGAACCAGATCTTGCTCAAATCGTTGGGGCTGCCGAGCGCGCAGAAGCCGTAGAGGCGCTTGCCGCGCGAGTCGAAGAAATCGACCCAGGAACGCGACGAATTGGTGTTGCTCCCGCAGGGCGGAAGCGCCGGCGCCGCGGCGAACATCGCGGCCGGATATTGGTCCTTGTTGAACACGTCGTAGCGGTGGCGGACCCAATTCTTCCCGCCCGCCGAATAATATTCGAGGCCGGTCAGATAGAGGATCGGGTTGGGCTGGGCTTGGGCCGGCCCCGTCCCGGCCAGCATCGCCGCCGCGACGATCCCCGCCCGTGATGCGAGCTTCCTGAACTTCATCGACTGCCCCTTTCATCCCCAAGAGTGAGCCTGGAAGTTTGTACTCCGACGCGAAGAATGACATCGTTCCGGCTGCGGCACAAGAAGTCGGAGGCGCTTGACGAGCCGCGCTTTGCAGGGCGGCGAAGGGGCGTTACAGCCCCGTGCATGAGCAATGCCGCCTTTCCAGCGCTCCGGCTCCGCCGCACCCGCGCCGCCGCCTGGAGCCGGGCGCTGTTCGCGGAGACGTTGCTGACTCCGGCGGACCTGATCTGGCCCCTGTTCATCGCGGCGGGGCAGGGGGCTGAGGAGCCGATCGCCAGCCTTCCGGGAGTCTCGCGCTGGTCGGTCGATCGACTGGGAGCGATGGCGCGCGAGGCCCGCGACCTGGGCATTCCCTGCGTCGCCTTGTTTCCCAACACGCCGGGCGCGCTTCGGACCGAAGATGCCCGCGAGGCCCTCAATCCCGACAACCTCATCTGCCGGGCGGTCCGGGCCGTGAAGGACGCGGCGCCGGAGATCGGCATCCTCACCGACGTCGCGCTCGACCCCTATACCGCGCACGGCCACGACGGGCTCGTCGACGGGGCCGGCTATGTGATCAACGATTCCACCAGCGCGATGCTGGTCGAGCAGGCGCTGGTCCAGGCGGCGGCGGGGGCGGATATCGTCGCCCCTTCCGACATGATGGACGGCCGGGTCGGCGCCATCCGCCAGGCGCTCGAGCGCGAGGGCCATGTCAACGTCCAGATCATGGCCTATGCGGCCAAATATGCGAGCGCCTTCTACGGGCCGTTCCGCGACGCCGTCGGCTCGGCCGGCCGCCTGAAGGGCGACAAGAAAAGCTACCAGATGGATCCGGCCAATGCCGAGGAAGCGCTTCGCGAGGTCGCGCTCGACCTCGCCGAGGGCGCCGACAGCGTGATGGTGAAGCCCGGACTGCCCTATCTCGACATCGTCCGGCGGGTGAAGGAGCGCTTCGAGGTGCCTGTGTTCGCTTACCAGGTGTCCGGCGAATATGCGATGATCGAAGCCGCCGCGGCGGCCGGAGCGGGCGACCGCGACGCCCTGGTCCTGGAGACCCTGATGGCGTTCAAGCGGGCAGGCTGCTCGGGCGTGCTCACCTATCACGCGCCGGCGGCGGCGAGGCTGCTCGGCGCATGATCGAGGCGGCGCGGGCCGAGCTCGCCAGGTTGCGGAAGGAGGCCGAGCCGCTCGAGCCCGGCGCCCCGGAACGGTCGTCTCTCGCGGCGGCGGCTTTCGCCCATGCCGAGCGCTTTCTATCGGACCTGCCTGAGGGACCGTCTTATCGCCCCTGGCAGGGCCCGTCGGCTCACCCGCCCCAGATCGAATTTCCCGACGAAGGGCGATCGCTGGAGGAAACGCTCGCTTTTCTCGAGTCCTGGGTCGACCGCCCCGGGATCGCGACGGCGTCGCCGCGCTTCATGGGCTATGTTCCGGGGGGCGGGCTGTTTCACTCCGCGATCGGCGACTTCCTGGCGGCGGCCTCCAACAAATATGCCGGCTTCGCGCCCGCCGCCCCCGGCGCGGTCCGGCTGGAGAATGCCACGATCGGCTGGCTTGCGAAGGCGATCGGCTTCCCCGCCGGTTCGGCCGGCACCTTGACCTCCGGCGGAAGCATGGCGAACCTCACGGCCATCGTCGCCGCCCGGGAGGCGCGCGACGAGCAAGGCGGCGGTGCGGTCTACCTCAGTGCGACCGCCCACCATTGCATCGAGAAGGCCTTGCGCATCGCCGGCCGGAGGCGCGCGCCGCTGCGCTTCGTGCCGACCGACGAACGCCATCGAATGCGGGCCGACAAGCTCGCCGAGTTGCTGGAGAAAGACGTAGCCGAGGGTGTGCGCCCCTGGCTGGTCGTCGCCTCGGCTGGGACGGTCGACACCGGCGCCGTCGATCCCCTGGCCGAGATCGCCGACCATTGCGAGCGGCACGGCGCCTGGTTCCACGTCGACGGCGCCTATGGCGGCCTGTTCATGCTGTGCGGGGAAGGGCGGAGTGCGCTGGCCGGGATCGAGCGGGCCGACACCGCCGCGCTCGATCCCCACAAGACCCTGTTCCTCCCTTATGGCACGGGCGCCGTCGTCGCCCGCGACGCCGGAACCCTGCTCGACGCCTTCAGCGCCAGCGCCGATTACATCCAGCCGTTCGGCGACGACGATGTCGGCCCTTCACCCGGCGATCTCTCGCCCGAGCTGACCCGGCATTTCCGGGCGCTGCGTCTGTGGCTTCCGCTGCAGCTCGCCGGGGTCGGCGCCTTCCGCTCGGCCCAGTCCGAGAAGATCGCGCTCGCCCGCTATTTCCACCAGCGGCTGTCGGCGCTGCCCGGCTGGGAGACGGGGCCGGCCCCGGACCTCTCCATCGTCGCTTTCCGCTACCGCCCCGACGGCGGCGAGGCCGACGATTTCAACCGCCGGCTGCTCCGGCGCCTCCAGGAGGAGGGCCGGGTGTTCCTGAGCGGAACTCGGATCGGCGGGGCGGATTGGCTGCGCTGCGCGATCCTCTCGTTCCGGACGCACCTCGAGCATGTCGATGAAACCCTCGAGGTCCTGATCCGCCTCGCCGCCGAAATGGAAGCCGAATGAGTGTCGCCGCCGAGATAAGCCGAAGCCGGGAACGGTTCGCCAAGCCGCTATTCCTGCTGACGGTGCTCACCGGGTCCTTCCTGCTGTTCCTCACCCAGCCGATGATCGCCCGGATGGCGCTGCCGCGGCTGGGCGGGGCGCCGGCGGTGTGGAACAGCGCGATGCTGGTCTACCAGGGCCTGCTCCTCGCCGGCTATGCCTACGCCCATTTCCTGACCCGGCTTCGGCCGCGGCGGCAGGCGGGGTTGCATCTTGCGATGTTCGCGGTCGCCGCCTTGTGGCTCCCGATCGGAGTGTCCGCCGCAATGCTCCCCGCGGACGCCTCGCCCGCTTTGTGGGCGCCCTGGTTCCTGGCGAGCTCGATCGGGCCGCTCTTCTTCATCGTCTCCGCCCAGGCGCCCCTGATGCAGCGCTGGTACGCGCTGGAGGGTGCTCGCGGAGATCCCTATCCGCTTTACGCGGCTTCCAATCTCGGCAGCTTCGCCGGCCTGCTGTCCTACCCCCTGCTGGTCGAGCCGCTATTGACTCTCCATCAGCAGAGCCTGCTCTGGTCGGCCGGCTATCTGCTGCTGGTGACGATGGTGGCGGCCTGCGCTTTCACCGTTCCGGCCGCTTCGGTCGAGGCGATGCCGAAGGCGGCCGGTCCGGCGCCTTCGTGGCGGCGCCTGCTTCACTGGGTGGCGCTTGCCGCCGTGCCTTCCGGGCTGATGCTCTCGACGACCACCCACCTCACCACGGACATCGTCGCCGTGCCGCTGCTCTGGGTGCTTCCGCTCGCACTCTATCTGCTGAGCTTCGTCATCGCGTTCGCCCATCGGCGCCGCGCGGCCAATCTCCTCGTCGCCTTGGCCCCTTTGTTCCTCCTCGTCGCCGGCGGCTTCGCGTTCAGCGGCGGCACCGAACAACCCTTCTTCACCGCGACCCTTGGGCTGTTGCTGCTCTTCATCATCGCGGTCGCGCTCCATGCCGAGATGTACCGGCGCCGGCCCGAGCCGGCGCATCTCACCGCTTTCTACCTCGCCATGGCGGTCGGCGGAGTGCTCGGAGGCATCTTTTGCGCGATCCTCGCCCCGACCCTGTTCGATTGGGCCTATGAGCATCCGCTCCTGATCGTCGCCGCCGCCGTGCTGGTGCCGCAAATTCCGTTCATCCCCTGGGCGCAGGACATCCCGACCCCGATGCGCTGGCTGATAGCGGTCGGCCTTCTCCTCCTGTCCTGGGCGATCGACCGCAACATGGGACCGTTCACGAGTCCCGGAGCCGCTCTGGCCGGAAGCGTCCTCATCTCGCTCATTGCCCTGGCCTTCATCGGCCGCCGCTGGGTCTTCGCCGCCGGCCTGCTCGCCCTGATGCTGAGCTACGGCGGCTGGACGAAGCTCGAGGAAAGCCGAGCGGGCGTCCGGACCCGTTCCTATTTCGGGGTCTATACCGTCACCACCCGGCGCAATCCGCCCTCGCGCCAGCTCACCCACGGCACCACCCTCCACGGAGTTCAGAACCTGACTCCGGGTCGCGAGACCGAGCCCACCTCATATTACGCCCGCCGCTCCGGGATCGGCCATGCGATCGGCGCTCTGCCCATCTTCCACGGGCCCGACTCGGCGGTCGGAGTGGTCGGCCTCGGCACCGGCACGCTGTCCTGCTACGCTTTGCCCGGACAGGATTGGCGCTTCTTCGAGATCGATCCGGCGATGGTCCGGATCGCCAGGGATCCGTCCATCTTCACCTTCCTCTCGCGCTGCGCTCCGCAGGCGAAGGTGATATTGGGCGACGCCCGGCTCAGCCTCGCCCGCGAGCCCGCGGGCAGGCTCGACCTGCTCGCCGTCGACGCCTTTTCGTCCGACGCCATCCCGATCCACCTTCTCACCCGCGAGGCGCTCCAGGTCTACCGGCGGGCCTTGAAACCGGACGGCCTCCTCCTGGTCCACATCTCCAACCGCTATCTCGACCTGGAGCCGGTGCTCGCCGCCGCGGCGAAGCGCGACGGCTGGCATGCCGCCGCCTTCGATTATTCGCCGGAGCTCGGGGACGAGCAGCGCAATCTGTCGCGCTCGATCTGGGTGGCGATGGCGAGGGACAAGGACAGTTTGATGACCCTGAGGATCGCCAGCGCCGACGATGCCCACCATTGGCGGCCGCTGGTCGGACGGCCGGGCTTCCCGGGCTGGACCGACGATTATGCGAGCATCCTGCCTTTGCTCGAGGATTGGAACGCCTGGCTGCCCGGAATTCTCAGGCCGTGACGATCGAGACTCCCCGGCTTCGACTCCGCGACTGGCGGGAGGCGGATATCGAACCGTTCATCCGCCACTTGAACGTCGAGCCGGTGATGCGCTGGCTCGGCGGGGTTCGGACGCCCGGGCAGCAGGAGGCGATTGTGCGCGAGCGCTTCATCGCCTGGCAGGAGACCCGCGGCTTTACCTTCTGGGCGGTCGAGCGGAAGGAGGATGGCGTTCTGCTCGGCTTTTGCGGCCTCAAGATCGCCGACGATCCGCAAAGCCCGGTCGAGGGCGAATATGAGATCGGCTGGCGGCTGCGCGAGGAGGCCTGGGGCCAGGGCTATGCGAAGGAGGCGGCTCTCGCCTCGCTCGACTTCGCCTTCGAGCGGCTGGGGGCCGAGCGGGTCGTCGCGCTCACCGTCGAGGGCAATGCGGCGAGCTGGGGGCTGATGATTCGGCTCGGAATGACCCGGCGCGCCGATCTCGATTACGCCACGGCCTTGTGGGCCGACGGCACGGTCATCGTCCATGAAATGAGGCGCGAGCAATGGCGAAGCTGATTTCCTTCGGCGGCAAGGCGCCGCGAGTCGATCCGACCGCGTTCGTGGCGCCGGGAGCGGTGCTGATCGGAGACGTGGAGATCGGGCCCGAAGCCAGCATCTGGTACAATTGCGTCCTGCGGGGCGACGTCAACGCCATCCGCGTCGGCGCCCGGACCAACGTCCAGGACGGCAGCGTCCTCCACGTCGATTCGCCCAGGCCCGGCAATCCGTCGGGCTTGCCCACGATCATCGGCGAGGAGGTCCTGATCGGCCATATGGCGATGGTCCATGGCTGCATCCTCCACGACCGCGCCTTCGTCGGCCTCGGAGCGATCGTCATGGACGGCTGCGAGATCGAAGGCGGCGGCATGCTCGCCGCCGGCGCCCTGCTCACGCCAGGCCGCCGGATCCCGGCCGGCCAGCTCTGGGCCGGACGCCCGGCCAAATATGTCCGCGACCTCGGCGAAGAAGAGATTGTGGGCCAGCAGGCGGGGGTTGCCCACTACGTCGCTCTGGCCAGGCTCCACGCCGCGGCGGTCGGGGACGGCTGACCCCGCCGACCTCCCGAAAATGGTGCCAGGCACCAATTGTTTCGGGCGGGTCAGAGGCGGAGGAGGCTTTCGCCGAGCCGTTGCAGGCGATCGGCCTGGGCGTCGGTCAGCGCCTGCAGCTCGGCCGCCGCCGAGCGCAGCCGCTCCGAATCCCCCGAGCCCAGCGTGCCCGCGCTTATGCGCTCGACCGCCAGCCGGTCGAGATCGGCGACGGCCGCCGTCGTGCGCGCCCGCGCCGACTCGAGCCTCGAAAGGGCCTGCTGCGCCTCGATCCAGGCCTCGCTTCCCGCCGCGCCCGCGGCGCCCGCCGCCGCCAAAGCGGCCGGGAGCGCGGAGTCGAATTCGGCCGCGCCCGCCTTGCCGGCCGCGAGCAGTCGGTCGATCTCTCCGGCCAGCGCCGGATCTTCCGGCTGGGGAGTCGGCTTGCGCTCCTCCGAATCCTCGGCATAGGCCTTCTCGGCGGGACGCGGCGCGAGGGAAGGGTAGGGGCCCGGCGCCGCGCAGCCCGCCGCGAGGAGGAGCGGCACGAAGATCGCGAGCGACGGTCGAAGGCAAATCATGCCTCCTCCTAGGCGGCGAGCCGGTGGCCGGCAACGGGGTTGCGCCCCGCCGCCCTTGCTCCTATGTCCCCCTCTCCCGCGCGCCCATAGCTCAGCTGGATAGAGCACCAGACTACGAATCTGGGGGCCGGAGGTTCGAATCCTTCTGGGCGCGCCATTTTCCTTCATCGTCGAGGCACTCTCCGGACTTGGGCCGTCCGGCGACCGAAGCCGCGCCTCTTGCAAGCTGGAATTTGTGAATTAGGTTATAGGGAGAACGCACTCCCCATGATAAGCAAAGCCATGTCCATGAGCCCTGCCGATAAGCCGAGCGCTTCCGACGAGAGCTTTGAGACCGAACTCGCTTCAAACCTTGCCGCGGCCTTGTCGGGCCTGACGATGCCCGTTTCCATCGTCGAGTTGGAAAAGAGTCAGTTTTCCGATGTGGCGGGCCAGTGGCCGGGTCCCACGCTCTCTTGGCCGGGCAACGCCGGTCAAGTCCTCTATGTCACTTTTGACGGGGACGGCCTGGTAATGCATTCCGAGTCGCGGCTCGCACGCGGTTATGGACCGGTCGAGCCTCCGGAGGCCGCGATCGCCGCCATCGCTCGTGCGCTCAAGGGCACGATGAAGCGGGGGTTCGTCACGCGCTACACCGACGACGTGCTTCATATCGCCAGCATCGTCGAACGCGTTCTTCCGGACGCTCGGCGGCATGTCTCGGAAGCGACGATCGAGAAGATGGTCGATGCGCTCATCGAGACCCAGGATCCGACGGCTCAGGTCCGGGCCGAGATCGACGCCGGCAACGCCAAGGCGCGAATGCGCTTCATGAATAATTTCCTGACCCTCACGGCTGAGCAAGTGGCCGAAAATGCCGGCAGCCGGGCGCGGAATCGTCATCAGGCGGCAAGCCGGTGGAAGAAGGAAGGACGGATCTTCTCGATCTCCTGGCAGGGACTGGAGCGCTACCCCGCATTTCAGTTCAAGGAGGGGAGGCCGCTTCCCTCGATTGCTTCCGTGCTCGCCGTCCTGCCGAAGCGCATGTCCCCGTGGGAAGTCGCGTTCTGGTTCGTCTCGACCAACGGGTGGCTGGGAGGCAAGGCGCCGCGTGAGCTGCTCGAAAGTCCCGAAACGCTCGCCGAGGCCGGGCGCCACGAAAGCGAGACGGTCATTGGATGACCGCCGCCGTCCTCGCCGCCGCCGTGCCGCCGCCGCCCGCCTCGATCGAATGCACCGTCGGCAAGCTCGCCGCCGGGACCGTGCTTCATCGCATTCATGACGGCCGGTTCGGACCGACGCAGTTCAATCCCGGCTTGGGCAACTCGCGGTTCGCGCCCTTCGAATTGAGGGGGGCGAAAGTGCCGACGGCCTATGCGGCGACCTCGCTTTCATGCGCGGTGTTCGAAACGATCTTCCACGACATCGAACCAGGCGCGCCGTTCAAGTCCGTCTATTGGAGCGCGCTCGAGCCGCTGCGCTATTCGACGCTTGAGCTCCAGAGCGAGATTTCACTGGCGCAGCTTTATTCCGCCGACCTCATGAGGTGGGGCCTCGAGCGGCGTCATCTCATCGACACGCCCAAGGCAAATTATCCCGAGACGCGCGCCTGGGTTCTGCCAATTCATGAGTCGAGCGCCGCGCCCGAAGGGATGATCTGGGTATCGCGGCGTTTCGACGAAGATCGGGCGTTGCTGCTTTTCGGCAGCCGGGTGGATCCCGCAATCTTGAAGCTCGTCGCCTCGGTCGAGGTGACCGGCGATCCCGCCGTGCTGGCCGTCGTCCACGCCCTCGCCTCGCGCGCGGACATCGATATCATCCGCTAGAGGAACGGCGAACGGCTCTTCCCATCGCGTTCCTCCATTTGTCGGGCCCTCGCGGCGTGGGGGAAGGCGGCCGGCGTTGCAAGCGCACGGGCGGGAGCCTATCTGCACGGGCATGTCGACACCCCGCCTGGTCAGGTGGCTATTCCTTCTCGCGCTGCTTTTCGCGCCGCTCGCCATGATCGGCGGAGGGGAAGCGATGGCGCACGTCCAGCCGGCCGCCGCCGGCCATTGCGCCGACTCGGATACGCCCGACGAGGCGCCGGCCGCCCCGGTCGACTGCATGGTCGCCTGCGCCGGATGCCTCCCCACCCAGGGAGGCCCACCTCACTCCCGGCCGCCGCTCGCCGGAAAGGTCGAACCGGCCCCGCTCGCCTACAGCCTCCCTGGGCTTCATCCCGAAGCCGCCACCCCGCCGCCGCGATCCTCCTGACGCTTTGCCACCGCTGAATCGATTCAGGAGACAGACCATGAAGACCTACCTTGCCGTGGCCGCGTTCGCGGTCGCCTTGCCCTCCGCCGCTTACGGCCAGACCGCGCCCGCGCCCAAGGCCGAAATGGCCTGCTGCTGCGAGAAGATGGACCGCAAGATGGCCTGTTGCGAGGCGCATATGAAGAAGAAGGACAAAGGCGATCGGGCCGGGTCCGATGCCCATAAGGGCCACGACAGCCACTGAGTAGCGTGGGAAGCCGCGGCTCGACGCCGCCTCCTGTCCGCTTCGGAGTATGACAATGAAAATGAAGCTTGCCGCCGGGGCGTTCGCCCTGGCGCTCGCCGCGTCGCCGGCGCTCGGCCAGCATGAAGGCCATGGCGCGCCCGAGGCCGCGGCCCCGGCGGAGGCCGCCGAGACCCCCGGCCCGGATCGAGGCCACGCCATGACCGGAGCGCTCGGCTCCTATCCGATCGGTCGGGAAGCCTCGGGCACCGCGTGGCAGCCGGATTCCTCGCCGCATGGCGCAGCGCATTTCGGGTCCGGCGAATGGACCTTGATGGGCCACGCCGCCCTGTTCGGAGTCTACGATCGGCAGGAAGGGCCGCGCGGCGGCGACAAGGCCTTCGTCTCCGGAATGGCGATGGGCATGGCTCGGCGGCCGGTCGGTTCGGGCATCCTTCAGCTGCGCGCCAGCCTCAGCCCCGATCCGCTGATGGGCCGCCGCGGCTATCCATTGCTGCTCGCCGCGGGGGAATCGGCGAACGGCGTCGATCCCCTCGTCGATCGCCAGCATCCGCACGATCTCTTCATGGAGCTGTCGGTCAGCTACAGCCGGCGACTGTCGGAGCGGACGTCCGCATTTCTTTATGCCGGCCTCCCCGGCGAGCCCGCTTTCGGTCCTCCGACCTTCATGCACCGGGTCGCCGCGATGAGTTCGCCTTTGGCTCCGATCAGCCACCATTGGCTCGATTCCACCCATATCGTCTTCGGGGTGGTCACCGCGGGCCTGGTCGTCGGCGATGCCAAGCTGGAGGCGTCCCGGTTCAACGGCCGCGAGCCCGATCAGAATCGCTTCGACATCGAGACCGGCCCGCTCGACTCGACGGCCGCGCGCCTTTCCTGGAACCCGCTTCGATCGCTGTCGCTTCAGGCGAGCTGGGCCCGTCTCATCGCTCCCGAGCAGCTCGAGCCCGGGGAGAACGAGACCCGCTGGTCGGCGAGCGCCCTCCACACCCGGCCGCTGGGTGAGAAGGGCCGGTGGTCGACCACCCTCGCCTGGGGCCGGCGCACCAAGGGGCATGACGATCTGGACGCCTTCGTCCTCGAAAGCGCGGTCGCGCTGGGCCGGTGGACCTTGTTCGGGCGGGCCGAGCGGATCGAGACCGACGAGCTGACCCGGGCCGGCGGCCATCACGGGCCGGTCTACGAGGTCGGCAAGGCCTCGCTCGGCGCGATCCGGGATTTCCGGGTTTCGCCGCGCTCCAGGCTGGGGCTGGGCGGCCTGTGGGCCTTCGATTTCGTGCCCGGCGCCCTCGAGCCCGCTTATGGGGGCGATCCCAAAGGGGGGATGATCTTTCTCCGCCTCAAGGTAGACTGAACGGATGAGCCTTTCGCGCCGCATCGTCCGCACCGCCTTCACCTTCCTCAACGGCCGCCGTCTCGCGCTCCGGAAGATGACGGGCCTGGGCCGCGCCGGGGTCCATGCCGTGCCGCTGACCGAAAGCGGCAAGGTGGTGCTGGTTCGACTCACCTACGCGCCCGGCTGGCGCGTGCCCGGCGGCGGCCGCAAGCGGGGAGAAGCGCCCGAGCAGGCCATGCTCCGCGAGCTCAGGGAAGAGATCGGCTTGGTCTCGCACGGGGCGGTGGAACGGCTGGAGGAAGGGCAGCCCGGCTCCGACGAGTCCGAGAGCCGCTCGGCCTTCTTCGTCGTCAGGGACGTCGTCTATCGTCCGCGGCGAAGCCTCGAGGTGGAAGAGGTCCGCGAGTTCGATCCCCGCGAGCTTCCGGCGGATACCACCCGCTGGACCGCGCACCTCATCGAGCGGCACGGTCGCTTCTAGGCTATATCGACGTTCGGCGATCCGACGCTTTCTCCTCTCCCGCGAAAAGCGGGAGAGGGGCTCTGCAGCTTCTGCGCCGTGCCGAGTGTCGATACGGTCTAAGCCCCCGCCGGCGCCCCCGGCTGCCGGGTGAGGCAGTCGAGCAGGTACCGGAAGGGGAGGGGGCGTTCGAAGGACAGGCCCGAGTGCCCGTCGCGGCACCACCGGATCCGGCCGGCCACCGGCGGCATTCCGGGCACGATCACGCTCGCCTCGCGCCCGACGTGGCCGGGGTCGGCCAGCTCGATCTTGATTCCGCCTTCCGAGACGTCCTGCGCCTGCGCGGTGAGGCAGGTCTCGCCGAGCCGAAGGACGACTTCCGCGTCGAGCCCGAGGCGCGGCGCCCGGTAGGGATGGCCGCGGTCGCGCGCCGCCAGGGTCTCCCGAACCTGTTCGCGATCCTTGAACTCGAGGCCGGCCAGAGTGTCGGAAGACCATTCGACCCGAATTGCGAAGCGATAATGGTAGTTGAGCTCCAACGTCAGCCGGGCCCCTTCCTGCAGGCGCTCGCCGATTCGGACGATGGCGCCGCTCTCCGCGAAGGCCAGGATCTCGATCGGACGATGGCCGCCGTCACCGAGCAGGGTGGCCGGCCTGAAGAAGAACAGGTGGCGCGGCTCGGCCCAGATCTGGGCCTGGGGACGGAGCTCTTCGATCCGCTCCGCTTCCGGCTCCGGAATCTTGACCAACGCGTTCATTCTCGCCTCCGCTGCTAGGCCGCTCCGATGGGGCTGCCGCGGCTGCCGGACGATGAACGGACGAGGCTAAGGCGGCGCTAACTATGGCAAAGCCCCTCCCCTGGAAGGGGAGGGCTAAGCGTCAGTCCCCGACGCGCTCGGGCTTGCCCTTGCGCTTGGTCGAGGCGAGCTCGTCGAGCTGCTTCTCGCTCATCGATTCGGCCATCTGCTTCGAGGCGCCCTGGAGCTTGCTCTTGGGCGTGTCGCCGCGCTTCGCCGACAAAGCGGCGCCGGCGGCTTTCTGCTGCGCTTTCGATTTGGCAGGCATGGTTTGTCTCCCTAAGTGGGTCGCGGCAGGAACGGGTTTCGCCTTGCGCGGGTTCCTTGCCGCTCAACCCCGCGAGAGAGAGACATTGAAGCATGGACGTTGACGAGATCGAATGGTGGGAGTTCGACACCGCCAAGGAGATGGCCGCGCAGGCCGCGGGGGATATCGGGTTCGTCATCGAGAGCGCGATCGAGGCGCATAAGGGCGCCCGGATCGCCTTGCCCGGCGGCTCGACCTCCGACCTCATCTTCGCGCAACTGGCCAAATCGAAGGCGATCGACTGGTCCAAGGTGACGGTCATGCCGACCGACGACCGGCTGGTCCCGCTCGGCGACCCGCTCAGCAATTATCGCAAGCTCGAAGGCCATTTCGCCGCCCGGGGCGCGCAGACGGTCTCGCTGGTCGACGAGGCTGCGCTCGGCGATCGGCAGGAAGCGGGCCGGCTCGCCGACGCCCGGCTGTCGCTGCTCGGCTGGCCGCTCGACCTCGCCTGCCTCGGCATGGGCGCCGCCGGCAACACCGCCGGCATCTTCCCCGGCCCCGATCTCGAACGCGCCGTCGCCGGCCCGCGCGAGCGCCGAGCCGTGGGCGTCCGTCCCGATCCGATGCCCGAAACGGCCCCGGTCGAACGGGTCACCCTGACCGCCCCGGCGCTGACCTCGGCCCGGGCGATCATGGTCGTCATCGCCGGCGCGGAGAAAAGGGCGATGCTCGAGCAGGCGATCAAGGAAGGCCCACTGTCGGCAGCGCCGATCGGGCGGCTGTTGGCCGGTATCGAATCCCCCATCGACATCTTCTGGAGCGCGGAGGGGTGATTTGCCTCCCCATCGAAGATGGGGAGGGGGACCACCCGTAGGGTGGTGGAGGGGTAGACGGCGCAGGTCCTTGCCGGCTGGCGCTAGGACCTCTGATTCGGAGCCAAATACCCCTCCACCATGCTTCGCATGGTCCCCCTCCCCAGCTGCGCTGGGGAGGCAAAATCAGATCAGCGCCTCCAGCCCGAGCGCGCCAAGCAACGCCCCCCTCGCGCCCTCCATCCTCGCCCACAGCCGCGCATCAAGCAGATCCTCCGGCGCGATCCGCTCCGGCCATTCCGCCCCGATCACGCGCGCCAGCCGATCCAGCTTCGCCTCGTCCACCCTGAACCGCGGGTCCACCGACTCCGGCTCCGCGACCACCCGAAGCCTGAGGCACGCCGGCCCGCCGCCATTAGCCATGGACTGGCGGACGTCGACGACGAACAGCGCCCGGATCGGGCCGTTGCCCGCGATCATGGCCTGGAGCCAGGTCCACACGCTCGGGGTCTCGCGCGCTTCCTCGGGGAGGATCAGGGCCATTCCGCCGGCCGGCAGGGTGACCAGCTGGGCGTTGAAAAGGTAGCTCCGGATCGCGTCCTCGAGGCTGACGGCGCCGGCCGGAACCTCGAGGATGTCCACCTCGGGAAGCAGGCGTTTCAGCTCGGCGTGGAAGCCCGGCCGGTCCTCGAACGCCTGTTCGTGGGCGAAGAGGAGGTTTTCGTTGGCGACCGCGACGACGTCGTTGTGGAAGGCGCCGGCGGCGATCGCCGCCTCGGACTGGGCGACGAACAGGATGCGCTCGGGATCGAGGCCGTGGAGCCGCGCTACCGCCCGGCTCGCTTCGTCATTCTGGCGGACCGGGAAGGCGCCGCCGCGAAGGCCGTAGACGAAGATTTCGACCCCGGGCGCGCCATGGCCGGCGCACAGCCGCATGTGGTTGGCCGCGCCTTCGTCGCCGAACGTGCCGGGAACCGGCGGATGGACCGCGAAGCGGGCCTCGTCGGCGAAGGCGAGCCGGAGCTGGGCGAGGGTCTCGGGCCATTCGTGGCTGCGATGGGCCATGGTCCTCAGATTGGCGACGGTGAGGTGGCAGCGGCCGTCGGCCGTGTCCGGGGCGGGAGAGACGGTCGCGGCATTGGCCGCCCACATCGCCGAGGCGGAGAAAGCGGCCGGGCGAAGCGAGGCGGGAACGTCCTCGACGCAGGTGCCGAGCTCCGCAAGCCAGGCGCGGTCGGGCCGGCGATGGGGAAGAAGCAGCCCCTGCGCCAGCCCGAGGCGCAGATTGTGGCGCATCTTCTCCAGCCCTTGAAGCGCCGCCGAGCGCGGGTGGGAGACCAGACCTTTGTTGGTTGCCGACGCAAGGTTACCGAGGCTCAGGCCCGAATAATTGTGGCTCGGGCCGATGATCCCGTCGAAATTGATCTCGGCGAGCGGCATCTCAGCGCCCGATGGCGAGGAAGCGGTCGCCGGGCTTTATGCCCAACAATTCGGCGGCGGCCCGGTCCAGGGTCGCCTTGCCGTCCTCGGCGATGGCGACATGGCCGTAGCCCGACGCGAAGCGGCCGCGTGCCCCCGCCGCGATCATCATCCTCTTGCCGCCGTCCGCCACCGTCTCGAGCACCAGCTCGAGCGCCTCACGGACGGTGCGGATCGAATCGGTGGCGGCCGTCATGGTCGGCCCGCCGTCGAAAATGTCGACATAGGCGCCGCCGGAAAATCCCTCCTGCTCGAGCATCCGCATCGCCGCGCGTCCCGACGGATGCGGTATCCGCATGATCGCCCGGGCGCTTTCCGGAAGCATCGCGGTGTAGATGGGGGTCTTGGGCATCAGGTCGGCGATGAATCGGGTGCCGTGGGTGCCGTTGAAGGCGTCGGCCTCCTGGAAGTTCATTCCGAAGAAGCGGCCGGCGATGGCGTCCCAGAAAGGCGATCCGCCCGCTTCGTCGATCACGCCTCGAAGCTCCGCCAGCACCTGGTCGGCGAAGCGCGCCCGATGGAGCTTGATGAACAGATAGCGGCTTCGCGCCAGGAGCACTCCGAGGCCGCCCGCCCGCTCGGCCGGGTGGAGGAACAGGCCGCCCACTTCCGAGCTTCCCTCGAAATCGGTGCACAGGGTCAGCATTTCGGCGCGGAAGGTCTTGCCGAGCTCCGGCGAGGTCTGGGTGAAAGTGCTGACCCGGTAGGAATAGAAAGGCTCGACCATCCCGACCCGGCTGAACACTTGGCAGGTGCCGCGGATCTGCCGGGTCTCGGCATTTTCGAGAACGAACACGAACAGATCGCCCTCGGCGCTGCCCTCCTCGTGCGCGAACGCCGCCTCCGAGCGCTCCAGCTTGGCGACCAATGCGCCCTTGTCGGGGGGCAGGTTGGTGAAGCCGCCGCCGGTCAGCTTGGCCATTTCGTAGATCGCCTGGAAATCGGCGTTTCGCGCCGGCCGCACCCTGAAGCTCACAAACCCTCCCCCTGCGCCAGCCGAAGGATCGTCAGCGCCGACAGTCGGGCGCGTTCGGCGAGGCTTTCGACGATCAGATATTCCGCATTCGAATGGATCGCTCCGCCGCGCACTCCCATCGTGTCGACGACGGGCACTCCGCAGGCGGCGATGTTGTTGCCGTCGCACACGCCGCCCGAATCGCGCCAGCCGATGGCCTGGCCGAGATCGGCGCCGCAGCGCGCGACCAAGGCGAACAGTTTCTCGGCCGACGGATCGAGCGGCTTGGGCGGCCGGCCCCAACCGCCGTGCATATTTATGCGGACGTCTCGGCTCGCGGCGACTTGCGCTACCGCCTCGTCGAGGGCCGATTGGGCCCGAGCCTGGTCGGCGAGGGTGGCGGGACGCATATTTATGCGTAGAATTGCATAATCGGGCACGACGTTGTTGGGGCTGCCGCCGTCGATCCGGGCCGGGTTGACGCTCAGCCCCTCGGCTTTCGATTCGGCGAGCCGAAGGGCCAGCTCGGCGGCGGCGAGCAAGGCGTTGCGCCCGTCCTCGGGGTTGCGGCCGGCATGGGCGCTCCTGCCCTTCACGATCAGCGAGAAATTGCCGCTTCCGGGGCGGGCGCCCGCAAACGTCCCGTCGGGCAGGGCCGACGGCTCGTAGGTCAGCGCCGCTCTTTTGCCGCGGGCCGCCTCGGCGATCAAAGCGGCGGAGCCCGGCGAGCCGACCTCCTCGTCCGAGTTGATCACCACTTCGTAGCCGAACGTGGCGGAAAGTGACGATTCCTCAACCGCCTTCAACGCCGCGAGCAGGACCGCCAGCCCGCCCTTCATGTCGGCCACGCCCGGCCCGCCGAGCACGCCCTCCTCGCGCCAGAACACGTCCTGGAACGGGTGATCGGCCGCGAAGACCGTGTCCATATGGCCGGTGAAGAGCAATTGCACCGGCGCTTGCTGCCGGACGGCGAGGTGGAAATTGCGTCCGTGCCGGACGGCGAGGCGCTCGCCCGAAGCGGTCACCGAATCGACCGGCGCGGCCTCGCGCAGGACCGCCTCGCCGGGAAGCGCCGCGAAGGCGTCGGCGAGAAGGCCCGCGACCCGCTCGAGGCCGTCGAGATTGTGCGACCCGCTGTTCACCGCCGCCCAGGCCTCGACCTGCGCCAGCATCGGCTCCCCGGCGACACGCTCCACCGCCGCCGCCTCGTCATTGGTCAGGCCCCGCATGGGCGAAGCTCTAGCGCGGGATGGGGTGGCGCAAAACCCCTCGCACATCTTCGTCATCCCGGACTTGATCCGGGATCCATGAACACCGCCTGTGGAAATTAGACCGATGCAGAGTTCATGGATTCCGGCCTTCGCCGGAATGACGGGCAGAAGTCACAGCCACGTCCGAAACGCCTCGAGCACCTGCTCGTAGAGCTTCTTCTTGAAGGGGACGATCATCGCCGGCAGGTCGGCCGGATCCGACCATCTCCACGCCCGGAATTCCGGGTCGGGGGTGGCGATGTCGACGTCCGCGTCGGTGCCGAGGAAGCGGGCCAGGAACCAGGTCTGGCGCTGGCCGCGCCAGCGGCCCTTCCACAGCTTGCCGGCCAATTCCTCGGGCAGATCGTAATAAAGCTCCTCGCCGTGCCGGGCGAGGATCTCCACCTTGTCGCGGCTGATGCCGGTCTCCTCCTCCAGCTCGCGGAGGGCGCCCTCCGCCGCGTCTTCGCCCTCGTCGAGGCCGCCCTGGGGCATCTGCCAGGCCTCCAGAATGCTGTCGAGGCGCTGGCCGACCCAGACTTGGCCCTCGGCGTTGATCAGCATGATCCCGGCGGCGGGACGGTAGGGGAGGGTGTTCACTGGGCTTTTGCTCCGTCGTCATGCTGAACTTGTTTCAGCATCCAGGTCGGGGCGAGGCTCCGCACCTCGATACCGATTTGCGAGAGTGCGGGCTCGACCCTGGACCCTGAACCGAGTTCAGGGTGACTTGGAGGAGAAGGATCGGCTGTCATGCACCCACTTCCTTCAGGATCAGCTTCAGAGCCTCGACTCCCGCCGCGATGTCGTCGGCGGAGGACGGGATCGCCTTGCGCAGGTTGATGTAGCCGTGGATATTGCCTTCGGCCTCGCGGAAGACGACCGGGACGCCCGCTTCGGCACAGGCGGCGGCGTAAGCTCGGCCCTGGTCGCGGATCGGATCGAGGCTCGCGGTCTGGACGAGGGTCGGCGGCATCCCGGCCTGGCTCTTGAGCAAGGGCGAATAGCGCCAGTCGGCCTTGTCGGGGCCGTAGCAGCGGTCGAACCATTTCATTCCGTCATGGCTCAGGAAATAGCCTTCGCCGAAATCCTCGTAGGACGGATAGCCCTTGGCGGGATCCGCCGCCGGGTAGATCGGCCATTGCGCGATTACCGGCACGGCGGCCGGCTCGTCGCGCAGGGCGAGGCCGACGACGATCGCGAAATTGCCGCCGGCGCTGTCGCCGGCGGTGACGAGCCCGGTCACCGCCCGGTCGAGCGAGGGAGGGCTGCCGGCGGCCCAGCGGGCGGCGGCGATGCAATCCTCGGCTCCGGCCGGGAAGGGGTGCTCGGGCGCGAGGCGATAGTCGACCGCAAGCACCGGCAGATCGAGCTGCCGGGCCACCTCCGCGCAGAAGGGCTCGTGCGTGTCGAGATCCCCGAACACGAAGCCGCCGCCGTGGAAGAAGAGGAGAAGGGGGCCGCCCCCACGAGTCTCGCGCGCGTCGTAGAGGCGAAGCCGGATCTCACCGCCCGGCCCGGGGCAGGAAAGGTCCCTGATCACCGCCAACTCGCCCACCTCGGCGTCGGCGACGTGGCGCGAGGCGAGGATCATCGTCCGGGCCTGGTTCGGCCCGGCCTCGTGGGCGCGGGGACCCGGCAGCTTGTTGTAATAATCGAGGAAGAGCCGGACGTCCGGCCGTACGTAGGGGTGGTTCATCGTGGCTCCCGGGCTGGGCCACCCCCTTATGGTGCCCGCGGCCATTCGCCAACCGGGCCACCGATATTGCTTGAATTCAGAGCTAAACGCCTAGCCTGCTTGACTTTTGCATCCGCTTCGGACATTTCTCCCGACCACTGGGGCCGGAGGGAAAATGCGCAATTTCAACATGCTGGCGGTCCTCGCGGGCGCCATGCTGATGGGCGGCGGCGCCTTTGCGAAGGCGCAATCCGGCCAGCCCAAGCCGAAGAAGATCTGCCGGACCGAGCAGATGTCGGGCCGAATCACCCCCCAGCGCATTTGCCGGGTCGTGTCTCCCTCGGACGTTTCGGCGCAGGACGATCCGCGCCGGGCCGACGCCGCCCGCAAGCCGGAAAACGGCCGGGACTGAGCCCCTAATCGATTTTCTAAAACGGAGACCTTCATGCGTAACCTGAGTTTGCTTGCCGCCATCGCCGCCCTTTCGCTGGCCGGCGGAGCCGCCGTCGCCCAGGAAAAGCCGGCGAAGGCGGCCAAGGAAAAGAAGATCTGCAAGGGCGAGGCGACCTCGACCAGCCGAATCGGCAAGAAGACCTGCCGAACGAAGGCCGAATGGGACCGGATGGCGGGCCAGGAAGATCTGGACGATGCCGCCTCGCGGCTGCGCGGGATGACCCGCGGCAATTGACCGTTCGGCCCGCCGACATACGAACATCGAATACGGGGCGCGAACCTGCCATTGCAAGTTGTCGAGCCGTATCCACTAAGGTAAAACGTTAGGGCGCCCTGTGAAACCGGGCCGCCGGATCGGCGACGGCCATCCGTTTCGAAATGGAGGCCCGCCATGGGAAAGTTGAGCCTGCTCGCCGTCATCGCTTTCACTTTCCTGGCCGGCGGAGCCGCCGTCGCCAAGGAAAAGGCGAGCGAAGCGCCCAAAGAGAAGAAAATCTGCAAGACCACGAGGACCACGAGCAGCCGGATCCCGGCCAAGAAGGTCTGCAAGACCGAGGCGGAGTGGGCCCAGAACCAGGAAGATCTGGACGACGCCGAGAGCCGGCTCCGGGGGATGACCCGCGGCAATTGAAGCGCCCGTCGTGGCGTCGTCCCGGGAGGGACCCCATCAAAGTATTACTGTGATGGGAACCCGAAAGCCGGGATCTCGGCGAGACCCGCCGAGACTTCTTGTCCTGAGGTCCCCGCTTTCGCCGGGACGACGGGAAATTGCCGTCGCCGTTCCCAACATCGCGTCCCCGGGGCAGGCACGTGCCGCTTCGAGTTGTCGCGCCCGGCCGGCCCGGCTAGGATGTTCTGGCAATTCGCGAAAAAGGAAGCCAGATTGGCGACGGCCACCCATTATCTGACCCCCGAGGAAGCCGGCGCCGACACGCCGTGCGAAGCCGTGGTCGTTCGCTTCGCCGGGGACAGCGGCGACGGCATGCAGCTGACCGGCGGCCAGTTCACGCTCTCGACGGCCCTCGCCGGCAACGACCTCGCCACCTTCCCCGATTTTCCGGCCGAGATCCGCGCTCCGCAGGGGACGACCTTCGGAGTCTCCGCCTTCCAGATCAACTTCGGCTCGGCCGCGATCGAGACGGCCGGCGATTCCCCCGACGTCCTGATCGCGATGAACCCGGCCGCGCTCAAGACCAATGTCGACGATCTGAAGCCCGGCGGGCTGATCATCGCCGACGAGGGCGAGTTCGGGATTCGCAACCTCGCCAAGGCGGGCTACGGGGCCAATCCGCTCGACGACGAAAGCCTCGGCCGGTGGCAGGTCATCCGCCTCAACATCTCGCAGCTGACCCTCGACGCGGTGAAGCCGTTCGGCCTCGGCAACAAGGAGGCCCTGCGCTGCAAGAACATGTGGACGCTCGGCCTCGCGCTCTGGATGTTCGACCGCGACCGGGCGCCGATCGTCGAGTGGCTCCGCTCCAAATTCGCCAAGGCCGCCGAGCTCGCCGAAGCCAATATCGCCGCTCTGAACGCCGGCCACGCTTATGGCGAGACGGCCGAGATCGGCGGCCAGGTCCCGCAGCGCCACATCGATCCGGCGCCCGCCGAGCCGGGCCTCTATCGGACCGTCACCGGCGCCGAAGCGGTGTCGATCGGGCTCGTCGCCGGGGCCCAGCTCGCCGGCCTGCCGATGTTCTTCGGCGGCTATCCGATCACGCCCGCCTCGGCGATCCTCCACCATCTTTCCCGCCTCAAGGAATATGGGGTGACGACCTTCCAGGCGGAGGACGAGATCGCCGCCATCGGCTCCGCGATCGGCGCGGCCTATGCCGGAAGCCTCGGGGTCACCTCCTCGTCGGGACCTGGGATCGCGCTCAAGATGGAAGCGATGGGGCTCGCCATCATGGCCGAGCTTCCGCTCGTCATCGTCAATTCGCAGCGTGGCGGGCCCTCGACCGGACTCCCCACCAAGACCGAGCAATCCGATCTCTACCAGGCGGTCTACGGCCGCAACGGCGACGCTCCGCTTCCCGTCATCGCCGCCCGCTCGCCGGCCGACGCTTTCGACTGCGCGATCGAGGCGTGCCGGATCGCGGTCCAGTACATGACTCCGGTCATGCTCCTCACCGACGGCTATATCGCCAATGCCGCCGAGCCCTGGCGGGTGCCCGACATGGCGGGGTACGAACCCTTCCCGGTAGCCTTCCACACCGAGCCCCCGGCGCAGGGTGAACCGGTCAATCCCTATGCCCGGGACGGCAAGCTCGCCCGGGTCTGGATCCGGCCCGGAAGCCCGGGCCTCACCCATCGGATCGGCGGGATCGAGAAGAATGTCGGCACCGGCCATATCGACTATGCCCCCGCCAACCACCAGGCGATGACCGACATCAGGGCGAACAAGGTGCTCGGGGTCGCCGACTCGATCGGCGACCAGGAAATCTGCCTCGGCGAGGCGGGCGCGAAGCTTGCGGTGGTGGGCTGGGGCTCGACCTTCGGCCCGATTCACCAAGCCGTTCGACGAGCCCGCGGCCGGGGCCTCGACGTCGCCCACATCCACATCCGCCACATCTGGCCGCTTCCGAAGAATCTGGGCGACCTGCTCGGATCGTATGAGCGGATCATCGTTCCGGAGATGAACAAGGGGCAATTGAAGACCCTGCTCCGCGACCAGTATCTGGTCGACGCCCGGCCGGTGAACAAGGTCTCCGGCCAGCCCTTCAAGATCGCCGAGATCGAAGCGGCGATCGACGAGGCGCTGGCGTGAGGGGACCGCCGCTCTTGCCTCCCCGCGCGAAGCGGGGGGAGGGGGACCACCCGAAGGGTGGTGGAGGGGTAATCGGCGCCGCTTTAGCGGATCGCGCTCGAACCCTCGGCTTCCGAGCCTTTTACCCCTCCACCATGCTTCGCATGGTCCCCCTCCCCATGCTTCGCATGGGGAGGCAAGTTTAGAGGATCGCATGAACGAGATCACCAAGCTCACCGCCAAGGACTTCGCCACCGACCAGGAGGTGCGCTGGTGCCCGGGCTGCGGCGATTATGCCGTTCTGAAGGCGGTTCAGCGGACCATGCCGGAGCTCGGCGTGAGGCCCGAAAATACCGTGTTCGTCTCCGGCATCGGCTGCTCGTCGCGCTTCCCTTATTACATGGAGACCTACGGCTTCCACACCATCCACGGCCGGGCGCCCAGCTTCGCCACCGGGATCAAGCTGGCGCGGCCGGAGCTCGATGTCTGGATCATCACCGGCGACGGCGACGCTCTGTCGATCGGCGGCAACCACACGATGCATGTCCTCCGCCGCAACCTCGACTGCCAGATTTTGCTGTTCAACAACGAGATATACGGCCTCACCAAGGGTCAATATTCGCCGACCAGCCGAGCCGGGACGCGCAGCCCTTCCACTCCGTTCGGATCGGTCGACCGGCCCGTGAGCCCCTGCGCCTTCGCTCTCGGCTCGGGCGCGCGCTTCATCGCCCGTGCCATCGACGTCCACAAGAACCTGCCCGAGGTGCTCAAGGCCGCCCACGCCCACAAGGGCGCGAGCTTCGTCGAGATCTACCAGAATTGCATCGTCTACAATGACGACGTCTTCGCGCCCTTCACCGCCAAGGAGAATTCGGGGCAACAGCTCTGGCTGAAGGCGGGCGAGCCGATGCTGTTCGGCGGCGGGATTCGCGGCATCGCCCTGGACCGCGAGGCGCTGGCCCTGAAGGTCGTCGACGTCGAGGGCGGCGACTGGCAGTCCGCCGGAGTGCTCGTCCACGATCCGAGGAACCGCTCGGTCGCGCACATGCTGGTCGAGATGCCGTCCGGCGCCTTCCCGACCGCCTTGGGAGTCCTTTACGAGGATCCCGCGCCGACCTTCGAAAGCGCCGTAATCCTCCAGAATACGGAAGCCAGCGCCGGCAAGAAGCCCGATCTCCAGGCCCTGGTTTCCAAGGGCCAGAGCTGGATGGTGACCAAGGAACCGCACCTGATATGAGCTCAACCGGGTTGCTGATGGCGCTCGCTGCCGCTGCGATGTCGGTGCCGGACGCCAAACCCGATGAAATCGATGTAGCGGTCAACGCTGTGCCGAAATCCTTCGCCGACTGCGCCTCCCTTTATGCGAAGAAGCTGGAAGCAGACGCGCCGGTTGAAGGCCGTTTCAGCTGTGGCCAACGACATTTCGAGCATCATCCGGGCTTCGACGGCAGCACCTATGAGATGGCGACCGCGCTCGTCCACGCGGCCGGTGTCGCGAACCTCTACATCGACTCTGTTCTGGTCCCTGCCCTGGAAGAGAGGCTGCGTCGCGACAATGCGAAGGAAACGTCGCACGCTCTTGTGCTTCGCGAGTTCGTCCGGTCGCAGCGTGCGGCTGGCGAAAACGAGTGCAAACTCTATTCCGATTGGTTCCGCGGCGGGACGATAAGGTCGATCATGTCGAGCAGCTGCGGGGTAGGAAACGCCGACGAACTGGTCGAAGCGCTGCTGCGCTTCAACGCTGTCACAGCCGCACGATAATGTCCGTCACCCCGGGCTTGACCCGGGATCCATGAACACGATCGTCGAGAATTCACCGTTCGGTGTTCGTGGATCCCGGCTTTCGCCGGGATGACGGTTACTCCCCCTTCTTCTCGGCCGCCTTGCGGTCGTTGCTTCTGGCCAGCAGGTAGAGAACCGGGGAGAGGCCGAGCACCACGCCCATCGCCGTCCCCATCGTCTGGCCGATGACCCGTCCCGATTCCGGGCCCGCGCCGGGCGCACTCGCGAGATAATACCACAGGCCGGCGAGCAGCAGCTCGACGAGCACCAGCGCCAGCATCGTCCGTTTCACCCGAGTCATGTCGTTCCCCCCGATTGCCGCGCGAGGATAACGATGCGGAGACGATCCGTCATCCCGGCGAAAGCCGGGACCCCGGGACGAGAAGTCTCGGCGGGTCTCCCGAGGTCCCGGCTTTCGCCGGGATGACGCTTGCGCTGCCCGCTCAACCCCGCCACCAAGCGCGCCATGAACCAGCAGCCCCGCGGGCGTCATCTCGTCGCCGCCGACCGCCGTTTCGCTACCGGCGGCGGCCTGCTCGCGCCTCTGCTTTCGGGGGGGTTCTCGAGGATCCTGGGGCGGATCGACGGCGGGCTCGAGCAGGGCGCCATCGAGGCGATCCTCCCGGACGGCTCAAAGCGGATCCTCGGCGGCCGCCGGCCGGGGCCTCGGCCGGTCGTTCACCTTCACAGCTGGCGTGCCCTCGCTCGGCTGATCAGCTCGGGCTCGGTCGGCTGGTACAAGAGCTGGGAGCTGGGCGAATGGTCGTCGCCCGATCCGGTGCCGCTGTTCGAACTGTTCATGCTCAACGCGACAAGCCTCGGCGCCACCGCCCGAGCCAAGGGACTGTTCCGGCTCGTCAACAGCATCGCCCACCGCTTTCGCGACAACGACAAGAAGCGTGCGCGGGAGAATATCTCCCACCATTACGATCTCGGCAACGATTTCTACCGCGCCTGGCTGGACGACGGCATGACCTATTCGAGCGCGGTCTTCGCCGATCCGGCCGGCGCGGGCGAGCCGCTCGAGGCGGCGCAGGCGCGAAAGCTCGGGCTGTTGCTCGACCGGCTCGCCCTGAAGCCGGGCCAGCGCCTGCTCGACATCGGCTGCGGCTGGGGCTCGCTCGCCGAAGTCGCCGCTCGCGATTACGGGGCCCGGGTCGCCGGCCTCACCTTGTCCGAAGAGCAGAAGGCCTATGCCGAGCGCCGGCTCGAAGCCGCGGGCCTCGAGACGCGCTGCGCGATCCACCTCACCGACTATCGCGACGCGAGCGGCGAATATGACGCCGTCGCCAGCGTCGAGATGGTAGAGGCGGTCGGCCAGGATTATTGGCCGGTCTATCTCGAAAGCATCGCCCGCCTTCTCAAGCCGGGCGGACGCGCCGCCATCCAGTTCATCTCGATCCGCGAGCCTTTGTTCGACGATTATGCGGCCAATGCCGACTTCATCCAGACCTACATCTTCCCCGGCGGGATGCTGATCAGCGAGGCCAGGCTTGAGGCGCTGGCGGGGGAGGCGGGGCTCGTCTGGCGGGACCGGCGCGGCTTCGGCCTCCATTATGCCGAGACGCTCAGACGCTGGCGAGCGCGCTACGACGAAGCGGTGGCGCAAGGCCGGCTCCCGGCCGGCTTCGACGAACCCTTCCACCGCCTGTGGCGCTACTACCTCATGTATTGCGAAGGCGGGTTCAGGGGCGGGGGAATCGACGTGGCCCAGGTGACGTTGGTGAAGGGGTAGGGAAGAAGGGCTTTCGACAGGCTCAGCCCGAACGGGTGGGGTTCAAAGGCCGTCCCAAATCCGTTCGGGCTGAGCTTGTCGAAGCCCTTCCCTTATTCCCGAACCTCCAGCCTTTCCCCCGTCTCGAATCCGCGCTCCAGAAGCGCAATCATCGCCTCCGCCACCGCGCTCGGGGGTTTGAGAGTGGCCGGGTCCTCGCCGGGAAAAGCGCGGGCGCGCATGACGGTGGCGGTGGCGCCGGGGTCGACGATGGCGACTCGGACGGGAGACAGGTTGCGGACCTCCTCCGCATAGCTCAGCACCAGGGTCTCGAGCGCCGCCTTGGACGCGCCGTAGGCGCCCCAATAGGCCCGGGGGTTGCGGCCGACGCTGGAGGTGACCGCGATCAGCCGTCCCGCCTCGCTTTTCCTCAGCAAGGAATCGAATCCGGCGATCAGCGCCTGGCTCGCCAGCAGGTTCAAGGTGAGGACCCGGCTGAATTCGTTGCCGTCGATCTGGGCGACCGGGGTCAGCGAGCCGAGCGTGGCGGCGTTGAGGACCAGGGTGTCGAGCCTGCCCCACCGGTTCGCCACCGCGGCCGCGAGCTTGGCGACGCTGTCGGCCTCGACGAGGTCGAGCGGAGCGATGGTCGCCGTGCCGCCGGCCTGGTAGATTCGCTCCTCCACCTGCTCGAGGTCGGCGGCGGTTCGGGCGGTGAGGACGACATGCGCGCCCGCCGCCGCCAGCGTCTCGGCGACGGCCGCGCCGATGCCGCGGCTCGCGCCGGTGACGAGGGCGGTCTGGCCGGAGAGGAAACGATCGATCATTGCAGCCCTTATCCGTCGTGCCGAACTTGTTTCAGCATCCAGTTCGATGAAGGTCGGCGATGCTCGAAACTGGACCCTGAAACAAGTTCAGGGTGACGGCGGCGACGCGCCGCCTAAGCGTATCTTTCCGCAAGCAGAGCCAGCTGGTCGGGCGCCTCGAGATCCTCCTGGTCGGTCAGCCGGGTCGGATAGGCGCCGGTGAAGCAGGCGTCGCAATATTGCGGCTGGGCTTCGTCGCGCAGATCCTCGCCGAGCGCCCGGTAGAGGCCGTCGATCGAGACGAAGGCGAGGCTGTCCGCCTTGATATAGTCGTTCATCTGGGCGACGTTCATCTGCGCGGCGAGCAGCTTGGCCCGTTCCGGAGTGTCGACCCCGTAAAAGCAGCTGTGCCGGGTCGGCGGCGAGGCGATCCGCATATGGACCTCGCGGGCGCCGGCCTCGCGAAGCATCTGCACGATCTTGAGGCTGGTGGTGCCGCGGACGATCGAATCGTCGATCAGGACCAGCCTCTTGCCCTGGATGAGCGCCGAATTGGCGTTGTGCTTGAGCTTGACCCCGAGGTGGCGGACGGTGTCGCTCGGCTGGATGAAGGTCCTGCCGACATAATGGGAGCGGATGATCCCGAGCTCGAACGGGATCCCGCTCGCCTGGGCGTAGCCGATGGCGGCGGGCACTCCGCTGTCCGGCACCGGCACCACATAATCGGCCTCGACCGGATTCTCGCGCGCCAGCTCGGCGCCGATCGCCTTCCTGACCTGGTAGACCGAGGCTCCGTCGAGCACCGAATCGGGCCTCGAGAAATAGATATGCTCGAAGATGCAGGGGCGGGGCCGGACGTCCTGGAAAGGCCGGTGCGAGCGTACGCCCTGCGACGAGACGATGACGATCTCGCCCGGCTCGACCGTCCGTATGTAGGTCGCTCCGACGACGTCGAGGGCCACGGTCTCCGAGGCGAAGATATAGGAATCGCCGAGCCGGCCCATCACCAGCGGCCGGATCCCGAGCGGATCGCGGCAGGCGATCATGCCCTCGCCGGTCAGGCAGATGAGCGAATAGGCGCCTTCCACCTGCTTGCAGGCGTCGATCAGCCGGTCGAGCAGGGTCCGGTAGGTCGAGGTGGCGACGAGGTGGATGATGACCTCGGTGTCGGACGTCGACTGGAAGATCGAGCCGCGCCGGTTGAGGTCGCGCCGGAGGCGGACGGCGTTGGAGATGTTGCCGTTATGGGCGACCGCGAAGCCGCCGGAGGCGAGCTCGGCGAACAAAGGCTGGACGTTCCTCAGCGCGGTCTCGCCGGCCGTCGAATAGCGGACGTGGCCGATCGCGGCGGTGCCGGCGAGCCGGCGGATGATCTCGGCCGTGTCGAAATTGCCGGCGACATGGCCCATCGCCCGGTGCGAATGGAAGTTGCGGCCGTCGAAGCTGGTGATCCCGGCCGCCTCCTGGCCGCGATGCTGGAGGGCGTGGAGGCCGAGCGCGGCCACCGCCGAAGCGCTGTCTGAGCCCCAGATTCCGAAGACCCCGCACTCCTCCCGGAGCTTGTCGTCATCGAAAGGATGCGTGGTCAGCATGTGAGAAACGCCCGTTCGCTCGCCCGATTTGCCCCCGCGGCATATAGGAAGCTTATGCGCCTTTGTCCCCCCATTCGGACGATTTTGATGTGGATAATGGAACGGCTTGCCCCGTCGCGAATCTTGCCTGAGATAAAGCCATGAAGAAAACCTTCCTCTTTCTCCTGCTTCTGGCCGGCTGCGGGCGGGACGACGCACCGGCCGGCAACCAGGCCACGCCCGGGCCGGGCGGCCCGCCGGCCTCGACGGCGCAGAAATCCCCTTCGTCCTCGACGGCGGTCCGGGCCCGGCTGACCGGCCTCTACGAGGGCGGGTCGGGAGCTCAGAAAAATCAGATGTGCATTGTCGAGAAGGGCAATGGCGCCGAGTTCGGCCTGCTCGTGTGGGGCGGCAATCTGCACAGTTGCTCGGGCGCGGGAAGGGCGGTCCGCAAGGGCGGGGCGCTAACCCTGACGATGACCGGCGACGAGACCTGCACCATCCAGGCGAGCCTCGAGGACGGCGTCGTCACTCTCCCGGACAAGCTGCCGTTGGGCTGCGCTTATTATTGCGGCGCCCGCGCCGGTTTCGGCGGAGCCCGCTTCACCAAAACCGGATCGAGCGAAGCGGACGCCAAGAAGGCCAAGGACATAGCCGGCGACCCCCTCTGCGACTAGCCCGTCATCCCGGCGCAAGCCGGGACCTCGGGGAGACCCGCCGAGACTTCCTGACCCGAGGTCCCGGCTTGCGCCGGGATGACGGCTCCCCCCCCGCGCAATCCTTGACGTTGACGTGAACGTAAACTACTCCGCCCGGCATGCCGCACGCCCTTCATTCGGACTTCGCGACGCCCGAGTCCGGCGGCAAATTCTACACCATCTCCGATCTGTGCGAGGAATTCGCGGTCACCCCCAGGGCGCTTCGATTCTACGAGGACGAGGGGCTGATCTCGCCCCGCCGCCAGGGCCTCTCGCGGGTTTACGGCTGGCGCGATCGCGCCCGGCTCGCCTGGATATTGCGCGGCAAGAGGGTCGGCTTCAGCCTCGCCGAGATTCGCGAGATGATCGACCTTTACGATCTCGGCGACGGCCGCGCCTCGCAGCGCCGGGTGACGCTCGAGAAATGCCGCGGCCGGATCGATCTCATGACCAAGCAGCGCGCCGACATCGACGCCACCATCGCCGAGCTCGAACGGTTCATCGCCATGGTCGAGGCGGCGGATGAGGCGGGGCATTAGGCGCGTGATTTGAACTAGGTTTTCTCCGTTCGGGCTGAGCCTGTCGAAGCCCTTCTTTTCGCGGCCCCGGTGAAGGAGAGGGCTTCGACAAGCTCAGCCCGAACGGGGTTCATTTGTCGAAATACAGTCCACGAGGTAGTCAGATGCCAACCTACACCGCCCCCGTCCGCGAGACCCGCTACGTCCTGGAAGAGGTGCTCGGCCTCGAGCGCTATTCCAACCTTCCGGGCTTCGAGAACGCCACGCCCGACATGATCGAGGCGATCCTCACCGAAGGCGGCCGCTTCGCGTCGGAGGTGCTGGCGCCCTTGAACCGGATCGGCGACGAGCATGGCTGCGTCCGCCACGAGGACGGGAGCGTCTCGACCCCGCCCGGCTTCAAGGACGCTTGGGACCAGTTTACGGCGGGCGGCTGGACGACGCTTTCGGCGCCGGAGGAATATGGCGGCCAGGGCCTGCCGCAGACGGTCGGCACCGCCGTCACCGAATATCTGCTTTCCGCCAACCAGGCGTTCGAAATGTATCACGGCCTGACCGCCGGAGCGGTCGCCTCGATCCTCACCAAGGGCTCCGACGCCCAAAAGGCGAAATACCTTCCCAACATGGTCGCCGGCAAATGGACCGGGACGATGAACCTCACGGAGCCGCATTGCGGCACCGACCTCGGCCTGCTTCGAACCAAGGCGGATCCGCAGGCCGACGGAAGCTACAAGATCAGCGGCACCAAGATCTTCATTTCCTCGGGCGAGCACGATTTGGCCGAGAACATCATCCACCTCGTCCTCGCCAAGATCGCTGGCGCCCCGGACAACGTCAAAGGCATCTCGCTGTTCATCGTGCCGAAGTTCATGGTGAACGAGGACGGCAGCCTCGGGGCGCGCAACGGCGTCAGCTGCGGCTCGATCGAGGAGAAGATGGGGATCCACGGCAATTCGACCTGCCTCCTCAATTACGACAATGCGGTCGGCTATCTCGTCGGCGAGTCGGAAAAGGGCCTGGCGGCCATGTTCATCATGATGAACGCGGCCCGGCTCGGTGTCGGCCTCCAGGGCCTGGCCCAGGGCGAGGTCGCCTACCAGAATGCGGTCGCTTATGCGAAGGACCGCCGCCAGGGCCGCGCCCTCGTCCCCGACGCCCGCGATCCCGAGGCCAAGGCCGACCCGATCATCGTCCATCCCGACGTCCGCCGGATGCTGATGGAGATGAAGGCGTTCAACGAGGCCTCCCGAGCCCTCGTCCTGTGGGGCGCGCTCCAGGTCGACATCTCCCGCCGGGCCCAGACCGAGGAGGAGCGCGAGGCCGCGTCCGATCTGCTCGGACTGCTCACTCCCGTGATCAAGGGCTATATGACCGACCAGGGCTTCAAGGTCGCGGTCGACGCCCAGCAGATTCACGGCGGGCACGGCTATATCCGCGAATGGGGCATGGAGCAGTTCGTCCGCGACGCCCGGATCGCCCAGATTTACGAAGGCACCAACGGCATCCAGGCGCTCGACCTCGTCGGCCGCAAATTGGGCGCCAACGGCGGCCGCGCCATCCAGGCCTTTTTGAAGATGCTCGGCGAGGAGATCGCCGAGGCCAAGGCCGGTGAGGGGGAGGCCGCCGAAGTGGCCGCCGCTTTGGAGAAGGGGGTGGGCGACCTCCAGACCGCGACCCTGTGGCTGATGCAGAACGGCCTTACCAACGCCAACCATGCCGGCGCGGCCGCCTATCCCTACATGACGCTCACCGGAATCGTCTGTCTCGGCCTGATGTGGTTGCGCATGGCGAAGGCAAGCGGCGCCGCGCTGGCGAACGGCGGCGGCGACAAGCCCTTCCACGAGGCCAAGCTGATCACCGCCCGCTTCTTCGCCCAGCGCATGATGCCGGAGACGGGCGCGCTGAGGCGCCAGATCGAGGCGGGGTCGGACACCCTGATGGCGCTCCCGGCGGAGGCTTTCTAGGGTTCGGACTCAATAAGGATCGCATCTCGATTCCGAGTGCCGTCATCCCGGCGAAGGCCGGGATCCATGAACACGGAAGTTTGCTGTGAAAGGCTCGACCGGATCGCCTCTTCGTCGAAGCGCCGTGTTCATGGATCCCGACCTTCGTCGGGATGACGTTATAGTTTCTTGAAAAATCTACGGGAGCTGATTGAGCACGAGCCTAGGCGGCACGCACGGCCCGCGCCGGAGTCGAAACCGGCGGCAGGGCCTCGAAGGCGGGGCGGGCGATGAGGTAGCCCTGGGCGTAGCGGATGCCGAGGGCCTGGAGCGTTTCCAGCTCCGCCGCCGTCTCCACGCCCTCGGCGATCAGGCCGATTTCGAGGGTGCGGCACATGCTCGCCACCCCCTGGACGATCACCCGCCGCGGAAGGCTGGAATCGATGTCCCGGACCAGCTCCATGTCGAGCTTGATCAGGTCCGGCTGGAACCGGGCCAGAAGGCCGAGCCCGGCATGGCCGGCGCCGAAATCGTCGAGCGCCGTTCCGAAGCCCATTTCGCGATAGGTCCGGATGATCTCGGCGGTGTGGCCCGCGTCGATCATCTCCTCCTGCTCGGTGAACTCGAAGATCAGCCGCTCCGTCGGAAAGCCGATCGCCGCCGCCGTCTTCAGGGTCAGCTGGATGCAGGCGCGCGGCGAATAGACCGCATTGGGCAGGAAATTGATCGACAGCCGGGCGCCCGTGTCCAAAATCCCGGCCGCGACGGCGCCCTCGATCGCCTTGACCCGGCATTTCTGGTCGAACGCATAGCGATTCTCGGGCGTGACCCGGTCGAGCACGCTGGCCGCACCCTCCCCCCGAAGGCCCCGGGCAAGGGCTTCGTAGGCGAAGGGCGCCCCGGTCTCGAGGTCGAGGATCGGCTGAAAGGCCATCGAAAAGTCGAAATCGAGCGCCGCGCCGTCGCGGCAGCCGGAACAGGCCGTCGGACGGGTTGGGTGAAGTGAGGAAGCCATGAACGTCTCCGCGGGCTGCCGCGACGTCCTGCCACGGGTCTCCTGAAGAAATCGTTCCTTCTCGATCCCGTTTCTCGCCGAAACGGAGGCCGGATCTGTGCGCGCGCTTCCCGGCCGATCCTCCTCGGCCGCGGGCCAATCATTTTTCAACGCAACGACGCAACGATGCCGTGCCGCTTTCGAGGCGTTGCGAACTTTCAGCCAGTGGACTTGGAGGGGGCTACGCCCGAGTTAGGAAGGCGAACACAAGATCGTCTGCCCCGCCTGGGAATTGTTGCGTCTTTGCGTCTTTGCGTTGAAAATTGAACGGCGCGGCACCTGTGGCTTCGCGACGAGGACGACCCCATCCAACAAATGTTCTTGACTTGTTCTCACCACGATGCCATATCGAACCCTGCCCGAGTCGGCTCGATCAACCGGCGAGGGCGGGAATGGGCCGAGGGGTTCGCCCCGAGGCCGGCGGCCGGCGCGAAGTCATCCGGGAACGTTTGAGCTCGCGTCTACCCGAAGAGCCGTGACTGCGATTGTCCTCCGTGAGGATTCGAAGCGGCTTCGAGCGTGGAAGAGCCGGCGCCCGGGCTTAGGGCGTGAGGAAGGGATCGAGGCTTCGGCCGAAGTCCAATCCAAATCGGGGCCAGCGACCCCGGACGGAAAACAAGCGCGAGAGCTTGGCTTCAGCATCCGAACGGCGGCACTGCTCCTCCCGAGGGGCGGCGCCGGTGCCACCATGCGCCTCGCAGAGCGAAGGCGACGGGACCCGGCGGCTCTTCACGAATGAAGACTGGACGCTTTCGAGTTAACGACACGAAAGCAAAGACCAAAGTCGTCCAGCCCCGGATGCCCGTGGCAAGGACGCGCCGGCCGTTTCTTCCCCCGTCTCCAGCGGATGCACCCGTGCGCCCTTCTTCCGTCATCCCGGCGAAGGCCGGGACCCATGAACACCGCGGCGTGCAATTTCGGAACGGCGGTGTTCATGGATCCCGGCCTTCGCCGGGATGACGGCGGCCGGCGCTAGATCGCCTTCTTCAGCACCATGCCCGATTCCGCTCCCCGGTCCATCACCACGCCCTCGAAATGGGAGATCGGGCCGGGCCGGCTGATCAGATAGCCCTGGACCTGGTCGCAGCCTTCGGCGCGGAGCGCGTCGAGCTGCTCGGCGGTCTCCACCCCTTCGGCGACGACCGGCATTCCGAGGCCCTGGCCGAGGCCGATCACCGATCGGATGATGGCTCGGGCCTGCGGGTTGCCGATCATGTCGCGGATGAAGCTCTGGTCGATCTTGACCTTGTCGAAGGGAAACATCCGGAAGTAGCTCAAGGACGAGTAGCCCGTGCCGAAGTCGTCCATCGAAATCTGCACGCCGAGCGACTTGAGGCGCTCGAGAATGACGATGGCCTTGTCCGCGTCCTTGATCAGAAGCCCCTCGGTGACCTCGAGCTCGAGCCGGCTCGGGTCGAGGCCGGTCCCGGCGAGGATGGCCTCGACCTCGGCGGCGAGGTCGCCCTGGGTGAATTGGACGGGCGACAGGTTGACCGACAGCTTCAAGGCCGGGGTCCAGCGCGCCGCCTCGGCGCAGGCCTCGCGAAGCACCCAGTCGCCGAGCTTGAGGATCAGCCCGCTTTCCTCGGCGAGCGGGATGAAGACGTCCGGACCGATGGCGCCCTGCACGGGATGATCCCAGCGCAGGAGCGCCTCGAAGCCGAGGATCGAGCCGCTCTCGAGGTCGGCGAGCGGCTGGTAGTGGACGGAAAGCTCGCCTCGGCCGATCGCCTGGCGGAGGTCCGCCTCGAGCTGGCGGCGGCGGCGAAGCGCCTCGTCCATCGCCGCCTCGTAGAAGCGGGCGGTGCCTCGGCCGTCGGCCTTGGCGCGGTAGAGCGCCATGTCGGCATTCTTGACGAGGCTTTCCGGATCGGCGGCGTCGGCGGGGAACAAGGCGACCCCGACGCTGGCGCTGATCCGGACGACGTCCTGGCCGATCGCGAAGGGTTCGGACAAGGCCTCGACGATCCGTTGGGCGAGGAGGCCGCCATGGCCGGGCTGCTCGCCGCCGGCCTGGACGACGGCGAATTCGTCCCCGCCCAGGCGGGCGACCAATTCGTGCCCGCGCACCGCCGCCCGGAGCCTCTGAGCGGCCGCGATCAGGAGGGCGTCGCCGGCCGGGTGGCCGTAAATGTCGTTGACCGCCTTGAAGCCGTCGAGGTCGACGCAGAGGATTGCGACGGGCTCGCAATTCTCGTCGGCCTTGACGACGGTTCGGGCGAGATGGTCGGCGAAGACGGCGCGGTTGGGGAGGCCGGTCAAGGAATCGTGGAAGGCGAGATGGGCGATCCGCTCGGCCGCCTCCTTGCGCTCGGAAATGTCGCGGACGGCGAGGATCCGAAGGTCGGCGCCGCGCCAGGCGAGGGGGCGAAGGAGCAATTCGACCTCGCGGCTCTCGCCGTCGGCGCGAAGCAGCCGGCATTCGACCGGGGGCGCGTCGGACGCCGTGGAGAGGGCGGCGAGATTGACCTCGATGAGCAGGTCGGAGAGCCGCTCCGGCGCCGCTCCGACGCTGTCGAAGCTCGCGAGCCGGAGGAAGCTTCGATTGGCGTCGACGATCCGCTCGCCGTCGATCACGACCAGCCCTTCGACGGCGGCGTCGGCGAAGGTGCGAAGCCTTTGGGCTTCCTCGATCGCGTTGCTTGCGAGCTTGCGGTCGAACAGCACCATCAGGAAGCCGATGGCGAGGATGACCAGGGCCATCGCGACTACGGCCAGGGTGAGGACGTTCGAATCGATCGCCGACGACGGCACTTCGAGGCGCGAATCCGGATGGACGGAGGCCGCGGCCATGGCCGTGAAATGAAGTCCGCAAATGGCGAGCGTGATCAGCAAAGCGGGCCGCCACGGAAGCAGCTGCGGCCTGCGCCTATGCTCCGCCAAGGCGGCGGCGCTCAGGGTGATCCCGAGGATCACGGAGACGAGAACCAGGCTGCCGTCCCAGGCGAAGCGTCCGGGCAGCTTGACCGCCGCCATTCCGGTATAATGCATGGTGCCGATGCCGCCTCCGATCACGAGGCCGGCGACGAGCGTGCCGAGGGGACCTCGGCGCAAGGCGACGGTCCAGCCCGCTCCGGTGATCATGACCGCCGCGGCGATCGAGAGCAGGGTCAGAGGGAGATCGTAGCCGATCGGCAGATTGGGCCGGTAGGCGAGCATGGCGACGAAATGGGTCGCCCAGATGCCCGTCCCGGCGACGAAACCGGCGAGGGCGGTCCAGACCCAAGGCCGCCTTTCCGCCCGCCGCGCCTGCTCGAAGATCGAGAACGCGGTAAAGGCCGCGAGCAGGCAGATCGTGCCGGCGACGAGCACGAGCCTGAAATCATGTTCGCCCGTGATACAGGCATAGACCCGCAGCATTCGTCCCACCCGCTCTTTCGAAGGGCGCGTTATGCGTCGGGGAGGGTGAAGAAGGGGTAAAGCATGGGGTTTGTCCTCCCCGTCGGCGGAGCCGATGGGGAGGGGGACCAGGCGAAGCCTGGTGGAGGGGTAACTGGCAGAGGCTTCGTCAATTACCCCTCCACCACCCTTCGGGTGGTCCCCCTCCCCACGGCGTCGCCGCAGTGAGGACAAAGAGCCTAATGCCGCTCCCTCACCGCCGCGAACTTCACCTCGGGCCAGTCCTGCTGGAAGCGGGCGAGCTCCCAATCGTTGCGGATGAGCAGGACCGTTTCGCCGTCGGCGTCCTCGGCCAGGCTCGGGCGATGGGTGTCGGCGAGGCGCTTCATCTGCGCCGGGGCGGCCTCCACCCAGCGGGCGATGTCCCACGGGCTCGGCTCGAAGCCGAGCTTGAGGCCGTATTCGGCTGCCATCCGGGTCGCCAGCACGTCGAGCTGGAGCGCTCCGACCACGCCGACGATCCAGCCCGTTCCGATCGCCGGCTTGAAGATTCGGACGACGCCCTCCTCGGCGAGGTCCTGGAGCCCGCGGCGCATCTGCTTCGACTTCATCGGATCGTCGAGGCGGATCCGGCGCAGGATCTCGGGCGCGAAATCGGGGAGGCCGGTGAAGGCGATGTCGCCATTTTCCGACAAGGTATCGCCGACCCGCAAGGTGCCGTGATTGGGGATCCCGACGATGTCGCCCGGCCGCGCAAGCTCGGCCAGCTCGCGGTCGCGGGCGAAGAAGGTGATCGGGTTCTGGATCGAGATCGACTTGCCGAGCCGCGGGTTGGCGAGCTTCATCCCGCGCTTCAGGCTTCCCGAGCAGATCCGCAAGAAGGCGATCCGGTCGCGGTGATTGGGGTCCATGTTCGCCTGGACCTTGAAGACGAAGCCGGAGCAAGAAGGGGCGTCGGGGGAGACGGGGCCGGAGCGGGCGGGCTGGGGACCCGGAGGGGGCGCGAAGTCGGCGAGGCCGTCGAGCAGGTCGCCGGTGCCGAATTCGCGAAGCGCCGAGCCGAAGAAGACCGGGGTCAGGTCCCCGGCCAGGAAGGCGTCGAGATCCCATTGCGGATAGGCGGCCGTCGCCAGGCCCGCCTCCTCGCGAAGGCGCTCGACCGAGTCGGCGGGAAGCGCCTCGTCGAGCGCCGGATCGTCGAGCCCGCTGAGCTGGACGCTCGCGGCCGGAGCGATCCCGTCGCTTCGATCGGCGAGCCGGAGGCTGTGGCCGGCGAGGTCGTAGAGGCCGTGGAAGAGTCCGCCCATGCCCGCCGGCCAGTTGCGCGGGCAGACGTCGAGCTGGAGCGTCTCGGCGATCTCGTCGAGAAGCTCGAACGGGCTCAGCCCCTCGCGGTCGACCTTGTTGACGAAGGTGACGATCGGGATGTTGCGAAGCCGGCAGACCTCGAACAGCTTTCGGGTCTGCGCCTCGATGCCCTTGGCGGCGTCGATCACCATGATCGCGCTGTCGACCGCGGTCAGGGTCCGGTAGGTGTCTTCCGAGAAATCCTGGTGCCCGGGCGTGTCGAGCAGGTTGAACAGGATTCCGGACCGCTCGAAGGTCATCACCGACGAGGTCACCGAAATTCCGCGCTGCTGCTCGATGGCCATCCAGTCCGAACGGGCGCGGCGCCGGTCGCCGCGGGCCCGGACCTCGCCGGCCTCGTGGATCGCGCCCGCCGCGTAGAGCAATTTCTCGGTCAGGGTCGTCTTGCCGGCGTCGGGATGCGAGATGATCGCGAAGGTACGCCGCTCGAGGGCCGCTTGGCTCATTTCAGACTCCGGGGGCCGCTCGGCCGCGTCGGGCGGCACTGGCGTCGGGGGGTTGGAACGGCGCAGATAAGGCATCGCGAAGGTTTTGGGTAGGGCCGCCTCTCGTCATCCCGGCGAAAGCCGGGACCCCAAGGCGAGAAGTCTCGGCGGGTCTCCCCGAGGTCCCGGCATTCGCCGGGATGACGGGAGGTTCAGGCCGCTGTCTCCAATTGCGTGAAGCGCACCGGAAGCACTTCGCGAACCGTCAAGATCCCGTCCGCTCCTTTCGTCACCACGCTGAGCTGCTGGACGTCCTTGCCCCCGAGCGGGATCACCATCCGGCCGCCCGGTGCCAGTTGCTCGGCCAAAGCGGGAGGCGGGGCAGGGGCGGCGGCGGTGACGAGGATCCGATCGAACGGAGCGTGCTCGGGCCAGCCGCGGGAGCCATCGCCGATCCTGATGTCGACGTCATGATCCTCCGCGGCGAGTCGAAGGCGCGCGCCTTCGGCAAATTCCTCGACGATTTCGACGCTCCGGACGAAGGCCCCGAGCGCGGAGATCACCGCCGCCTGCCAGCCGAGCCCGGTGCCGACCTCGAGCACATGCTGGCCGGGCTCGAGACCGAGCAGGTCGAGCATCAGGGCGCCGATGAAGGGCTGCGAGATGGTCTTGTCGAAGCCGATCGGAAGCGGCGTGTCCTGATAGGCGGCGACGGCGAGCTGGTGCGGGACGAACAGATGCCGGGGCACGCGCAGCAAAGCGGCACGCAGTCGGGGATCGATCCGGTCCGTGCCGAGCTCCTCGCTGGCAAGATCGAAATGGAGGTCGACGATCTCGACCATGTGGCGCCTGAGCAGGGCCAGATGCTGGTCGCCCATCGGCTTCATGTCTGCGGCGCCTCCTTGGCCGCGACAAGGCAGAATATACCGAGCGGCGCAAGGGTCGGCTGTCCCTCCCCGTCATCCCGGCGAAAGCCGGGACCTCAGGTCGGAAAGTCTCGGCGGGTCTCCCCGAGGTCCCGGCTTTCGCCGGGATGACGGTTTGCCCAAGGCTCACCCCACGCCGCGCCCCGAGCCCAGGCTGAAGATCAGCTGGAGGCCGGCCCCGACCAGAGCGGCGATGACCAGCAGGCCGGGATAATTCGGCTCCTCCTTCTCGAGCACCGCCGCGGCCGAAGCCGCGGCGGTGGCGGCGGGGGGACGCCGCAGCCGGACGATGTCGCGGCTCCACGAGGCGAAGGGGGGTTGGACGGCGGGCAGATTGGCCTCCCGGTGGAGGACGGGCAGGAACCCGGCGAAGCTCGGCTCGACGGAATGCTGGTTGCGGCCGCTCCTCCAGACGACCCGATGGCCGCTCGGCACCATCTGCCAGGCGGCGCCGCTTCGGATCATGTCGCGCTCGCAGCGCCGGCAGCGGGCGAAATAATAACCGCCATTATAGACTTCCCCGGCCCCCGCCTCGTGGCCGCCCAGCGCGCATAACAGGCTCATCCCTCTTCCTCCTCTTGGATCGTCGCGGCGCCGCCGCTCTCCAGCCGGTATTCGGCGACGTAGCGCAGCCCATCGTCGCCTTCGGCCATGGCCAGCGACGGATCCCAGATCTCGAAATGGGTCCCGGCGCCGACGAACAGGATATGGCGGCCAAGGCCCCCGCGGCGCCTCGCCAGCGGCGGCAGGGTCAGCCGCCCGGACTCGTCGTAGCGCGCTTCCTCGACCAGCCCGAACGCCCGCCGGGCGCGGGCGTGATGCTCGTCGGGAGTCCGTCCGAGCGCCTCGTCGCGAAGGCGGCGGCGTTCCAGCTCCGCCTCCATGCGCGGCCGCAGGGACGCGCCGTAGCCGGTCAGGCACGGGTCGCTTTCATGGACTCCGAACAGAACCCGGCCGCCGCCCTCGTGGCGCGCCATTTCGCGCATTATGAAAGGCGGAAGACGGACTCGGCCTTCTTCGTCGAGCGCGCCGAGCGCGTTGCCGCTGAATAAGTGATCGATTTCCACGCCCTGTCGTTCCCAGCAACGCCAACACGCACCGGGCGATCGCCGGTACGAGCAGGACCTTAAGGGTTAACGCAGGCAGGTCTCAGATCGGACTTGTACACCGGTAATGATACCATGATTCGCTATGGACTCTACGAGGTGCGGTCACCGCAAGAGCGGCGGGCCCACTAACATGGATTATATCATTCCGGACCTATTATCGGGCCACTGCTGCCGAGAAAGGTCCACAATGCCAGATACTTGGTCAATCCCAGTCACCCCCGGTTCACAGTAATTCCCCTAGGTTGTGAATTAACCATGCGACTCAGACATCTAACACTGCGTGGCCGCGTAATTTGGCCGTAGGGGACGAGTATGTCACATCAACGCACCGTCTATGTGGTGGATAACGACCTCGAGACCAGGAGGTCTCTTACGATCAACCTGGCGTCGATCGGTGCCGAAGCCTGGCCTTTCGGAAGCGGGGGCGAGTTCCTCGAGATATTCGGCCATTTGATGCCGGGCTGCATCCTTCTCGACATGGATTCGGAGGACGGGCTCGAAATCCTCGCGGCCCTCGTCCGGCGCGAGACCGGCTGGCCGATCATCGCCATGAGCGCCGCGCCCAAGTTCGAGGTCGCCGTCGAGGCGATGAAGCTCGGGGCGCTCGACTTCCTGGAAAAGCCGGTCGGTTCGACCAAGCTTGCCGCCGCCCTTCTTCCCGCCTGGAACGCTCTCGAAGCGTCGCTGGAGCAAGGGCAGGCGCGGCGCGTCGCCCAGGATCGGCTGGCCCGGCTGACCGCCCGCGAGCTCGACATCTCGCTCGCCCTGTTCGGCGGCCTGTCCAACAAGACGGTCGCTCACGAATTCGGGATCAGCGTTCGAACGGTCGAGATGCACCGGGCCCATGTCATGACCAAGCTCGGGGTAAAGAGCATCGCCGAGGCGGCGGTAATGGCCACCCATGCCGGCCTCGCCACCGCCCGCCGCCGGCCGGTCGCCTCGGTGCTGGCGCCGGTAGGGGTCGGCCGGGACACTCCGTTCGAAGCACGGCGGCTCATGCGCACGGCCTATTGAGCCGGGAACCTCGAGCGCCTCGGCTCATTCAGGCCGTCGAGAGGAGCACGCCATGGACGAGGATGACACGCTCAACGGACGGAAGGGCGGCGGCGATTCCGGTGGCGGCGCTTATCCCAATCCTCACAGCGGCAAGACGGCGAAAAAGGACGGCTTCGCGGCAAGCGGCGGACAGACCGAGACGCCCTATCACGGCCACGGCCGGCTCGGCGAGGAGAAGACCGGCGACAATCCCAACGCGCCCGCGAAGGGCGACGATGATTAGGGCATCGCAATCCGGCGCTCAGCGGCATGCACCGTGCCCTGCCAATCCATATCATCGATAGCGCTGGGAGCTGCCACAGCACCCGTCATCCCGGCGAAAGCCGGGACCTCAGGACAAGAAGCCTCGGCGGGTCTCCCGGAGGTACCGGCTTTCGCCGGGATGACGGGATAAAAGGTCAGGGGCCGGCGATCTTTCGACCGCCAGCCCCTCCCCCGTTACGCGACTCGAGGGGTCGATCCGAGGATCGACCCCGTGCTTATGCGTTGATTCGGTTTAGGAATCTCTGAATGACACGGTCAGCCGCCATTCACCCGGCTGGCTCTCATCGAGCCTTGTTGCCGTCGCCGTCCGTCTTGACCTTGATCTCGTCGGGCACATTCAGCTCGATCTTGTCCGGCAGATCGACGCTCGGCAACTCGACCTTGGGAGACTCGACGTTGACGTTGACTCCAACGCTGTCGGCGGCGCTGTTGAAATTGCCGCTGAAGATAAAATAGAGCAGGCCGAGCAGCGCCACGATCACGACGACGGCAAGGATCACTCCGCCCCCGCCGCGATCGCGACCGCCGTCCGTCTGGATGATGGTGGTGCGCTCGGTCTCTCGAACCGTCTCCGGCGGGATGTCGCGTTCGCGATCGGGGTCGGTCATTTCACTCTCCTAATGCCCAGGCGGAAGGTCCGACCGCGCCTTCCGCAGATGCGATCGAGGGTCAGCTGCTTTTCGCCGGCGCGGTCACGTCGACCTTGATGTCGGTCGTCTTGTCGGCGCCGCCGAGAAGCTGGCCGCCGAAAAGGTAGAAAAGGAGGGCGATGACCGCGATGAGGAGGACGACGGCGATGATCGTCCCGCCGCCTCCGCCGCCGCCGTCGGTGGTGACGATTGTGGTTTCGCGCTCGCGAATTGGCTCAGGCATTGCGATGTCTCCGCTTTGTTTCGGAGCCTCAACGCTGCGCCGATAGGGGGGTTCCTCGAATGGTGGACGCACGGCATGCGGGCGCCTTATGATCGCGCTATGGAAATCCTGACTCCGACACCGATGGACCGTGGATTGCTCCGGCTGATGCAGGTCCGAGGCGCGATGGCCGGCCTCGTCCTGCTGGCGGCCGCCGCCGTGGGCGAAGTCTTCGTCGACGAGGTGACGCCGATGCCGACCGGCCTGCTGCTGGGAGTGGCCTTGCTGATCCTGGTCTATCTGGCGGTGCTGGCGCCGCCGCGCCGCTTTCGCGCCTGGGGTTATGGAATCGACGGGGAGGAGCTGCAGGTCCGGCGCGGGGTCTGGGTCCGGGTCCACACCGTGGTTCCGCTCGACCATGTCCAGCATATCGACGTCAGCCAGGGCCCGCTCGAGCGCGCCTTCGGCATCTGCAGCCTCGTCCTCCATACCGCGGGCACGCTCCACAGCCAGATCGTCCTGCCCGGGCTCGCCCGCCCAACCGCCGAGGAGATTCGCGACGAAATTCGAAGCCGGATCCGCGAGGAGTCGGCATGAGCGACGGCGCCGACCGGCGTCTCCATCCGGGCACGATCGCCCTTCGCTTCATCAAGGAGGCGCCGCAGACCCTGCTGGCCCTGCCGGCGGCTTTGGCCTTTTCTTCGAAGACGGGCCTGAGCGGCGCATTGTACCTGGCGGCCGGCCTGGCCGTCGCCCTGCTGGCGGTGAAATGGCTGGTGTGGCGGCGCTTCAAATATGGCGTCGGAGCGGCGGAGATCGTCATCGAGAGCGGCGTTCTCAACCGCAACCGCCGAAGCATTCCGTTCGACCGGGTCCAGGACGTCGACATCGAGCGGACCTTCCTCGCCCGACTGTTCGGCCTCGCCAAGGTCCGGATCGAGACCGGGGCGGGCGGGAAGGACGAAGGGCTGCTCGACAGCGTCTCGCTGGCCGAGGCGAACCGGTTGCGCGAAGCGGTGCGCGCGGGCTGCGCCGGGATCGCTCCCGCGGCCGGTGCCACCGAGGCGGAAGGACCGATCCAGAGCATCCTGTTCGCCATGGAGCCGCCGCGAGTGATCCTGTCCGGCCTGTTCAACTTCTCCCTGGTCTACATTGCCGGCCTGTTCGCGATCCTCCAGACCTTCGACAGCGTCCTGCCGTTCGACATTTACAATCCCGCGCGCTGGCTCGGCCTGGTCGACGAATTCCTGCCCGCCCGCTGGACCCTCGGCGCGATCGCGGCCTTGCTGCTCGTGGCGGCGGTGCTCGGAGCGATCGCCGGCGTTCTTCAGACCCTGGCCCGCGACTTCGGCTTCCGACTTTCGCTGGAGGGCGACCGGCTGCGCCGCGAGCAGGGCCTGTTCACCCGCAAGGAGGCGGTGATCTCTCGGCGCCGGGTGCAGCTCGCCGAGGTCAGCGGCGGGCCGGTCCGCGGGCTGTTCGGCTGGTCCGGCCTGTCCTTCCAGACCCTGGGCGCGGGCACCGACCGCGGCGGCCACCAGAGCGCGGCCCCCTTCGCGACCCGAAGCGAGATCGAGGCCGTGCTGGCCGAGGTGCCGCCGCTCCGCCTGCCGCCGCCGCCCGAGCTGATCCAGGTGTCGAGGCGTCACATCCTGCGCAAGGTCGCCGGGACCGGTGTGCCGGCTCTGATCGTGATCGCGACACTGTCTTACTGGCAGCCTTTCGCGCCGGCGCTGCTGGCGCTTCTGCCGCTGCTCGCGGCGGCGGCCGCGCTGGAGCGGCGCTTCCACCGCTACGCGATCGGCGACGGCCTGCTGTTCGTCAGCCGCGGCGTGTGGCGCCGGCGGCTCTGGCTGATACCGATAGCAAGGGTCCAGTCGCTCAGCCTCAGCAGTGGCCCGATCCAGCGACGCCTCGGCCTCGCCACACTGGCGATCGACACCGCCGGCGCCGCCATGATCAACGCCCCGCGAATCGTCGACCTTCGAAGCGAGGCGGCGGAGGCATTGGCGGTGGAGATATCGAGATTACGGCGCAGCGCCGTCATTGCGAGCGAAGCGAAGCAATCCAGCTCAGAGGCCGAGGCCGCTGGATTGCTTCGCAATGACGGGTGATCAAGCCTCCGGAAGGAAGTCCGGCACCGAAAGGTAGCGCTCGCCCGTGTCGTAGTTGAAGGTGAGGAAACGCTTGCCCGGGCCGATCTCGTCGAGCTTCTGACGCACCGCGGCGAGGCTCGCTCCGGAGCTTATGCCGACCAGAACGCCTTCCTCGCGGGCGGATCGGCGCGCCATCTCCTTGGCATCGGCCGGATCGACCTGGATGACTCCGTCGATGACGTCGGTGTGGAGGTTCGCCGGAATGAAGCCGGCGCCGATGCCCTGGATCGGGTGCGGCCCCGGCTGGCCGCCGGAGATGACCGGCGACAAGGTCGGCTCGACCGCGAACACTTTCAGCTCGGGCCATTCCTTCTTCAGGATCTCGGCGCAGGCGGTGATGTGGCCGCCGGTGCCGACTCCGGTGATCAGGACGTCGATCGGGGAATCGCGGAAATCCTCGAGTATCTCCTGGGCGGTGGTGCGCAGGTGGACTTCGATATTGGCGGGATTCTCGAATTGCTGAGGCATCCAGCTGTCCTCGATCTCGCCGAGAAGCTCCTTGGCCCGCTCGATCGCGCCCTTCATGCCCTTCTCGCGCGGGGTGAGGTCGAAGCTCGCGCCGTAGGCCAGCATCAGCCGGCGGCGCTCCAGGCTCATGCTCTCCGGCATGACGAGGATGAGCTTGTAGCCCTTGACCGCGGCGACCATGGCGAGGCCGATGCCGGTATTGCCCGAGGTCGGCTCGACGATCGTTCCGTTCGGCTTCAGGGCGCCGTTGCGCTCGGCTTCCTCGATCATCGACAAGGCGATCCGGTCCTTGATCGATCCGCCGGGATTGGCGCGCTCCGACTTCACCCAGACCTCGGCGTCGCCGAACAGCCGGTTGACCCGGATATGGGGGGTTCGACCGATCGTCTCTAATATGCTGCCCGCTCGCATTACTGGCCTCCTTGGTGCGGTTTCACTTATCGGGTCCAATCCGCCCCGCTTCAAGCTCTCGCTACCGATTCCGCGACGTCCGCGCCAGCATCGGCTGATCCTGCCGATCCACATTCCCGACTCGTTCCGATGGACTAGCCGACCAGTCCTCGTTGATTTTCTTACAAATTGCCGGTGAACGTCCGCAGTTGCTCAAGTCTTCCTGTTCCTGTATGGAATCAAGACTGGAAACTTTCTTTGCACACTCAAGCTTTCCAAGCAGAGTCGTCGCCGTGCTCGAACAATTGTTGAGCTTGGGGAAGAAGGGAAACTGATCGGCTGGCGAGCCTATTCACTTGTAAACATTAGCTGTTTCGTATCTCATTTGGGGGAGATGGTTATGGAAAGCAGAATGAACCGCCGCAACTTGCTCAAGGCAGGGGCGGCATTCTCGATCGTCGGGGGAACCCAGTTCTTCACCGGAATACCCGCTCTGGCCGCCTACGCGGTCGGGCCGACCATGCGGCGCAACGCTTCCACCATGGCGGCGAGCGACCCGATCCTGAAAGGCTACCGTGCGGCGATCCAGGCCATGCGGGCCCTTCCGAACAACAACCCCTGCAGCTGGTTCTATCAGGCCGCGATCCACGGCACGACGGACCCGGCCAACCTCCCGTCCTGGAACACCTGCCATACCGATCCGACCTTCTTCTGGGCCTGGCACCGGATGTACCTCTACTGGTTCGAGCGGATCGTCAGGAAACATTCCAAGATGTACGATTGGGCCATTCCCTATTGGGACTGGGCCAATCCCGCCGAACGCTCGCTGCCGGCGCCGTTCCGCGACTCTGCGAGCCTGCTCTTCGAGGCCAGCCGCAACGCCGGGGTCAATGCCGGCAACCCCTTGTCCGCCAACCTCGGGACATCCGTGACGAACGCGATGACCCTGCTGGATTATTTCAGCACGCAAAGCTCCATCAACGGGCCGCACGGAAGCGTTCACGGCGCCGTCGGAGGCAAGATGGGCTCGACGCTGAGCGCGGCTCAGGATCCGATCTTCTGGGCGCACCATGCCACGGTCGATCGCATCTGGAACCTGTGGCTGGCGCAGGGCGGCGGCCGGAGCAGCCCGGTCGGCGACGCGACCTGGCGGAACAAGACCTACACCTTCTTCGACGAATGCTGCCAGCCCGTGCAGATGAAGGGTTGCGACGTGCTTCGCGCCGCCCTTCAGCTCAGCTATTCCTACGAAGGCGAACCTGCCCAGGTGAACCAATATTGCCCGCTGGTCTGGGTCGGTCCGATCCTGCAGGCCGCCGTCCTTTCGCGGACGCGCCTGGCGCTCGTGCTCGAAAGGACGCCAGTCAGAACCCCACTCTTGCCGCCGCGCGAAGCCAGGCAGGCGAGCCAGAAGCTGAGGGAAATTGCCGGGTCGGGCAGAAATATCGCGCTTCAGATCCGCAATATCGAGGCCGACGTGCAGCCCGGAATCAGCTGGGAGGTTCACGTCGGACGCAAAGGTTTCGCGCCCGACAAGCGGAGCTTCGTCGGTATGTTCGCGCTGTTCGGAGCGGGCCTGAGGGACCGAAGGCAGCATTTCCACCCGGCCGAGTTCGTCTTCCCGATCGGCAAGGCGATCGGCGATCTGGATCCTTCGACCCTGGAGGTGGCATTCGTGCCGGTCTCCGGCCTCGAGCGCGAATCCGCCGCGGACTCGCTGCAGGCGCGAAGCCCGGTCAGGATCGGCGAGATCGCGGTCATCGCCGACGCACCGATGGCGCAGCCGCCGCGCGACGAGCAGGAGAGGCTGCGCAAGCTCGAGGAATCGCAATAGGCGGCAGGCCTTCCGCTCCACCGAGGCGGGCGCTAGCATCGTGCGATGGCGATCATCCACGATGTCCCGCAGGCGTTCAGCGCGGCCGAATGCGATACGCTCGTCGCCTTGGGCGAGCGGGTTGGGCTGGTGCCCGCGACGGTGTGGGCGGGAGCCGGAGACCAGGTCGATCCGGCCGCCCGCTCGGCCCGGACCAGCCACCACCCGCGCGGGCCGGAGACGGGCTGGATCTACGAAAGGCTCGACCGTCTCTTCGCCGAGGCCGGCGACGCATTCGGCCTGGCCGTCGGTCCGCTCACCGAGCCTCTGCAGATTCTCCGCTACGACGAAGGCGGCCACTTCCGCACCTGGCACAGCGACGCCGGCTACGACGCCATGGACCGCCGCCTGGTCTCGGTGTCGGTCGAGCTCACCGCGCTCGGCGACCATGAGGGCGGCGACCTCGAGATCATTCCCGACACGGTCGGCAAGCGCCGGACCCTGGCGCGCGGCGGGGCGCGCTTCTTCCCGTCGCGGGCGATCCACCGGGTGACCCCGGTGACGAGCGGGGTTCGCCATGCCCTGGTGATCTGGACGGGGGGTCGGGCTTAGCCCGACGCTATGTCGGCCCGCCCTTCTTCGCCGCATTCTCCCCGGTCTCGAAGGTCCGCGCCCGGATCAGCTCCGGAAACCAGCGCACCCAGAGCAGCGTCACCGCGATCGCTCCGACCCCGCCGGCGACCACCGCGACGACGGGGCCGACCAAAGCGGCGAGGAAGCCCGATTCCGCTTCGCCGAGCTCGTTCGAGGCCGAGATGGTGAGCTGCGAGACGGCGCCGACCCGGCCGCGCATCGAATCGGGCGTGGACAATTGGATCAGCGACTGGCGGACGTAGACCGAGAACATGTCGGACGCTCCGACGACGAACAGGGCGGCGAGCGAGAGCGGCATCCAGGTCGACAGTCCGAAGGCGATGGTGGCGATCCCGAAGACGATCACGGCGCCGATCATCTTGGTTCCGACATTGGTCTTGAGCGGCCGGAAGGAGAAGAGGAGCGCCGCCAGGGTCGCTCCGAGCGCGGGCGCCGCGCCGAGCTGGGCAAGCCCTTCCGGCCCGACCTTCAATATGTCGCGGGCATAGACGGGGAGGAGCGCGGTCGCTCCGGCGAGGAAGACGGCGAAGAGATCGAGGGTGATTGCGGCGAGCACCAGCCGGTTGGTCCGGACGTAGGCGAGGCCGTCCACCATCTGGCGGATCGGGTGCCGGCTTCGGTCGATCTCGGGGCGGGGCACCGGCCCGATCAGCATCAGGCACAGGAGCGAGACGGCGAAGAGCAGGGCCGCTCCGATATAGGAGGCCTCCGGCACCCAGGCGAAGAGATAGCCGCCGAGGCCCGGGCCGGCGACCATCCCCGCCTGCCACGAGATGGAGGACAGGGCGATCGCCGTCGGCAAGGTCTCGCGCGGCACCAAATTCGGGGCGAGCGCGCCCAGTGCCGGTCCGGAGAAGGCGCGGGCGATCCCGAGCAGGAAGGCGACCGAGTAGAGGATGAGAAGATCGACCGTTCCCGCCCAGGTGGCGTAGGCAAGGACGGCGGCGCAAAGCACCTGGAGGGCGATGGTGGCTCGGGCGATCTGCCGCCGATCGATCCGGTCGGCGACCCAGCCGGTGACCGGAGTCAAAGCGAACAGGGGCGCAAACTGGATGAGGCCGATCAGGCCGAGCCGGGCCGAGGCGGCGGCGACTCCCAGGCCGTCCTCCCGGGCGATGTTGTAGACCTGCCAGCCGATGATCAGCATCATCGCCGACTGCGCCAGAGTCGCCGTCAGCCGCGCCGTCCAATAGTAACGGAAATTGGCGATCCGGAAGGGGTGAGGGGGCCGGAAGGGGTGAGGGGCGGCGGAAGCCATGGCGGGCGCTTAGGGGGGAGTGGGGAAGGGCGCAACGGGCATGCCACTTGCCGTCACCCCGGCGAAAGCCGGGGCCTCGGGGAGACCCGACGCGCCTTCTCGTCCCGAGGTCCCGGCGTTCGCCGGGATGACGGCCGGCCTCGTCATCCGCGGGGCAAGAGGCTAACGCTGGGTGGCCACTCGGGAGATGCCCATGATCAAGTCCCTGCTCGCCGCCAGCACCGCCGCCGCCCTCCTGCTCGGCGGCTGCGCCTCGACCGGCCCGTCGGAGAGCATGGCACAGGCCCAGCCCTACGACTGGCCCACTTTCTCCCAAAGCTTCATCGACGGCTATTTCCGGGTCAGCCCGGCCTTCGCGGTCGGCCAGGGCAAGCACGCGTTCGACGGGCGATTGCCCGACTGGAGCGAGACCGGGCTCGCCAACACTGCCGAATTCCTCCGCTCCTCGATCGCGGCCGCTCAGGCGTTCGACGCCCGGCGGCTGAGCAAGACCGAGCGCTTCGAGCGCGACTATCTCATCGCCCGGGCCCGGGGCGACCTCTTCTGGCTGGAGACGGCCGACCAGCCGCACCGAAACCCGGCTTATTACATGGGCAACGGGCTCGACCCGTCGGTCTACGTCACCCGCCCCTACGCGCCGGCCGAGACGAGGCTCAGGGCCTTCATCGCCTATCTGAAGGAAGTGCCTCGGGCGGCGAGGCAGATAAGGGCCAATCTGAGGAGCCCGTTGCCGCTGAGCTTCATCAACTACGGCAAGGCGGGCTTCGGCGGCTTCGCCGAATATTATCCCGGGGACGGGAAGGCGGCCTTCGCCTCGGTCGCCGACCCGGCCTTGCAGTCGGAGCTCGATTCGGCGGCGCGGGAGGCGGCTCGGGCGATGCAGGGCCTTGCCGACTGGCTGGAAGCGCAAAGGCCCAGGGCCACCCAGGATTTCGCGCTCGGCGCCGACAAGTTCGCGCAGATGCTTCGCGACACGGAGATGGTCGACATCCCGCTCGCCGAGCTGGAAGCGATCGGTCGGGCGGATCTCAAGCGCAACCAGGATTCGCTCCGCGCCGCCTGCGCGGCTTATGCGCCCGGCGCCGGTCTTCAGGCCTGCATGAACAAGATGTCGGCCAACAAGCCGAAGGGCGGCGCCGTCCAGGCGGCCCGGGCGCAGCTCGCCGGGCTGAAGCGCTTCATCGAGGAGAAGGACCTCGTCTCCATCCCCGGAACCGAGGAGGCGCAGGTCGAGGAATCGCCGCCCTACAACCGGCAGAATTTCGCCTATATCGACATTCCCGGGCCTTACGAAAAAGGCCTGCCATCCGTTTACTACATCGCTCCGCCCGATCCCGCCTGGCCGGCCGAGGTCCAGGCCGGCTTCGTCCAGGGCGAGGCCGCCTTGCTCTTCACCTCGGTCCATGAGGTCTGGCCGGGCCATTTCCTCAACTTCCTCCACGCCAACCGCTCGCCTTTCACCTTCGGCCGGGTCTTCGTCGGCTATGCCTTCGCCGAAGGCTTCGCCCATTACACCGAGGAGATGATGTGGGACGCCGGCCTTCGCGACCGCGATCTCGAGACCCATGTCGGCCAGATCTCCAACGCCCTGCTCCGCGACTGCCGCTACCTCTCGGCGATCGGGATGCACACGGGACGGATGACCCAGGAGCAGTCGCGCCGGCTGTTCCTCGACCAATGCTACCAGGACGAAGGCAATGCCCGGCAGCAGAGCGCGAGAGGGACGTACGATCCGGCCTATCTCAACTACACGATGGGCAAGCTTCTGATCCGCAAGCTGAGGGACGATTGGACGAAGACTCGGGGCGGGCGGGAAGCGTGGAAGCCGTTCCACGACAAGTTCCTGAGCTACGGCGGGCCGCCCATTCCTTTGGTTCGGGCTCAGATGATGGGGGGCGAGGCGAGGGCGGTATTCTAGGAAATCCTCCCCGCGATTTGGCGGGGAGGGGGACCGCGCGAAGCGCGGTGGAGGGGTTTTGCGGCGCTGGCCTGTTCATCCTGGGCTAATTCCCTGCTTTTCACTCGCTGACCCCGGCGGCGCTTGAACTGCGGGTCGAAAGGGCTTTCTTGTGCTGTGATGGACGGACTGTTTGCCGCTTTGAAGCGCGACGTGATGTTAGCGATCAGGCTGCTGCCCGTCTTCGTGGCAGTCACCCTCCTCCTCTCCCCAGGTGGCGAGCTCCAGAGATATGCATTTTCGATTGCCGCAGGCGGAAGCCTAACACTCTACGAGGCTGCTTACGGAAAAGGCGTGGTTCAGATCCCGTCTTGGTATTCTTGGATCTTCTCGGGTCAGATGGCTGCCTTGTTGGCACTGTCGACGGTCACCATGACCTTTGCCATGAAAGGGCGCAAGGCACGGGATGTTGGCTTTCGTGCTTGGGCCGGAGTGGCGATTGGCCTGACCATCATCGATCTAATCAACAATTTTATTTTGAAAGATACCACTGCAGCGCTGATGGGAGAAAATATCGCCGCGAACTTTCTGGGCGGCGGGGTGGTTGCAATTTCGATTGTAGTCTTGATTCTCTTTGCCCATGAATTAACGAAGGCCGTGTTCGGAGCTCCGCGTCCATGGCAGAACAACCTCGCCGTTCTGGCTTTGGCGGCACTGCTGTTTTCGACTGTTTTGAGCGGAATAACTTTCTTCTTTCACCCTCTGCCTGTCGATGTGCGCCTGCAGCTTCGGTTGCCCGCGAAGGGCTACATTTCGCCAGTTCCACTGGAGAAAGAATACCAACGAGCGAAGGTGTCAATTCTCCCTCCGGAGGGATATCACGAGCCTGGAGAGTTCGACGGATTTTTCTCACTCCCCAGCGCGCCCGGCCGACTGACGGCCATCGGCTTCGATGCTCGCTGGAATTGGAAAGCCGGATTTCCTGGGCCAGGAGAAATGGTCTCCGTTGCGTTTTACGACGGATGTTATGGGGTCGAGTCCGAAAAACTACCCCGCCATCCCTCGCCGCTCGTCTATCGTGACGCGAAGCAGCTTCAATTCGGATTTGAAAAGGATTTCTCACAAGCCGAGATCGTCGGCTCGGGCCTTCTAAACGCCAATCTTATCACACACAGCGGGACGTTTTTCGGGCTGAGCAAGTCCGACACGACGGGCAAGGCGGAAACCGCCAGCATTACGCATTACCTTCAAAACGACGGCGCGGTCGAAGTCGTGGGCACCGGCACTATCAAGATTAGGCTTTCAACTCTTCTGCCGCCTGGCAACGACGGTAAGAACCGGCGGTTTCAGCTGCAGGTCGATGGCAGGACGGCGGACCGGCCGTTGCGATTGCGGCCGGCGTATAACTGGCGCGCAAAGCTGCCTTGCCGGCCGATGCGGGACAAAAATTCTCCGCTGGCTGCGGGATCAGCAACCGTGACGATCACCATCGCCGAGGCCTCCGGTGTTCCATCTGCGGCGCCCTCCCGCAACGAAATGCTGCGGTTCAAGGTCCAAGACGGCGAATTCAAACAAGTCGGCATTCCGATCGTGGAGGCGAACCGGCCTGAGATGACGGCCGGCTTCGTTGGTGTCTCCGAAGGGATCGAAAGCTTCAGCTTCGCAGATCGCAAGGTCGAAGTTTTGCCGGGCGACAGGATTTGGGCGGCAGGCGATCTTAAAGTCGTGCTGAGGGAGGCTAAAGCGAGCGTTGAGGGATCTGCTCGGCGTCTTTGGAAAAATGAGGTTCGTGTGAACCCGACAAAATGGGAGACGCTCACCGAGGGCTGGGGGATTGCGCTAATCGGCGCTATTCTGGCGATGATGCTGGCGGTGCTCCGAAGCTCCATTCTACTGCTCAAGCGCAATGTGGCGACCGACATTGCGCGTTTGGTCCATTGAATAGAGGGTCGAGGCCTTGGCGAAGTGGCGACCGGCTGGCGTTTCGGTGCGCAGTGCGAATTTGAGTCCTGCTCGCTTGGACTTGCCGGTGCGCTGGAGGTCGCGTCTTAGAGCGGGCAGGGCTGATCTTCGGAGCGCGCAATTGGAAACGCTCGTTACGCATACCAGCTAGATGTCACGCCAAATCCACGAAACTATCCAGCACCCGCTTCCTTCCCGCATGCTCGAAGTCGATCTCGAGCTTGTTGCCTTCGATCTCCGCCACCAGGCCGTAGCCGAACTTGGCGTGGAAGACGCGTTGGCCGACGGCGATGTCGGTTCGGCCGGGGTTGCCGAGGCTGACCGCTGACGCCCGCGCCTCCATCACCCGCGGCGGAACCCGCTCGAAGCCACCGGTCACCGCCCTTCGCCAGCCCGGGCCGCGCCCGCTCCCTCGCGCCACGTCGGCGAAGGGGTCCGCGCGTTCCGACCAGTTCGCGCGCCAGAGGCTCTCGCCGCCCGACATGGTCTGCTCCTGCTCGACATGGACGTCGGGGAGCTCGGCGATGAAGCGGCTGGGGATGGAGCTCGTCCACTGGCCGTAGATCCGGCGGTTGGCGGCGTGGAAGATGAAGCATTTGTGGCGCGCGCGGGTGATGGCGACGTAGGCCAGGCGGCGTTCCTCCTCGAGGCTGGCCTGGCCGCCTTCGTCCAGCGAGCGCTGGGAGGGGAAGACGCCTTCTTCCCAGCCGGCGAGGAAGACGGTCTCGAACTCTAGGCCCTTGGCGGCGTGGATGGTCATGATCGTGACCTTCTCGGTGTCGCGCTCGGCGTCATTCTCCATGACCAGGGAGACGTGCTCGAGGAAGGCGCCCAATGTCTCATATTCCTCCATCGCCCGGGTCAGCTCGGTGAGATTCTCGAGGCGGCCGGCGCTTTCGGCCGAGCGGTCGGCCTGGAGCATGGCCGTGTAGCCGCTCTCGTCGAGGACCAGGCGCGCCAGCTCCGGGTGGGGGAGCTCGTTCAGGCGGGCGCGCCACCGGGCGAAGTCGCCGACCAGGTTGCCGAGCTGGCGGCGCGCCTGGGGGGTGAGCTCGTCGGTGTCGAGGATGACCGCCGCCGCCATCAGCAAAGGTACGCTTTCGGCCCGGGCCAGCGAATGGATCTTGGCGACGGCCTTGTCGCCGAGGCCGCGCTTGGGGGTGTTGACGATCCGCTCGAAGGCGAGGTCGTCCGAGGGCTGGGCGATGATGCGCATGTAGGCGAGGGCGTCCCGGATCTCGGCGCGCTCGTAGAATCGGAAGCCGCCGACGATCCGGTAGGGAAGGCCGATGGCGATGAAGCGGTCCTCGAACTCGCGGGTCTGGAACTGGGCCCGGACCAGGATCGCGACCTGGTCGATCCGGCCGCCGCGGCGCTGGACGGTCTCGATCTCCTCGCCGATCCGCCGCGCTTCCTCCGGCCCGTCCCAGACCCCGACGACCTGGACCTTGTCGCCGCCGTCATGCTCGGTCCACAAGGTCTTGCCGAGGCGGCCGCCATTGTGCGCGATGAGGCCCGAGGCGGCGGCGAGGATGTGCGGGGTCGAGCGGTAATTCTGCTCGAGCCGGACGGTCTTGGCGCCGGGAAAATCCTTCTCGAAGCGAAGGATGTTGGCGATCTCGGCGCCGCGCCAGGAATAGATCGACTGGTCGTCGTCGCCGACGCAGCAGATGTTCTTGCGCTCCTGGGCGAGCAGCCGGAGCCACAGATACTGGCTCTGGTTGGTGTCCTGATATTCGTCGACCAGGATATATTTGAAGCGTTTCTGATAGAGTTCGAGAACGTCCCGGTTCGTGCGCAGGATCACCAGCATGTGGAGCAGGAGATCGCCGAAGTCGCAGGCGTTCAAGGCCTTCAGCCGCGCCTGGTAGCGGGCGTAGAGCTCGGCGCCCTTGCCGTTGGCATAGGCCTCGCTCTCGGCGGCGTCGATCTGGTCGGGGGTCCAGCCGCGGTTCTTCCAGCGATCGATGAGGCCGCCGAGCATCCGCGCCGGCCAGCGTTTCTCGTCGATGTCGTTGGCGGAAATGAGCTGCTTCAGGAGCCTCAATTGATCGTCGGTGTCGAGGATGGTGAAATTGGACTGGAGGCCGACCAGCTCGGCATGGCGCCTCAGCATCTTCGCCGCGACCGAGTGGAAGGTGCCGAGCCAGGGCATGCCCTCGACCGCGTCGCCGATCTGCTTGCCGACCCGCTCCTTCATCTCGCGCGCCGCCTTGTTGGTGAAGGTGACGGAGAGGATCTCCGACGGCCAGGCCAGGCGGGTGTAGACGAGATGGGCGAGCCGGGCGGTCAGAGCCGCGGTCTTGCCGGTGCCGGCGCCGGCCAAGACGAGGACGGGCCCGTCCGTCGTCAGCACGGCCTCGCGCTGCGGCGCGTTCAGCCCGCGAAGATAAGGGGGCTCCGGCGTCTGGGGCTGCGGGAGGGTCACGGCTTTCGAGGTAGGGAACATAAGGGGCAGGGGCAAGCGAAGCTTGGCTTGCGCGGCCTTCCCCGACGTCGTATCGGTTCCGGAACAAAGAGAGGACGAGTCATGGCTGAAGGCGGCTGCCATTGCGGCGCGGTGCGATACGAAATGCCCACCGAGGCGATCCATCAGGCTTTGTGCCATTGCACCGACTGCCGGCGGCATTCCGGAGCGCCCGCGGTGGCCTGGGGGCTGGTCCCGGAGGACAGCCTTGAGGTGGCAGGAGAGACCAGGGTCTATGCCTCGTCGGAGCATGGCCGGCGGCATTTTTGCGGCACTTGCGGGACGGCATTGTTCTACACGAACGCGGTGATATTCCCGGGGACGATCGACGTTCAGATCTGCACCCTGGACGATCCGGACGAAATTCCGCCACGGGCTCAGATCCAGGTCGCGGAGCGGATCGGCTGGATGAAGACGGCGCACGAACTGCCGGCGTTCGAGCGCTATCCGGGTTAGATCCGGACAGAGCGGCCGTCATTCGAGGTCATCGCCTCGAGCGAATTTCCTGTATGGCCGGCAGGCCCTGGATTTTTTGAGAGAAGGCACGAAGGCACAAAGGCGCGACGTAAAAAAGGGGTACTCTACGTCGTGCCTTTGGGCCTTCGTGCCTTCTATTTGAATTTGGCGCCGGGGGCGCCGGGAGGTAGGCGCCAGCGGTTGTCCACATCCAACGTCAGGCCGGTCGGCGGGTTCAGGGTGACGGGTCCTTGCGCAGCAGCGTGATCTTCGCCTTGCCGTATTTGCGTTCGGAGTCGAGCTCATAGCCTTCCGCCGCGACCGTTTCGGTGCGGCCGGTCTCGACGCTGACCCAGCCGCCGGGGGCCATGGCGAGCTTCGCAAGCACGGCGGGGGCGAGGCCGCTTCCGTAAGGCGGGTCGAGGAAGGCGAGGTCGGCGGGGGCGGGGAGGACGGCGTGCTCAGCGTTTCTCGCCAGCACTTCGCCCGAGGCGCCCAGCGCGGCGAGGTTGGAGCGGATCGCATCGGCGGCCCGGCGGTCGTTCTCGACGAAGACGCAATGGGCCGCGCCTCGGGACAAAGCTTCGAGGCCGAGCGCTCCCGAGCCGGCGAAGAGGTCGGCGACCTGAAGCCCCTCGAAGCTTCCGAGGCGGCTTGCGAGCATCGAGAAGAGCGCCTCGCGGACCCGGTCGGACGTCGGGCGGGTGTCCTGGCCCTTGGGCGCGAGCAGCGGACGGCCGCGCCACTGCCCGGCGATGATGCGCATGGACTATATCCTCCCCGGCTTCCGCCGGGGAAGGGAACCAGGCGTCGACGACCCGCTCGCGGGTCGTCCATGGAGGGGTCTTTGGCGCTGGCTTCTGCCAGCTACCCCTCCACCATCCTTCGGATGGTCCCCCTCCCCATCTCGCGATGGGGAGGATTTATAGCGCTTCAGCCCCTTCCGGAATGCCACCAGATCGTGCGGCCTCACCTCGTCCACCGCCCCGACGGGCAGGTCGGCGAGCGGGAAGGGGCCGTAGGACGTGCGCAATAGCCTCGAGACCTGAAGGCCGAGATGCTCGAGCACCCGGCGGACCTCGCGATTCTTGCCTTCGGTCAGCTTGAGCTCGATCCAGGCGTTGCGTCCGGTCCTTCGCTCGAGATTGGCGTCGATCGAGCCGTAGCGAATCCCTTCTATCTCGACGCCCTGGATGAGGTCCTCGAGCCGCGCCTGGCTGATCTCGCCGAAGACCCGGGCCCGGTAGGTGCGCTCGACCCCGGACGAGGGAAGCTCGAGCTGGCGCTTCAGCTCGCCGTCGGTGGTGAGGAGGAGGAGGCCTTCGGTGGCGAGGTCGAGCCGGCCGACCGGAATCACCCGCGGCAGGCCCTGGGGCAGCCGGTCGTAGATGGTCGGGCGGCCCTTGGGGTCGCGCTCGGCGGTCAGCAGCCCCGCCGGTTTATGGTAGCGGAACAGCCGCGCGGCCTCCGGCGCCTTCACGGGCTTGCCGTCGACCGTGACCCCGTGGAGCGAGGTCAGGAGGGTCGCCGGGGTCTCCACGACCTTGCCTCCGATCGCGATCCTTCCCTCGGCGATCATCCGCTCGATCTCGCGGCGCGAGGCGATTCCGGCGCGGGCGAGCAGCTTGGCGATCCTCTGATCGTCGCGCGGCGCTTTTGGCTTCTGTTCGCCGCGCGCCGCGCCTGGCGTTCGATCGTGGCGTTGCGCGCCGCGGCGCTGGGAGCTCCTTGGCGTATCCTGGGCTGGGGGACGGGGCGGGGGCAGTGTGTTTCTCCCGATGAGAAGCCGGACGGGCGGAAATATGCGCTCAGTCGATCCGCCCTCCATGGCACCGTTGCCCGGCGCGCTCGTTACGCAAGAGAAACCGATCCCGGTGGGCGAGGGCTTGCATTAGATGTTGTTCGGCAAACGCGAAAGGGCGATCCGACGGATCCTCATCGTCGAGGATGAGCCGCTCGTCGCCTTCGACAGTGAGCATCTGCTTCGCGAATGCGGCTATGACGTGGTCGCGACCGTCGACACGCTGGCCGACGCGGTGCGGGTCCTTGGCGAGGCCGAGATCGACCTCGTCCTGAGCGATATCCAGCTCAACGGCGACGGCGACGGGATGGACGTCGCCCGGGCCGCCGGGGCGCGAGGGGTGCCGGTGCTGTTCGTTACCGGCAATTGTCCGGTCGAGGCGAGGGGTCTCGGCCTTGGCTGCCTCGCCAAGCCTTATACGGACAAGGTGCTCAAAGGGGCGCTGGAGGCGGTCGACCGGAAGCTGTCGGGGAAGAAGGTGAAGAAGCTGCCGACAGGGTTGAGTTTGTACGAGGAGGCATAGGACCGACGAGCTATGCCAGAGCCGAGTTTACCTGGTCGTGGAAGTGGCGGATCCCGGTCTCCAGGGTGCCCAGGGTCAATTCCTTCACCGCCCCCGTCGCAAGCCCCTCCTGGCCGAGCGCCGCCGCCCTGTAATCCTCGCCGCCGAAGACCCCCTCGTCGAGCAGGGCCCAGCTTCGAGCCCAATGGTCCTCCTCCTCCGGGGTCGAGGGCGGCTCGGGGATCAGCATGAAATCCTCGACCAGGGTGCGGCCGACGCCTTGCGGCATCAGAACCATCACATTCACGTAATCGGGGCTCATGATCATGATCGTCGCCGGGAAGAGCTGATAGGCGAAGGTGATCACGGCTCGGAGGGCGGACCAGTCCATAGGGTCGATGTCGGCGAGGTGGTCGATCCGGCCGACCGCGGAGCGCTGGTGGCTGCCCAAAGCGTCGGCGGCGGTGACCCCGTCGGTGAAGAATTTGGCGATGGTCGGAGCGTGGAGGCGCTGGACGTGATAGCTTTCCAGGAAGGCGTCCATGATCAGCTTCCAGTTGGAAGCGACGTCGTGGACCCGTCGGCGGTAGAGGTGGTGGCCGGCGAGGCCAAAGGCGTCGAACTCGGGCGCGAGCGACCTGGCGTCGGAGAAGTCCGCTTCCGCCCGGGCGAACCAGATCAGCCCGCCCGCCTCGCACGACGGAAGCTCGACCAGGCCATATTGTGTCCTGTCCAGCCCCGGGAAGGTGTCGGGGCGGGGCATCCCGGCCAAGGCGCCGTCGAGCGAATAGGACCAGGCGTGATAGGGGCAGACGATTCGTGGGCCGCACAAAGCCTCGCCGCCTTCGAGCAGTCGCGTGCCGCGGTGCCTGCAGACATTGTAGAAGACCCGCGCCTTGCCCTCGCGGTCGCGGGCGAGGAGCAGGGGAAGGCCGAAGCCGTCGTGCGGGACCGCCATGTTGCCGCGCGGAAGAAGCGCCGACGGAGCGATGACCTGCGGCAGCCGGCCGAACAGAAGGGCCTGCTCGCGCTCGAAATTGGCGGGATCGGTGTAGGCGGAGGCGGGGACGGTGGTGATCGCCTCGCCATGGCTGCTCTCGCCGCGCGCGATCACTCCCGCGAGAGCGAGCTGGCCGTCGGTGGGGCGAAGGCTGCTGGGCATGTCCATGGGGCGGGAAATTGCGTCCGGGCCGACGTGAAGGCAAGCGGCAATTCTTCCGTCGCCCCAGCGAAGGCTGGGGCCCCAGGGGGTGAAAGGCTCGATGCCTTCAACCACTGGGATCCCAGCCTGCGCCGGGATGACGGACCGACAGCAGCGCCTTACCCGAATGTCCGGCCGTCGGCGGAATGAAGGCTCTAGCGGGGCGGAGTGGACGCGTTACAAGGACGGCATGACGGATCAAGATATGAGCAGTCCGCGTGGCTGGCGCGACAGTCTTCCGGCGGCGATCAGGCCCTATGCGGAACGGGCGCCGCTGGCCGCCTTCTTCCTCGGCATATCGTCCGGCCTGCCCTTCACCCTGCTCGCCGCGACCCTGACCCAGCGGCTGTCCGAAGGCGGGATCGAGCGCAAGACCATCTCCGCCTTCGCCTTCGTCCTGCTCATCTACTCGATCAAATGGGCCTGGGCGCCGATCGTCGACCGGGTCCGGCTGCCGTTCTCGCGAAGCTTCGGACAGCGGCGGACCTGGCTGGTGCTGTGCGCGGCGGCGGTGGTCGGAGCGATAATCCTCCTGGCTCGGGCCGATCCCGCCGAGGGCGCCCAGAAGGTGCTTCTCGCGGCTTTGATACTGGGCTTCGCCGGAGCCACCTACGACATCGTCATCGACGCCTTCCGGATCGAGTTGCTCGAGCCCGAGCAGCTCGGGACCGGATCGGGCATGTCTCAATATGGCTGGCGGATCGGGGCCTTCCTCGCCAGCACGGTCGCCCTGGCCGGCGCCGCCAGCATCGACTGGACCTTCGGATACCTGGCCTGCGCGCCGCTCGCGCTTTCGGCCGTCCTGGTCTCGCTCTGGACGGGGGAGCCCAAGAGGCACAAGATCCGCGAATGGCCGCAACGGGTCGGGGCGGGGACCTTTGTCAAGTTCCTCGTCGCGGTTCCGTTGATCCTCGCCGCGGCCTTCGGCCTCGACTATCTGCTCGACTCCACGATCCTGCTGCGGATCGCGATCTTCGGCCTGATCTATCCGGTGGCCGACCTGACCATTCGGCGGGCGCACGACGTGGGTTGGACCGGGCATATCGCCTGGGTGCTCCTGGCGCCGCCGGCGGCGGCGGCGATCGGAAGCCTGGAATTATTCTGGGCGGCGCTGGCGCTGGTCGCGGGCCTGTGGCTCGTCCTGGCCTTCAAGCCCGGCAATCCGGACGCCAACCGGTTCGGCGATCCTCCCGCGACGCTCGTCAAGCGCGACGTCGTCGGGCCGTGGGTGGAGTTCTTCCGCCGCCAGGGCGCCTGGCTCGTCTTCATCTTCGTGCTCGTCCACAAGATCGGCGACACGATGGCCAATCTGATGGTCCGCGACCTGTTCGTGACCCAAGGCTTTTCGAAGGAAGAGATATTGTTCGCCGACGTCTGGGTCGGCTTCGGCGCTCTCATGGTCGGTATTTTCGTGGGCGGGATCGTCTATGCGCGCTGGGGCATGAAGCGCGCCGTCCTCCTCAGCCTGGTGCTGATGGGAATTTCCAACCTGAGCTTCGCCGCCCTGGCCGAGATGGGCCGGTCGGTGGGGATGATGGCGTTCACGATGGGATTCGAGAATTTCGCCAGCGGAGTCGGCGGAGTCGCCGTCGTGGCGTTCCTCTCAGCGGTCTGCAGCCTTCGCTTCACCGCGACCCAATTCGCAATGCTGTCGGCCGCGGCGGCGATCCTCGGCCGCTTCCTGACCGGATCCGTGGCGGGACGGCTGATCGATTCGATGGGCTATCCGAATTATTATCTCCTGACGACCGCCGCGGCGCTTCCGGGGATCCTCATTTTCTGGTGGATGATGCGGACGGGCTTGGTCGACGCGGCGATCGGCGATGCCGGCAAGGAAGGGGAGGGCGATGCCCGCGCCGATCCCCCGAGCGAGGCCGAAGCGGCGCGATGATCTTCGTCGGCGTCACGATCCTCGTCCAGATCCTGTGCGTGGTCCATCTGATTCGCAACCACCGCAACAGCCTGTGGCTGTGGGCGATCATCGGGCTCCCGATCGCGGGGTCCGCCGCTTATTGCGTGGTCGAGATATTGCCCGGCCTGTTCGGGCGGCGCGAAGTGAGGGCGGTTCAGGCGGCGGCGGTCCGCAAGCTCGATCCCGAACGCGGGCTTCGGGCCGCCCGCGAGGCGGTCGACGTCGCCGATACCGCGTCGAACCGGAGCGCGCTCGCCGACGCGCTCGCCGAAGCGGGCCATTGGGGAGAGGCCGTCCGCCATTATCGCGAGGCGGTCGCCAAGACCCCGGGCAAGGACCGGACCGCGCGCTTCAAGCTGGCCCGGGCCTGCCTCGAAGCGGGCAATGTCGCCGAGGCCCGGCGTCTGATCGAGGCGCTTCCGGAATCGGCGTCGCCGTCGGAGAACGACCGTGCCGCCTTGCTCCTCGCCCGAAGCCTCAAGGCGCTTGGCGAGACGGACCGGGCCATCGCGCTTTACGCAGAGCTGGGCGAACGGATGCCGGGTGCCGAGGCGCAATGCCGCCAGGCGGCGTTGCTGATCGGCCGAGGCCGGAGCGGCGAAGCGGTTCCGCTGCTCGAGGAGACAGAGCGCCGGGCCCGGCGGCTCGACAAGATGGAGCGCCGCAAGGAGGCGGAGATGTACGACTGGGCGGCGCGGACCCTGGCGGAGCTTAGAGGCGCTTGAATCCTCCCCGAGCTTGCTCGGGGAGGGGGACCACCCGAAGGGTGGTGGAGGGGTAGCTGGCGAGGCCGCGGCAACTACCCCTCCACCAGGCTTCGCCTGGTCCCCCTCCCCACGCTTCGCGTGGGGAGATATTACGTCGGCGCCTGCCCGTTCGCCTTCAGCACTTCGCCGGCCAGATAGAGCGAGCCGAGGATCAGGACGACGGGCGGCCGCGAGCGATCGGTGTGCCGGGCGATCCAGCCGAGCGCCGCCTCGACGTCGGCGGCGGTCATGGCGGTCAGCCCGGATCCGCGCGCGGCGGCGGCGAGATCGGCCGGAGCGTGGTGCGCGTGGCCCGGGACCGGGACGGCGTGAAGCGTTGCGGCGCGGCTGGCGAAGGGCTTCAGGACCCCGGCCACATCCTTGTTGGCGAGCAGTCCGAGGATGATGTGGAAGGGGCGGTCGGCGGGCACATGGCCCCTGAAGAAATCGGCGACGGCGCGGGCCGCGGCCGGATTGTGGCCGCCGTCGAGCCACAGCTCCGATCCGGGCGCGAGCAGGCCGGCGAGCGGCCCCGGAGCGAGGCGCTGAAGCCGGCCGGGCCAGTCGGCCCAGCCGACCGCCGCGCGAAGGGCCGGCTCGCGTACCGTCAGCACCCGCTGGGTTCGAAGCATGGCGACGGCGAGGGCCGCGTTCATCGCCTGGTGGGCACCCTGGAGCCGCGGCAGCGGCAGCTGCAGCCTGCCCCGCTCGTCGCGATAATGAAGCTTCCGGCGGTAGACGATCGCGTCCCAGCGGTCGCCCCGCGGGAGCCAGACGGCGCCCGCCGCCGACGCCGCCTGGGCGATCCGGTCGGCCAGGCGCTCGGGATAATGCTGGGTGACCAGAGGCACGAGGCGCTTGGCGATCCCGGCTTTCTCGGCTGCGATATCCTCGATCCGGTGTCCCAGGAATTGCTGATGGTCGACTCCGAGCTGGGCGATCCCGCACACGATCGGGGCGGCTATGACGTTGGTCGCGTCGAGCCGGCCGCCGAGGCCGACCTCGACGATGCAGGCATCCGCGGGCTGCCTCGAAAAAGCGAGGAAGGCGGCCGCGGTGGTGGCCTCGAAGAAGCTGATCTCCATGTCCCGCGCCGAGTCGAGAGTCTCCTCGAGCAGGGCGGCGAGCAGATCGTCCTCGATCAGATGCCCGGCCAAGCGGATTCGCTCGTTGAAGCGGACGAGGTGGGGGCTGGTATAGACATGCGCGGTCAGCCCCGCCGCCTCGATCGCGGCTCGAAGGAAGGCGCAGGTCGAGCCCTTGCCGTTGGTGCCGGCGACGTGGAAGACCGGCGGCAGCCGCTCCTGCGGATTGCCGAGGCGGGCGAGAAGGGCGGAAATCCGCTCGAGGCCGAGAATGTCGGCGCCCGGGGCCAGGGTCGCGAGCCGGTCGAGCTGATGCTGGACGGCGGGATGGCCGGAGACGGCGTGGTCCAGGATTTGCCTCCCTACGCCGAAGGCGTGGGGAGGGGGACCGTGCGAAGCATGGTGGAGGGGTAATCGACGAGGCCTCGCCAGCTACCCCTCCACCACCCTTCGGGTGGTCCCCCTCCCCATCGCTTTGCGATGGGGAGGCAATTCACGCCGCCGCCCTCGCTTCGGGCGTCAGATAGTCGATCAGCCTCGCAAGGGTCTCGCGCAGCGCCTTCCGATGGACCACCATGTCGACCATTCCGTGGGCGAGCAGATATTCGGCGCGCTGGAAGCCCTCGGGAAGCTTCTCGCGGATGGTCGATTCGATGACTCGCTGGCCGGCGAAGCCGATCAGCGCGCCGGGCTCGGCGATCTGGATGTCGCCGAGCATGGCGTAGGAGGCGGTGACCCCGCCCGTGGTCGGGTCGGTGAGGACGACGATATAGGGCAGGCCCTCCTCCTTGAGCTCGGCGATGGCGACCGTCGTCTTGGGCATCTGCATCAGCGACAAGATCCCCTCCTGCATCCGGGCGCCGCCGGCCGCGGTGAAGATGATGTAGGGGCAATGGTCGGCGATGGCGGCTCGGGCGCCGTCGAGAAAGGCCGCGCCCACCGCCATCCCCATCGATCCGCCCATGAAGGCGAAATCCTGGACCCCGACGACCGCTCGATGCCCTTCCACGGTGCCCCGGGCGTTGATCAGGGCGTCGCTCTCCCCGGTCGCGGATCGAGCGGCCTTCAGCCGGTCGGCGTAGCGCTTGGAATCGCGGAACTTGAGCGGATCCTCGCGGACCTGGGGCTGGGGAAGCATCGAATAGCCCGGGTCGAACAGGCTCTCGAACCGCGCCCTCGGGCCGATCCGGCCGTGATGGTCGCAGCGCGGGCACACCGACTCATTCTCTTCATATTCCTTGGTGAAGATCATCGCGTTGCACTGCCGGCATTTGTGCCAGAGATTTTCCGGCGTCTCCCTCTTGGGAAGGAAGGGGATGGAGTTGCGGACGCGGTTCAGCCAGCTCATCGGGGGTCTCCTGAGAGGGGCGGGATAGGAGGGTGGGGAGGGGGTTGTCTACACTTTGCCTCCCCCTGCGCAGCATGGGGAGGGGGACCAGGCGAAGCCTGGTGGAGGGGTAATGGCGCAGGCTTCTGCCAACACCCCTCCACCACCTTCGGTGGTCCCCTCCCCATCTTCGATGGGGAGGCAAGGCTAGAGAGTCGCTTCGATCGCCCTTGCCGCCAGATCGGGATCCTCGGCCTGGGTGATGGGCCGGCCGACGACGAGGATCGAGGCGCCGGCATCCAGCGCCTTTCTCGGGGTCATCACGCGCTTCTGGTCGCCGGCAGGGCCGTCCGCGGGCCGGACCCCCGGTACGACGAAGAAGCCGCCGGGCCATATTTTCTTGGCCGCCGCGACCTCGTTGCCCGAGCAGACGACTCCGTCGAGCCCGGCTTCCCGGGCCAGGACGGTCAGCCGCTCGACCTGCGCGTGGGGATCCGCCGCGAGGCCGATCGAGTCGAGGTCGCTGCCATCGAGGCTCGTCAGGACGGTCACGGCGACCACCTTCGTGCCCGCGGGGGCCGCCGCCTTGGCGTCCTCCATCATCGCCCGCCCGCCGGCCGCATGGACGGTGAGCACCGCCGGCTCGAGCGGGCGAAGCGCCTGGATCGCCTTTCCGACCGTGTTGGGGATGTCGTGAAATTTCAGGTCGAGGAAGATCGGCAGGTGGAGCTCGGCCATGTCGCGGACGCCGTGGCGGCCGTTGGCGCAGAAGAATTCGAGGCCGAGCTTGATTCCGCCGACATGGTTCCTGACCCGTGTCGCGATCGCCTTGGCCCGCTCGAGGTCGGGCGTGTCGATGGCGACGAAGATCGGGCTCCTCATGCGGTCGGCCAGACCTTGGAGTCGGTCGCGACCCGCTCGCTGCCGCCCTCGCCCCCGCCCTCGCCCCCGACCTCGCCCCCGACCTCGCCCCCGACCTCGCCATTGTCGACGGCGACCGGGGCGGGGGTCGGGCGTGCCGGGGCGACGCTGACCGCGGTGGGCTCGAGCCGGCGCCCCAGGCTCCACAGCCGCGCCCGGTAGACGATGAAGGTCGGAAGGAAGCCGAGCAGGAAAGCGGCGAGGACCAGTATGGGCAATTTCACGTCGGCCTCCAGCCCGCCCCAGAGCCTCAAGGTCACGGCGTTCCAATTCGCCTTGGCGAACAGGACGAGGACCACGGTCAGAGCGATCCAGAAGAGGGTTTTCAGGAACTGCATTCGTGCCCTCCAGGCTTGGGGTACGGGTGTATGGCGGCGCGCGGCGCGGCGCAACCACCCCTCGTCGCCCCAGCGCAGGCTGGGGCCCAGCGGGTGAAGAGCTCGGCGGCTTCACCCCCTGGGATGCCGGCCTTCGCTGGCATGACGGGACTTAGTCCAGCTCCCGCTCGATCGAATCGAACAAGGGCTGGATCTCGCGCAGTCGGGAGCGTTCCTCCGCGAGGATGGCGCGGAAGGCCTCCTTCTTCAGCCGCTCGGTCAGCCCCTCGGGCAGGCTCAGGCCTTCGGGCAGGGTCGAGACGGTGATGTCGATCAGCCGGTCGGCGCCGTGGAGGCGGCCCCACAGATAGTCGTTCTCGCGATAGGCTCGGCTGAAGAAGGCACCGAAGCTGTTGAACTGGACCCCCTTGAGCGTGGCGCCGACCCCGCCCGCCCGGATCGCCGTCGCGTCCTCCGGCGAGATGCGGTCGACCTTGACCTCGTCATATTCGTCCAGCCCTTCGCCCTGGAGGAGGGGCAAAGTGGCGATGTCGTAAAAGGGGAAACCGAGATAGGAGAGGATCAGGATGCGCCGCTCCGGCTTGGGGAAGGCGGCCAGCGCCCCGGCCAGCCGGGCGTCGGCCTCGTCGTCGGCGGCCTTGAGCGACAGGGCTCCGGCGAGCGCCTCCAGCGCGGCGGCGGGCCGTCCCTCGCAATTGCGATAGACGTCGGCCTCGGCGCCGGCGGGCTCGCGGGCGTAGCGGCCGATGAGCGGGTAGATCTCGCCGCGCGCGGCCGCGATCGCTTCGCGCGGCGGCTCGGCCTGCTCCTCGATCTGGCCGAGCCGGCGGACCAGAAAGCGCAGCCGCCGGATTCGGAAGGCCGCGTCGAAGCTCCTCAGGAACAGGACGACCTCGGGCCGAGCGCCGCTCTTCGTCATCGAATCGCCGTCGGTGAGGCCAAGCCGCCTCACTTCGCCCCAGACCGCCTGGCGGACCCGTTCGTGGCGACCGCGGTCGCCGCCGCCGCCGAGCCGGAAGATTCGCTCGGCTATCTCCTCGGCCACCCCGGCGACCTTGAAATGGCCGTAGGCGGCATAAGCGTAGCCGGCCTCACGCGCGGCGACGCCCTGCGCCCGGGCGCGCCAGGCGGCGAGCCGCTTCGCCGTCGGATTGGAAAGGAAGATGGTCGAGCCGAAGGCCCGCTCGATCGCCGCCTCGACCTCGGGCCGCATCGCCTCGACGATCCGGCGAAGTCGGCGGATGGTCGACGAGCGCTGGTCGATCGCCTCGAGATTGTCGCGGATCGGCTGCTCGCGGGGAATGTCCGAAAGGGCGCCCAATATCGTCTCGAAGAAGCCGGGCGCCTCGTCGCCCCCGCCCGCCCCCAGCCGGACCGAGCGTATGCCCGGCTTGGGATCGATATAGACGAAGCGGCGGTCGACCTCGCGGTGCGCCGGCCGGTTCTGGAGCGCCTTGATCGCCGGCCGGAAGGGCGCGTTGGCGAGAACGGAGCCGTCGATGAGCACCGCCGATTCCGCCGTTCCGAGCGCCGTCCGGCGAGGGAGGGCGCGGGCGAGGAAGTCGCTCCGGCCCGGCCAGTCGGAGCCCCGCTCCTCGAGCACCGAATCGAGCTCGGCCACCTGGAAGGGAGGGAAGGCGCCGGGAAAGCTCGCCGTCGCCCGCGCCGCGAAGGTAAGCTCGGCGGCATCGGCGAGTGGCCCGGATCCGGCCCGCCGGAAGGAGAGGATCAGCCGATGCTCCTGCTCGATCACCTCGCTCGGCGAGTTGAGCCGGAGCGGCTCGGAATAGCCGTAAAAGTCGGTGACGGTGACGAACAGGTCGAGCGGATGGTAGCTCGGGAGGAGCGGCGGGCCCTGCCCGCCGGTCGCCATGGCGTCGAACGCCCCGAGCAGGAGGCGGGTGAAGCCGGGCCCGCTGAACGGCGGCGCGAACCAGCGGGCGCGAACGAAATTGGCCAGCTTGCCGCGTATCTCGTCGCGATGCTCGGGCTCCACGGTCCGCTCGAGATCGCCGCGCCGGGACGACCAGGCCCAGGCGAGCGGTACGGCCGCCGACTTGGCCATTCGGGACAAGCGGTTCATGGCCGGATCGATCAGCCGGTCGACGTCGGCCGTCTCGAGCCAGAGGTCGGTGAGCGGCTCGAGCGAGCGGCCGCTGGCGATCGCCTCGGCCAGGAAGACGGCGTTGATCCCGCCCGCGCTGGCGCCGGCGAGGATGTCGACCAGGATCCGGACGTCGAGCCCGCATTCGCGTGCGATCGCTTCGATGAGCCGATGGTAGACGGCTTCCGAACCCGGTTCCGCGGCCTCGCCGGAGTGGATGGCTCGGCTCGCCCGGGCGAGCCGCCACACCTCCTTGGTGATGCCGTGCATGTATACGGCGAGGCTGATTCCGCCGTAGCAGATCAGGGCCAGCCGTAATTCCTTTTCACGCACCCGATGAGTCGTGGCAGGCGCGCGACGAGTTGTCGAGATGGAAGGAACCAAGCTCAGCTCATCCCGGAATCCCGGCGCGCCGCCGTAACGACCGGGACTCGTTTAGATTAGCCGGCTAGTCCGGCCTCCACCGGAGGCAGGGGCTTCAAAGCTTATGTTGTTTATTTCGCGTTCGAACCGCCGTGGCAGTCGCACGGCCGTCATGCTGGCCCTTGCCGGGCTGTCGAGCTCGGTGCCCGTCCATGCGGCGGAAGCTCCGGCCGGCGAGCGGATCGAAAGCCTGATGGACGTGGTCGAGACGCTCGACGAATCGATCCGGATCGCCGACCCGGTCGCGGCCGAGGCGAAAGTCTTTCAAGCGATCGGGCAGGGCACGGCCAGCTATTACGGCCGCGAGCTCGCCGGCAACCGCACCGCGAGCGGCGAGCGCTTCGATCCCCACGGCCTCACCGCCGCCCACCGCACCCTTCCGCTCGGCACCAAGCTTCGAGTGACCAACGTGGCCAACGGCCGGAGCGTCATCGTCCGGGTCAACGACCGCGGCCCCTTCGTCGGCCGGCGCCTGATCGACGTCTCGCTGGGCGCCGCCCGCGAAATCCAGATGATCCGGTCCGGAACCGCCCAGGTCCGCCTTGAGATCGTTTCGACGACGTAGTTCGTCATCCCGGCCAAAGCCGGGACCTCGGGTCGATTAGTCTCCGCGGGTCTCCCCGAGATCCCGGCGTTCGCCGGGATGACGATAATCAAGCTTCACCGGATCGCGCTTAGCTCCACGCCCTTCGTTTCCTTTGCCAGCAGGGCCGTCACCCCGCTGGCGAGACAGGCCGCGCCCACATAGATCGCGACCGGCACAGCGGAATCATATTCGCGGTAGAGCCCCAATGCGACGATCGGGGCGAGGGAGCCGGCGCCGATCGACGTGAGCTGATAGGCGATCGACACACCCGAATAGCGGATCCGGGTCGGGAAGAGCTCGGTGATGAAGGCGGCCTGGGGGCCGTACATGGCGCTGTGAAGGACGAGGCCCGTTACGATAGCGAGGATTATCAGCGCGGTGTCGCCGCTCGCCAGCATCGGGAAGAAAGCGAAGCTGAAGGCGGCGAGGCCGAGCCCCCCGAAGGCGTAGACGGGGCGGCGGCCGATCCGGTCCGAAAGCCGGGCGAAGAGCGGGATGGCGAAGAACTGGACGGCGGCGCCGATCAGAAGGGCCTGGAGCGCCAGGGCGCGGCTCTCGGCGGCGACGTCGACGAGGAAGGTCAGCGAGAAGACGGTGAGGATGTAATAAGAGATGTTCTCGCCGACCCTGAGGCCGGCGCCGAGGACGATCGCTCCGGGCCGTTCGCGAAGCACGTCCATCGCCGGAAGCCTGGGCGGGGCCTCCGCCTCCTCGAGCGCCTTTTCGAACATCGGGCTCTCCTCGACCCGGTTGCGGATATACCAGCCGACGACGACGAGGATCGCGGAGAGGAGGAAGGGGATCCGCCAGCCCCAGGCGAGGAAGTCGGCCTCGCTCTGAAGCCCGGCGAGAAGCGCCAGCACTCCGGCCGAGAGCAGGCTTCCCGCCGCCACTCCGGCCTGGGGCCAGCTCGCCCAGAAGCCGCGGCGGGCGCTGTCGCCATGCTCGGCGGCCATCAGCACCGCTCCGCCCCATTCGCCGCCGACCGCGAAGCCCTGCACCAGCCGGAGGACGATGAGGCCGGCAGGCGCCCACACGCCGATCTGCGCGTAGGTGGGCAACAGTCCGATCAGGACCGTCGCGACCCCCATCAGGACGAGGCTCAGCATGAGCAGGCGCTTGCGGCCGATCCGGTCCCCGAAATGCCCGAAGACGATCCCGCCGAGCGGCCGGGCGACGAAGCCCACCGCGTAAGTGGCGAAGGCGAACAGGGTCCCCGTGAACGGATCGTAGGAGGGGAAGAACAGCTTGTTGAAGATGAGAGCCGCGGCTGAGCCGTAGAGGAAGAAATCATACCATTCGATCGTGGTTCCGATCATGCTCGCCGCGACGACCCGGCGGATCTTTGCCGGCCGCCATTGCTCGCTTCGTTCGTCCGCCATGAAGCCTCCTCGTCGACGCCGCTTTAGCCAGAGCTTGCCGGGCGGGGAAGCCGGGCGTAGCGGCGAGCCATGCGCTTCATCCTGCTCGCCGCTTTGCTCTTCGCCGGCGCCTGCGTCTCGACCCCGCCGGGCGATCCCGACCTCGCCCGCTGGCGTGTCCAGGCGGAGCGGGTGACGATCACGCGGGACGATTGGGGGATTGCCCATGTGCGCGGAAAGACCGACTCCGACGCCGTGTTCGGGATGATCTACGCCCAGGCCGAAGACGATTTCAGCCGGGTGGAGGCCAACTACCTCACCGCCCTTGGCTTGTCCGCCGAGGCGGATGGGGAGGCGGCGATCTGGGCCGATCTGCGCGCCAAGCTCTACATGGACCCGGACGATCTCAGGACCCGCTACGCGGCCAGCCCGCTATGGCTGAAGCGGCTGATGGATTCGTGGGCGGACGGGCTGAACTATTATCTGGCGACCCATCCCGAAGTGAGCCCGCGCGCGATCCGCCGCTTCGAGCCGTGGATGGCCTTGGGCTTCACCGAGGGCAGCATCGGCGGCGACATCGAGCGGATCGACCTGGAGGCGCTGAAGGCTTTCTATACCCGCTCGCCGTCCCAGCGAAGGCTGGGACCCCAGCGGGTGAAAGGCGCCGCAGCCTTCACCCCACGGGGCCCCAGCCTTCGCTGGGGCGACGGGGCCGACCCGGAACCGCGCGGCTCCAACGGCTTCGCCATCGCGCCCTCCAACAGCGCGGACGGGCACGCTTTGCTCCTGATCAACCCGCATACCAGCTTCTTCTTCCGCTCCGAGCAACAGGTGGCGAGCGACGAGGGGCTGAACGCTTACGGTGCCGCCACCTGGGGCCAGTTCTTCATCTACCAGGGCTTCAACGACCGCGCCGGCTGGATGCACACGTCGAGCGGCGTCGACGTCGTCGACGAATTCGTCGAGACGGTGGAGCAAAAGGACGGCGGCCTCTTCTACCGCTACGGCAACGCATTGCGGCCGGTCGAGACGAAGACGATCAGCGTCGCCTATCGCCAGGCGGACGGCAGCATGGCGAGCCGGAGCTTCGAGACCTACCGAACCCACCACGGTCCCATCGTTCGGGAGCAAGGCGGTAAGTGGGTCGCCTTCGCGATGATGCACAAGCCGGTCGAGGCGCTCCAGCAGAGCTTCCTCCGGACCAAGTCGCGCGACCATGACGATTTTCTCAAGGTCGCCGAGCTGAAGGCCAATTCGTCTAACAACACCCTCTTCGCCGATTCCAAGGGGAACGTCGCCTACCACCATCCGCATTTCATCCCGGTGCGCGACGACCGCTTCGACTTCACCAAGCCGGTGGATGGAAGCGATCCGCGCACCGACTGGCGCGGCCTGCACGCCTTGTCGGAGGCCCCGCGGGTCCTGAACCCGCGGGGCGGCTGGATCCAGAATACCAACAACTGGCCTTATTCGGCGGCCGGGCCGGACAGCCCGAAGCCGGGCGACTTTCCGCGCTACATGGACTCGTTCGGGGAGACTCCGCGCGGGCTTCAGGCGGTGCGGCTGTTGCAGCGGAAAAATCGGCTCACCCTGGAGGGGCTTCGCGACCTGGCCTACGATCCCTACCAGACCGCCTTCGCGCGGCTGATCCCCGGGCTTGTCAAAGCCTGGGAGAGCACATCGGATTCGGACCCGCTCAAAGGCCGCCTGCGAGCCCAGGTCGCGATGCTGAGGACCTGGGATTATCGCTGGGACGCCGCTTCGGTGGAAACGACGCTCGCCATGTTCTGGGGCGAGCATCTGTGGGCCCAGGTGCGCAGGGACGGGCAGGCGCCGATGGTGCCCATCGACCTGATCGACGCGCTGCCGGCGCGGCGCAAGCTGGAGGCCCTGGCTTCGGTATCGGACCTGCTGAAGCGCGATTTCGGCCGCTGGCACACGCCCTGGGGGGAGGTGAACCGCTTCCAGCGTCTCACCGGCGACATCGTCCAACCCTTCTCGGACTCCGCGCCCAGCTTTCCGGTCGCCTTCACTTCGGGACGCTGGGGATCGCTCGCCTCGTTCGGGGCGGCGCCGAGGAACGGCTCGAAGCGCTGGTACGGCACGAGCGGCAACAGCTTCGTCGCGGTCGTCGAGTTCGGGCCGAAGGTTCGGGCGCTGGCGGTGACGGCCGGCGGCGAGAGCGGGCATCCGGGCTCGCCGCACTTCAACGACCAGGCGCTACGCTATTCGAAGGGGGATTTGCGCGAGGTCTATTTCCATCCGGAGCAGCTCGAGGGGCATGTCGAGCGGGTGTATCGGCCGGGGCAATAATTGCCTCCCCACCGCTTCGCGGCAGGGCGGTGATCAGGCGGCGAATTCGTCGCTCGCCCTCACCAGTCCGTCCAAGACCTCCGGCTCGCTGAACAGATGGCCGCCGTGGACGATCTCGAGCCTGGCCTGGGGCCAGGCTTCGTGCAGGTCCCAGGCGGCGGCGGGCGGGGTGCACATGTCGTAGCGGCCCTGGACGATCACTCCGGGGATCGACTTCAGCCGGCCCGCGTCGGCGATCAACCGGCCCTCCTCGAGCCAGCCGCGATTGGCCATATAATGGTTCTCGATTCGGGCGATGGCGATTGCGAAATCGTCGCTCGTGTGGGCCGCGATCGTGGCCGGGCTGGGAAGGAGGGTGACCGTCTCCGCCTCCCATTGGCTCCACGCCTTGGCCGCGGCGAGCTTGGTCGACGGATCCGGCCCGGTCAGGCGCCGCCGATAGGCTTCCACCAGATCGTCCCGCTCCGTCTCGGGTATCGGGGCGAGGAAGTCCCGCCATTTGTCCGGAAAGACCTCGGACGCGCCGTAGCGGTAGAGCCAGTCGAGCTCGGTCCGGCGGAAGGTGAAGATGCCGCGCAGGATGAGCCCGGTGACCCGCTCCGGATGGGTCTCGGCATAAGCCAGAGCGAGGGTCGATCCCCAGGAGCCGCCGAACACCATCCAGCGCTCGAAGCCGGACCGCTCGCGGAGCCGCTCGATGTCGTCGACCAGATGCCAGGTGGTATTGGCCTCGAGCGAGGCGTGGGGGGTGGAACGGCCGCAGCCGCGCTGGTCGAAGAGGAGGATGTCGTACCGGGCCGGATCGAACTGGCGGCGATGGTCGGGGCTGCACCCGGCGCCGGGGCCGCCGTGAAGGAAAACCACCGGCTTCGCGCCAGCGGTGCCGCAGCGCTCCCAATAGAGGCTATGGCCGTCGCCGACGTCGAGACGGCCCGTTTCATAGGGCTCGATCGGGGGATAGAGGGTGCGAAGGGGCTGGGTCATCTGAGTCCTCACTCGTCACCCTGAACGTGTTTCAGGGTCCAGTTGGTCAGCCGCCCGGGAAGCGGAGACCTGGATGCCGGAACAAGTTCAGCATGACGGCGGCGAAGTCAAAAGCTCATTTCCTCGTAAATCCGGCTCACGTCGCCCTTCCACTCGCCATGATAGCGTTCGAGCAGCATCTCGGCCGGTGTCGTGCCCCGGTTGACGATTTCGCGCAGGGGATCGAGGAAGCCGGATTCGCTGTCGCCGGCGCCATTGAATCGGGCCCGGGCGTTGAGGCCGGACTCGGCGATGGCGAGCACTCGGGCGGCGAGATCGCGAAGCGGCTCGCCGTCTGGAGTGCGCGCGGCGAGGCCGAGCCTGGGCACTTCGTCGCGAAGGCGCTGACGTTCGTCCAGTGACCAGTCCTTGACCTCGTCCCAGGCGGAGTCGAGCGCCGACTGGTCGTACAAAAGGCCGACCCACAGGGCAGGCAGGGCGCAGATCTTGCTCCACCGCCCACCGTCGGCGCCGCGCATCTCGAGGAAGCTTTTCAAGCGCACCTCGGGAAAGGCGGTCGAGAGATGGTCGGTCCAGTCGGAGCGGAGCGGCTTCTCGCCGGGCAGGACCGAAAGCTTGCCGTCGAGGAAGTCTCTGAACGACAATCCGGCGGCATCGATGTAGCGGCCGTCGCGGTAGACGAAGTACATCGGCACATCGAGCGCATAGTCGATATAGCGCTCGTAGCCGAAGCCGTCCTCGAAGACGAAGGGGAGCATTCCCGTGCGGTGCGGATCGGTGTCCGACCAGATATGGCTTCGAAAGGACAGGAAGCCGTTGGGCTTGCCCTCGGTGAAGGGCGAATTGGCGAAGAGCGCGGTGGCGAGCGGTTGAAGGGCAAGCCCGACCCGGAACTTCTGAGCCATATCGGCTTCCGCGCTATAGTCCAGATTAACCTGGATGGTACAGGTCCTGAGCATCATGTCGAGGCCGAGGCTGCCCACCCGAGGCATGTGGCGGAGCATGATCTCGTAGCGGCCCTTGGGCATGCGCGGAAGCTCGGCTCGGCTCTTGTCGGGCCACATGCCGAGCCCGAGGAATCCGAGGCCGAGCTTCTCGCCGACCTGCTTGACCTGGTCGAGATGGCGGCCGGCCTCGGCGCAGGTCTGGTGGAGGTTTTCGAGCGCGGCGCCGGAAAGCTCGAGCTGGCCGGCCGGCTCGAGGCTGACATTGCCGTCCTTGCCGGACAGGGCGATGACCTTGCCGCCTTCCTCGACCGGCTCCCAGCCGAATTCGGTCAAAGCGTCGAGGAGGTCGCGGATTCCGCCCGGCTCGTCATAGGAAGGGGCGCGATGATCGGAGCGGCGGTAGACGAACTTCTCATGCTCGGTGCCGATCCGCCAGGCGCTTTCCGGCTTCTCGCCGCGCGCGAACGGCGCGAGCAGGTCTTCCCGGCCCTCGATCGGCGGGTCCATTCGGGCGGTTTCGGTCCGGGTCGTCATCGCCGCCCTCTAGCTCCGGTCGCTTGACGCCGCCAGCCTCTTCCCGTTGCCGAACGAAACTGTCCGAGTCATTCCGGGTCAGGCCCGCGATGACTCAGTCCAATCTCCCGCCGAGCCCATCCACAAGGTCACGGCGGCGAGCGCGGCGGTGTCGGCGCGGAGAATGCGGGGGCCGAGGCCGACCGGCCGGGTTTGAGGCAAGGCGCGGATCGCTGCCCGCTCCTCGTCGGTGAAGCCGCCTTCCGGGCCGATCAGGATCGCGGCCGGACCCGGCTCCGCGGTCAGCTTCTCGCCCCCCATCTCGTCGGCGAAGTACAGGATTCGCTCCTCGGGCCAGTCGGCGAGCAGGGCGGCGAGCTTCCGGGGCTCGGCCAGCTCGGCGAGCGCGGTCCGCTCGCATTGCTCGGCGGCTTCAACGATATGAGCGCGCAAGCGGTCGAGATTGAGCCGGTCGACGATCGTCCGGCGAGTCAGCACCGGAACGAGCCGGGCGACTCCAAGCTCGACCGCTTTTTCCACCAGCCAGTCGATCCGGCCGCGCTTGATCGGGGCGAAGAGCAGCCAGAGGTCCGGGGCCGGCTCGCGTCCGCGCAGATGACGGGTGACGGAGAGAATGATCCGTTTCTTCCCGGCCTCGACGATCTCGGCGAGCCATTCGCCGGTGCGGTCGTCGAACAGCTTCACCTCGGCGCCTGGGCCGAGACGGAGGACGTTGCCGAGATAATTGGCCGGGGCGCCGTCGAGGGTGAGGAAGGCGCCTTCCGACAGCGGCTGGTCCACGAACAGGCGGGGAAGGCTGGACGGCGGCCAGGCGGGGGTTGCGGGCACGCGGTGATTGTCTCCAAAGCGTTCGGACTGAGCCTGTCGAAGCCCGTTCCTTCATCGAGGGCAAGAGAAGAATGGCCTTCGACAAGCTCAGGCCGAACTCTATTGGAGCGGAATGGCCGTGCCTACCGATACCGACACCGATATCGACACCGATATCGTCCCGGACAGCGAACGCGGCGGCTTGATCGGCGCCCTGCCGCGAGCGTTTCGCCCCTACGCCTCGCTGATCCGGCTCGACCGTCCGATCGGGGCGTGGCTGCTCTTCTGGCCCTGCGCGTGGAGCGTCGCGCTCGCCGGCCTGGGGCCGAACGGAGTGCCATTGATCCTGTGGCTCGCGCTCGGCGCCTGGGCGATGCGCAGTGCCGGCTGCGTCTGGAACGACATCGTCGACCGCGACCTGGACGCCAGGGTCGAGCGCACCCGGCTCAGGCCGTTGGCCAGCGGCCGGGCGAGCCTGAAGGGGGCCTGGGCACTGCTCGCTTCGCTCTGCCTGATCGGGCTCGTCGTGCTCCTGCAGCTTGGCTTGACGGCCCAGATCGTGGCGCTGGCCAGCCTCGCGCCGGTCGCGGCCTATCCCTTCATGAAGCGGATCACCTGGTGGCCCCAGGCCTGGCTCGGCCTGGTCTTCTCCTGGGGCGCCCTGGTCGGCTGGCCGGCGGTGCGCGGCGAGCTGGATCTCACCGCCTTCGTCCTGTGGGCGGGCTCGATCTTCTGGGTGATCGGCTACGACACGATCTACGCCCTCCAGGACCGCGAGGACGACGCGCTCGTCGGGGTAAAATCCTCGGCGCTCGCTCTGGGCCGGCATGCGCGGTCGGGCGTCGCGGTCTGCTACGCGATCGCCCTGGCGCTTTGGGCCATCGCTTTGTGGCGGGTGCGCCCGGACGGGCTCGCACTGATCGCCCTGCTGCCGATGGCCGGACACCTCGGCTGGCAGGCGGCGAGGCTCCGCCCGGACGACGGCGGCGACGCGCTTGCGAAGTTTCGATCGAACCGGATGGCCGGACTGATCCTGTTCCTCGCCTGCCTGGTCGTCGGCACCTCCTAGATTTCGGAGCCCATCCACCCTAGGTGGCATGGATGCTGAGTGTCCATGAAGCCGAGGCGCGCGCCGCCGCGCTGGTCGAGCGTGCCGCGAAGGCGGGCGCCGACGCCGCCGACGCCGTCTATTCCGCCAACGCCTCGACGACGGTTCAGGTGCGGCTCGGCGAGCTGGAAGACGTCGCCCGAAGCGAGGCGGAGTCGGTTTCGCTTCGCCTCTTCGTCGGCAGTCGCTCGGCGAGCGTTTCGTCTTCCGACCTGTCCGACGAGGCGCTTACCGCGCTCGTCGAACGGGCGGCGGCGATGGCCCGGGAGGCCCCGGAGGATCCCTGGTCGGGCCTCGCTCCGGAAGAGATGCTGATGCGGGAGCCCGGCCCCGACGTCGACGGCGACGACGGCGGCGATCCGTCCCCGCTCGCGCTGAGGGAGCTTTCGCTGGCGATCGAGGATTCCGGGAGAAGGGTCCCCGGGATCACCAACAGCGAAGGCGCGGGCGTGAGCGCGGGCCGAAGCCTTTTCGCCCTCGCCACCAGCCATGGCTTCAACCGCGGCTATTCGACCACCGGCTATTCGTCCTCGGTCAGCCTGATCGCCGGCGAAGGCAGCGAGATGCAGCGCGATTACGCCTATCACAGCGTTCGTCACTATGCCGAGCTCGACGATCCCGAGACGCTTGGCCGCCGGGCCGCCGAACGCACCGTCGCCCGGCTTCACCCGACCAAGCTGGCGAGCGGGACCATGCCGGTGCTGTTCGACCCGCGGATCGGCAACAGCCTGCTCGGCCATTTCATGAGCGCGATCGCCGGTCCTTCGATCACCCGCGGGACCAGCTTCCTGCTCGACAAGGAGGGGGAGCGGCTGTTCTCGGAAGACGTCACGATCCGCGACGATCCGCACCGTGCTCGCGGCCTGCGCTCGAAGCCGTTCGACGGCGAGGGCCTGCCGACCCGGCCCATGAACCTCATCGATTCCGGGCGGCTTACCGGCTGGCTGCTCGACAGCGCGTCGGCGCGCCAGCTCAAGCGGACGCCGACCGCCAATGCCGTTCGAAGCTCGGGAGCGCCCGGCGTGGGAACCACCAACGTTCACATGGAGCCGGGGCGGGCGACGGTCGACGAGCTGATCGGGGACGTCGAGCGCGGGATCTACGTCACCCAGCTGATCGGTCAGGGCATCAATCCGGTCACCGGCGACTACAGCCGCGGCGCCTCGGGCTTCATCATCGAGAAGGGCAGGCTTGGCCCGCCCGTCGGCGAGATCACCATTGCCGGCAATCTGCTCGACATGTTCGCGAGGCTCGTCCCCGCGAACGACCTTCGCTTTCGCTACGCCGGCAATGTCCCGACCCTTCGGATCGACGGGATGACGGTGGCCGGTGCTTGAAGCCGTCTCCGCGATCGTCCGCGAGGCCGCAAGCATCGCCGCGGCCCGCTGCGATACGGACTACAAACGCTGGGAAAAGGCGCCGGGCAATCCCGTCTGCGAGATCGATCTGGAGGTCGATGCCTTCCTGCGCGAGCGGCTGGCCGCGCTGGACCCCGAGGCCGGCTGGCTGTCGGAGGAGACGCTCGACGCTTCGGATCGGATCGAACGGCCCCGGCTGTGGGTGGTCGATCCGATCGACGGAACCCGCGACTATCTGCGCGGCCGCCCCGGCTGGTGCGTTTCGGTGGCCCTGGTCGAAGACCGGACGCCGCTGATCGGAGTGCTCGACGCGCCCGCGCGGGGCGAGCATTGGAGTGCGGAGAAGGGCCTGGGCGCCTGGCGCAACGGCGAGCGGCTCCGGGTCAGCGGCCGGCGCGCTCTTGCCGGGGCGCGGGTGCCGACCGATTTGCTTCCCGAGGTCGATTCCGATCTCCTCGCAATCCCGAAGCCCAATTCGATCGCGCTGAGGATCGCCCTCGTCGCGGCCGGCGAAGCGGACCTCGTCGCAACTTTGAGATGGGGCTTCGAGTGGGATATCGCGGCCGCGGCCCTGATCGCCTCCGAAGCGGGCGCGACCGTGAGCGGAGCGCTCGGCCAGCCGCTCGCCTTCAACAGCGCCAGCGGGGAGGCGTTCGGAGTCCTCGTCGCCACCCCCGCCATCCATTCCGACGCGGTCGAGCGGTTGCGGGACCGGGCCATGGAGTTGATCTGATTCGTCATCCCGGCGAAAGCCGGGACCTCGGATCGAGAAGTCACGGCGGGTCTCCCCGAGGCCCCGGCTTGCGCCGGGATGACGGGGGATCTTCGAAGCCGGCGTTTCAGTTCCGCCCTCGCACCTGCTAGAAGGGCGCCAGGAGGATGATCCATGAAGCTTCGGCTGTTCGTTCCGACCCTCGTCGCCGCCTTGGCGGGAACCGCGCCGCTGAGCGGCCAGGCGCCGCCGCCGCCGCCGCCGACGTTCGCCGAGGAAGGCGGGACCGTCCTGGGCACCGAGGAGGACCGCTGGGCGCGGATGACGGTGCCGGTCAATATCGGCAAGAGCGGGCCGTTTGCCTTCGTCGTGGATACAGGCGCCGAACGGACGTCGATCGCGGAGGAGCTCGCGCGCGACCTGAGGCTCGGCGTGGGCCAACGGGCGCGGCTGCACAGCATGACCGAGGTAAGCCAGATCCAGACCGTGCTCATCCCGGCGCTGGAGGTGGGTGGCAGGAGCGTTCGCGACATCCACGCGCCCGCGCTTCAGCGGCGTTACATCGGCGCCGAGGGTATATTGGGCGTCGATTCGCTTCAGTCGCAGCGCATTTCCTTCGATTTCGTCCGGCAGCAGATGACGGTCACGAACAGCCACCGGCGGGAGGAATCCTGGCCGGCCGACACGATCGTGGTCACGGCCCGCAACCGGCTCGGCCACCTCGTGATGGTCGATGCCTCGGTCGACGGTCAGAAGGTCTGGGTGATCCTGGACACCGGGGCCCAGACGACGGTCGCCAACAACGTGCTTCGGCGCAAGCTCGAGAAAAAGGGTCGGCTTCGGACGACCGTGCCGATCATATTGCAGAGCGTCACCGGGGGGGAGATGGCCGCCGACCAGACGAGGGTGAAGCGGATTCGTCTCGGCGGGATCGACATCAACGACATGCCGGTCGCCTTCGCGGACGTGCATCCCTTCGCCAAGCTCGGCCTGACCAAGCGGCCGGCGCTCCTGCTCGGAATGGACGCGCTTCGGCTTTTCGACAGGGTTTCCGTCGATTTCCCCAATCGCCGAGTGCGGCTGCTGGGAGGCTCGAGATCGCAGCTTCAGGGAAGCCGGTTCGCGGCGAAGAAGGTCGTCATCCCGGCGAAAGCCGGGACCTCGGGTCATTAAGGCGCGGCCCGTCTCGACGAGGCCCCGGCTTTCGCCGGGATGACGCTCAACCCACGCGCGGCACTCTAAGCCGCGGGATGTCGATCTTCGGGCAGCGGTTCATCACGACCTTGAGCCCTGCCGCCTCGGCTCGGGCCGCCGCTTCCTCGTTGATCACTCCGATCTGGAGCCAGACCGACTTGGCGCCGGCCGCGATCGCCTCGTCGACCGCCTCGCCGGCGGCCTGAGGGCGGCGGAAGATGTCGACCATGTCGATCGGCTCGCCGATCTGCGACAGCTCGCGCCAGACATATTCGCCATGGACATGCTCGCCGGTGATCTGCGGGTTCACGGGGATGACCCGATAGCCCCAATCCTGGAGGAATTTCATGACTCCGTAGCTCGGCCGGTCAGGCCGGTCGGAGGCGCCGATCATCGCGATCGTGCGGGCTGAGGCGAGGAGGTCGTGAATATCTTGGTCGCGGGTGAGGGGCATCGATTCTCTCCGTCGTCCCAGCGAAGGCTGGGACCCCAGGGGGTGAAAGGCGCCGGCGTTCTCCACCCGCCGGGGCCCCAGCCTTCGCTGGGGCGACGAGTTAACTCAGCGGGCCGCGATCCGCTCCATCAGCCGGGCCGCGATCGCCGCGAAGGCGTCTGCCTCGGGGCCCTCTCCCGCGGCCGGAGGAATGCCCGCGTCGGAATCCCGGCGTATCGACAAGGTCAACGGAATCCGCCCGAGGAAGGGGATCGACATGACCTTGGCCGCCGCCTCGGCGCCGCCGGAGCCGAACGGGTCGGAAACCTCGCCGCAATGGGGGCAGGCATAACCCGACATGTTCTCGACGAGGCCGAGAAGAGGCACGTCCATCTTGCGGAACAGGTCGATGGCGCGGGTAGCGTCGATCAGGGCGAGGTCCTGGGGGGTCGAGACGATGACCGCACCGGCGGGCTTCCACTTCTGGATGAGGGACATCTGGATGTCGCCGGTGCCCGGCGGCAGGTCGACGACCATGAGCTCGCAATCGCCCCAATCGCCTTCCATGAGCTGGCCGAGCGCGCTGGCGATCATCGGGCCACGCCAGGCCAGGGCGGTGCCCGGCTCGACCAACTGCCCGATCGACAGCATCTTCACCCCGAAGGCGTCGACGGGGACGATCTTCTTCTCGTTGAGCTCGGGGCGATCGCTGTTGCCCATGATCCGGGGCAAGGACGGCCCGTAAATGTCCGCATCGACCAGTCCGACCCTTCGGCCCGAGCGGGCGAGCGCGATGGCGAGGTTCGCCGCGACGGTCGACTTGCCGACTCCGCCCTTGCCGCTGCCGACGGCGATTATGGTCCGCACCGCCTTGTCCGCCGTCATCGCGATCCGAACTTCGCGGATTCCCGGCACGGGGACCAAGGCGGCTCGGATCTGCCGCTCGAGGGCGGCGCGCCTCTCATCGGAAAGGCCGCCGACATCGAGCACCAGGCTGGCCACGCCGTCCCTCAGCCGCGGGGCGGCGATCCGTCCGGCCGCCTCCGCAACGGAGGTGAGGGCTAGCGCCAACGGTTCGGTCTCGTCGCTCATCCGACGCAGATAGGGGGTGCCGATGGGCTTGCCACTGTTTTTCCGCACGGCCGCTTCCTATAAAGGCTTCATGGCAAGATTTTTAGGGTGGGGGGCGCGTCTCGGCGCCATGATGAACGAAAATCGCGGCGGGCCCTGGGGCCCCTCCGGCGGCGATGGCGACGGTGGCGGGGGCGGCGGCGGTCCGCGCAATCCCTGGGGGCAACCGCCGCGCAAGCGGCGCACCCCGGGCGTCGGCACCAACGTCAGCTCGATCGACGACTTCCTGAGGCGCAGCCGCGAGAAGTTCGGCGGCCGCTTCCCGCATCAGGAGGGACGCCCCTATTGGCTCTACGGCCTCGGCGTGTTCGTTCTGCTTTGGCTGCTTTTCACCTGCTTTCATCTCATCGGCCCGCAGGAACGGGGCGTCGTTACCCTGTTCGGCAAATACAGCCGCACGGTGAATTCCGGAATCGCGATGACCCTGCCGCTTCCGATCGAACGGCTTCAGAAGGTCGACGTCGGTCAGATCCGCACCCGCGACATCGGGGCCGATGCGTCGCAGGAGAAACTGATCCTCACCGGGGACCAGAACATCATCGACGTCGCATATTCGGTCCGGTGGACGATCCGCGATCCGCATCTCTACCTCTTTCAGATCAACGATCCCGAATTGACGATCAACGACGTTGCGGAGAGCTCGATGCGGGCGGTGCTCGCCACCGTCTCGCTCGACGACGCCATCGGCGCCGGCCGGAGCGACATCGAGTCGCGCGTGTCGTTGGTCATGCAGCAGGTGCTCGACCGCTACGGCGCCGGAGTGCGGATCGAGGGTATCGCGATCAAGCAGTCGGATCCGCCGGCGACGGTCAACAACGCCTTCAAGGAAGTGTCGGCGGCCCAGCAGGAGGCGCAGTCCTACATCAACCAGGCGCGCGCCTATGCGCAGCAGCAGACCGCCCGGGCGCAGGGCGATGCCGCGTCGTTCGACAAGGTCTACGCCCAGTACAAGCTTGCCCCCGAAGTGACCCGCCGCCGAATGTATTACGAGACGATGGAGCGGGTCCTTTCCAAGGTCGACAAGACCGTGGTCGAGGCCGACGGAGTCACCCCCTATCTGCCGCTGCCCCAGGTCCAGCGCCAGGTTCAAGAAGGAGCCGCCCGATGAGCCCGGCGCTTCGCAATCCGATCACCCTCGCCTTCATCGCGATCGTCCTGCTCGTCCTCATCGGAAGCACCTTCGCGACGGTTCCGGAGACGAAGCAGGCGGTGATCGTCCGCTTCGGCAATCCGGACCGGGTGATCAATGCCTATCGACCGGGGGTCGATTTCGGCCGCACCGGCGCCGGGCTGATCGTCCGCCTGCCCTTCATGGAGCAGATCGTCTGGATCGATAAGCGCATCCTCAGCGTCAAGATGGACCGCCAGCAGGTCCTCTCGACCGACCAGCTTCGGCTCCAGGTCGACGCCTTCGCCCGCTACCGGATCGTCGATCCGCTTCAGATGTACATCTCGGCCAAGACCGAGGAACGTGTCAGCGACCAATTGAAGCCGATCCTCGGTTCGGCGATCCGCAACGAGCTCGGCAAGCGGCCCTTCGCCACCCTGCTGAGCCCGGAGCGCGGGCAGCTGATGGCGAACATCAAGCGCGCGCTCGACCGGGTCGCCCGCCAATATGGCGCCGAGGTCGTCGACGTCCGGATCATGCGCGCCGACCTTCCCGAAGGGACCCCGCTCGATTCGGCCTATGAGCGGATGCGTACCGCCCGCCAGCAGGAGGCCGGAGCGATCCGGGCCCAAGGCTACAAGCAGGCGCAGATCATCAAGGCCGACGCCGATGCCGAAGCCGCGAAGACCTATGCCGAAGCCTATGGCAAGGATCCGGATTTCTACGCCTTCTACCGGGCGATGCAGAGCTACGAGACGACCTTCGCGCCGGGCGAGAACCAGGGCCGCTCGACCATCATCATGTCGCCCGACAATCAATATCTGCAGGAGTTCAAGGGCAAGAACCGATAGCGGCCGGGAAATCGGCAATCGGAACGTCGTTACGCGTCCGCTATTCAATTCCCGTTCAGCAGCACCAAATACAATTGTAATCGATCAGGTTCGGCGCGATCTGCCAGTCGGGTCGGAGCAAATGAGGAGAATGCAATCGTGCGTTACGTCTATGGCATTTCGGCCGCCATTCTTCTCGGCGGAGCCGCCGCCACGCTGACGGTGGGCCCCGTCGGCGCCCAGACCGCCCAGAACGATCCCGGCACCATCGCTTCGGCCGCGCCGCGTGCCGGCGCTCCGATGAGCTTCGCGGACCTCGCCGCCAAGCTCCAGCCGGCCGTCGTCAACATCTCGACCAAGCAGTCGATCCAGATCAACCGCAGCCGCCAGGTCCCTCCCGGCTTCGAGGATTTCTTCCGCCAGTTCGGAGTTCCCGTCCCCGACGGCGGCGGCGACGCGCCGATCACCCAGCGCGGCGGCTCGCTCGGCTCCGGCTTCATCATTTCGGCCGACGGCTATGTCGTCACCAACAATCACGTCGTCTCGCCCGCCCGCACCGGCGCCACCGTCGAGCAGATCACGGTGACCCTGCCCGACCGCCGGGAGTTCGAGGCGGAACTGGTCGGCCGTGACACGCAGTCGGACCTCGCACTGCTCAAGATCAAGGGCAATAACCTGCCCTTCGTCCGCTTCGGTGATTCCAAGCAGGTGAGGGTCGGCGACTGGGTGGTCGCGATCGGCAATCCGTTCGGCCTCGGCGGAACCGTCACCGCCGGAATCGTCTCGGCGCTCCACCGTAACATCGGCGCCGGCACCTACGACCGCTACATCCAGACCGATGCCAGCATTAACATGGGCAATTCGGGCGGCCCGATGTTCGACCTTCAGGGCAACGTCATCGGGATCAACACCGCGCTCATCTCCCCGACCGGCGGCAATGTCGGGATCGGCTTCGCCATTCCCGCGGAGCAGGCCTTTCCGATCATCGATTCGCTGCGCAAGGGCCAGAGGCCGCAGCGCGGCTATATCGGAGTGAGCTTGCAGCCGCTCGACGAGGATATCGCCGCCTCGCTTGGAATTCCCAAGAACCAGGGCGAGCTGATCCGCGGGGTAACCGCGGGCGGGCCTGCGGCGCGGGCCGGAGTTCAGCAGGGCGATGTCGTCGTCAGCGTCGGCGGGCGGCCGGTGACCCCGGACGAATCGCTGGCCTATCTCGTGTCGCGAACGCCGATCGGCTCGCGAGTCCCGATCGAGATCGTCCGCGACGGGCGGCGCCAGACGGTCAACGTCGCCGTCGGCGAGCGTCCGACCGAAGAGGAGCTCGCCCGGCTCAACGGCATCGAGGAGGAAACCCCGGTCCGCGAGCCGGCCGAAGCGCAGCAGTCGACCAGCCAGAAGTCCGCGCGCGAGAGCCTCGGAGTAACCGTCCAGACCTTGACCCCGGACATCGCGAGGTCGCTCCGGCTTCGGGACGTCAACCTCAAGGGGGTCGTCATCGCCTCGGTCAATCCGGGCAGCGACGCCGCCGCCAAGAGCATCCAGCCCGGCGACATCATTCTGTCGATCAACCAGCGCGCGACCCGAACGCCCGAGGAGGCCGCCGCCGCCCTCGCGGCCGCGCGCTCGGCCGGCCGCAAGACGGTGCTGCTGCTGGTCCGCCGCGCTAACGATCCGCCGTTCTACGTCGGCGTCGCTATTCTACGATAAGGTGTCTCCCCTCCTTTGCAGGAGGGGAGGTCACGGGATGGAAAGCGCCTCCGGCAGCTCGGTGCTGGCGGAGGCGCTTCTGTACGTGGGCAGGGCTTTGGCTCGCTAAAGCTCGCACCCGCCCCAGCCTTCCCGTGCACTGAGCAGGGAAAGAGGGTGAGCGTGAGTCGAACAACTGACCTCCTCATCGGGCTCGGCGGTAGAGACGAACCGCAGCGGCTGACGCTCAGCCAGACCGATCGCTCCCGCGTTTCGCGGGTGCGCGGGGCACCGGCAAGACGGCGACGTTGCTGAGCCTGGGCGGGAGTCTCTCAGCGGCAGCGTACCGGTGTTTGTCGCCGATGAAAGTCGGATCGACCTTATCACCCACCGCTGGACGTACTGAGCGCCGAGGCGCACTGCCCGCTAAGCGCTAGAGCGTGATCGCTTGAGAATGAATCGCGGATTTTTTCCCGACATCGGCGTCACCCTGAACTTGTTTCAGGGTCCAGCTGGTCGCTCGCCCGGGAAGCGGAAAGCTGGATGCTGAAACAAGTTCAGCATGACGGGAT
>DASQLT010000054.1:0-21877 GCA_035629855.1 Allosphingosinicella sp.
TTTTAGACTGAAGCGCTGTCTCATCCCGTCATGCTGAACTTGTTTCAGCATCCAGCTTTCCGCTTCCCGGGCGAGCGACCAGCTGGACCCTGAAACAAGTTCAGGGTGACGCCGATGTCGGGAAAAAGTCCGCGATCCATTTTCAAGCGATCACGCTCTAAGCGGATCTTACCCAAACGGCGACCAACTCGTCGGCTCGACAGGCTCCACCTTGTTGTTCTTCTGCCGGAACTGGGCGAGCGTCTGGTACATGCGCTTCCTTGCCCGGCTCTGGTTGCCGAGCGGGCGGTGCTCGGGGAGGCAGTGCCAGGGGTTGAACGACAGGTTGCGGGCGAAAGCGAGCTGCTCGGGCGAGTCGAAGCGCTGGCGCGGGATCCGGAGCGTCGCCACCGGGATCCGGGGCGACAGGCGAGTCGGCCACAGCACCGAGGCATTCTCGATCGGCATCCGGTGGCTGTCGGTCTGAAGCTGTACGGTCATCTCCAGCTCGACGTCGGTTTCGAGCAGGGTCTTCACCATATTGTCGCGCAAATAATTGTCGGGCGGCCGGAACGGCACACGCGGGATCTTCGTCACCACCTTGCTCTTGCCGAAAAAGGCATATTGCATCGCCTGCCCCTCGCCGAGAAGATAGGGCACGCAGCTGTAATAATTGTGGCCGAGCGGGTTGTACTGGGTCTCGTTCCATAACGATTGCATCAGGAAGTCGCGGATGTGATGCTTCCTGGGATTAAGGAAATACCAGATGGGCAGCTCGCGCTTGCTCCAGACCTGGAGGTCGGCATTGGCGGCGACGTCCGGCGTCGGAAAGGTCGGGACGCAGATGGCCAGGAAATCCTGGGTGCCCACTTCGTCGTCCATCAGCTTGGGCCCCTCGACCCCCATCACCTTCAGGCCGAGGCTGACGAAGCCGACATCGTCGATATCGGGCTCGACATGCGGCCCGGGGTTCGAGAAGCGGGCCCAGGCCTTGTAGCGCCCCGGCCTGGCGAAGATCCCGTGGCGAAGCGCCTCGGGCAAATCGTCGTGGACGATGAACTCGGCGCGGACCAGCCCGTGGGTCTTAGTGTTGCCGGCCCGCTCCATCTTCTCCGGCGGGAAATCCTGGATGAGATGGTCGCGCATCGTGTCGATCATCGACTGGACGTCCCGCTCCTCGTTCGGCTGGATCGTTTCGTGGGCGAGCGGCAACTTTTCGTCCTTGCGCGACAGGTTGATCGCCCATTGCAGGAAGGCCGCGCAAGCGTTTCGGAACAGCCGGTTCCAGGGCCGGCGGAAAAAGGGCTCGAACCGCCGTTCGACGAGCAGCCCCCAGGTCAGGAGCGCGTGAAGCCAGAGCAGTCTCATGCGGCCTTCTCCCTTTCCGCCGGGGCGAGGACGTCATCCTCGAGAATCATGTCGGCGGCCTTTTCGGCGGCCATGTAGATGGCGCTGACGATGAAATAGCCCGGGATGCGCGGGAAGATGGACGCGTCCACGACCCGCAAGCGCGGTACCCCGTGCACCTTCAGCCGGCCGTCCAGCACCCCGCCTTCGGAGCGCGGGCCCATCGGACAGGTGCAGGAGGCGTGGTGACCCCAGGCATTGTCGCGGATCCATTGCTCGAGCCTTTCGCCCTGGACCTTGCGCCCCGGGCAGATTTCCTCGGTGACCAGATTGCAGTCGAGGAGCGGCGCCGCCGCTTCGCGCACCATCTCGACCGCGGCGGCGACCGCCTTCAAATCCCTGCCCTCCGGATCGCATTTCGGATCGAAGAAATTGAACGCGATGCACGGTGGATCCCGCGGATCGGTGGATCTCAGTGTAACAGCGCCGGAAGTGTTGGCGGTGCGAGCCTTGAGGATCGCCCAGCTGAGGACGTCCTTCTGCTCGCGAAGCGCTTTCGAATAGCCGGGATAATAGCCCTGGAAGGCGCCGAGCAGGGCCATGATAAAGAGATCGGCATCGCCGGCGCAGCGGGGCGAATTGCGCTTCATCGCGAGCGCGGCGCCGTTCGAGATGTACATGCCCTGCCGCTTCGTTGCCCACAGCCGGCCGATCGGATCGTCCGGCGAGAAATCCGCACCGTCCATCGACTTCCAGGGCGCGGCGAGGCGATGGAGGACGCAGACCTCGTACCGGTCCTGGAGATTGCGGCCGACGGGCAGGTCCGCCCGGACTTCTATCCCGTGCTTTGCGAGCTCATCCCTCGGACCGATTCCCGAAAGCATCAGCAGCTGCGGCGTATTGAACGCGCCCGCGGCGAGGATCACTTCGCGCCGGGCCCGGATCGAGACCGTCTCGCCGCCTTCCGCCGAGTCCCCGCTCAGCGGGCTGGCGCGATAGAGGTGCCGGCCCCTGCGATACTCGACCCCGGCCGCTCCGCCGTCGGGCGCGAACAGAATGCGGGTGACGAGCGCGTGGAGCTCGATCCGGAGCCGGCCGCCCGCTCCGTCCTCGACCGCGCGAAGCCGTTCGCGAGTGCCGAAGCGGCAATGATCGTCGGTGGCGAGCGGCGCGTAGCACAGGCCGGCCTTGCCGTTCATCGACCGGTCGTTCGGATCGAGCTTGCCTCGAAGCAGCCGCTTAAAGGCCTGCCAGGGCCCGGAAATATCCCGGCTCGCGGCCCAGGCACCTTTTTCGATCGTCTCGCGCATCGGCGCGTCGGAAAAGGCCTGCGCCGGCATCGCCCGCTCGACCGGAAGCCAGCCGTCCCAGCCGTGCCCGCTCCCGTCCCGGCCCATGGCGGCGAGCAGCCGGCGCAAGGGACGGTGGCGGCATTGCTCGACCTTGCGCTGGTAGCCGGCCATGGCCTCGGGACCCCAGCCTTCGTCGCCGGTCGCCTCGGCCATGCCCCGCCAGTCCGAATCCTGCGGGGTGACGAAGATCATCGCGTTGTGCGCCGTACAGCCGCCGAGCGTCCCCGCTCGGGGATAGAGGATTCCCTTGTCGCAGCGCTTCCAGTCGCGCGCCGCCTGGACCGGATCGGGATAGTGCTCGACCCAATAATCCCAGGCCATGGCGGGATTTTCGGTCGCCATCGGGTGGAAGGCCGGGATGGAATAGTCGCACGGAAAGCGCTCGGCGCCCTCCGCGACGGGATCTCCACCGGCCTCGAGCAGGATCACGTCCCTTCCCGCCTCGGCGAGTCGGGCGGCGACGGTGCCGCCCCCTGCCCCCGATCCGACGACGATATAGTCGCAGTCGAACCCGTCCTTCATCAAAACGTCTTGAGGTAGGCGATCAGGGCTTCCTTGTCGTCATCGCCCAGCGGCGCCTCGTTGCCGATCCAGGCTTGCTCGTCCTCGGTCAGCCCGGCGCGGTTCACGAACTGCTCGGTGCCGAAATAATGGCCGCGGTTGACGACGAAGTCCCGGCACTTGCTGAGTTCCCTGAGCCAGGGTCGGGCGCCCTCGAAACGCGCCAGCATCGCCTTGTCGTCCGCCGGCGGGCTGCGCTCGATTCCAACGAAGATCTTGCCCATCGCCTTCATCAGCCCGATCACCCGCTCGAGCTGATGGACGTCGCCCTTCACCTGTTCCTTACGATCGTCATTCTCCGGTCCGCGCGGATTGAGGTTGGTCAGGGCGCCGATCGGCGTTCCCTTGGGGATCGGGCCGAAGCTCATTCCACCCGGGACGATCCACGGGCCGAGATGCTTCTGGATGAATGCCTTCCCGATCCGGGTCTTGGGGGTGATCGGGAAATAGCTCTCCGGGATGAAGACCCGGCTCGACCCGCTGGTGCGGTCGATCGTTCCCCCGAGCCGGTTGCCGAACACCGGATCCATGTCGCGGGTCTGCGGCCAAAGCATCTGCCGGATGGCGAGGTCGAACGAGGCTACCCGCGCCGCCACCGACGGATCGGAGTTGAACCTGCCGACCCGGTTGTTGAGCAGAAAGGGCGAGGTCGACCAGAGCGATATGAGCGACGGCGGCCTCGTATAGCCGCGCCCCCCGGCGGGCATCAGGTAGCGGCGGCGTTCCCCATTATAGGGGTCGTTGTAGCTGGACCAGCCGACGCTCGGCAGGGTCTTGTAGGATTCGGACGAGAAATTGTCCCAGATGTTGTTCCGGATCGCGTTGGTGGCGAGCGGGCTGCACAAATTGGTGCGAAGCAAGGTCACCGGAATCCGGGCCTCGGTGGAGAGGTAGTTGTTCTGGAGGAAATCGGGCTTCTCGACCTCCTGCCGCATTGCCAGCTTGAACCCGGGCGTCTGGGTCCAGCGCCACCAGCTCTTGAAGCGGGCGAGGTAGCCCGGCCCGGAGCTGTCCGCCAGGCCCGCGCCCTCGGGCGGGACCGGCCCTTTGCTCGAATGGCAGCGGGCGCAAGTGTCGGCGAAGACCTGCCGCCCTTTCGCAAGGGTGGCGGGCGCCGCCGCCAGATAGGCCGCTCCGCCCGGCGCCGCCGCAAGCTTGTCGGGCCGCCCGGCCTTGAGGAAGAAGAGCGCCGTCGCCGGAGTTCCCCGCTCGGTGGCCTGCCAGTAAGGCGATTTGGAACGGGCGTCGGCGACCCGGATCGGGCTCACCGTCTTGCCGCCGATCACCGGGTTGAAATGCCGCATCCATTCTTCGCTGTAGAGGCCGATGTTGAGATAGACCCGGTTAAGCGCCCCGAGCGCACCGACCGAATCCGAGCCGTCCTTGAGCACCCGCGGCGTTCGCACTCCGCCCTTGCCGTCGTAGAGGCGGGTGAGGATCGGGTCCTTGCTGACCGAGTTGAACTGGAGGTTGTCGAGGCCGCCGCCGGCCAGGGTCTCCTGCCCGATCCGGTAGCCCATATCGAGCCGCGCCGGCAGGTCGTAGATCGCGTTCATCGTGCGCGGGTTGTTGATGTTGTCGGTCGAGACGAGCGACGTGTCCATCGTTCCCGGCTGGAAGGTGTGGAGCCATTCGTAGAGGAAGCTTCGCGGATTCTTCTCCCAATCCCAATAGAAGATCCGGTCCATCCACAGATATTGGGCGCCGACGGTGGAGCTGAGGTTGGACCAGGCCGGCGCTTCCGGATCGGCCGGCGGGCTGACCGGGCTCGGGCCGACGTGGCAGAAGGCGCAGGACATGCCGACCCGGTACGGACGCACCAGATCCTTGGCATTGTAGAATTTGGGGTCGTTATAATAACGCGAGCCGTCGCCCCAATGCTTCGCCGCCTTCTCGTCGAAGGCCGGGTTGGGGAAGAGCCGGAGACCGACGATTCCGGTCGGCCAGCCGTAATAGGAGCCGATTGGGACGGTCTTGCCGCGGGCGTCGAACTTCACCCCCGGGAAGCGTTTCTCGTCCGCGAACGGGTCGGGCGGACAGGACGGGTCGCGAACGTCGAGCCAGAGGCCGTGGCGGCGGGAGTCGGGGGCGCCCGCGGCGCGGTAGCAGGGCTCGTTGACGAGTCCGAGATTCTTCCAGCGATTGGGGCGGCCGTTGCCCGTATCGGGCGGCGCGGCGACGATCTTGAGCAGGTCGAAGGACCCGAAGGTCGGCTTGACCATGTCGTCCCAGAAATGATCGTTGCCGCCGGTCCAGACCAGCCACATGATCCGCCCGGTCCGCTCTGCCGGAGTGAGCTCGAGGCCGCCGTCCATGTCGCGGAAATAATCGTCCGCGGCCCCGGTGGCGCCGGCATGGACCAGCCTGGCCTCGTCGACTCCCGCCTTTGCCGCCTCGTCCTCGACCGGGCCGTCGGCGCAGCCCGCCAGGGCCAAAGCAATCGCCGTCAGCGCGGCCCCGCCGATGATGGAATTTCTAACGCCCACGGTCCCCTCCCCCATGCGCAGGCGAGTTGTCCGGGACGTCTCGTCAAGCGTCGGCGTCCCTCAACTCGAAGGGGCCAAGCATCCGCCAACACCCTAAATCCGTCAAGCCAAGATCGCTGCCGATCCGGAGGCGATGAGTATCGGCTCGGATTTCATCGAACCTCTTAGTTCAACTTGCAATTTTCGTCGCTCGGTCTTGAGTTTTCAATCCGCGACCAACGGACAAGGCAGGCCGGGCACGTCGACTCGGAACTCGAACAGGTCGCCGGCGCTCGGCTGACGCTCGATTTCCGCCGGCGACAGCTGTTGCCGGGCCGTGGTCGCGTAGACGGTGCGCAGATCTTCGCCGCCGAAAGCGATCTTGGTGATGTTGGCGACGGGGAAGCGGACCCGGTCGACCAGCTCTCCGGCCGGCGAGTAGCGCCGCGCCTCCCAGCCGGCGTAGAGGGCGATCCAGACGCAACCCTCGCTGTCGACGGTCGGGCCGTCGGGGTAGCCGTCGGCCGGGTCGATTCGGGCGAAGGGCCTGGCCGGCCCGAGCGTGCCGTCCCCGGCGATTTCGGCGGCGTCGATCCTGCCTTCGCGCGTGTCGACGAAATACAGGGTCCGTCCGTCGGGCGACACGGCGGGGCCGTTGGTGATCGCGATCCCCTCGAGACCGGTCGGAGCGACCGAGCCGCGCTCGAAGCGATAGAAGGCGCCGGTCTTCGCGCTTTCCTTATCGTCCATGGTCCCGAACCAGAGCCGGCCTGCCGCGTCCACGACTCCGTCGTTGAGCCGGTTGTTCGGGCGCTCCGGCTCCATCCGAGCGACCAGGGTGAATCGGCCGCTCGCGGAGTCGAAGCGGTGCAGGCCGCTCATCAGCCCGGCGACGAAACCTCCGCCCTCGGCGGGAAGGACGAAGCCGACCGGCTCCGGCGCGGCCCAGGTCCGGCGGTCGCCCGATTCCGGATCGAAGCGGTGGATCTCGCGCTTCTTGATGTCGGTGAACCACAAGGCGCGCTCGCGCCCGACCCACACCGGTCCCTCGCCGAGCTCGGCGGCGACGTCCCAGACGCTCTCGGGTTCGCTGGCGGCCATGGTTCCGCTCCTGCCACAAGCACGCCCGACGTCAATGCCCTCCGAGCCCGACTGATGACAGGCGGCATTATGTTCGCTATTTGTTCTTTATGGCCGACCTCCCGACCGCTTATCCCTTGCGCGACCTGTTCGACGCGGCAGTGCGGTCGCAGACGGTCCGGCTGACGTGCGGCCGCTGCGGCCACGGGGCCGCGTTCAGCAGCCACGCTCTGTGGTGGCATTTCCACCGCAAGGGATGGGTGGACACTCTGCGCGAGGTTCGCCGGCGCTGTCTTTGCGTCATGTGCCTCCACCGCCAGGGCGAAAAGGTCCGCGATCCGAAGCTGGAGCTGGTCGACGACGCGCCCACCGACAGCAGCCTCCCAATGCCCTCCGAGCTCGACTGGGAGAGAGAGGTCAGGCGGCGGCGGTGACCGGTCGGATTGGGGGATGGCGGGCCGAAGGCGATTGGGGGATACTCCAGGCGATTTTCCGGCGGAGCATGCCCCAATGTCGATGGACGACGAAATGATCGATACCCCGGACGGCCCGATGACCTGGGCCCAATGGAAGAAAAAGAATCCGGTCCAGATCCCCTCGCGCCGGACCAAGGGCAAGAAACTGCCGGTCAAGGTCAAGAGGTTCACCGGAGAGACCTGAGCGGCCTGTGCCCCTAAATTCCTCCCCGGCTTTCGGAGGAGGGGGACCGCGCGAAGCGCGGTGGAGGGGCTCTTCAGGGCCGGAGAACCCCCTCCACCATGCTTCGCATGGTCCCCCTCCCCTGCAAATGCAGGGGAGGATTTAGGGAAGCTCGCTTGGCTGATGTCCAGATAGCTAGAACCCTCGGCCGCCACGGTTCCGGAACCAAGCCCGAAAGCGCCGCATTGAGGCCGGCGAAACGCAAGGAACCCCCCATGGCCAAGCTGCTCAGGAACAACGGCCTGACGATCGTGCTGATGCTTCTTTTCCTGGCCAGCATCGTCGGCCAGTGGATCTCGGGCTGGAAGGTCGAGAATGAGGAGCTGCTGCGGCACGGCGGGGCGGCGATCCCGCTCGCCGCTTATGCCATGTCCCCGGAGTTCATCTCGTCGGTATTCGAGAATTGGGAGAGCGAGTTCCTGCAGATGTCGGCCTATGTCGTCCTGACCGCGATTCTGATCCAGAAAGGCTCTGCGGAATCCCGCGATCCCGACGATCCGCCCCGCGACTCCGCCCTCCGGACTCAAGCGCACAAGCCGGGTGCTCCGCACATCCTTCGGGCCGGCCCGGCGGCACGCTGGCTCTACGCCCACTCGCTCGGGCTGGCGCTGTTCACCCTGTTCCTGCTCTCCTTCACCCTGCACTGGTGGAACAGCGCGAGCTCGGCGGCCGCGGAAGCGCTTCGGCATGGCGAGACGCCGCTCGGCCGCCTCGCCTATCTGGGCGACCCCCAGCTCTGGTTCGAGAGCTTCCAGAACTGGCAGAGCGAATTTCTCTCGACCGCCGTTCTGGTCGTCCTCTCGATCTGGCTCAGGCAGCGCGAATCGCCCGAGTCCAAGGCCGTGGCGGCGCCCCACGAAGCGACGGGCGCCGCCTGATCGGCCCGGCCCTACGGGAAGTAAGCGGGCTCGGTCAGCGGCTCGCCGGTGAGGCCGGTGACGAAGCCGGCGTCGACTCCGCCGAAGAAGCTGAACGGCGTCGGCACAAGCGTGTTGTTAGCGCCCCAGAAGGCGGTCAAATCGACGCTGGCCGTGCCCGGCGGGGTCGCGAACTCGCCATTGGCCGATCCGGAATAGCCCGGGACGTAGAAATGGGCGTTGGCCGATGCCTGGTCCAGATAAACGGCGTCCAGGCCGAAATCGGCCTCGCCCGCGTCGATCGTGTTGCCGTCCAGGACGAGGCCCAGCTCCGAGAAGTCGCCGCCTCCCAGGCCGCCGACCAGCGCGTAGAGGCCGGCGAAAGCGAAGTCGCCATGCTCGTCGACGACATTGTCCAGCACCGTCGCTTCCATCACGGCGGAGTCGGTGGCGGTTCCGCCCGAGGCGCGCAGAGCGATCCCGGATCCGCCGTTCACGTCGTAAATGTCATTGTCGAAGATGGTGACCAGGTAGGTGGCGTCGCCCGGCCCCGCCGACTTCTGGAGGGACGCGCTGATTCCGTCGCCGCCGGCGGACCCGTCGCTTCCGCCCACGCCGTCGACGATCCCGATGACGTTGCCCGCGATATAGCCGCGAACCGTACCGGACTGCTGGGTGTAGGCGCCGCTGAACGCGCTTCCCGAGACTCCGATGATGCTGTTGCCCACGACTTGGTAGTCGACGGCGATGTCGCTTCCGGCACCGCCTCCGTTGAGCTCCACGCCGCCGCCGCCGGCCGAGGCCTGGCCGTTGTGGAAGCTGTTGTTGCTGATCGTGAGGCTCTGGGTCGAGGATCCGAGCGCATTGACTTCCAGAAGGTCGTCGCGCGCGCCCTGGAAATCGACTCCGTCGACGGTCAGGGTCAGAGTGCCGCCATTGGTCGTGATGCTGACCCCGTCATCGCCGGTGACGTCGTCGTTCGGGCCGACGACCGCCTCGTTGAAGGCGCTGTCGGCGATGTTGAGAGTGAGGCTGCCACCCCCGTTGACGATGCTGAGCGTGTCGCCCCCGCCGCCGTTCAGGATGTTGCCGAGGAAGTCGGCGGTGCCGGTGAGATCGGTCAGCGAGATCGTTCCCGACGAGGAGGCGCCGCTGCTCGCCGACGAATCGGTGAGGGTGAAGCCTGCGACGTTGGCGCCGAGGATCGCATAATTGGCGCTGGACGAGATCGACGTGTTGGTGATCGAGACATTGGCGCCGCCCGCGTCGAGGTCGATTCCGACACCGCCGGTGGTATTGATGAAAACCCCCGAGACGTTGAGCGCCCCGACGCTTCCGCCACTGTCGGCGATTCCGGCATTGGCGCCGCTGATGATGCCGATGCCGGAGATGCTGTTGTCCAGCCCGACATTGACTCCGTCGCCCGCGGTCGGGGCGATCAGGGGATCGCCGAGGCCCGTCAGGATCTGGCCGTCGAGCAGGTTGATTCCGTCCGCTTCGGCATAGACTCCGGACAGCAGGTAGACCTGATCGCCGGCGGCCGGTCCGTTCGGGCTCCCCTGAGCCGCGTTGAACGCGGCGATCGAGGTGAACGGATTGGCGGCCGAGCCGACATTGGTGCTCCCGACCGCATTGTTGTCGATATACCAGGGCGGGCCGGCGGCGTCGTCGGAGCCGGTGACCGTGATGGTGAGCGTGGCCGAGTCCGAAGCCGTGCCGTCGGACGCGGTATAGGAGAAGACGTCGTTCACCACGTCGCCGGCGTTGAGCGCCTGGGCCGCCGCGCCGGGCGCATAGGTGTAGCTGCCGTCGGCGTTGAGGGTGAGCGTTCCGTAGGTGCCGACATAGGTGCCGGGGTTGCTCACCGTCAGGGCCTCGCCGTCGACGTCGGTGTCGTTGGCGAGCACGTTGCCGGAGACGGCGCTGTCCTCGTCCGTCGTGGCAACGTCGTCGTTGGCCACGGGGGCATCGTTCGCGCCCGTGACCGTTACCGTGAGTGTCGCCGTATCGGCGGCGGTGCCGTCGGAGGCGGTGTACGAGAAGACGTCGTTCGCCGTCTCGCCGGTATCGAGCCCCTGCGCCGCCGCGTTGGGCGTGTAGGTGTAGCTGCCGTCGGCCGCCAGGACGAGAGTCCCATAGCTGCCGGTGTAGGTGCCCGGATCGCTGACCGTCAGCGCCTCGCCGTCCACGTCGGTATCGTTGGCGAGGACGTTGCCGGAAGCGGTGCCGTCCTCGCTCGTCGCGGCGACGTCGTCATTCGCCACCGGAGCGTCGTTGGCGCCGTTGACCGTGACGGTGAGCGTGGCGGAATCGGAGGCGGTGCCGTCCGAGGCGGTATAGCTGAAGACGTCGCTCGCCGACTCCCCGACATCGAGCCCCTGCGCCGCCGCTCCGGGCACGTAGGTGTAGCTGCCGTCGGCATTGAGCGTCAGCGTTCCATAGGCCCCGACATAGACTCCCGGATTCGCTACCGTCAGCGGCTCGCCGTCGACATCGGTGTCGTTGGCGAGCACGTTGCCGGAGACGCCGGCGGAATCCTCATTGGTCGAGGCGACGTCGTCATTCGCCACCGGAGCGTCGTTGGCGCCGTTGACCGTGACGGTGAGCGTGGCCGAATCGGAGGCGGTGCCGTCCGAGGCGGTGTAGCTGAAGACGTCCTGCGCCGACTCGCCGACGTCGAGCGCCTGCGCCGCCGCGCCCGGCGCGTAGGTGTAGCTGCCGTCGGCGGCCAGGGTCAGGGTCCCGTAGGCGCCGACGTACACGCCCGGGTTCGTCACCGTCAGCGCCTCGACGTCGACGTCGGTGTCGTTGGCGAGGACGTTGCCGGAGACGCTGGCATCTTCGGTCGTGGCGGCGGTGTCGTCATTGGCCACCGGGGCATCGTTGGCGCCGTTGACGTTGATGGTGAGCTTGCCGGTGTCGCTGAGGCTTCCGTCCGACACGGTGTAGTTGAAATTGTCCTGGCCGGTCTCGCCCTGGTCGAGCGTCTGGGCGTTGGCGTTGAGGACGTAGGTGTAGGAGCCGTTCGAGTTGAGGGTCAGGGTCCCGTAGGTTCCGACGAAGGTGCCGGGCGTGACGCTGAGCGGGCCGCCCTCGAAATCGAAATCGTTGGTGAGGACGTTTCCGGAGACGCCGGCCGAATCCTCGCCGGTCGTCGCCATGTCGTCGACCGCGATCGGAGCGTTGTTGCCGCTGCCGACGTTGATCACGCGATTGTTGAAGACGAGCCGCTCGACGTTGACGAGCGTGTCCTGGCCTTCGCTGCCCGCGCCGCCGAGATGGGTGACGATGAGCGACGCGCCGACGCGCTGGAAGGTGAACTCCTCGATATTGGCGTCGTAATAAGCCGTGTCGAAGCCGGTGCCGCCGTCGATCTGGTCGTTGCCGGCATTGCCGTGGAGATGATCGTTGCCGGTGAAGCCGCGCAAGATGTCCGCGCCGCCGCCGCCGAAAATGTCGTCGTTGCCGCTGTGGCCGTTGATGAAGTCGTCATCCTCGTCGCCGAACAGATCGTCGTCGCCGGAGCCGCCGTTGATGTCGTCCTCGCCGCTGCCGCCGTGAATTTCGTCGTCGCCGCTGCCGCCGTCTATGTCGTCGTCGCCGCTGCCGCCGGTGAGCGTGTCGTCGCCGCTGCCGCCGTCGATATCGTCATGGTCCGCGCCGCCGTCGATCGTGTCGTCGCCGCTGCCGCCGTCGAGATTGTCGTTGCCGGTGCCGCCGTTGATCGTATCGTCGCCGGACTTGCCGTCGGCGGTGTCGTTCCCGCCATTGCCGTTGATCGTATCGTCGCCGTTGCCGCCGTTAAGATTGTCGTTGCCGGATCCGCCAGTTACAGTCGTCATAACCTACTCCCATCGGTTTGCGGCCACGGGAGGAGTTCGACACAAGCATTTTCAACGAATAAAGGGCTGAAGATGCTCGGACTAGACTCCCGCGGCACTGCTTTTTCTCAGAGTCTCGATTGAGTCCCCCCCAATCGAGAGCGGGCGAGTGCTCGACTCGACCCGACTAGTTCTGCCCCGAAACGAAGAGTGACGTGCGTCCTCGCCGCTGTCCAGACCCTAGGATGGTATTTAATTAATCGGGGCGGAGTCTCCTTCAAAGTGCCTTCCGCCGTTTGGTGGATGTGCAGTAGGCACTTTTCCGAATCGCGGATTTGGGCTACAAGGCGCTCGGGGACGGGAGATAGTCGCCTGAAAAGGCAGCTGTCGGCGAAGCGCCTCGGTACCGATCCGGGGCGCTTCGTTTTTCGGCTTTATTCACGCCTTTTTCACCGAGCCGATTTTTTTCGGAACCCAAGGCCGGGAAGGACGTTCTGCCTGTATCCCCCCCGCGGTGATCGGCACCCTCCCCCCTCCCCGCCGACATCGCAGAGCCCCGGCCCGAAAGGGCTGGGGCTTTTTCTTTGGCGTCATGGCGTCACAAGTGCGTCACAGGCGCGCGGTTGCAGCCGTCTGGCGATTCCTAACGATTATTGGCGATTACTGGCGCGTTCCGTCGCGCCGCCGCCCAGGTGCGCCTTTTGTTCCGAATCGCTTGACAGCCGAACATATTATGAACATGATGCGGTTCTGAGCCGTACCGTATTGGTACGGATCAAAATTTCATTCAGCGCGTTGGGCGACTGTGGATAAGTAAGGGGATAAGGCTGTGATCTATCTGACTGCCGCGCTCTTCTTCACGCTGGCCCTGCTTGCCGCTCTGGTGGCGATCCACGTGACGGTGCGGCTTCATTTGCCCGAGATCCTGCTTGCCCTTCGCGGCGAGCTTGGTGCCGCTAGGCCCCGGGCGCTAGCGGCGGGTCCGGCCGCAGCGGTTCGACGGAGCGTTGCCGCTTGACCTTGGCGTAGCTTGCGATGCTGAACGGAATCATCAGCGCATAGAGCAAGGCGGCGACGCTCAGAGTCGGGAAGGGCGCCGAGATGAGCGCCGCGAACACCAACGCGATCACGACGAGAGCGCCCAGCCTGACATGGCTGCGAAGCCGGAGCGAGCCCCATGAGAAGGTGGCGAGGTTCGAGATCATCAGGAAGCCGACCACCGCCGCCCAGGGCGCCGCCAGCCAGGTTTCGCGAAGCAGCGGCTCGCCGGTCCATTCCCACAAATAGATGGGCAGGAGCACCAGGCCGGCTCCGGCCGGTGCCGGCACCCCGGTCAGGAAACCGGCCGACTTGTGCGGTTGCTCGACCGAATCGATATTGGCGTTGAAGCGGGCCAGGCGAAGCGCCGCGCAGACCGCATAGGCCAGCAGGAACAGCCAGCCGTAACGGTTCCAGCGATCGATATCGGGGCCGATCTCCCCCAGGGGTTCCAACACCCACAGATAGAGGATGATCGCCGGCGCGACACCGAAGGCGGTAACGTCCGACAGGGAGTCGAGCTCGGCACCGAACCGGCTCTGCGCGTTGAGGAGGCGCGCGATCCGCCCGTCGAGACCGTCCAATATGGCCGCCAGGACGACGAAGCCGACGGCCTCGGCCCACTCGCCGCCGATGGCGAAGCGGATTCCGAACAGGCCCGAGCAAAGCGCCAGAGCCGTTACCGCATTGGGGACGATGGTCCGGAGCGGGATGCCGCGGCGCGGCCGGCCCGCTCGCACGGGCCCCTTCACTGGGCGACGCCCTCCAGCGCTTCGGAAACTCCGGCGCGGGCGACGATGGTCTCGCCGGCGATGGTCCGCTGGCCGAGAAGGACCTGGGACGAGGTGCCGGCGGGAAGGTAGACGTCGACCCGGCTTCCGAACCGGATCAGCCCGACGCGCTGGCCGGCGGCGACATAATCGCCCGCCTTGACCCAGGGCACGATCCGGCGGGCGACGAGGCCGGCGATCTGGGTGAAGCCGATCCTGAGGCCGTCGCGGCCCTCGACGAGGAAATGGTTGCGCTCATTCTCGTCGCTCGCCTTGTCGAGATCGGCGTTGAGGAACTTGCCGGCGATGTAGACCACCCGCTTGATCTCGCCGGCGATCGGAGCGCGGTTGATGTGGACGTCGAACACCGACATGAAGATCGAGACCCGCATGCAGGGCCCGGGCGGCAGGCCGTCCTCGCCGACGAGCTCCGGCGGCGGCGGCACCATGGCGATCATCGTCACCATGCCGTCGGCCGGCGCCACGATCAGCCCTTCGCCCTTGGGCGTGGTTCGGATCGGATCGCGGAAGAAGGCGGCCACCCACAAGGTGAGGCCGGCGAAGATCCAGCCGGCAATCTCCCACTCGATCACCACCCAGAAAAAGAGCGTGATCGCGGCGGCGATGACGACGAACTTGCGGCCTTCCGGATGCACGCTCGGCATCCGGTAGCGAACGTTGGTCGTAACCAGATCCGGCTTTTCGAGTGAGGTCATGGACTTGCCTTTAGGCGGGGGCGCCTCCGGTTACAACCGTCGCCCCAGCTCTCTCGGTTGATCCCCGCCCCGTCCCAGCCTAGAGCGCTGCGCGACCACATCATCCAAAAGAAAGCGCGAGCCGAATGGCGAAGATCAAGGTGAAGAACCCCGTCGTCGAGCTGGACGGGGACGAGATGACCCGCATCATCTGGCAATGGATCCGCGAGCGGCTGATCCTGCCCTATCTCGACGTCGAATTGCTCTATTTCGACCTCGGAATGGAGAATCGCGACGCCACCGACGACAAGGTGACGGTCGAATCGGCGGAAGCGATCCGCAAGCACGGCGTCGGAGTCAAATGCGCGACGATCACGCCCGACGAGGCCCGGGTCGAGGAGTTCGGCCTGAAGAAGATGTGGAAGTCGCCGAACGGCACCATCCGCAACATCCTCGGCGGGGTCGTCTTTCGCGAGCCGATCGTCATCGAGAACGTGCCCCGGCTGATCCCGGGCTGGACCGACCCCATCGTGGTCGGCCGCCATGCCTTCGGCGACCAGTATAAGGCGACCGACTTCAAGGTCCCCGGCCCCGGCAAGCTCACCATCAAATGGCAGGGCGAGGACGGCCAGGTGATCGAGCACGAGGTGTTCGATTTCCCGTCGTCGGGCGTCGCCATGGGCATGTACAACCTCGACGATTCGATCCGCGACTTCGCTCGGGCCTGCCTCAATTTCGGCCTGGGCCGCGGCTGGCCGGTCTATCTGTCGACCAAGAACACCATCCTCAAGGCCTATGACGGTCGCTTCAAGGACATCTTCCAGGAGATTTTCGACAGCGAATTCAAGACGAAGTTCGACGAAGCGGGCACCGAATATCAGCACCGCCTGATCGACGATCTCGTCGCCTCGGCCCTGAAATGGAGCGGCAAGTTCGTCTGGGCCTGCAAGAATTACGACGGCGACGTCCAGTCGGACATGGTCGCCCAGGGCTTCGGCTCGCTGGGACTGATGACCTCGATCCTGATGACTCCGGACGGCAAGATCGTCGAGGCGGAGGCGGCGCACGGCACGGTCACCCGCCACTTCCGAATGCACCAGCAGGGCAAGGCGACCTCGACCAACCCGCTCGCCTCGATCTTCGCCTGGACCGGCGGCCTCAAGTTCCGCGGCCAGTTCGACGACACGCCCGAAGTTACCCGCTTTGCCGAGACTCTCGAACGCGTCTGCATCGAGACGGTCGAATCGGGCCAGATGACCAAGGACCTCGCCATCCTGATCGGCCCCGAGCAGAGCTGGATGACGACGGAGCAGTTCTTCGAGGCGATCCGGACGAATCTGGAAAAGGCGATGGCGGCGGGGTAAGGCACTAGCCGTCACCCTAGCCGTCATGCTGAACTTGTTTCAGCATCCAGCGACGAACCGCCTCGCGGGCTGAGGACTGGACCCTGAAACAAGTTCAGGGTGACGGGTGGCTCTGCCGCGCCTGCCTCGCTTCCGGCGATCTGACATGCTCCGGCCTGTAGCCGAAGCCGATCAGGGCCGCCGGTATCCGCCGCAGCACCGGATAGCGGTCGAGCCAGCGAAGCGCCCGGGGCGGCTCGAAGTCGCCGCCTTGCCGCATCAGGAGCCGGTTGATGATCCGGTCCTGAGCGGTCTTTTGGAAACGCTGGGTGATCCGCACCGCCGGAAGCCGCCGCTTCTGCACTCGCCCGAGAAGGCGATCCACATCCTCGCCCGCCGCCATCGGCCCCGCCAGCGCGTTGGCGGCGGCGACGGCGTCCTGGACGGCGACGTTGATCCCGACCCCGCCGATCGGGGTCATGGCATGGGCGGCGTCGCCGATGACGAGCAGGCCCGGGCGGTGCCATTGCTCGAGCCGGTCAAGCGACACCGAGAGCAATTTGACGTCGTCCCACGACTGGACCGCCCCGATCCGCTCGCGCAGGGTCGGCGCCAGGCCAGCCACCTCGGTGCGGAAAGCCTCGATGCCGCGCGCCCGTACCTCGTCCTCACTGCCCTTGGGGAAGACGTAGGCGCATTGCCAATAATCGCCGCGGTCGATCATCGCCATGATCCGCCCCGAGGCGAAGACGCCGGTGGTCTCGTTGTTACCCGACCGCTCGCGCGGCACCCGGAACCAGAAGACGTCCATCGGCGCTCCGAGATCGCGGACCGGGAGCCCCGCCGCCGCCCTCATCCGCGAGCTTCGGCCGTCGGCGGCGATCGTGAGCCGGGCCGAAACCGTAAGGGACTGGCCGCCCGCTTCGTAGCGCACCCCCGCGATCCTTCCGTCCTCCACCACCAGGTCGGTGGCCTCGGCATCCCGGATGAGGGTGAAATGGGGATAGACGCTCGCTTCGTCGGCGACGAAATCGAGGAAGTCCCATTGCGGCATCATCGCGATGAAATTCCACCGCGGGTCGAAAGGGGTGAAGTCGGCGAGAGCGACATGGCGACCGCCGATCACTCCCTGGATGTCCCGAACCTTGTCGTGGGGCCGCTCGAGCAGCCGGTCGAGCAGTCCGAGCTCCGAGAATATCCTCAGCGTCGAGGGATGGACGGTGTCGCCGCGAAAGTCGCGGAGGAAGTCGCTATGCTTCTCGAGTACCGTGGTCGGCACTCCGGCGCGGGCGAAAAGCAGCCCCGCGACCATTCCGGCGGGACCGCCGCCGACGATGCAGAGATCAGCATCCATATCGCCCTCCCCGGGCTGACAATGACGCAAGTTCCTGCATAAAGGCAAGATGCACGGCAATTTCCAGACCTCCGGTTTCAGCGACGCTTTGGTCATCCTCGGCGCCGCCGGGGTCGTCATCCCGGCCTTCGCCCGATTCCGGGTCAGCCCCGTCATCGGCTTCATCCTGGTCGGTCTTCTCGTCGGCCCGGCCGGACTGGGTGCGATGGCCGACCGAATGCCGTGGCTGAACTACGTCACCATCACCAATCCCGAGGCGGTGGAGCCGTTCGCCGAGTTCGGGATCGTCCTCCTCCTCTTCGCGATCGGCCTCGAGCTTTCCTTCCGCCGGCTCTGGACGATGCGGCGGCTGGTGTTCGGAGTCGGCGCCGCCGAGCTTCTCGTCTGCGCTCTGCTCCTCGGCCTGGCGGTGAACATGATCGGCGAGAGCCTCAGCGGCTCGGTGGCGCTCGGCCTCGCTCTGGCGCTCTCGTCGACGGCGCTCGTCCTCCCCCTGGTGGGAACGACCAGCCCGGTCGGCCGCTCGGCGCTGGCAATGCTGTTGTTCGAAGATCTGGCGATCGTCCCGATCATCTTCCTGCTCGGAGCGATGGCGCCCTTCGCCGCGGCGAGCGGCTTCGACGGGCTGGTGAGCACCCTCCTGATCGGCGGCGCCGTCGTCATCGCCATGCTGGTGCTCGGCCGATTGATTCTGCCGCGCCTGTTCGCCCAGGCCGCCCGGACCAAGAGCCCGGAGCTGTTCCTCGCCGCGAGCCTGCTGGTCGTGATCGTCGCCAGTCTCGCCACCACCGCCGCCGGACTGTCGCCGCTGATGGGCGCGCTGCTCGCCGGAATCCTGATCGCCGAGACCGACTATCGAAGCGAGGTCGAGGTCATCACCGCCCCGTTCCGTGGGCTCGCGCTCGGAATCTTCCTGATCACGGTCGGGATGAGCGTCGACCTCCGGGTCGTCGCGGCCAATTGGGAAAGGCTCGCCGTCGCGGTCGTCGGGGTCCTGCTTCTCAAGGCGCTGGTGACCGGGCTGCTCCTGCGCCTCAACGGAGCGCGAAGGGCGGTCGCGGCCGAAGCGGGGATGATCATGGCCTCCCCTTCGGAAACCACCCTGATCGTGCTCGCCACCGCCGCGGCGGCGCAGCTGATCAGCGCTCAGACGGCGGCCTTCTGGCAGATCGTCACCGCCATCGGCCTCACCCTCACCCCGTTGCTCGCCAAGCTGGGCCAGATCGCGGCGCGCCAGGTCGACGTCCAGGCGGAGGACGAAGCGCCGGCGCTCGGCCGTGGCGACGAGGCCGCGGTGGTGATCATCGGCTTCGGCCGGGTCGGACGCCTCGTCGCCGAGATGCTGACCGCCCACGGACGGCGTTACCTCGCGGTCGATTCGAGCATCGACACGGTCTCGGCCTGCCGGAAAGAGGGGATTCCGATCCGCTACGGCGATGTCGCCCGGGCCGAGTTCATGGATCGATTGAACCTCGGCCACGCCACCGCGCTGGTCCTCACCATGGACGATCCGGTGTTGAGCGTGAGAGTGACCAAGAAGGTCCGCGCCTGGTGCCCCGAGCTCACCATCGTCGCCCGCGCCCGCGACCCCGCCCACGCCGCCGAGCTCTACCGCGCCGGCGCCACCGACGCCGTGCCCGAAACGCTCGAATCCTCGCTCCAGCTGTCCGAGGCGGTGCTCGTCGATCTCGGAATGGCGATGGGCCCCGTCATCGCCTCGATCCACGAGAAACGCGCCGAGCTGAGGAAAGAGATCATGAAGCTGGGAGAGATGGACCAGGAGCCTAAGCTGGAGCGGCGCCGGCTGAGGGATGCGCTGAAGGCGCGGTGACGAAACGCCCTCTCCCTGCAAGGAGAGGGGATTTCAGGCCGGGACCTTAAGCTCGCCCAAAGCGGCCTTCACCGCCTCGACCGCCGCACCCGCTTTCGCTCCGTCCGGTCCGCCGCCCTGGGCCATGTCGGGACGCCCTCCCCCGCCCTGGCCGCCGACGGCCTCGACTGCCTTGCGGACCAGATCGACGGCGCTGAGGCCGGCGATGAGGTCGTCGGTGACTCCGACCGCGACCGTGGCACGGCCGTCGTTCACCGCCACCAAGGTCACCACACCCGATCCAACGCGCGCCTTGGCTTCGTCGACGAGGCCGCGAAGGCCCTTGGGATCCATGCCCTCCAGAACCTGGCCGATGAAGGCATAGCCGCCGACCTGCTCGGGGCCTTGCGGCTCCGCCTTGGAACCGCCGCCCATCGCCAGCGCCTTCTTCGCCTCGGCGAGCTCGCGCTCGAGGCGGCGGCGATCGTCGACCAGGGCCGCGACCCGGGCGGGCACCTCCTCGGGCGATGCCTTGAGCGCGGCCGCGGCTTCCCTCAGCCGGTGCTCGCGCTCGGTCAGCCACATCCGGGCGGCCTCGCCGGTCAGGGCCTCGATCCGGCGGACTCCGGCGGCGACCGCGCTTTCCGAGACGATCTTGAAGAGCTGGATGTCGCCCAGGGCGTTGACGTGGGTGCCGCCGCAGAGTTCGACCGAATAGCTGGCGTCCGAGCCCCGGCCCATCGAGAGGACCCTGACCTCGTCGCCATATTTCTCGCCGAACAGAGCCATGGCGCCCGCCTCGATCGCTTCGTCCGGGCTCATCAGCCGGGTGGTGACGGCGTCGTTCTCGCGGATGTGACGGTTCACCTCCTCCTCGACCGCCGCGACGTCGTCGCCCGTCAGCGCCTTCGGGTGCGAGAAATCGAAGCGGAAGCGGTCGGGTGCGACCAGGCTGCCCTTCTGGGTGACGTGGCCGCCCAGCCGGTGGCGCAAAGCGGCGTGGAGGAGATGGGTGGCGCTGTGGTTGGCGCGCACCCGCCCGCGCCGCTCGGAATCGACCGACAGATGGACGGCATCGCCGACGGCGACCTCGCCGGCCTTGACGGTCGCATGGTGCGCATGGAGGCGACCGAGCGGCTTCGACGTGTCCTCGACTTCGGCCTCGAAGCCCTTGTCGCCGGTGACCGTCCCGGAATCGCCCATCTGGCCGCCGCTCTCGCCGTAGAAGGGCGTCTGGTTGGTCAGGATGGCGATTTTGTCGCCCGCTCCGGCCCGCTCCACCCGGACGCCGTCCCTGACGAGGGCGACGACGACGCCTTCGCCCTCATGGCCGGCATAGCCGGTGAACTCGGTCGAGCCCTGCGCCTCGGCGATGTCGAACCAGACGTCCTCGGACGCCTTCTGCCCCGAACCTTTCCAGGCGGCGCGGGCCTGGGCCTTCTGCTCGCCCATGGCGACATCGAAGCCGGCGCGGTCGACTCCGAAGCCCTGGGCGCGCAGGGCGTCCTCGGTGAGGTCGTAGGGGAAGCCGAACGTGTCGTAGAGCTTGAAGGCGACCTCGCCCGGAAGGGTGTCGCCGGGGCTCATCGCGCCCGTCGCCTCGTCGAGCAGCCTCAGGCCGTTGGCGAGGGTCTGCCGGAAGCGGGTTTCCTCGAGCTTCAGCGTCTCCTCGATCAGCGGCTGCGCCCGGACCAGCTCGGGAAAGGCGGCGCCCATCTCGGCGACCAGCGACGGCACCAGACGGTGCATCAGCGGCTCGCCGCTGCCGAGCAGGTGCGCATGCCGCATGGCGCGGCGCATGATCCGCCGAAGCACGTAGCCGCGCCCTTCGTTCGCCGGAAGCACCCCGTCGGCGATCAGGAAGCCCGAGGTTCGCAGATGATCGGCGATGATCCGGTGGCTGGCAGCCGTGTCCGCCGTTACACCGTTGTGGGTCAGCGAAGATGAGGCCGCGATCAGCGCCTTGAACGTGTCGATGTCGTAATTGTCGTGGACGCCCTGCATGACGGCGGCGATCCGCTCCAGCCCCATTCCGGTGTCGATCGACGGACTGGGCAGCTCGCGGACGATCTCATTGTCCTCCTGCTCATATTGCATGAAGACCAGGTTCCAGATCTCGACGAAGCGGTCGCCGTCCTCGTCCGGGCTTCCGGGGGGGCCGCCCGGGATATGGTCGCCATGGTCGTAGAATATCTCGGAGCAGGGACCGCACGGTCCGCTGTCGCCCATCGCCCAGAAATTGTCCTTGGTCGGGATCCGGATGATCCGGCTCTCGGGCAGCCCGGAAATCTTGCGCCAGAGGTCGAACGCCTCGTCGTCGGTATGGTAGACGGTCGCGGTCAGGCGGTCCGGAGACAATCCCCACTCCTTGGTCAGCAGGGTCCAGGCGTGGGTGATCGCCTGGTCCTTGAAATAATCGCCGAAGCTGAAATTGCCGAGCATTTCGAAGAAGGTGTGATGCCGGGCGGTGTAACCGACATTATCGAGATCGTTGTGCTTGCCCCCCGCCCGAACGCATTTCTGCGACGAGGCGGCGGTCGAGTAGGAACGGCTCTCCTGACCGGTAAAGACATTCTTGAACGGCACCATGCCGGCATTGACGAACATCAGGGTCGGGTCGTTCTGCGGGACAAGCGGCGCCGAGGGCACCGGCCGGTGCCCGTTGGAGCCGAAATAGTCGAGGAACGACCGGCGGATGTCGTTGGT
>DASQLT010000055.1:0-15040 GCA_035629855.1 Allosphingosinicella sp.
ACCCCACCTCAGAGCACCGCAAGGCCGAGCTGCCGCGATGGCTCCACCAATATAACTGGCATCGACCACATGGCAGCCTACAAGCCCAAACACCCATCAGCCGACTCGGCCTGAACCGGAACAACCTGTTGAGGCTCCACATCTAGCGCGAAGCCGCTCGGCGACATGGTCTTCTGACGTACCGCCCATAGGGCGCGAATCGCTGGACCAGGCGAGCGCGTGGGGCGACGAGCCCGGGCCGGAAAAAGCGAAGCCGCGGAAAGTGACCCGGTTCGGAATGTCGACCCGGCCCGGCTGGCTTAGCTGGACGATCTCGACCGGCGCTGGCGCGCCGCCGTGCCAGCGCGCCACGGCCGTGCCGTCGGGCGAGAGGATCGCGTCGGTTACGCTGAAAGGGCTCGATTGGAAGTCGAGGCAAACGACCTTTTCGAATCGCAGGGGCCCGGAGGAGATCGGCCCGGGGTTGAAACGCTCCCGGTAGTCCTTCGGGCAATTGACCACATTCGGACCGGCCTCGTCCGGCGCGGCTTTGGCGGGGACGAAGAATGGGCCCGGGCCGGAGCTGCAGACCATGAGGGCGAGCAGAAGTGCGAGCGATCGAATCGGGGAGGCCATCGCCCGAGCCTAGGGGGCGGGGCTTAAGCATAGTTACCGGTTCAGCGGAACGACAGTTTCGTCGCCGTATCGACCTATTCCCCACGTCTTGCCCGAAGGAGTGCTCGACATGCTCCAGCCATTATTCGCGGCCTTGGCTCTCGCCGCCGCCAATCCTGCCGCTACCGTGCCCGTTGCCGTCCAGGGCAAGGCCCAACCCAATCCCCAGATCGACTATCCCGGCTTCCGAGACCTCACCGTCAGCGTCGAGGATTACCGACTGACCAGGCTCGTCGACTGGAAAAGCTTCACCGCCGCGGCCGCCGATCCCGATGCCCTGATCCTCGACGCCCGTTCCGCTTCCGCCTTCGCCCGCGGGCATATCAAGGGGGCGGTCAACCTTCCCTTTACCGACTTCACCGACGAAAGCCTCGCCGCCGTCATCGGCCAGCGCGACCGTCCGATCCTCATCTATTGCAACAACAATTTCCGAAACGACGCTCCGCCGGTGCAGCTCAAATCGGTCCGGCTGGCGCTCAACATCCAGACCTTCATCAATCTCGTCGGCTACGGCTATTCCAACGTGCGCGAGTTGAACGAGGTGATCGACTTCAACGACCCGAAGGTGCGGTGGGTAAGGGGCTGAGCAACTTCGGGCGATGCGGGCGGTTTGTCGCGCATGAATTCGACGAGGCGGCGAGCGAAACTGTCTGCTGCCCTGCTCAGCCTGCTCGCTGTCGGCCTCGTCGGCTGCCGCGAGGCTCAGCAGGCCGTTGCGGCGCTTCCCGAATATTGTCGCTATGGTCCGGAAGGGCCGCTGTGCGACAGCTTCGACCCGGCCGCCATTCCCTACCCGGTGGCTTTGGGATTGCGTCCGCTCAATATTCTCGAGCCGTTCGACCGGCGAATCGTCGCCGCGCATATCGATTCGATGAAGCCGCGGCCTCGGCTCGCACGAATATTGGCGCCGGTGGGACCGGTGCCGGAGGGTCGCCGGCCCTATAACGGCAGCGTGCCCCAGCCCCTTCACCGACATGGCAATCCACGCCTCGTCCTGATCGCAGTCGCGTCGCCGGAATTTCCGGACAAGGTCGACGTGCATTCCGTCATCCTCGTCGAAGATCGGGTCGCGGCGTCGCAGCGCGTGGCGGCCGGCCTTGCCCGGGAACGGCTTCGCGGCTCCACCCAGAACGGACAATATCGATGGGGTTTCAGCCTGGCCGACCGATCCGACAGCCGCGGCGACCTGTTCTTGCCGCGCCGGCCGTACCCGGAACCATCCGGCTCGACGGACCAATGGGCGCAAGGCCTGAGCTGGCATCGGATCGGTGCCGATTCCCCCGAGCGCAAGCTCGACTGGTTCCGCTCGATCACGAATCCCGGGACTTGCGCCGTGGCCGACGTTGCGGACCGGATGATGCTGTCGCCGGTGCCGCAAAGCTGGTTTGAGGAATATGCCAGGACCTGCCCCACGCACCCGCAAGATCCGGAATTCCAGCGGGGCCGTCGGCAGACCGACTAGGACTTCAGCGCCGCGGCCAGCCAATCCGGAACGGTGGCGCTCCCCAGATCGTCGACTCGTCGGTGCTCCACCGCCAATCCCAATTCAGGATAATGGATCCTCGTTCTCGAACCGGGCGCATCGGCGGGCAGGACGACGAGCCGGCGATTGACCTTCGAGCGGTAGTTCATCCGCGCCGTATTCTCCTGGCCGACATAGCAACCCTTGGTGAAGCTCACGCCGTTCAGCTCGGCGGCGTTGCATTCGAGCCAGAGCGTTTTGTCCGAGCCCAACTCCGCCCGGCCCTCGGTGACCCCCAGCGCCAGCCGGTGGGCGAGCCACCCTCGCGCACCCTCGCCGGGCGGCGCCAGCCAGCGGCGGCCAAGCTCGGGCAGGCGCGGGTCGAGCGGCCCGTCGCCGTCCTGCGCCCAATGCACCGCCAACCCTTCGACAGGCTCGATCGCGATTTTCCGCCTGAGCCGGTACAGGCCCAGCCGCCGCGCCAGCTCTCCCGCCGCCTCGGTCTCGCAGTCGATCAGCACGTCCTCGCCCTCGGCCCACAGGATGAAGTCGAACAGGGCCTTGCCCTGAGCCGTCAGCAGGCCCGCCCAGAGCGGCCGCTCGGGTGCGAGCAAGGCGACGTCGTGAGTGACAAGCCCCTGGAGAAATCCGCGCACATCCTCGCCGGAGAGGCGAAGGACCGAACGGTCGGGGAGGGTGGTCGCGGCCATGTCCCCTTGATAGGGACGGCGGACTGGAAACCCAAGCCATGGCCTCCATGACCGAACCCGCCCGCTTCATCTTGCGCCGCCCCGACGACTGGCACGTCCACCTGCGCGACGGCGCCATGCTCGAGGCCGTAGCGCCTTATACCGCCCGGCAGTTTGCCCGGGCGATCGTGATGCCGAACCTGGAGATCCCGATCACGACGACGGCCATGGCGCAGGCCTATCGCGAGCGCATCCGGGCCGCGGCGCCGGGCCTTATGCCGCTGATGACCTGCTATCTGACCGACGATTCGGACCCGGCGGAACTGGCGGGCGGCTTCGCGCAGGGCGCCTGGGCGGCCGCCAAGCTCTATCCCGCCCACGCCACCACCAACAGCGCGTTCGGAGTGGCCGACGTGCGGAGCCTATATCCGGTGCTGGAGGAGATGCAGCGCGTCGGCATGCCGCTGCTGGTCCACGGCGAGGTCGCCGATCCCGAAGTGGACGTGTTCGACCGCGAAGCCGTGTTCATCGACCGAGTGCTCGCCGCTCTCGTCCGCGATTTCCCGTCCCTGAAGATCGTGTTCGAGCACATCACGACCGCCGAGGCGGTGGATTTCGTGGTGGCCGCAGGGCCCGCCGTCGCCGCGACGGTGACTCCGCAGCACCTCCATCTCAACCGCAACGCCCTGTTTGCCGGCGGCCTCAGGCCTCACGCTTACTGCCTGCCGGTCGCCAAGCGCGAGACGCATCGCCTCGCAGTCCGCAAGGCGGCGACGTCCGGCTCACCCAAATTCTTCCTCGGCACCGACAGCGCCCCGCATTCGATCGAGAAGAAGGAGACGGGCTGCGGCTGCGCCGGCATCTTCAACGCGCCCTTCGCGCTGGAAAGCTACGCGGCCGTCTTCGAGGAAGAAGGTGCGCTGGAGCATTTGGAGGCCTTCGCTTCCGAGAACGGACCCCGCTTCTACGGGCTGCCCCTCAACGAGGATCGGGTGGTTCTCGAGCGGGAGAGCGTCCGCGTGCCCGACAAGCTCCCTGCCGGAGGCAGCTTTCTCGTGCCGTTCCATGCGGGCGAGACCTTGCGCTGGCGCCTCGTGAGCGACGACTCTGGAATATAGTTCGCACAAAGACACGAAGGCACAAAGGCGTCAGCGCGGTTTGGCGCGCAGCGCCTTAATTCATCGATCCGAGAGAAGACTGAAGCGGCTTCGCCGCGACGGCTCCTTTGTGCGTTCGTGTCTTTGTGCGAACAAAAACGAAGGCTGACGCTCATTCCGCGTAAAAAGAAAAGCCCGGCGCCTCACGGCACCGGGCTCGTCTTTCCGCTCCCGAAGGAGAAGAGACTTACTGGATCGGCTGAAGGTTCACCGCCGCGGTCTTGCCGCGACGGTCGACCTCGAGCTCGAATTCGATCCGATCGCCCTCGTTGAGGCTGACCATGCCGGCCCGCTCGACCGCAGAGATGTGGACGAACGCGTCGGGCTGGCCGTCATCGCGACTGATGAAGCCGAAGCCCTTCATCGCGTTGAAGAACTTGACCGTGCCCTGAGCCTTCTCGCCGGTCAGCTGCCGCTGGGGACCGCCGCCGCCGCCGCCGGCAGCGCCGTAGGCGCCGCGAGGCGCGTCGCGATCCTCGCGAGGCGCGCGCTCCTGGACCGGCATCGGCTCGCCGTCGATCTTGAGGTCGGTCGCCGAGACCCGGCCGCCGCGATCGACGAGCGTGAACTCGAGCGGCTGGCCGTCGGCCAGGCCGGTAAGCCCCGCTTGCTCGACCGCAGAGATGTGAACGAACACATCCTCGCCGCCATCGTCGCGAACGACGAAGCCGAAGCCCTTCTGGGCGTTGAAGAATTTGACGACGCCTTTACCCTGGCCGACGACCTGGGGGGGCATTCCGCCGCCACCGCCGCCGCCACCGCCACCGCGGAAGCCGCCGCCGCCGCCGCCGCTGAAGCCACCACCGCCGCCGCCGCCGCGGAACCCGCCGCCGCCGCCGCCATAGCCGCCGCTTCCGCCGCCACCGCCGAATCGGTCGCCGCCGCCGCCGCCGCGATAACCGCCGCCGCCGCCGCCCGACCCGCCGCCGAAGCCGCCGCCGCCGCGTTCTTCAAATCCACTGAAATTCTCGTCGCCGAAACCGTCGCGCTTGTCTCTGCCGCGCCCGCCGCGCTCACCGCGGCGCCCTCTGTCGAAACCCATGCCCGTCAATACTTTCCGCGCCCCTGCCTTCACGTGCAAACCACCGCGCGGGGCTGTCGCGCCAACGGTCTCGTGCGCTCCCGAAAATGGCACACCGCCGACTCATATAACTCAATTTGTTTTAAGCCGCGAGCGCTTTTCCACAGGCGCTTCGGACGCCGCTTCAATGCCTGCGGGCGACCTTGTGATGGACGAGGACGATCAGCGCCCCGAGCGCGAGACCGACGAGGCCGGAACCGGCCGCCCCGACCGCCCACTCGATCGCTCCGGCCATGGCCGGAACCGCGTGGCCGGCGGCCGCGCCGGCATCGTGGATCAGATGCGCAGGCGCGGACAGGCCGAATTCTTCGAGCCCATGGACGATGATTCCGCCGCCGACCCAGATCATTGCGGCGATCCCGATCGTCGACAGCGCCGCCATGACCTTGGGCATGGCAAGGACGAGCCCGCGCCCAATCGCCTTGGCGGCGCGGTTGCCCCGCTCCGCAAGATGAAGGCCGATATCGTCCATCTTCACGATCAGTCCGACCACGCCGTAGACCCCGATCGTGATCGCCACCGCGACCAGGGCGAGAATCATGGCGCGGGTCCAGAAGGGCTCGGAGGCCACCTCGGCAAGGGCGATGGCCATGATTTCGGCCGACAGGATGAAGTCGGTCCGGACCGCTCCGCTCACCATTTTCTTCTCGTGCTCGGCGCTGCTCAGCTCGGCTTCGTCCTCGGCCAGGCTGTGATCCGGTTCCGACACGGCCTCCCAGGCCTTCTCGGCGCCTTCGAAGCAGAGATAGGCGGCGCCGAGCATGAGCAGAGGCATGATCGCCCAGGGCAGGAGCGCGCTCAGCGCCAGGGCCGCGGGCAGGAGGATGAGGAGCTTGTTCTTCAACGATCCCTTGGCGATCCGGGCGATGATCGGAAGCTCGCGGTCGGGCGTGAAGCCGGTGACGTAGCGCGGGGTCACCGCCGTGTCGTCGATGACCACGCCGGCGGCCTTGAAGCCGGCGCGGCCGGCGGCGGCGCCGACATCGTCGATCGAGGCGGCGGCCAGCTTCGCGATCGCCGCGACGTCGTCGAGCAGTGCGGCAAGACCGGAGGGCATGGGGGAAGGCTCCTGATGGTTCGCGCCCCTGTGGCGGGGCGGGGCGAATCGATCAAGTGCGAGCCTGCCCGTCATCCCGGCGAAAGCCGGGACCCCAGGGTGAGAAGTCTCGGCGGGTCTCCCCGAGGTCCCGGCTTTCGCCGGGATGACGAAGTGCCGCGCCACCAGCGATTGAGCCCTAAGCCGCTTGCGCCTATGCGGAGGCCATGACAGTCCATTTCCACGAAGAAGATTTGCCCGAGGGCGTCCTCGCCCCCGGCCCCGTCGCCGTCGATACCGAGGCCATGGGCCTTCTGCCGGGCCGCGACCGGCTCTGCGTCGTCCAGATCTCGGACGGCCGCGGCGACGAGCATCTCGTCCGTTTCGGTCCGGGCAGCGACTATGCCGCGCCCGTCCTGAAGGCGGTGCTCGCCGATCCGGAACGGCTCAAGCTCTACCATTTCGCCCGCTTCGACCTGGCGATCATGCAGGCCTATCTCGGAGTGATGGCGAAGCCCGTCTATTGCACCAAGACCGCCTCGCGCCTGATCCGCACCTATACCGACCGGCACGGGCTCAAGGAGCTGATCAAGGAGCTGCTCCAGATCGACATCTCCAAGCAGCAGCAGACGTCGGACTGGGGCGCCCCCGATCTTTCCGACGCTCAGAAGGAATATGCCGCCTCGGACGTCCGCTATCTTCACGCGATGAAGGAGAAGCTGGACGAAAGGCTGGAGCGCGAAGGCCGGATGAAGCTCGCTTCGGCCTGTTTCGATTTCCTGCCGCACCGGGCGCTGCTCGATCTCGCCGGCTGGGCCGAGGTCGACATCTTCGCCCATGTCTGATCTCGCCCATGTCTGATCTCGCCGGCGACCGGCGCGCCGCCAAGCGCGGCTGGGCGGCGCCGGGAGGCGCTCACGACTGGCTCATGCGCTTCCTCAAGGTGGCGCTTCCGGCCGGGGTCGGGCTGCTTCTCGCTTATCTCCTGCTGTCGCCGCTCTCCAAGGAGAAGGAGATCAGCTTCCTGCTCGACAAGAACAAGGTCGACACCGCCCGCGAGCGGCTGAAGACCCAGAAGGCCGAATATCGAGGCCTCGACGACGAGGGCCGCCCCTTCTCCATTCAGGCGGCGCAGGCGGTTCAGGCCAAATCGTCCGATCCGGTGGTCGACATCGGCGGAATGTCGGCCCGGATCCAGCTCCAGGACGGCCCGGCCACGATCACCGCCGACAAGGCGCGCTTCAACATGGACACCCAGAAGGTCGACGTCCTCGGCCCGATCCTGTTCACCGCCTCGGACGGCTACCGCCTCGAGACCCGGGACGTGGCGCTCGACCTCAACAAACACACGGCCGTCAGCGGCGGCGGAGTCGAGGGGCAGATGCGGCTCGGCCGCTTCACCGCCGGCGGGATGGCCGTGGATCTGCCGCAGCGCCGGGTCGTCCTCACCGGCCGTCCGCGCTTGCATATCAAGCAGGGGGGCATCAGATGAAGGGCATGAAGCGCCTCGTTCCCGCCTTGCTGCTCGCCGGCCTCTTCGTCGGGCCCGCCGCGAGCCAGACTTCGGCCCTGAAGGGCCATGACAGCAACGCCCCCGTCGACGTCGCCGCCGACCGGATCGAGGTTCAGGACCGCGCCGACCGGGCGATCTTTTCAGGCAATGTCGTCGTCCGCCAGGGCGAGCTTACTTTGACCGCCCCCCGGATCAACGTCGCTTATTCCAGCGGCGGCGGAGTGCAATTGCGCCGGATCGACGCCAGCGGCGGGGTCACCGTCAAAAGCCCGTCGGAAACGGCGCGCGGGAACGTGGGCATTTACGACACTCAGGCGCGAATCATTACGTTGATCGGCAACGTCAGCCTCGTCCAGCGCGACGCGAACGTGAACGGCGGCCGGCTCACCATCGATCTCGACAGCGGCCGGGCCGTGATGGACGGCGGCGGCCCGCCCGGCACGACCAGCCAGGGCGGCCGGGTCACCGGCCGGTTCACGGTGCCGCAGAAGACGGGCGGCTGAGCTTAAGCTGGGCGGCGGGATTATCCCTCACCGTCATGCTGAACTTGTTTCAGCATCCAGGGTCAAACCGCCTCGCGGGCGGAGGACTGGACCCTGAAACAAGTTCAGGGTGACGAGGAAGGTTTCAGGGTGCCGAGACAAAGCCACCCTCGGCCTTTTTTTTCATCCATGCACGAAGCCTGCCAGTTTACCCGATAATCCGCATGGCCTAAGTCTGCCGCCGAGATGAACGAAGCCGCCGCCCTTCCCCGCGCGCAAGCCGCAGAGGTGTTCGCCGAGCTGGCGCGGGGGCTCTCCGTCGTCAGCCTCGCCAAATCCTACGACCGCAAGCGGGTGCTCAAGGACGTCTCGCTCCATGTCGACCGCGGCGAGGTGGTCGGGCTGCTCGGCCCCAACGGCGCCGGCAAGACGACCTGCTTCTATTCGGTGATGGGCCTGGTGAAGCCCGACAGCGGCCGGATCCTGCTCGACGGCCAGGACATTACCGGCCTGCCCATGTACCGCCGGGCCGTCCTCGGCCTCGGCTACCTCCCTCAGGAAACGTCGATCTTCCGCGGCCTCACCGTCGCCCAGAACATCATGGCGGTGCTCGAAGTGTCGGAGCGGGACAAGAAGGTCCGGCGCGAGCGGCTCGAGCAATTGCTCGGCGAGTTCCACATCGCCCATCTGCGCGACGCTCCGGCGATGGCTCTGTCCGGCGGCGAGCGGCGGCGCTGCGAGATCGCCCGGGCGCTCGCGGCCCACCCCTCGATCATGCTCCTCGACGAGCCGTTCGCCGGAATCGACCCAATCTCCATCTCCGACATCCGCGACCTCGTCATCGAGCTGAAGAATCGCGACATCGGGGTGCTCATCACCGACCATAATGTCCGGGAGACGCTGGACATCGTCGACCGCGCCTGCATCATCTACGACGGCCAGGTGCTCTTCGCCGGAAGCCCGGAGGAACTGGTCGCCGACCCCGACGTCCGCCGCCTCTATCTCGGCGAGAGCTTCGAGCTTTAGCGATGGTTTGGAGTATGTGCCTCAACCCGTCATCCCGCGAAAGCCGGGACCTCGGGAAGACCCGCCGCGACTCTTCCGGCCCGAGGTCCCGGCTTGCGCCGGGATGACGAGAGGATGAGCATCGCCCCCCGCCTCGACCTCCGCCAGAGCCAGTCGCTGGTGATGACCCCGCAGCTCCAGCAGGCGATCCGCCTTCTGGCGCTGTCCAACCTCGAGGTCGAAAGCTTCATCGCCGAGGAGATCGAGCGCAATCCCCTCCTCGAGGCCGGCGCCGCCGACGAATCGCCGCCGGCCGAGGCCGCGCCCGAAGCTCCGGACGAACCGCCTGCCGCGGACGATTTCGGCTCGGGCGAGGCGCCGCTCGATCTCGACGTCAACGACGAGAATCTCCACCAGGACAGCGCCTCCGACCGGGCCCTCGACGGCGGCCTCGGGATGGAAGGGCTGTCCGGCGGCGGCGGGCATGAAGGCGAGGGCCCCGATTTCGACAGCTTCGCGTCCGACGACGTCTCGCTCCACGCCTATCTCCTCGCTCAGGCCGGGGAGCGGCTGTCGGGCCCGGACCTCGCCATCGCCGGCCAGATCGTCGAGCAGATCGACGAGACCGGCTATCTGCTCGCTTCCGCCCTCGAGCTCGCTGGCCGGCTGGGCGTGGCGCTCGCCGAGGTCGAGCGCGTACTCGCCATCGTCCAGAGCTTCGATCCGACCGGGGTGGCGGCCCGAAGCCTCGCCGAATGCCTCGCCCTCCAGGCGAAGGAGGCGGATCGCTACGATCCGGCCATGGCCCGGCTGATCGACAATCTCGACTATCTCGCCAAGGGCAATTTCTCGGCGCTGAAGCGGATCTGCGGAGTCGACGACGAGGATCTCGGCGACATGGTCCGCGAGCTCCGCGCTTTCGATCCCAAGCCCGGCTGCCGGTTCGCCGGCGGCGAGCGGGTCGAGGCGGCGGTTCCCGACGTATTCGTGGCCCGCCGCGGCTTCGGCTGGGCAATCGAGCTGAACTCGGCGACCCTCCCGCGCCTGCTCGTTAACCGCCGCTATTATGCCGAGCTCACCGGCGGCGCCGACCGCCGCTCCAAGGCCTGGCTCAGCGAATGCCTGGCCAGCGCCAACTGGCTGATGAAGGCGCTCGACCAGCGCGCCCGGACCATCGTCAAGGTGTGCCGCGAGATCGTGAAGCAGCAGGACGGCTTCTTCCGCCACGGGGTCGCCCAGCTCAAGCCGCTTACGCTCAGGCAGGTGGCCGAAGCGATCGGGATGCACGAATCGACCGTCAGCCGGGTCACCTCGAACAAATATCTGGCCTGCGACCGCGGCCTCTACGAGCTCAAATATTTCTTCACCAGCGGCGTCCAGTCCAACGACGGCGGCGACGCGATCTCGGCCGAAGCGGTGAAGAGCCACATCAAGACGCTGATCGCCGCCGAGGACGCCCGCTCGATCCTCTCCGACGACCAGCTCGTCGAGCGGCTCCGGGCCAAGGGCTTCGACATCGCCCGCCGCACCGTCGCCAAATACCGGGAGGCGATCGGGCTGGGCTCCTCCGTCCAGCGCCGCCGCCAGAAGGCGATGGAGGGGCGGGCGGCGTAAAGCGCCGGAACCGGCCTCCCCCGCCTCGTCATGCTGAACTTGTTCCAGCATCCAGCGACGAACCGCCTCGCGGACTGAAAACTGGACCCTGAAACGAGTTCAGGGTGACGGAAGAACCGTTCGCGACAGTCGTGCGAAGCCCCCCGGAGTTGCTTCCTTGAGCCCGGGCAGATATCGCGCCCCGTCCCGCACCGGGCACCCACCCACAATTTCCCCAGGCCACAGCCCCTTGACCGCAGAGCATCCCCGAATCCTCGTCCTCGCCGGACGCCGCTCCGCCACGCTGGACCCGCTCGCGGCGAAGCTCGGGGTCAGCCATAAGGCGCTGGTCCCCGTCGCCGGCGAGGCAATGGTCGGCCGGGTGCTCCGAATCGCCGCCGAGGCTTTCCCGCAATCGCCCCTCTTCGTCTCGGTCGAGGATTTCGCGATCATCGCCGACGAACCGACCGTCGCCCAGCTCTATGCCGTGGGCCGGCTGACTCCGGTCGAGGCCGAGCATCATATCGTCGACAGCGTCGTCGAGGCGAGCCGGACCACCGGCTTTCCGCTCATCCTTTGCACCGCCGACAACGTGCTGATGAGCGTCGAGGGTTTCCGAGCCATCGCGCAGGCGGGCTCCCAGCGCGGCGTCGACGGGGTCGTGATGATGGCCGAGAAGCGGGACATCATGGCGGCGCATCCCGACGGCCAGCGCCGCTTCTACGCGTTTCGAGGCGGCGCCTATTCCAATTGCAACCTGTTCTGGCTGACGAGCGCCGACGCCTTCAAGGCGATCGAGAGCTTCCGCTACGGCGGCCAGTTCGCCAAGCGCAAGCGCGACGCGGTCCGGGCGCTGGGGCTGACCGCCTTGTTCCTCTATGCCTCCGGACTTGTGTCCCTGGACGGCATCTTCCGCCATTTTTCCCGCCGCTTCGGAGCGAACATCCGGGCGTTGGTGGCGAAAGACGGCCGCCTGGCCATCGACGTCGACAACGAGCGCACCCATCGGGTTGCGGAAGAGATATTGGCGCGGACGTAAAAATCCTCCCCATCGCGAGATGGGGAGGGGGACCAGGCGAAGCATGGTGGAGGGGTTGTCTGCACAGGCCTCGGGAGGATCCCTTTGGAGCCTCTGCTTCCTGCGCACAGACCCCTCCACCGTCCGTCGGACGGTCCCCCTCCCCGCGAAATCGCGGGGAGGATCTAAGAGGAGACTTAGAACTTCACGCCCACGCCCATCAGCGCCTGGTGGCGGGTCACTCCGGCTTCGTAGTTCGAGTAGCGATACTCGACCTTGCCGTACATTTTCTTGCCGAAGTCGTGCTGATAGCCGGCGCCGAGGCGGAAGCCGTCGAGATTGCGGCCGTCGCGGGTCGTGACTCCGCCCGGGGTCGTATAGTCGAAGCGGAAGCGGGCGTTGGTATAGCCGGCCAGCGCATAGAGGGTGCCGCGCTCGGAAACCTTGTAGCCGAGACGGACCGCCGCGGCGAGATCGCGGCCGGCGTCTAGGCAGGCGCGGTCATTGGGGAGAATGACTCCGCTCTCGCACTCTTCCATCGTGCTGAGGTCGGCGCTGAGGTCGAGGCCGAGCTCGACCTTCGGGGCGATCGAGAAATCGTAGCCGGCGCCGATCCCGTAGACGATGCCGCTGTCGCTGTCGTCGTTGGCGGTGCCGGGGCCGTCGGCGCGGACATGGTCCCAGCCGCCATGCACTTCGGCGCGGAAACCTTCGGCGGCGGCCGGGGTGGCGGCGGCGGCGAGGACGGCCACGGAGGCCAACGCATACAATATGGTCTTCATCTCATTCTACTCCCTGACCGCTCCGGCAACGGCCGGGCGGAGACTTTTCGTCGATCGGTTGAGGTTCTCGGGCGGTGCCCGGGCTGGTCGCCGTCACCATCCCGTCGGGGATGAAGCCGGCGCAGCCGGGGAAGACGGTGCCAGGCAGGATAAGGACCACGTCCCACGGTACAGATACACAAACCGTCTCCTGCCTGGCTTCCAGCCTCCCCGGCTGGTGAGACCCTTCTGGCGGCAAGCTGTGTCAGCCGAATGCCACACCAAGTTGAACTTGGTTTCAATTGTTACAGGGGGCGGGGGCCAGGACGGGCCGCAGCCCGTCCACCGTCATCCTGAACTTGTTTCAGGGTCCAGGTCTCCGCCCGCGAGGCGGTTCGTCGCTGGATCCTGAAACGAGTTCAGGATGACGGGGAGGAGCACGGAAGCGGCCTCGCTTTTTCCGTCCCCCGTCCCCCGTCCCGTCACCCTGAACTTGCTTCAGGGTCCAGTCCGCCGCCCGCGAGGCGGTTCGCCGCTGGATCCTGAAACAAGTTCAGGATGACGGGGAGGAGCACGGAAGCGGCCTCGCTTTTTCCGTCCCCCGTCCCCCGTCCCGTCACCCTGAACTTGTTTCAGGGTCCAGGTCTCCACCCACGAGGCGGCTCGTCGCTGGATCCTGAAACGAGTTCAGGATGACGTCGGGGGCGCATGGAATTGGCCGCGTGTCTTCGCCGTCAACCGTCACCCTGAACTTGTTTCAGGGTCCAGTCCGCCGCCCGCGAGGCGGTTCGCCGCCGGATCCTGAAACAAGTTCAGGATGACGGCTTGGGCGGACGGGTGCGCCTCGGCTCGTCCGGCAGCCTTTCGAATCCAAGTGTCACCGCCAGGTCGTCCCAATGCGGATTCGCTGCCTCGATCAGGTTGATCTTCCACGGCCGGTGCCAGCGCTTGATCTGCTTCTCGCGTCTGATGGCGAGCTCGATGTCGCCGAACGCCTCGAACCAGACCAAGCGGTAGACGGCATAGCGGCCGGGAAAACGCGAACGGATGGCGTTCCGATGCTCCCATATGCGCCGCATCAGATCGGACGTCACACCCGCGTACAGGGTGCCGCGAAATCGGCTCGCCAATATGTAGGCGAAGGAAACCCGGTCCATGACGAAGAGCTATCACGGCCGCCACGGCAACCAAAAAGCACATGCGGACTTCACCGACCAGTCACCCTGAACTTGTTTCAGGGTCCAGTCCGCCACCCGCGAGGCGGTTCGCCGCTGGATGCTGAAACACATTCAGCATGACGACGGGGGAGCGCGGAAGCGGCTCGTGTCTTCGCCCGACGGAATAAAAAAGCCCCGGCGGTTCTCACCGCCGGGGCCGAGTGTCCCTAGGGGTCAGGGAAGGTGTCAGGCCAGCCGTCCGACCATCTGGATCGGCTGCGCCATGTTGAAATAATTGGGCGAGGTGGCCATCACCGACTGGTGGATGTCCTCAAATTGCTCGCGGGTGCCGTCGCCCTCGAGGAAGACGGTGTAGACGATCCGGCGGTAGCCGACCGGAACGCTCTCATCGATTCCCAGGAAGCCGCGAAGGTCGAGCTCGCCCTCGGTCTCGATCCGGCAGGCGTCGAGCGTGATCCCGCGGACCGAGGCCTGGGCGACATAGCCGACCATCATGCAGGCGTTGACCGCCGACATGAGCAGCTCCTGCGGGTTGGGCGCGGCGTTGGCGCCGAGCAATTCGTGCGGCTCGTCGGCGACGATCGTGAAGCTGCGCGGGACGATCTCGCCGGCCAGGGTATAGGAATCGACGGTCGATTCCGACTTGGTCTGGCCTTTCCACTCGGTCTTCACCCGAAAGGCGACCTGGCCCTTGCCGGGGTCCTGGGTAATGGCGGCGACGGTCTCGTCGAGCGCCGCGAGGTCGAGGCCGTTGACCGGCGGGCGAGTCGTGAAATCGAGCATTTTTGAGGTCTCCACGGGGTGATCAGCTGAACGCCGGGGCCACGGCCGCGATTCGGTCGCGGGCGGCGGGTGAGAGCCCGGCCAAGGTGGCCGTGAACTTGGGATGGACCATGCCCGAACCGAGATAGGTCCAGCGCAGCGCCTGATGCTGCTGCGCCTGCAGATGCTCGCGCCTCTGGTCGCCGAGCTTGCGGCCGGTCGCTTTCTCGAACGCGTCGAGGTTGAGGCGGGTCTGGGCGGCGAAGCCCGTGTCGAGGAAGGCGCCGATCGCGAGATAGCCGTCGATCGCGGCCTGGATCCCGGCCTCGTCGCGGCCGTCGGCCAGCGCCTCGACCATCAGGGTGTCGAGCTTGGCGTGCTGCGCCTCTTCCATCCAGTGATGGCGAAGCAGGCTCTTGAACAGCGGATCGAGATCCGAATTGTCCTTGACGCTGTCGACATAGTGGCTCTGCGTCATCCACTCGATCTGGAGAATGACCAGAGCGACCGCGAGCGGATCGTGGCGCAGCACCTCGGCGGCGATCGCCTCGGCCGGTCCGATCGTCTCGCAGGGCGAGCCGAAGCTGTCGGTGAACAGAGCATGGAAGCGCCGGAACAGGTGGATGTGCTAGCCTCCTCGCCGGCGAAC
>DASQLT010000056.1:0-45220 GCA_035629855.1 Allosphingosinicella sp.
GTACCAGCTCGGCTCGACTGTGCGGCGTCAATCGGGCATTCTTGTGGATGTTCATCCGACTCTCCTGGGATCTGAAGCTTCGCAACCTCAGTCTCCCCGGTTCGGGTCGGATGGACAACCTACTGAAAGCTCACATCTAGAGCGTTATGGGGTTGAGTATATTCAACTCCGTTCGGGCTGAGCCTGTCGAAGCCCTTCACTTCTGTCGGAAATCGACAAGAAAGGCCCTTCGACAGGCTCAGGGCGAACGGTAGAGCCGATTCAATCTAATCCTTCAACGCTCTAGACGCGTTTCGCTTCCAACTGCTCGAGAGGGTCCTTCCTAGCCTTCGGTCGGGCGGATGCCCCTCACTCGCCATCTAGCCCTCCTCCCACCCGAACACGTCCTCCAGGCCGACTCCGAACAGGCGGGCTATCCGGAAGGCGCTTTCCAGGCTGGGCGAATAGCGGCCCTGCTCGATGGCGATGACCGTCTGGCGCGTCACCCCGATGGCCTCGCCGAGCGCCGCCTGGCTCATCTGTCCGTGCCGCTCGCGAAGCTCGCGAACGCGGTTGGTGATCGGGGGCCGCTTGCCCATCGATCAGGCGCTCCGCCGAAGCAGCGCGATCTGGAAGGCATATTCCGCGATCTGCGAGACGATCAGGCTGCCCAGCACCGCGTGGAACAGAAGGTCGCCGTCGCCGTGCTGCAGGTAATGGAGGAGCGAGGTCGCCGCGCCCGCCCCGAGGACCAGGCCGGACCAATTGCCGGCACGCTGGAGCGCCGGGATTTCGCGCTCGTCGGCGGGGGCGTTCGCCTCCTTGGGGGCGGAGACGGCGAGCGCGACCTGCGCCGCGACCGACCCGATCACGACGATGAAGACATAGGTGACGAAGATGCCGGTCGGCGGCGCCGGGGCGCCCAGCTGACGGGAAGCCCCGACGACGAGGTTGAGGTAATAAAGACCGGCCAGGGTCATCAGCACCGCCATCGCCCAGGCCGATTTTTCGCGAAAGGACATGTCACTCTCCTGTCAAATATGTTTGACATCAGCTAGTCGAAGATTTTTGACATGTCAAATATGTTTGACGTGGCTTGCGCCGGGCAGCCGGTGCCGGTTCGGCTAAGGAGTCAGTCGATCGCCTCGATGCCTTGCTCTTTCAGCCTCTCGAGATGGTCTCTCATCGCCTTGAGCTGCTCGGGCGGATGCCCCTCCCATTCCGCGATCTCGCCGACGACCCGGAGGGGCTCGCGCGAGCGGTAGGAACAGGTCGGGTTGCCGGGAAATTTCTTGTCGGTGAGGTTGGGATCGTCCTCGAACGGGCCGGTCGGCTCGACGATGTAGATCCTTTCGCGCCCCTCGCCCTGGGCCAGCTCGCACCCCCAGATCGCTGCATCGAGAGTCGCGGAAAAATAGATCCAGGATAATTTGCGCTCGCCGTAATTGGAATCAAAGCCCGGAGCGAGGAGATCGCCCGGCCTCAGGTCGGCGCGGGTACCGTGATAATAAGGGGCGGTGGCGTCGGCGGCGTAGGTCATCGTTTCATCCTCGATCGTGCCGGCGCCAGGCCGTCAGCCGGCCGCCTGGGGCGGCTCCAGCGCGGCGGTGACGAGCTCGGTGTCGAAATATTCGCGAAGCTCGACCATCTGCCCGTCGCGCATCCGGATGACGTAGCAATAATTGTTGTCGTAGGGCTTGCCGGAGCGGGTCGTCACCTCGCCCCGGCACAGCACGACGACGGTATCGCCTTCCGCGATCATTCGCTCCGCGCGGTTCCTGTAAGGGGTCTTGAACTGAGCGAAAAGCGGGGTGAGGACCTTGGCCTGCACCTCCGCCTTGCCTCGAAACGTGCCGGACCAGGCGGTGGTCCCTTCCATGATCCAGGTGAAGTCCTCGGCCATGGCGGCGACGAAGGGCCGCCCGTCGCCCAGCGCGAGGGCGTCGAATATGGCGGTGAGGATCGCCTTGTTTCGTTCCGCAGTCATGGGCCGCTCCCGACGATAGGCGCTATCGGTAGCAACATGAAACTGGAAAAGCGAGCCCGGATGGGGTCTTGGGCTTGAGGGTCGGGATGGATTTGGAGCTGATCGATGGCGCATCGCATTTACACCACGAGCTTCGCCAGCGTGTACCCGCATTATGTCGCCAAGGCGGAGAAGAAGGGACGGACGAAGGCGGAGGTTGACCAGATCATCGCCTGGCTGACCGGCTACGGCCTGGGCGAACTGGAGGCCGTGCTTTGCGGCGCGCACCGACTTCGAGACCTTCTTCACCGAGGCGCCTCGGATGAACCCGGCGAGGGGCGCGATCACGGGCGTGGTGTGCGGCGTTCGGGTCGAGGATGTCGAGGAGCCGGTAATGCGGGAGATCCGCTATCTCGACAAGCTGGTGGACGAGCTGGCTCGGGGGAAAAGGATGGAGAGGATTTTGCGGGAGGGGTGATTCGCGGAAGGCGGGGCAGCAAAGATCACCATCCAAGAACGTTTTCAGTGACGGTCTTTACGACAGATCCGTCAAATCCGGACGACAAGTAACGAACCTTCACTCTCTTAGATGGAAAGCGCACCCGCTTATCAGGATTTATTACGAACACTTTTGAACTAGGTTGGATATTCTCTCTTATGATCTGATTAATATGCTCGTCCCTAAAGGCGAATCCAATAAAAATTACAACGGCACTATCGCCTAAGGATTGCGCCAAATAATCGTGAAACGGTCGAAAAAAGATCGCTTCGCTAGCGCCCTTGAAGCCTGGGTATATTATAGCCTGTTTTGCGTGATCACCTGTAAATACTGCGTCTCCCACGTGGATCTCATCGCCTCGTAGCTTCCAGTCCAAAGATCCGTGGAGCTTTGTTAATAACCCGCTTTCAATCTTGCTTCCATCTCCCCAGTATGACAAATCCAGAGTTTGACGGACTGAGCCGCGGATGCCGCGCCATTCTCGTGCCGTAACGTCTCCCTGAATGTTGTTTAGAGCAGCTTCAATGGCAACGTCGTAGTTAGTGGTGAAGATATCAAGCCGGGTGCCTGCCCCGTCAAAGCGGCTAATCAGTTCGATCCAATTGGATTCGATTTCCTCGGTCGACGGCTCGTACCCATATAGATCGTAGACGACCTGATTTATTCTGCCGATGAGTTCTTCAAGTTGCCTCTTTATTTGTGATGAAATTCCTACCAGCTGACCACAGCTGTTCCCAGGAAAAAGCCTCTCGGCTAATCCGCTCTGCAACGCAAAGCCAGATATTTCTCTCGGATTACCGATATTGCAGTAAAAACTGTACAATGATTGAAGTGCCCAGAGCACTTGCTCAATGTCTACAACGTCTAGTTGCGAGTAATTATCCAAATATTGCATCGCCAGTGTAAACCAAGGGTCATCGGTGATGGGTGGAAGAAGATCGTCGAAGAATTCCTTTGTCGTTGGGAATTTGTGGGGGCTGACCGCCTTGGAGGCTCCTGCACCAGCGAAAACCAGCACGCGGCCATCAATATCAGGCATTCAGAAGGTCCTTCATAGCTCGCAGACTGTTAACTTGTTAGCGTCCTAGCAGCACGCTGCTCCGTGTAGAAGGTAGGCGGGCTAGCAAAATGTCGGGGGGTCGCCCCGACGAAAATCAAGCAAGCGGTCGGACAGCCCTGCTACTCATTAAGCGAACTCCGCGCCTTGTGCGGCAAATCCGGATCCAAGGTCTCCCATCCGATCTTCTCCGCCACCCAAATCTCCACCGTCGGCGGAAATTCGTCGGGATCGTCCAACGTCGCCGTCGTGATGTCCCGGTGGGCGGGGCGGGAGTCTCGGCGGTAGGTGACCAGGCTTCCGCAGGTGGGACAGGAGCCCCAATATATGCCGGGGGAGGAGGAATATTCGCGGACCTCGCCCTGGTGGAGGGCGAAGTCGGCTTTCTCGAAGACGGCCCAGCCGACGCTCGCCCCGCCGGTGGCCCGGCGGCAGGAGACGCAGTGGCACAGGGTTCGGGCGACGGCCTCGCCGGTGACGCGGTAGCGCACTGCGCCGCAGAGGCATCCGCCGTCGGGCATTTTCTTATTCCGCGGCCGGGAGATAGATTTCCCCGCCCTTCTCGCGGAATTTCTCGCTCATCGCTGCCATGCCCTTCTCGGCTTCGTCTTCCACCGCCGTTCGGGCTGAGCCTGTCGAAGCCCATTCATTGCCATTGCCTCCGCCGTCGGCAGGGAAGGAAGGCCCTTCGACAGGCTCAGGGCGAACGGTGGCGGTGGCGGTGGCGGCCAGGAAGGCGTCCGCCGGCTGGTTCTGCTTCGCGGCGAAGTCGCGCACTTCCTGGGTGATCTTCATCGAGCAGAATTTGGGGCCGCACATTGAGCAGAAGTGGGCGGTCTTGGCGCCTTCCGCGGGGAGGGTCTGGTCGTGATATTGCTCGGCGGTGTCGGGGTCCAGGGAGAGGTGGAACTGGTCGCGCCAGCGGAATTCGAAGCGGGCGCGGCTCAGGGCGTCGTCGCGCATCTTGGCGGCGGGGTGGCCCTTGGCGAGGTCGGCGGCGTGGGCGGCGAGCTTGTAGGTGACGACGCCGACTTTGACGTCGTCGCGGTCCGGCAAACCCAGATGCTCCTTCGGGGTCACGTAGCAGAGCATCGCCGTTCCGAACCAGCCGATCATCGCCGCCCCAATGGCGCTGGTGATGTGATCGTAGCCCGGAGCGATGTCCGTCGTCAGCGGGCCCAAGGTGTAGAAGGGCGCCTCGCCGCAGGCCTCGAGCTGCTTGTCCATATTGGCCTTGATCTTGTGCATCGGCACGTGGCCGGGGCCCTCGATCATGACCTGGACGTCGTGGCGCCAGGCGATCTGGGTGAGCTCGCCCAGAGTCGCCAGCTCGGCGAACTGGGCTTCGTCGTTGGCGTCGGCGATGCTCCCCGGACGCAACCCGTCGCCGAGGCTGAAGGCGATGTCGTAGGCCTTCATGATCTCGCAGATTTCCTCGAAGCGGGTGTAGAGGAAGCTCTCCTTGTGGTGGCTGAGGCACCATTTGGCCATGATCGAGCCGCCGCGCGAGACGATCCCCGTCACCCGTTTCGCGGTCATCGGGATGTAGGGCAGGCGCACTCCGGCGTGGATGGTGAAATAGTCGACGCCCTGCTCGGCCTGCTCGATCAAGGTGTCGCGGTAGATTTCCCAGGTCAGGTCCTCGGCGACCCCGCCGACCTTCTCCAGCGCCTGGTAGATGGGGACGGTTCCGATCGGGACCGGCGCGTTTCGGATGATCCACTCCCTCGTGTCGTGGATGTTGCGGCCGGTGGAGAGGTCCATGACGGTGTCGGCGCCCCAGCGGATCGACCAGACCATCTTGTCGACCTCGGCCGCGACGTCGCTCGCGACGGCGCTGTTGCCGATGTTGGCGTTGATCTTGACGAGGAAGTTGCGGCCGATCGCCATCGGCTCGCTTTCGGGATGATTGATGTTGCTGGGGATGATGGCCCTGCCCCTCGCCACCTCGTCCCGGACGAATTCGGGGGTGACGTAATCGGGGATCGAGGCGCCGAAATCCTGGCCGTCGCGAACCTGGGCTTCGGCGCGCTGCTCGCGGCCGAGATTTTCGCGGATCGCGACATATTCCATCTCGGGCGTGACGATCCCCTTCCGGGCATAATGCATCTGCGACACGTTGGCGCCGGGCTTTGCTCGAAGCACCGTCCGGCGGACGTTTGGAAAGGCCTTGACCCCGCCCGACCGGTCCGGCCCGAGCTGGCCGTTATCCTCGGGCCGGACCTCGCGCTGCGAAACCTCCTCGACGTCGCCGCGGCCGCGGATCCAGTCGCGGCGGAGCTCGGGCAGGCCGCCCATGATGTCGATCGCGGCGGCGGGATCGGTATAGGGGCCGGAGCAATCGTAGACCCTGAGCGGCGGCTCGCCGCAGCTCGGCTCGAGAAGGATCTCGCGCATCGCCACGCCGAGCGGGCCGACATGGATCTTGCGGCTGCCGCGAATCGGGCCGGTGGTCACTATCAACTCGGTTCGGGCGGGTGCGTCGGCCATTCTCGTGTCTCCTCAAGCGGGACGGAGAAAGGGCGGAACCCGAACTCCCTCCCTACGCCGGTGTCAGCCGGATCAGGTTCGACGGGTCGCAGCGCTGTCCGCTGCCTCTCAACCGCGTTCGCGCGGTCCCCCGGGGATGAGCGGGGCATAGTCGCTTCACGGATGGTGCGGAAGCAGATTCCGGCCTTGGATGCATCGTCACCCCGGCGAAAGCCGGGGCCTCGGGGACACCCGCCGAGACTTCTCGACCTGGGGTCCCGGCTTTCCCCGGGATGACGGCAAAGGCTTGGACGTGAAAAGGGCGGCCCCGGAAGACCGCCCTTCTACCTCACCCGCCGTGAAAGATCGCTAGCGGCGCTTGTCGCTGTCCTCGAAGCTGTCGCTCCTCGAGCTCTCCTCCTCGGTGTCGCCCGGGGCGTCGCCGCCGAAGCTTCCGAATGCGGAGCGGCCGGCCGTTTCACGAACGCCTTCGTCTAGGTCGGTCATCTCGACGTCGCGATCCTGGACGATTCCGCTCTGCATGTCGGTTTCGGAAACCGGCCCGTCGACCGCCCGAGGCTCGATGTTGACATGCTGGGCGACATAGGATCGCGCCCGAACTCCGCCGCGCTCGGTCTCGCGCCGGCCGAATCGGAGCGCCTCCTCAGGCTCGGTGCGTTCGGTCGCTTGCGGGCCGGAGCCGGAGCCGCCACCGGTCGGCGAATAGGGGCTCCAGCCTTCGCTGCGCCAACCGGTCTCGCGCTCGTCGAGGTCGACGCTGTCGCTCTCGTCGAGGATCCGGATCGCCTCGTCGGCGCGATCCTCGTCGACCCGGGCGCACAGCAGATAGGAACCGCGCCGCAGGCCTTCCTCGTAGCTGTGACTGTCCTCGGGCGGAATGAAGACGGACTTGATCGCGGCCCAAAGCCCCTGCCCTTCGCCGGCCTCGCTTCCGGTTTCGCTCTGGTCGACGATCCGAACGTCGTCGGCGTCGATCCGGGATTGAGTGAGCCGCTCGCGGGCGGCTTCGGCCTGGCTGCGGCTGTCGAACATGGCGGTCACGGTACGCGTCATCTTGCTTGCTCCTCAGTCGATTTCGGCTTGCCGCGCAACACGCTCCCCGAGCGACGGATCCCGAGTTCCGAGCGGTACGTTTCCGTCGATTGCCCGTGTATAACGGTCGGCCTTCCAATGGTCCGGGGGGCGCGGCGTTCCGGTCGAATCCGGCTTGCAGGGCGCATAAGCCATCGAAGCGAGGCCTCGGCGCGCCCAACCGATTTCAGGCCCGGGCCAGCGGCGATGAACATGCGGCGCACTGCCGCGTTGGCCTTGGCGTGCACCTCATCGAAATCCTGATTCCGTTGTCGGACGATGCGGGTAGGCCGTTCGCGGCGGAGCTGCACTCGGCGGTGCGCGGCGAGTTGATCGAGCGTTTCGGCGCAGTCGCCGCCTTCACCCGGAGCCCCGCCGAGGGGCTGTGGGAGGCGGGCGGCGGCGGGCCGCGCCGGGACGAAATCCTTATCTTCGAGGTGATGGCGGACTGGCTCGATCGCGGCTGGTGGCGGAATTACCGGACCGAGCTCGAACGTCGTTTCCGGCAGGACGAAATCGTCGTCCGGGCCCGCGAGGCCGAATTGCTCTAGAGGTGCAAGCTCCCCTAAGGGGGCCTCGACCGCAGGGCGTGAGGAAATCGAATGAGCTCGAAGCCGATCCCCCCGGCGCGACGCAAGGTGCTTCTGCTCGGCTCCTATGCCCCGTCCCTGATCAACTTCCGAGGGCCGCTGATCGCCGCCATGGTGGAGCGCGGGCACGAGGTGTTCGCCGCGGCGCCCGACATCGATCCCAACGTGGCGGCAAAGCTGGTCGCCCTGGGCGCGACTCCGGTGCCGGTCGTACTGGGGCGGACCAGCCTCAACCCGGTCGCCACCTGGCGGAGCGGGCGGGCACTGCGCACCCTGGTGAAGCGGATCGCGCCCGACGTGATGATCGCCTATACGATCAAGCCGGTCGTCCTCGGCGCGGCGGCGGCGCGGGCGGCGCGAATCCCTCTCTTCGCAGCGATGATCACCGGCATGGGCTATGCCTTTCTCGGCGGCCTTCATCCGAAGCGCCTCGCCATCCGGCTCGTCGCCATGCTGATGTACCGCCGGGCCCTGGCGGCGTCCCAGCTCGTCATCTTCCAGAACGAGGACGACCGGAGCGACTTTGTCCGAATGCGCCTTCTGCCGGCCGCCAAGCCGACGCTCGTCGTCAACGGCTCGGGCGTCGACCTCGACCATTTCACGCCGCAGCCGGTGCCTCCGGAAGCCTCCTTCCTGATGATCGCGCGCTATCTTCGCGACAAGGGGATCAGGGAATATGGCGCCGCCGCCGCCCGGCTGAAGGCCGACTTTCCCGGGGTCCCGGTCCGGCTCGCCGGATGGCTGGACGAGGCGCCCGACGCGATCGGCCGGGCGGAGCTGGACTCGATCGTGGCGGGCGGGGTTGAGGATCTGGGCCAGCTGACCGACGTCCGCCCCGCCATCGCTCGGGCGAGCGTCTACGTCCTCCCCTCCTATCGCGAAGGCACTCCGCGCACCGTGCTCGAGGCGATGGCGGCCGGGCGGGCGGTAATCACCACCGACGCCCCCGGCTGCCGCAATACCGTCGCCGACGGGGAGAACGGGCTCCTGGTGCCGGTGGGCGATTCCGAAGCGCTCTACCGGGCGATGCGGAGGTTCGTCGAAGAGCCGGCTCTGGCCCAGAGGATGGGCGAGGCGTCGCTTCGCCTCGTCCGCGAGAAGTTCGACGTCAACAAGGTCAATGCCGCGATATTGGCGGCGGTGGGGCTTTGACCACCCGTCATCCCGGCGAAAGCCGGGACCTCGGGGAAACCCGCCGAGATTACTCGTCCTGGGGTCCCGGCTTTCGCCGGCATGACGGACCTTCCCACGTCAGGTCGGTCAAACCAGTGGCAGCTCCAGCTCCATCGGCCTCGCCGGCCTCCGTTCTTCCTCGCCGAGGCTGGACAGCCCGAGCCCGAGGAGGCGGATGCTCTTTACCGGCGGGAAGACGCCCCGGAGCAGCTGCGCCCCCATCTCCAGGAATTCGGCCTCACCGCTCACCGGGCGATCCAGCGAACGGGACCGGGTGATGATCTGGAAGTCGCCATATTTGACCTTGAGGTTGACGGTCCGGCCGGACAGGCCCTTGGACTGGATGCGCTGCCAGACGTGGCGCCCGATCCGCTCGAGCTCGTCGAGCAAGGCCTGCTCGTCCGCGAGGTCGGTCAGGAAGGTGTCCTCGGCACTGACGGATTTGTAGGGCCGGTCCGCCTTGACCTGCCGGTGGCAGATGCCGCGAGCGAGATCGTGATAATATTGGGCGCTCGATCCGAAATGGGCGGCGAGGAAGTCCAGGCTCCGAGCCTTCAGGTCCGCGCCCGTCTCGATCCCGAGCCGCGCCATCTTCTCGGCGGTCTTGGGGCCGACGCCGTGGAAGCGCTTGACCGGGAGCCCCTCCACGAAGGCCGGTCCGCGGGCGGGGGTGACGACGCACAGGCCGTCGGGCTTGTTCTGGTCCGAAGCGAGCTTGGCCAGGAACTTGTTGTAGCTGACTCCGGCCGAGGCGGTGAGCTTGGTCTCGGCCTCGATCCGGGCCCTGATCTCCCGGGCGATGACGGTGGCGACCCCGATCCCCTTCAGATCCTCGGTGACGTCGAGATAGGCCTCGTCGAGGGAGAGCGGCTCGACGTGCGGCGTATAGTCGAGGAAGATCGCCCGGATCTGCTGCGAGACGGCGCGATAGGCTTCGAAGCGCGGCTTGACGAAGATCAGCTCCGGGCAGCGCCGCCGGGCGGTGACGGCGGGCATGGCCGAGCGGATTCCGAACTTGCGCGCTTCGTAGCTGGCGGCCGCGACCACGCCCCGGACTCCGCCGCCGACGGCCAGCGGCTTGCCCCTGAGCTCGGGATTGTCGCGCTGCTCGACCGACGCATAGAAGGCGTCCATGTCGACATGGATGATCTTGCGGATCGCCCCCTCGGCCAGCGCTTCGTTCACGCCATGTTCCTAGCGTAGGCGACGGGTCCAGAAAAGCGGAAATCGCATGGCCGTCATGCCAGCGAAGGCTGGCATCCCAGCGGGTGAAAGGCGATCGAGGTCTTCACCCCACGGGGCCCCACCCTTCGCTGGGGCGACGGAACCTCTAAAACCTCAGGCTCATTCCCACCGCGGCGACTCGGGTGCCCGAATTGCCGAGCATCTCGCGGGCCGGGTCGAGCCGACGGCGAATCTGCTCTTTTTCGGTCGATCCCAGAACGGAGAAGAGCCCTACCCCAACGGCCAGATTCTCCGCGACCGGGAGGCTTCCGAGCATGCGCGGAGCGGAGGGGTCCTCCACCGGCACCATGTCGCTCGGATCGAGCGCGACATTCTGGGGGACCAGATTGCCGGACCGGCTCTGCGCCGGCGCGGTCACGAAACGTTTCGCCTCGCCGCCCTCCGCCGAGCGATCCAGCGCCGCGGCAGGCGACGCGAGGACCAGCATCATCCCCGTTGCGGCGAGCCCGGCAAATCCTCTCATCGCGGGCTCCATTTTTTTGCTTGCCCCATAAAGCGCGACTATGCCGGGTGGTTCCGGACCTGTCACCATCTTTGATCCTCCCGTCGCGGAGCGGCGGGGAGGGGGACCACACGAAGTGTGGTGGAGGGGTAGATGGCGAAAGCCTGCGCCAATCACCCCTCCACCGCCTTCGGCGGTCCCACTCCCCAACTGCGATGGGGAGGCAAACAGGAAAAAACGTGTCGTTTTGGGCCTTTCGCGACCCTCGGGTCAGGCGGGCATGGCCTCGCGGGCGCTCGGGCGATAAGCAGGCTCGAATGCGCAGGGGCAAAAATTGCGGGCTGCTGATCGCCGGCGGAGGAGTCGCGGGGTGCTTCGCCGCGCTCGCAATGGCGCGGCTGAGGTCCGAGGCCGCGATGGTGCTGGTCGGCGAGGAGGTTCGGTTCGGCGGCGGCAGCTCAATGCTCGTGCTCGACGCCGGGCTGTCGGCGGACGAGCGCGCCCTACTCGGCCCGGGAATCGCGAAGAGCTGGGACTCCTGCTACGTCTCCCTCCCCTCGCGCAGCCGCAAGCTCAAGCTCGCCAGCCATCTCGTGACGACCGAGGCGATCCACGATGCCGTCGCCGACGCCTTGCCCGACCGATGCGCCCGCAACGCCAAGGTGGTGGCGATTCGCGACGACAGCCTGCTCCTTCCGGGCGGGGAATCGATCGCCGGCACCGGTGCAATCGACGCCCGCGGCTGGACCCAGCAGACGACCCTGGAGATCGCCTGGCGTCATCGCACCGCCCGCACTTGCCGTTTCGCCGACCCGCACCGGGTCGACCTTCCGGTTCTGGCCGACCTGACCCTGGAGACCGGCGGCTGCGGCCATTTCGCCTGCCTTCCGATCGACGAGCATATCTTGAGGATCGAGCGGATCGATTATTCCCGTAACCCGGAAGGCGGCGCCGACGGGCCCGACCGGATCGAGGATTATGTCGCCCGCCGGCGCTGGCATGACGGCGAGCCGCGCAAGGCCGAATCCTCGTCGCGCCCGATCGCGCTCGGAGGCGACTTCGCGGCCTTCTGGCGGATCGGCGGCGCGCGCGTGGCGAAGCTGGGCGCGCGGGGGGGCTTCTCCCACCCGTTCACCGGCTCGGCGCTTCCCGACGCGCTTCGAACCGGCCTCGTCCTCGCCCGGCAAAAGGATCTGTCCGGGGCGGCGCTGCACGATGTGTTCGAGGCCGAAGCCGCCGCCTCATGGAAGCGCCGGGAATTCCATCGCGGCGTCAATCGGCTCCTGCTCGACGGGGGCGCACCGGCGCTGGCCGCCTTGTACGACCTCGACTCGGTCCTGCTCGAGCGGTTCTTCGCCGAGTCGCTGGGCCTGTTCGACCGCCGCAAGATCCTGGCGGCGCTGGGCGGTTGAGCGTCCGTCATGGCAGCGAAGGCTGGCATCCCGGCGGGTGAAAATCACCAGCGTTCATTGCCCCCTGGGGCCCCAGCCTTCGCTGGGGCGACGGCTGAGCTTCCAATCCTGTCTGCCCTGTGCTTTAGGGCGCGGCCATGAACGTCCATGAATATCAGGCCAAGGAACTGCTCGCCAAGCAGGGCATTCCCGTTCCCGCCGGCTACGCCTCGCTTTCGGTGGAAGACGCCGCCGCGGCCGCAGCGCAGCTCCCCGGACCCTTGTGGATCGTCAAGGCGCAGATCCATGCCGGCGGCCGGGGCAAGGGCAAGTTCAAGGAGCTCGGCTCCGAAGCCAAGGGCGGGGTCCGGCTGGCGCGCTCGATCGAAGAGGTGCGCTCGAACGCCGCGGAGATGCTCGGCAAGACCCTGGTCACCATCCAGACCGGTGCCGAGGGCAAGCAGGTCAACCGGCTCTACGTCACCGACGGGGTCGACATCGCCCGGGAATATTATCTGGCCCTGCTCGTCGACCGGGGCAGCGGACGGGTGGCGATGGTCGCCTCGACCGAGGGCGGGATGGACATCGAGGCGGTCGCCCACGACACGCCGGAGAAGATCACGACGATCACGATCGATCCCGGCCAGGGTTTCATGCCCCACCATGGCCGTGCGCTCGCATTCGCGCTCGGGCTCGAGGGCGATCTCAACAAGCAGGGGCAGAAGCTCGCCCGGCAGCTTTACGACGCGTTCATCGCGCTCGATTGCGCGATGCTGGAGATCAACCCATTGGTGGCGACGGAAGACGGCAGGATGCTCGTCCTCGACGCCAAGATGAGCTTCGATTCCAACGCCGAGTTCCGCCATCCCGAATATGAGTCGCTCCGCGACGAGACCGAGGAAGATCCGATGGAGGTCGAGGCGTCGAAGTTCGACCTCGCCTACATCAAGCTCGACGGCAATATCGGCTGCATGGTCAACGGCGCCGGCCTCGCCATGGCGACGATGGACATCATCAAGCTCAACGGCGCCGAGCCCGCCAATTTCTGCGACGTCGGCGGCGGCGCCAACAAGGAGAAGGTGACGGCGGCGTTCAAGATCATCCTCTCCGACCCCGCGGTGAAGGGCATACTCGTCAACATCTTCGGCGGGATCATGCGCTGCGACATCATCGCCGACGGGATCATCGCGGCGGCGAAGGAAGTGGATCTGAAAGTGCCGTTGGTGGTCCGGCTGGAAGGGACGAACGTCGAAGAGGGCAAGCGCATCCTCGCCGATTCCGGTCTCGCCATCGTTCCCGCCGACGACCTCGGCGACGCGGCGAGGAAGATCGTCGCGGCGGTGAAGGACCCGGTGGCGGCGTGACGGAATTGTGATAGGATGAAGGCGTGACAGATAACGTCGAAAACCTTCTGCTCGAGCATATGAAGCGGTTCCAAGCGACGCTGGACCGGATCGAGCGCACGCTCGGCGAGCACACGTCACGTCTTGCGAATCTGGAGGGCGGCCAGGCCGTGATCGTCCAGCATCTGGCTCATCTCTCGGCGGCGGACGCGGCGCAGCAACTCTCCTCCGACAACCTTTCCGCCCGCCTCGACCGGATCGAGCGCCGTCTCGAACTCTCGCACTAACCTCAAGGGCAAAGCCGATGAAAATCCTCGTCCCCGTGAAACGGGTGATCGACTATAACGTCAAGCCGCGGGTCAAGGCGGACGGGACGGGCGTCGACCTCGCCAACGTCAAGATGAGCATGAACCCCTTCGACGAGATCGCGGTCGAGGAAGCGATCCGTCTCAAGGAGAAAGGCGTCGCGACCGAAATCGTCGCGGTCTCGATCGGGCCGGCCAAGGCCCAGGAAACGCTTCGAACCGCGCTCGCCATGGGCGCCGACCGGGCGATCCTGGTCACGACGGACGACGAGGTCGAGCCGCTCGCCGTCGCCAAGATCCTCGCCAAGATCGCCGAGGAGGAGCAGCCCGGGATGGTGATCCTCGGCAAGCAGGCGATCGACGACGACAGCAATCAGACCGGCCAGATGCTCGGCGCCCTGCTCGGCTGGGGCCAGGGCACCTTCGCCTCCAAGGTCGAGGTCGACGGCGAGAGCGTCAGCGTCACCCGCGAGGTCGACGGCGGGCTCGAGACCCTTCGCCTCAAGCTGCCGGCGATCGTCACCACCGACCTTCGCCTCAACGAGCCTCGCTACGCCTCGCTTCCCAACATCATGAAGGCCAAGTCGAAGCCGCTCGCCCAGAAGACGCCCGCCGATTACGGCGTCGACACCACGCCGCGGCTGACCACGCTCGGCGTTCGCGAGCCTTCGAAGCGCGAGGCCGGGATCAAGGTGCAATCGGTGGACGAGCTGATCGACCGCCTCCGGACCGTGGGAGTGATTTGATGAAGACGCTCGTTCTCGTCGAGCATGAAGGCGGCCAGCTGAAGGACGCCACCCTTTCCGCGGTCACCGCCGCCTCGAAGCTGGGCGAGGTGCATCTGCTCGTCGCCGGCGAGGGCGTCGGCTCGGTCGCGGAAGCCGCGGCGAAGATCGCCGGTGCCGGCAAGGTCCATGTCGCCGACGGCACGGCTTACGCCCACCAGCTGGCGGAGAATGTCGCTCCGCTCGCGGCCGGTCTGATGCAACACCACGACGCCTTCGTCGCGGCGTCCACTACGACCGGCAAGAACGTCGCCCCTCGGGTCGCCGCCTTGCTCGACGTGATGCAGATATCCGACGTCATCGCCATCGAGGGCGAGGACACGTTCCAGCGTCCCATTTATGCCGGCAACGCGATCGCGACGGTCAAGTCGGCCGATGCCAAGAAGGTACTGACGGTTCGCGGCACCGCCTTCGAGAAGGCGCCGGCCGAGGGCGGCAGCGGGCAGATCGAAGCCGTCCCGGGCGGCGAGGAATCCGGCCTTTCCAGCTTCGTCGGCGCCGAGATCGCGGCGTCGGAGCGGCCCGAGCTGACCAGCGCCAAGATCATCGTCTCCGGTGGCCGGGCGCTGGGCTCGTCCGAGCAATTCCATGCCGTCATCGATCCGCTGGCCGACAAGCTGGGTGCCGCCGTCGGCGCCAGCCGCGCCGCGGTCGACGCCGGCTATGCGCCCAACGACTATCAGGTCGGCCAGACCGGCAAGATCGTCGCTCCCGAAGTCTATATCGCGGTCGGCATCTCGGGCGCGATCCAGCATCTCGCGGGCATGAAGGATTCCAAGCTGATCGTCGCCATCAACAAGGACGAGGACGCCCCGATCTTCCAGGTCGCCGACCTCGGCCTGGTCGGCGACCTGTTCAAGCTGGTGCCGGAGCTGACCGAGAAGCTTTGAGCTGGGTCAGCGCGCCGCGGCGAAGGCGGCCTGGCGGACGCGCATCTTGCCGACATTGTAGAGAAGAAGCGACGCGCGCGCGCGGAGCGGCGCCTTCAGGGTCGGGTCACGGCTGAGGGTCTTCACCAGATAGAGGGTCAGACGATCCTTCTCGGCCTCGCTGAGCGCGGCTTTCTCGAGCAGGGCTATCATCGGCGGATCGAGCTTTGCGTAAAGGCCCCGGATCTTCGCCGGATCGACTCCGTTGGCGCGAAGAAAGGCCGCGTCCTGATCGCCCTCCAGCCTCAGCAACGTATATTCGAAAGCCGGCTGCACCTGTCCCTGCGACGTGAGCGCGCCCGAGTCCGCGCAGGCCTGGACCAGCGGCTTGAGGCGCTCCGCGATCTGGGCGACCGGAATCGAGTCCGTCGCATAGCCCTTGCCGAGCGCCGTCGCTTCCGCGGCCGGCAAGCGCGAATAGATGCAGTCGATCCCTCCGGACGGGACCTGGGCCGCCGCGCCGGCCGCCGGGGCCGCAAGGGCCGCAAGAAACATCAGTCCATCAAGTCCGCGCATCGCCAAACTCCCCCTCTTGGCCGAGCCTAGCCCGATCTTTCGCCGATCGCATTCACTAAGCCGATATTAACCCTTTGCGGCCAGAACTGGCGGATAAATCGGGCGCGTGGCGAGAAGGCATTGTAAATGAGCGCGGAATTCACCCAGGTGACGGTGGCGGAGCGGATCGCTCTGTTCGACGTGGACGGAAGCCTCGAGGCCAATTGCCGGGAGGTCGCCGCCTTGCTCGCCAACGATTCGGTCCGGGTCGCCCGCCGATTCTGGACCCATCTCGCCGGCGCCCCCGAGGTCAACGCCGCTTTTTCCGAAGCCGAGATGGACGAGAATGTCCGCAAGATCCTCCCCTATCTCGCCTCGAAATATACGGACGTCCGGGGCCAGGGCTGGGCCGACATGGTCGGCGGCTACGTGCTCGACGCACAATCGACCCATGTCTCGCTGACCACCCTCCTCTCCTCGATCAACGCCGCCGCCGGCGAGGGCCATGATATATTGGTCGAGAAGCTGTCGGGCGATCCCGAGCGGCTCGGCCGGCTCGCCCGCTGCCTTACCCAGGCGACCCTGCTCGAGGCCGACATGTTCGCCGCCCATTTCAGCCTGCTCCAGGGCCGGGCCGAGCGCGAAAGCCGGCGGGCGCAGGGCAAGGGCTTCACCGACGACGTCGTCAGCGCGGTCGAGCGCACCGCCTCCGACAGCCGCATGCTCCGGGCCCAGGCCTCGGAGGCTTCGGCTTCGGCGCGCGGGATGCTCGGCAAGACCTCCGAGGTCGCCGCCGCGGCCGAACAGTCGGCGCTCGCCATGCGCGACGCCGCCGAGACCGCGGCCGGACTGATCCGCGCCATCGAGGACGCCCGACGCGAGGTGGAGCTGGCCGGCGAGGTCGCGACCCGCGCCGGTGAGCAGGCCTCGGACGCCGCCCGGGTCAGCCGGGCGCTGTCGGGCCATGTCGAGGCGATCGAATCGATCCTCGGCCTCATCCGCGACATCGCGGGGCAGACCAACCTCCTCGCCCTCAACGCCACGATCGAGGCGGCCCGGGCCGGCGACGCCGGCCGCGGTTTCGCGGTGGTCGCCCAGGAAGTGAAGTCGCTGGCCGCTCAGACGGCGCGGGCGACCGACGACATCACCGGCAAGATCACGGCCATCCAGCAGGCCACCCGCCAGACCGTCGAGGCCAACGGCTCGATCCAGAAGACGGTCGAGGACGTCCAGGTTTCGGCCGAGCGCATCCGCGAGGCGATGGAGGTCCAGGCCCAGACGGTGACGATGATTACCGCGGCGGTCGACGAGACCGCGCTCGCCGCCGACTCGATGTCCGCCACCATTGCCGCGATCCGCGAGGATACGGAGAATGTCGCCCGCGAGATCGACGGAGTGACGAGCAATTTCGGCCAGGTCGACGAGGAGATGGCGCGATTCAAGGCGGCCGCCGCCGAGTTCGTCAAGCGATTCGCGGCCTGATTGATCGTACGGCTTCGTAGCGACAAACTTCTTTTACCATGTCCTGCTAATCCGCTGTCCAACGCAGAGCCGCATCGGAGCCGCTTATGGCCGACGCCTTCCACCGGAACGGACAGATTTTGCAGAAGCTGACCGACGAACAGGTCGCGCATCGGCTGCGCGAATATAATCCGGACGGCGGATTCGAGCGGGAGCTCGGCTGGCTTTGGAGCCAGGCGGGCGACCTGATCGAGGCCGCGGTCCTGGCCAGCGGCGGCGAGGCCGCCGTCCGGCGAACCCGCGACAGCTTCACCCGTCCGGTCGATCCGGCCTGGATCCACGAAGTGGCCCGCCTCGCCTTCGATATCTACGCCAACGGCACGTCCGTCCCGCGGGAGATGGACCGGCGGGCGAGGCTCGTCGCCTCTCTCTGCGCGCGCTTCGGGACCCGATTCGAGGATGAGACCGGCTTCTGCCGGGCGCTCGAGGCCCTGCAGCGCCTGGCCGCCTATGAAAGCGACATCATCTTCGCCCAGCTCGCCTTGCTCGAGGCCAATGAGGCCGCCGCCGCGCGCGGTCGAAGCAGCGAGAAGTTCGAGCGCGACGTCGCCGGGCTCGTCGAAGCGACGACGGGCGAATCGGCGAGGCTTCGCGACAAGACCGGCCGGACCGCCGTCTCGGCCCGAGGGATGCTCGGCAAGACCGCGGAAGTTGCCGAGGCCGCCGAGCAATCGGCGCTGGCGATGCGCGACGCCGCCGAAACCGCCGCCGGGCTCATCCGGGCGATCGAGGACGCGAGGCAGGAAGTGGAGGTCGCCGCCGGGGTCGCCGTGCGCGCCGGCGAGGAAGCGAGCCAGGCGATGCAGGCGAGCCGGGCGCTTTCCGGCCATGTCGAGGCGATCGAATCGATCCTCGGACTCATCCGCGACATCGCCGGCCAGACCAACCTGCTCGCCCTCAACGCCACGATCGAGGCGGCCCGGGCCGGGGACGCCGGCCGCGGTTTCGCGGTGGTCGCTCAGGAAGTGAAGTCGCTGGCGGCGCAAACGGCCCGCGCCACCGACGAGATCACGGGAAAGATTTCGGCCATCCAGCAATCGACCCGCCAGACCGTCGAGGCCAACGGCTCAATCCAGAAGACCGTGGAGGATGTCCAGGTTTCGGCCGAGCGGATCCGCGAGGCGATGGAGGTCCAGGCGCAGACCGTGACCATGATCACCGCCGCCGTCGACGAGACGGCGCTGGCCGCCGACTCGATGTCCGCCACCATCGCGGCGATTCGCCACAATACCGAAAGCGTCGCCAGCGAGATCGACGCCGTGGAGAGCGGATTCGCCAACGTCGACGACCGCCTGACCCGATTCCGGGCCGCCACCGCCGAGTTCGTGACGGGTTTCGCCGCCTGAGGCGGAATGAAACCCGCGGCCGCTAAAATCGTTAACTGTCCCTGAATTGCGGGCCTTTGCCTTGCCCCATTGTGCAGAAGGCCATCCTAAGCGATAATCCCATTCCGCATGGACTCGAAACGCCTCGCCAAGCTGACGGAGCAACAGCGTGCCTGCCTCAGGCATGTTTACGCGCACCTCACGTCGAAAGAGATCGCTCCCTTGATGGGGATCGAGCCCGGCTCGGTCGACCAGCATATCAAGGCGGCGATGAAGACGCTCGGCGTCGGCGACCGTCGAACCGCGGCGAAAATCTTCGCCGAATACGAGGGCCGCGACGATTCGCCCATCATGGCTTATCCGTCGCTCGACTCCGATTCGCCCCACGCTCCGTATAATTTCGTCCCGCCGATCGTGAGCGGCTGGCAGCCCCACGATTCGGCCGGCGGATCGATGCGGGAGGAGCAGGCCTTCTTCCGAGTCGCCACCCCGGTCGGAAGCCCGACCTTCCAATTCCCGATCGGTTCGTCGAAGCCGGGCGACCTCAATTGGGCCACGAGGCTCGGCTGGATCGCCGTGATCGCGATTGGCGTGGCCCTGGCGTTCGGAGCCCTGGTCTCGGCGATCGAGGCGCTCGGCAGGCTGACGCAGGGCTGACCTGACTCGAGTTTGTAAAGACGCCTGATCGGCGTTTTCCAGAGCATCGGACGCTAAATTCGCACTGCCTCGTCATGCCGGGCTTGACCCGGGGTCCACCTTCGTTCTGCGACAGCCGGCACGAAGGTGGACCCCGGGTCAAGCCGGGGGTGACAATTCTGAGGTTACGCACGCCGCTCCAGCGTCGGCAGAGACACCCAAAGACATCCAGCCGTTGGTATACCAACCATTGGACATTGCCTGGATACCCGATTGCCGCTCATTCGGAGGCACCGATCGAGAGCGGGCAGCGAATGCGGGTGTCCGGCGGATGGGAGAGCCAAGCTCTTCCATCGCAACGCCGGGAGGGGCTCCCAAGCTAATTGCTCTCGACCGGCACCGGGGCCTGGTAACCTTGCGTGGTTGTTAGGCTGGCGTGGAGACAGGGTGCCCTGGGAAGCACCGGCCTTCAGCGCCCTGGGCCTCGGATTTCAAGCCGGCGACGTGGGGTCGGCACCTACAGAACCGAGCTGAAAGACGCGGAACTGCGCTTCCGCGAACAGGGAGAATTTATGCTCAAAGCACGCCGAGATGCCGCCATGAAGGTCGCAAAAAGCCTCTTCGCTGCCGAGGATGCAATTGACGCAGCTTTAGCTCGCGCAGCCGAATTGAACGCGGCCATCGTCACAGCTCGCTCGGAAGCCAATCTGTCGCCGATGGTTGCTCACGACGCATTCGAGATGGCGGCGTCAGCTTTTGCGGCACTGGCACGTGCCCGGTGCGACATAATCGAGTCTCACAGGAGGCTTGACGAGGCAAAAACCCAGATCGGATTACGGGTCATGTCGGTCGGTGAGTTGGGGAAGCCGCCAGCACCCGCTGGCCAGAAAAATGCATCTCACCTTCAGGCTGTTGCCTGAATGGTCATCGTGGCTCCAGCCGGAGATCCCTGTGCACAGCACGCCTGCAACTGAAGTAGCTTACTGGATGGCCAACGGCTGGGCGGGCTTGACCCCGCAGGGGCAGCGTGGTCCGCTCGGACCATGCTCCCCGTTCCGGTCTACTACGCACTCTTCGTTGCTTGCGCGCTATATGTGCTCCTTAGAGGAGGCGCGCCGGAGAAAGTCGGTACCTTCATCCTTGCCGTCGGCTCTGTGCTCTCAGTGGCAGCGGTCTCGGGCCCGACTGGTCGGTTTGGAGCGGTTGAGGTTGGTGTCCTACTGGTTGACGTCTTCACATTGCTCGCCTTTCTCGTCCTGGCTCTCCGCGCGGAGAGGTACTGGCCGCTATGCGTAACAGCATTGCAAGCAATCGGGACAGCGGGGCATGCCGCGAAGCTTTTGGATCCCGGAGTGATACGGTCTGCCTACGCGATAGTGCTTTCCCTCTGGGGATATCTGATGCTCCTCCTAATCGTCCTTGGCACATGGAACCATCAGAGGCGCCTGGCCAGGTTCGGTGTCGACAAATCCTGGTCGAGCTTCTCCGGCCGCTCGGGGCCGCGGCCGCCGAGTGGGCCGATCGGCTAGTCGCCGAATTCGGGTCGCTGGCGGGGACGCTCGCGGCGGCGCCAGCCGCACAGGCGCGGGCTCTCGGAGATGGGGCAGCGGCGGTTCGGCATCTCGGTATCGTCCGGGATGCGATGCTGCATTCGCTTCGCACCGAGGCTTTCGCCAGACCGACGCTGGACGATTCGCAAAAGCTGATCGACTATCTTTCGCTGGACATGGCCTTGCTTCCCACGGAGCGGCTGCGCGTCCTGTTTCTGAACAGCAGCAACCGCCTGCTCCATGACGAGACCCACACCCACGGCTCCGTGAGCGAGACCCCCGTCTATCCCCGCGAGATCATGCGCCGGGCGCTGGAGGTGGGCGCGACGGCCCTGATCCTCGCCCACAACCACCCGTCGGGCGACCCTACGCCGAGCCGGGGCGACGTCGAGGCGACCCGTCGGATCGCCGAGGCGGGGCGGGCGCTCGATATCTGCATCCACGACCATGTGATCGTCGCCCGTTCGGGCTGGTCGAGCTTCCGCGCGCTGGGCCTGCTCCAGCCGGCAAGGAGGAATTGATGAGTAGCGAAATAAGACTCTATGCAGAGCCGCGGAAATCGATAATGTGCCCGCGGGGAAGAGGGCGTGGTGCGCGAAATCCATTCAGCAAGATTAGAGGCTGCTTTGGCGATAGTCCGCCAAGCATCCGCGCGTCTCGCCGTCCTGTCCGATCCCTATTCGGACGAAGCCGGCCAATCGTTGCGCACCGTGGCTGAGCGGCTCTATCAGGAGCGCCGGCGGCGCGACGAATATTTCCCGGTCGGCCTGTTCGGCGAGCCCGCATGGGACCTGCTGCTGTCGCTGTTCATCGCCGGCGACGACGGCCGGGAGGTTCCGCTCGACGAAGCCTATCGGGTCGCAAGGGTCGATCCCGAGGACGGGCCGGCGCTGATCGATCGGCTGATCGACAAGCATCTGGTCGCGCGCAGCCCCACCCGCCGGAATTCGATCGCGCTCACTTCGCACGGCATGGACCGCCTCAGCGACTATCTCGCGGACATGATCTGAAGCGTCTCGCGAGCGCGTCATCCCGGACTTGATCCGGGACCCATGAACACCGACTCGTCCGGATAGACTTCGGTTGATGGATTCCGGCCTCGCCGGAATGACGGGTTGCTCCGTCGCTCCCCGGCGAAGGCCGAGGCCCAGCCGCTCGGTCGGTGCGGCTGGATCCCGGCCTTTGCCGGGAAACGCAGTCTCAGACCAATCCTAAGCGGTCGCCGTCACTTTGAAGCCGGCAATGGCTTCGTCCCTATCCACGACCTCAACCTCGACCCGCTCGACCTGCGCTGCCGGAGGGTCCGTCCGGCAGGCCGCGACGAGCGCTTCGACCGCCTTCTCCTCGCCGCTAGCGACCAGCTCGACGCTGCCGTCATGGCGGTTGCGCACCCAGCCACGGACGCCCAGAACGAGCGCCTTGTCCTTCGTCCAGCCGCGGAAGAAGACGCCCTGGACCCGGCCGTATATGCGCACCCGGCGGCCGCTCATCCGCATTGCGCCCGGTGGAGGAGCTTGTGGTCGGCGAGGACGAGGGCGACCATGGCCTCGACGACCGGGGCGCCGCGGATCCCGACGCAGGGATCGTGACGCCCCTGCACTCCAAGCGCGGCGATGGACGAAGTCGGCTTGAACGCGGCCCGGACGACGATCGGCTCGCCCGTCGAGATGCCGCCCGTGATCCCACCCGCAAGCAAGGGATCGGCATTGTCCTCGCCGCGCAGGCCCGCCGCCTCGAGACCGGCGCCGATCTCGACCCCTTTGACCGCATTGATCGACATCATCGCCGCGGCGAGCTCGGCGTCGAGCTTGGCGTAGACGGGCGCCCCCCAGCCAGCGGGGACGCCGGTGACGGTGCATTCGATCAGGGCGCCGAGCGAGCTGCCCGCCGAGCGGGCCTCGTCGAGCATCGCCTGCCATCGCGACTCGTCGGCACAGCCTCCGACCGCCGCCACCCGGGCGGCGATCTCCAGCTCCGGAACGACGAGCCGGGCGATCGCGCCGGCGGCAACCCGAGCGGCCGTCTCCCTCGCCGAGGCCCGGCCGCCACCACTCGGATCGCGGAGGCCGTATTTGGCTTGGTAGGCCGCGTCGGCATGACCGGCTCGCGGCGGCATGTTCTCATAGTCCTTCGACCGAGCGTCGACATTGTCGATGACGAGGCTGATCGGAGTGCCGGTGGTCCGGCCTTCATAGGTGCCCGACAGGATCCGGACCCGGTCAGGCTCCTGCCGGGGCGACGTGTTGGGCGAAAGGCCGGGACGGCGGCGATCGAGCCAAAGCTGGATATCGTCCTCGCCGAGCGCGAGGCCGGGCGGGCAGCCGTCGACGACCGCGCCGATGGCCGGGCCGTGGCTTTCCCCCCAGGTGGTGAAGCGGAAGACCCGGCCGAAGCTGTTCCAGCTCATTGCGAACTGCCGAGCGCGCCGAAGGCGGGGGCGTAGGCTGCCATGCCGTGGATGGGCGGTGCGGGGTCGGAGCGAAGCCAAAGCGCCATGAAATAGGGTCCGGCATAAGGAGAAGCGAACGGCGCCGCCGTCGCGGCCGAAAAACCGAAGCGACGATAATAATCCGGTTCGCCGAGGACGAAAACCACCTCCTCTCCCAGCGTGCCCGCGATAGCGAGCGCCGAGCGGATCAGCTTCGAGCCGACTCCGCTGCCCTGGGTGCCGGGACGTACCCCGACCGGCCCGAGCCCGAGCGCCCGGACGGCCCGGCTGCCGGAGGTCACGCTCATCCGGCTGAGCACGACATGGCCGACAATCTCGCCGGCCTGCTCCGCGACCAATGAGATTTCGTTATCCCGGTCTTCGCTCAGGCGAGCGACGAGATCGGCTTCGGCGGAGGTCGGGAAGGCCGCGAGGTGGACCGCCCGGATCGCCTCGGCATCGGCGCCCGTCTCCGGCCTGACCGCCAGGGTCACGTCGTCGCGATGTCCGGGGCGTCCTCCGCCTTCATCCCGACGACGTTGTAGCCGGCGTCGACATGGTGGATCTCGCCGGTGACGCCCGCGGCGAGATCGGAGAGAAGGTAGAGGCCGGCGCCGCCGACATCCTCGATGGTGACGTTGCGGCGCAGCGGCGAATTATATTCGTTCCACTTGAGGATGTAGCGGAAGTCGCCGATTCCGCTGGCGGCGAGCGTCTTGATCGGGCCGGCGGAGATGGCGTTGACCCGGATGTTCTCCGGGCCGAGGTCCATGGCCAGATATTTGACGCTGGTCTCGAGCGCGGCCTTGGCGAGGCCCATCACATTGTAATGCGGGATGACCTTCTCGGCGCCGTAATAGGACAAGGTAAGAAGACTGCCGCCATTGGGCATCATCTCGCGGGCTCGGCGGGCGATTGCGGTGAAGCTGTAGGCCGAGATGTTCATCGACATCAGGAAATTGTCGAGGCTGGTGTCGACATATTTGCCTCGAAGCTCGTTCTTGTCGGAGAAGCCGATGGCGTGGACGACGAAATCGATCGTGTCCCAGCGCGCCTTCAACGCCTCGAACAGTCGGTCGAGATCGGCCATGTCGGCGACGTCGCATTCGATCAGGAAATCCGATCCGACCTGGCTCGCGAGCGGGCTCACCCGCTTGTGCAGCGCCTCGCCCTGATAGGAGAAAGCAAGCTCGGCGCCATGCTCGGCGAGCCGCTTGGAGATTCCCCAGGCCAGCGACTTGTCGTTGGCGAGACCCATGATCAGGCCCCGCTTTCCGCTCATCAATCCGGTCATCCGATGCTTGTCCTGTGATGCGGCTCCTCGCCCTCCTTTAGGGCTTCTTCGGGCACCTCCGCCAGAGCCGCGTTGAGCTCGGCCCCGATCACCACCCCAAGCCCGACGATGAAGAAGAAGGTAAGGCCGATGATGACCCCCGCGAGGCTTCCGTAGGTGAGGTCGTAGCCGCCGAGGCCGGACAGGACGACGGGGAGCAGAGCGGTCGTCGCCAGCCACCAGATCGCGACGAACAGGGGCCCGGGCCATTTCGGGCAGCCCCTGGTCCGGTAACGCTTCGGGGTCAGCGTATAATAGATGAGATAGAGGGCGCCGAACAGCATCAGCGCCGGAACCACCCGGAACAAGGTGATCAGCCCGACCAGCTCCTCCCCGCGCGGGATCAGTCCGACGATGAACTGCTGGACGCCCGACAGGAGGACGGAGAGGCTGAAAGCGACCATGGCCATGATCACCGCGCCGATGATCATCCCCACCGATCCCAGGCGATATTCCCAGAAGGGCCGGCTGTGGGTCACTCCATAGGCGCGGCGGATGATGTCCCGGATCGTCTCGATGAAGCTTCCCGTGGTCCACAGGCCGACCAGGGCGCCGAGCCAGAGCAGGCTGCCCGAGCGGGCGCTGATGACGTCGCCGATCGGCTTCCTGAGCACGTCGGCGACGTCGGGCGGCATCGTCTGGAGGATTCCGTTGACGGCGGCCAGGCCTTCCTCCGTCTGGCCGAACAGCCGGGCGACGGCGGCCGCGACGATGACGAACGGGAAAAGCGACATCAAGGCGAGGTAGGCGAGGTTCCCGGCGTGGATGAAGCCGTCGTTATAGACGCCGATGGCGACCCGCTTGACGACCTCGAACGGATATTGGCCCGGCTTCATCTTGCTGCGCATGTTGCCCAGCCGGGCCCTGGTCTTGACGAGCCGCTTGCGCCTGGCTTCGGGGGATTCGGGGGAAATGTCCTGCATTGGCGGGCCTTTAAAATCCTCCCCGACATTTGTCGGGGAGGGGGACCGCGCGAAGCGCGGTCATGAAGGGGCTAGACGCCCAACCCGCCCCTCGGGTTTCCTTGGCCCCGGCCGCTCCAGCTTTCGACGAAGCGGGCGAGCTCCTCGTCGCCGGCGGGAACGTCGATCATCAAGGTCACCAGCTGGTCCCCGCGCTGCCCGCTTTTGGCGGTGAAGCCCTTGCCCTTGAGGCGAAGCACCTTGCCCGAGCTGGTCCCGGCCGGGACGCTCAGCATCACCGGTCCGTCGACGGTCGGCACCTTGACCTTGGCGCCGAGCACCGCCTCGTCGAGCGAGATCGGCAGGTCGAGGCGGATATTGTCGCCTTCGCGGGTGAAGAAGCGGTGCGGCTTGATCGAGATCGCGACGATCGCGTCGCCATTGCCGCCGGGACCGGCCTGGCCCTGGCCGGCGAGTCGGATCCTGGCGCCTTCCTCGACGCCCGCGGGAAGCTTGATCGACACCGTCTTGCCGCCGGCGAGCGTGACCCTCTGCTCGTTCAGGGTGGCGGCGTCCTCGAAGCTGATCGGAAGGCGGTAGGGGGTGTCGGCGCCCTTCTGCGGCGGCGGGGTCGGGCGGCGCGTGCCGAAGCCGCCGAAACCGCCCGGCGCTGCGCGGCGCTGGCCGGCCGCGCCTCCGAACAGGCCGTCGAACAGGTCGGACAGATCGATCTCCTCGCCGCCGCCGAAATCGGGGCCCGGGTTTCGGCCGAAGCCGGCGCTCCCCGGCGAGGGACGCCCGGTGGGGCCACCGCCGCCATAGCCGAAGGGCGAACGCGGATTGCCCTCCTCGTCGATCTCGCCGCGGTCGTAGCGGGCGCGCTTGTCCTTGTCGGTGAGGATGTCATAGGCCCGGGTGACCTTGGAGAATCGCTCCGAGGCGTTGGCATTGCCCTTGTTCTTGTCGGGATGAAGCTCCTTGGCGAGCTTGCGATAGGCCTTCTTGATCTCGGCCTCGCCCGAATCGCGCTTTACGCCCAGCTGTGAATAGAGATCCGCCATATTGCCGCTTCGTTCTCCAGACCGGTGCAAATGTCCACTCTTGCGTTGCGAATGCGCTGTATCAGATGGGTAACGCACTTCGCTGGCGCAAGACGGGGGAGTTGTGCCTGTGCATGACAAGCGGCAAGAGGCGGCCATGGCCGACGACCCCCACGCCCTGTTCGAGACCTGGCTCGCCGAGGCCCGGCTCACGGAGCCCAACGACCCCGTCGCCATGGCTCTGGCGACGGCCGACGCCCAGGGACGCCCCTCCGTTCGAATGGTGCTGATGAAGGGCCATGACGCGCGGGGCTTCGTCTTCTACACCAATTTCGACAGCCGAAAGGGCGAGGAGCTCGCCGCCAATCCTGCCGCCGCCCTTCTCTTCCACTGGAAGTCGCTTCGCCGCCAGGTGCGAATCGAGGGGCCGGTCGAGGCGGTGAGCGGAGCCGAGGCGGATATCTATTTCGCCACCCGCGGTCGCGATTCGCAGCTTGGGGCCTGGGCTTCCGACCAGTCGCGCCCGCTCGACGCCCGCTCGACGTTCGAAGCGCGTTTCGAGGAGGTCCGCCGCCGCTTCGAGGGCGGCGACGTGCCTCGGCCGCCGCGCTGGGGCGGGTGGCGGGTCCGGCCGGAGCGGATCGAATTCTGGAGCGACCGGGCGCACCGGCTGCACGAGCGCCGCCTCTTCACCCGCGCCGGCGAGGGGTGGAGCGAGGGGCTGCTCTACCCGTGAGCCCCGCCCACCCCGCGCACGAGGCCCATGGCTCGCTGACGACCAAAGCGGCGCTCGCCAGCGTCACGACCGCTCTCTTCCTCCTGCTGCTCAAGGGCTATGCGGCCTGGACCACCGGCTCGGTCGCGATGCTCGGGTCGCTCGCCGATACGGGGCTCGATCTGCTCGCCTCGCTGATCACCCTCTACGGCGTTCATGTCGCCTCCGCGCCCGCCGACCGCGAGCACCGCTTCGGGCACGGGAAGGCGGAGGCGCTGGCGGCGCTCGCCCAGGTCGGGATCATCGCCTTCTCGGCGCTCGGCATCGGCTGGCGCGCCTTCGACCGGCTGCTCGGCGGCGAGCCGACCGCCAATGCGGAATATGGAATCGGAGTCTCGATCCTCGCCATCCTCGCCACCTTGGGCCTGCTCGCCTACCAGCGCCGGGTCATCGCCCGTACCCGATCGGTCGCGATCGAGACCGACCATGTCCATTACCAGAGCGACCTTCTGCTCAACCTGGCGGTGATCGCCGCGCTCGTGCTCGACCAGTATCTCGGCTTCACCGGCGCCGATCCCGTCTTCGGGATCCTCATCGCGCTCTGGCTGCTGTGGGGCGCCTGGCGCGCCTCGAGCCGGGCCGTCGACCAGCTGATGGATCGGGAATGGCCCGAGTCGAAACGCCGCCGCTTCGTCGAGGTCGCCGCCCGCCACCCGGCGCTGAAGGGCCTTCACGACCTTCGCACCCGGACCAGCGGCGCCCACGATTTCGTCCAGTTCCACGTCTGGGTCGATCCCGACATGACCGTCGCCGAGGCGCACCGGGTGATGGACGAGGTCGAGCACAAGCTGGAGGCCGAGTTCCCCGGGGTCGAGATCCTCATCCACATCGATCCCGAGGGCCAGGTCGACCGGCCCGGCAACGCGCTCGTCGAAACCGACCTTACCCATGCTCCGGAGGGAAAGAACGATGCCTGAATTGAGACTGGTCCAGGTCGACGCCTTCGCCGACCGTCCCTTCGCCGGCAATCCCGCCGCCGTGGTGCCCCTGGAGGACTGGCTGCCCGACGACATCCTGCAGGCGATCGCCGAGGAGAACAATCTGTCCGAGACCGCTTTCACGGTGCCGGCGACGGACGGCGAGGCGGATTATGACCTGCGCTGGTTCACGCCGACGGTCGAAGTGGCCTTGTGCGGCCATGCGACGCTGGCCAGCGGCCACGTCCTGCTCGGCGATCGCGATCGGCTGCGCTTCCGTACCCGCCAGTCGGGAATCCTCGTCGTCGCCCGCGACGGCGCCGGCTACCGCCTCGATCTGCCGCAGACCCGGGTCAGCCTCGCCACCGAGGCGCAGATGCGCGACGTCGTCGCTCGCGACGGCGCAAGCATCGTCGACGTCATCGCCCGCGACGGCGCCGGCGACTCCGCCCCGCCCGAACTGTACCTGAGCTACGAAGGGTCGGAGGGCGTCGCCATCCTCCTGCTCGCCGACGAAGCGGCGGTCCGAGCGCTTGCGCCCGACATGAAGCGGCTCGCCGAGATCGACTATATGGCCATCGCCACCGCTCCCGGCGGCGGCGGGCACGACGTCGTCAGCCGGGTCTTCGTCCCGGCCTGGGGCGTCGACGAGGATCCGGTCACCGGCTCCGCCCACGCGGCTCTCACCCCCTTCTGGGCGGAGCGCCTCGGCCGCGACTCCTTCACCGCCTTCCAGGCGAGCCGCCGCGGCGGGCGAGTCGAGTGCCGGCGGTCGGGGGACAGGGCGATTTTGGGGGGAAGGTGCGTGACGGTGATCGAGGGGACGTTGCGCTTCTGACTATCTTGCCTCCCTGCCGGCGAAGCCGGTGGGGAGGGGGACCATGCGAAGCAGGGTGGAGGGGCGATTGGTGAAGCCTCGCCAGCTACCCCTCCACCACCCTACGGGCGGTCCCCCTCCCCATCTTCGATGGGGAGGCAAGCAAGGCCTCCAGCGCGTCGATCATCGGCGCCTGGCTCTTCAATATCTTCGCCCTCGCCTCATCGGGCGTGAACCATCGCGCCTCGTCCACTTCGGGGAAGGCGCGCAACTTTCCGCTCTTCGGCGGATACTCGACCGTGAATTCGTTGCTCCTTAGCTCCGCCGGGTCGAAATCGCCTTCGAGGGCGAAGGCCTCGACCCATTTCCCGCCCGCCTGCCGGATTTCGCATAATGCCCTCGGCTCGCCCTCGGCCTTCACCCCCAATTCCTCCTCATACTCGCGAAGCGCCGCCGCCAGCGGGTCCTCGCCCGGGTCGATCAGTCCCTTGGGAATCATCCAGGCGCCGTCGTCCCTGCCGCGCCAGAACGGTCCGCCCGGATGGACGAGCAGCAGCCGGACGCCGTCGGGGTCGCGACGGTAGAGCAGGATCCCGGCGCTCCGGACGGGCATCAGAACGCCGGGGACGGGCGTTGAATCGTGAGCAAGCTGATCCCGGCCTGCATCAGGCCAGCGGCACCGTAATCAAATGGATGGTGCCTTCGGGCGAGGACTGGACGTCGCTTCTCGCCTTCAGCCGCTGAAGGAACGCGGTGACCAGGCGGCTTCCCAGCCCAGGCTTGGCCGCCCCGGCGACGAAGCCGCGGCCATCGTCCGCCACCTCGATGTAGGCGGCGCCGTCGTCCCGCCACGCCTTGACCCGGATCGAGCCGCCGCCGTCGCCGAAGGCGTGCTTGCAGGCGTTGGTGACGAGCTCGTTGACGATGATTCCGATCGCCACCGCGCTTTCGTGCGGCACCAGGATCGGCTCGAGCTCGGCCGTAAGCGCGATCGCGTCGGGCAGGATGCCGCGCCTGATCTGGTCGCAAATCTCCTTGAGCTGGTCCTGGAGCCGAACCGAGGCGAGGCCCTGGCTGCTCGGCGCCAGCGCTTCGTAGACGGCAGCGACCGCCTTGAGCCGCTCCGCCGCCTCGTTCAGAGCCGACCTGACCTCCTCGCTTCCCGACCGCGTCGCCTGCAGAGCGAGGAGGCTGGTGACGATCTGGAAGTTGTTCTTGGTGCGGTGATCCATCTCCTTGAGGGCGTGGCCGAGGAAGTTGATCCGCCGGGTCCGCTCCAGCTGGCCGGCGCGGACCTCGCGCTGATAGAGGCCGAGGGCGAGGAGGATCACGCCTTCGGTGAAGGTCCCGGCCGCCAGGCTCATCACGGTCTCGACGCTTTCCAGCGCAAAGCTGCCCTGGGGCGGGAGAACCAGAAACCAGATAAGGCCGGTTCCGAGCACCATCGACACGAAGCCGCTTCGCCAGCCGCCGAGCAGAGCGGCGATGACCACGGCGATGATTCCCAAGGCGAAGGGCGCCACCCCGCCCAGCAAGGGCGAAAGAGCGAGTCGAACGCCGACGAAGAAGGCCGTCGCGCCGACGCCGACGGCAAGCTCCGTCACCGGCCTCGGCAGCCGGCGCGACAGGCGCCGCGGCAGATCGATCGTGACGAGCCTACGCAATTTCCCCCCAATCCCCGTCGGATCGCTACCACAGGAGCGACGGCAGCGGCCACTGCAACTGCGCTGATTAATGTTAGCGAAACGGACCGGTCGGCTGGGGGCATCCCCTTCCCCCCGGCTTCACCTTTGAACGCGCTTGCCTCGCGAGAGAGCGCCCGCCACAGTCCGGCGGCGCAAGGGGGAAGGCCAGTAATGACCGCGACAAAGGACGAACCGCTCCGCCGCGACATCGGCTTCCTCGGCTCCGCTTTCCTCTCGTTCAACGGAATGGTCGGCGCCGGCATCTTCGCCTTGCCGGGAACGTTGTACGAGCGCTTCGGGGCGTTCAGCCCCTTTCTCTTTCCACTGTTCGGGCTGCTCGTCCTGGTCGTCGCCTTGCCCTTCGCGCGCGTGGCGGCGCGCCATCCCGTTTCCGGCGGGCCGGTCGTCTATGCCGCCGCCTTCGGCCCCGCCGTGGCCTTCCAGGCCGGCTGGATCTATTATGTGGCCAGGGCCACGGCGCTCGCCGCCAATCTGACGGTGCTCGTCACCTATCTCGCCGTGCTGTGGCCGCCGCTCGGCGACGGCCCGGCCCGAGCCGCGATCATCCTCGCCGTCTGCGGCCTCCTCGTATGGATCAACGTCGTCGGGGTCCGGCGCGCGGTGCAGCTGATCGACGCCTTGACCCTGCTCAAGGCCGCGCCCTTGCTGTTCGTCGCGGTGATGGGCCTCGTGGTCGCGGGCGGGACGATCGAAGCGCCGTCGGGGGTTCCGCCGCTCACCGATCTCGAGGCGGCGGCGCTGCTCATCCTCTACGCCTTCATCGGGTTCGAGAACAGCGTCACCCCGGCGGGCGAAACGGCCAATCCCACCCGCAACATCCCGCGCGCCCTGATCGCGACCATCGTCGGGACGGCCTTGCTCTATTTCCTGGTTCAGCTCGCCTACGTGGCGGTGATGGCGCCCGGCGCCGGCGGCGAGGCGCCGATGGTCGCGCTCGGCGAGGCGCTGATGGGGCCGGCGGGAGGGATGCTGCTCGTCGCCGCGGCGGTCTTCTCGCTGCTCGGCAACATCAGCGGCGGGCTCACCGGCACGTCGCGTACCAGCTACGCCATGGGCCGGGACGGGCTTCTTCCCGGCTGGTTCGGCCGAGTCAGCGCGCGCTTCGCCACTCCCGCCAATTCGATCGCCTTCATGGGCGCCCTGATCGCGGGACTGGCGCTTAGCGGAAGCTTCGTCTGGCTGGCGGTAGTGAGCACGCTCGCGCGGATGTTCGTCTATTCGATCAGCATCGCTTCCCTGGCGAAACCCGTCATCCCGGCGGAAGCCGGGACCTCGGGTCGAGAAGTCTCCACGGGTCTCCCCGAGGCCCCGGCTTTCGCCGGGGCGACGAAGAGGCCGGGCTCCGCGGTGTGGCTCATGATCCTTCCCGCCGTGGCCGTCTGCATCTGGGCCGCCGCCCAGACCGCCTGGCCGAGCTGGCGGATGCTTCTCATCCTCGTCGCCGCGGGCACAATGCTTTACGCGGCGGCGAGGCTCTCCGCCCGTAAAGCGACGGTCTCCTCGATCCAGCCGCCGCCGAGCACCCGCGATCCTTCGTAGAGGACCGCCGCCTGGCCGGGGGCCACTCCGAACTCGGGGTCTTCGAAGATTATGGAATCGCCCTCGAAGCGGGCCGGCGCCGGTCGGGCGGTCGAGCGCACCTTGGCGGCGAGTCCTTCCGTCTGCTCCTCGCCGAGCCAGTTGAGGCCGGAGAGCCGGGCGGCTCGGATGGCGAGCGCCGCCTTGGGACCGACCACGACCCGCCGCGCCTCCGGCTCGAGGCGGACGACGTACAGCGGCTCGGCCTGGCCGCCGATGTCGAGGCCGCGGCGCTGGCCGACGGTGAAGTGGATGAGCCCGCGGTGCTCGCCGAGCACCCGCCCCTCCAGGTCGACGATCTCGCCGGGCCGGGCCGCCTCGGGCCGCACCTTCTTCACGACCGAGGCATAATCGCCGTTCGGGACGAAGCAGATGTCCTGGCTGTCGGGCTTGTCGGCGACGAGGAGGCCGAGCTCGCGGGCGATCTCGCGGACCGCCGGCTTGGGCAGGCCGCCGAGCGGGAAGCGCAGATAGTCGAGCTGATCGCGCGTGGTCGCGAACAGGAAATAGCTCTGGTCGCGGGCCGGGTCGGCGGCGCGGTGGAGCTCGGCGCCGTTGGGTCCGGCGACCCTTCGGACATAATGGCCGGTGGCGAGGCAGTCGGCGCCGAGGTCGCGGGCCAAGGCGAGCAGGTCGGTGAACTTCACCGACTGGTTGCACGACACGCAGGGGATCGGGGTCCGCCCTCGGGCATATTCGTCGGCGAAGCGCTCGATGACGCTGTCGCGGAAGCGGGTTTCGTAGTCGAAGACGTAATGGGCGATCCCGAGCCGCTCCGCGACGGTGCGCGCGTCGTAGATGTCGCGGCCGGCGCAGCAGGATTTGGAGCGCCCGATCGCTTCGCCATGGTCGTAGAGCTGGAGGGTGATCCCGATCACCTCCGCGCCGGTCCGCGCGGCCAGAGCGGCGACGACCGAGCTGTCGACGCCGCCCGACATGGCGACGACGATCCGGGCCTCTTGGGCGGGCCGGTCGAGTTGGAAATCGGCGATCATGGCGGGCGCTACATAGGGAGGAAGGCCGGTAAAGCCCAGCCTGACGGCACGAAGATGCCTCGCGCCGACCTATCAGGCGACCGCGGTTAACCCGGGTAAACTCTAGCCTAATGGCCCCTTAACCGCGTCTTAGACCCTCGCCGCTAGAAGGGCGGCATGGATTTGAGCTTCTTCCGCCGAGCCGAACAGAGGTTTGCGAGCCGGGCGCCCGCAGGCCTCGATTTCGATATGCTGGTCGCCACTTTGCGCGCTCAGCGCGACTCGGGGCCGGCGGCACCGGGGCGGGCGTCGGCGGCGCCGGCGGCGAGCATCGCCGATCCGATCGCCGAGATACTCCTTGCCGGGCCCGCCTGGCGGGAGGCGGTGGCGGCTCAGCTGGGCTGCTTCAACCCGGCCTTCGCCCGGCGGGGATCCTTCAACTGATGACCGCCGCGTTTACCTTGGGGTTTCAGTCTTCCTTCAACGCCTGCCGCCTATGGCGGAGCGAAGGGAGGCAGGAGATAAAATGTCCGTGAACGTCCTTGAATATGACACGATCGAGACCCGGGCGCCGCGCCCGACTCAGGTCATCGGCCCGTTGGGCGAGCCGCTGACCCTCGATTCGCTGCCGGCGCCCTCGACGACCCGCTGGGTCGTCCGCCGCAAGGCCGAGGTGGTCGCCGCGGTTAATGGCGGGCTGCTCAGCGTCGACGAGGCCTGCGCGCGCTACACGCTCAGCCTCGAGGAGTTCGCCTCGTGGCAGCGCGCGGTCGATCGCTCGGGAATGCCGGGGCTTCGAGTGACCCGCATCCAGCATTACAAGAGCCTCTACGAGAGGCAGCAGAAGTTCTAGATATCCTCCCCATCGTCAGATGGGGAGGGGGACCCCGCGTAGCGGGGTGGAGGGGTAGATGGCGCAGGCTTCTCCCGTCTTGCGCTTGATGCTCTGAACTCACGGCACTTACCCCTCCACCAGGCTTCGCCTGGTCCCCCTCCCCGCGAAATCGCGGGGAGGATTTCAATGGAAATCCCTCGACTTCACCTTGATGACCCCCGCCGCCTTGGCCTTGCGCGGGTCGGGCGAGGCGCCCTTGCCGCCGTCGGCGGGGGCGTAGCGGTGGGGGAAATCCATCGCGCCGACCCGGTGCAATAACGGCGTCATATCCTCGAGACGGTCGGCGACGACGTGGATCACCTCGCCTTCCTTCTGCATCTGCCCCTTCACCGCGATCATCGCGGCGCCCATCACGATCCGCCTCTGCACCTCGAACTTGCGCTGCCACAGGATGATGTTGGCGATCCCGGTCTCGTCCTCCAGGGTGATGAAGGTGACGTTGCCCTTGCCGGGCCGCTGGCGGATGAGGACGAGGCCCGCCACCTCGACCCTGGACCCGTCCTTCAATCGGGCGAGGCCGCCGCAGGTCGTCACCTTCGGCCCCAGCGCCTCGCGCAGGAAGGCCAATGGATGGGCGCGGAGCGAGAGCTGGACGGTCCGGTAATCCTCGACCACCTCGCGGCCGCCGGTGAGCGGGGTCAGCGCCACTTCGGGCTCGGCGCCCAAGGCGTCGGCGGCGGCGAACAAGGGCAAAGGCGCCTCGCCCAGCCCGCGCACCCGCCACAGGGCCTGGCGGCGGTCGATGCCGAGCGAGGCGAAGGCGTCCGCGTCGGCGAGCTTCTCGAGCGCGGCCACCGGCACTCCGGAGCGGCGCCAGACGTCCTCCACCGAGTCGAAGGGCGCTTCGAGGCGGGCGGCGAGGATCCGCCCGGCGTGGAGATTGGAGAGGCCTCGGACCATTCGAAGGCCGAGTCGGAGGGGGAGCAAATCGTCATCCCGGCGAAAGCCGGGACCTCGGGGAGGATAAGGCGCCTTTCCGGCCTGGGGTCCCGGCTTTCGCCGGGATGACGGCTCTCCCCTCTTCTCTCCCTCCATCGTCACGTCCCACCGGCTCCGGTTGATGCACACCGGCCGGACCTCGACGCCGTGGTTCTGGGCGTCCCTCACCAATTGGGCGGGCTGGTAGAAGCCCATCGGCTGGGCGTTCAAAATGGCCGCGCAGAAGACGTCGGGATGGTGGCATTTCATCCAGCTCGACGCATAGGCGATCTTGGCGAAGCTGGCCGCGTGGCTTTCGGGGAAGCCGTAGCTTCCGAAGCCCTCGATCTGCTTGAAGGTGCGCTCGGCGAAGTCGCGCTCATAGCCGCGCTCGACCATGCCTTCGATCATCTGGTCGTGGAAGCGGCTGACCCCGCCGGTCGTCTTGAACGTCGCCATCTGGCGGCGGAGGCGGTCGGCGTCGGACGGCGAGAAGCCGGCGCCGACGATGGCGACGTTCATCGCCTGCTCCTGGAAAAGCGGCACGCCCAGGGTCTTGCCGAGCACCGCCTCGAGCTCGGGCGACGGGAATTCGACCTTCTCCTTACCCTCGCGGCGGCGAAGATAGGGATGGACCATGTCGCCCTGGATCGGGCCGGGACGGACGATCGCGACCTGGATGACGATGTCGTAAAATTCCCTCGGCTTCATCCGCGGAAGCATCGACATCTGCGCCCGGCTCTCGATCTGGAAGGTTCCGATCGTGTCGGCCTTCTGGATCATCTCGAAGACCTTGGGGTCGTCCTCCTGGAGGGCGTCGGACCACAGGTTCATGTCGATGCTCTTGTGGGCGCGAAGGAGATCGAAGGCGCGGCGCATGCAGCCGAGCATTCCGAGGCCGAGCACGTCCAGCTTCATGATCTTCAGCTCTTCGAGATCGTCTTTCTCCCATTCGATCACCCGCCGGTCGACCATCGCCGCCGGCTCGATCGGAACGAGATCGTCGAGCCGGTCGCGGGTGAGGACGAAGCCGCCCGGATGCTGGCTGAGATGGCGCGGAGTGCCCACGAGCTGGCGGGTGAGCTCGAGCGTCAAAGCCAGTCGGGGATCGCTAAGGTCGAGGCCGAGCTCCTCGACATGGCGCTCGGGCACGCCCGCTTCCGACCAGCCCCAGACCTGGCTCGACAGCATGGCGGTCAGATCCTCGGGCAGGCCCAGCGCCTTGCCGACCTCGCGGACCGCGCCCCGGGTCCGGTAGCGGCTGACCACCGCGGTCAGCGCCGCGTGGCCATGGCCGTAATGGTCGTAGATCCACTGGATCACTTCCTCGCGCCGCTCATGCTCGAAATCGACGTCGATGTCGGGCGGCTCGTTCCGGCTCTCGGAGATGAAGCGCTCGAACAGGAGGGTGTGCTTGACCGGATCGATCGAGGTGATCCCGAGCACGAAGCAGATCATCGAATTGGCCGCCGAGCCCCGGCCCTGGCAGAGAATCTCCTGGCTCCGGGCGAACTGGACGACCGAGTTGACCGTCAAAAAATAAGGCGCGTAGGCGAGCTTCTCGACCAGCCCCAGCTCCTTTTCGAGCAGGTCGACATGGCTTTTCGGCGGGCCTTCCGGGAATTTGGAGGCCAGAGCGGTCCGGGTCAGCCGCTCCAGCGCCTCCTGCGGGGTGCGGCCGGTCATCACGATCTCGTCGGGATATTGGTAGCTCAATTCGCGAAGCGAGAAGGTGCAGCGTGCCGCGATGTCGGCGCTGGCCCGGACCGAGTCGGGAAGGTCGGCGAAGCGGCGCTCCATCTCCTCCGGCGACTTCAGATGGCGGTCGGCATAACGCTCGCGGCGGAAGCCGAGATCGTCGATCGTGCATTTGTGGCGGATCGCGGTGACGACGTCCTGGAGCATTCTTTTGTCGGGCGAATCGTAGAGGGCGTCGCCGGTGGCGAGGGCGCGCACGCCGTGGCGTTTCGCCATCGCGTCGAGCGCGTGGAGACGCGCCGCATCCCCCGGCCGGCGGCGATGGGTGAGGGCGAGATGGGCCCGATCCCCGAAGATGTCGCGCATCTGGGCGAGCGCGGCCGCGGTGACGGCGTCCGCTTCGTCCGGGACCAGGGCCGCGACCAGGCCCTCGCTCCGGGCGGCGACGTCCTCCCAGTGGAGGAAGCATCGCCCCTTCTCGCCTTTGGCCCGGTCGATCCGGCTCTTGCCGGCGGTGAGCAGACGGGTGAGCCGCGACCAGCCGGAGCGGCTCTCGGGCCAGACGAGCAGGCCGGTCCCGTCCATCAGGTCGAGCCGGCAGCCCGGGATCAGCCGAACCCCGGTCTCGTCGGCGGCCCTCAGCGCCTTGACGAGCCCGCCCACGCTGTTGCGGTCGGCGATTCCGAGCGCGGGATAGCCGAGCAAGGCAGCGGCGGCGAACATCTCCTCCGCGCTGGAAACCCCGCGAAGGAAGGAGAAATGGGTCAGGGCCTGGAGCTCGATATACATCATGCCTCCCCATCTGCGATGGGGAGGGGGACCACCCGTAGGGTGGTGGAGGGGTAATTGGCGAGGCCTCCGAAGCTACCCCTCCACCATGCTTCGCATGGTCCCCCTCCCCCCGCTTCGCGCGGGGAGGCAAGAAACCCCCTCATCCGAACACCCCGTGTAGGTACCAGCTGAGGTCGCCGGTGCGGGCGTCGACCCCGTCGCCCCTCCGGTAGAGCCAGAACCGCGCCCCCTCCTCGTCCTCGACCTGGAAATAGTCGCGCACCCCTTCCGCTTCGGCGGTGCGCTTCCACCATTCGCCGTGGATCCGCTCGGGGCCGTCGGCTCGGGCGACCCGATAGGCTCGGCCGCGCCAGGTGAATCGGCGGGGCGGAAGATCGGGGAGCAAGGCGACGACATTCTCGACCCGCTCGGGCGGCGAGAGCAGGCGGACGGGGCGCGGCCATTTGGGCCACGGAAGAGCGACATCGAGCGGGCCGGTGCGGGCGACGCTTCGTTCGGGAACGTCGCTCTCCACCGCCGTCGCCCGGTAGAGCCGGCGCGGGCCGAGCCGGCCGGCGAGCCGGTCGACGAGCATTGCGAGGTCGGCCTCGGGACGGTCGCCGGAAAGCTGCTCGGGGGCGAGCGGCTCGACCCGGCCGGCGACGAGGCGCATCTGGTCGAGGCCGAAGCCGGGCTCGATCGTCTCGATCTTCATTCCGAGGAGTCGAAGCAGATGGGCGCCGTCGCGGGTCGCCCGGGCGGTGCCGATGGCGATCCGCTCGACCCGGCCGTCGACCCGGTCGCAGAGCAAGGCGAGAGTCCGCGCCGCCAGCCCCGCTTTCCGCAAGGTCTCGACCAGGCTGGCCATGAGGAGACGGAGCGCTTCGGCGATCGCCTCGGCGGTGGCGATCGGCTCGGCGAAGCGAAGCAGGGTTGAAGGCGCCTCCTCCGGAACCACCGGCTCGATCGGCTCGCCGGAGCGGCCGAGCGCCTGATCGAGGCGGGCGAGCAGGGTCTTGCCGAAACGGCGCTGGAGGGGGCCGCGCGGCAAGGGGAGGAGATCGCCCACCGTCTCGAGGCCCAAGCGGCGGGCGGCGGCGAGGACCGGCGCCTCGACCCGAAGCGCGGCGAGCGGGAGCGGGGCGAGCGCTTCCGGCTCGCCGTTGACGGGGCAGAGCATGCCCGGGCCGAAGCGGGCCAAGGCATGAGCGGCGCCGGGCGTTCCGGCGACGGCGATCCGGGCGGCGAAGCCGGCGCGGGCGCAGAAGGCAAGGATCCGGCGGCACATCCTGTCCTCGCCGCCGAACAGATGGGCGGTTCCGCTGAGATCGAGGAACAGGCCGTCGGGGAGCGAGACGGCGGCGCGCGGAGTCCAGCGGCGGGCGGCGAACAAGGCGAGGCGCTGGAGCAGATCGGCATCGGCGGCCGGATCGTCGTCGCGAATGTCGAGGCCTGGGACGAGCGCCCGCGCCTGGGCGACCGCCATTCCGGGATGGAGGCCGAGGGCCTTTGCTTCGGGCGAGGCGGCGGCGATCAGGAGACGATTGCCGGTCCGGCGGGAGAGGAGGAGTGGCGCTTTATCCTCCCCATCACAGATGGGGAGGGGGACCACCCGAAGGGTGGTGGAGGGGTAGCTGGCGGAAGCCTCGGCGATTACCCCTCCACCCTGCTTCGCAGGGTCCCCCTCCCCACCGCTACGCGGCGGGGAGGATTTCCAGGCCCAACGCGCGCCGGGACGCCAATGACCGCCGCGGGGACAAGAACAAGGCTCGCGGCCTTCTTTGGATGCGTCGAGGGGCAGAGCCAAAGAACCCCCACTCCTCCCCTCGCTACGCCGCCCTTCTCTCTCGCCCGTCCTCACCCGGTCGGTGCTCAAGTTCGGAAGGTAGAGCGAGGCGACCCTCGGCATCGGGGCTCTCCATGATCAGGTCGAAAGGCGCTCCGCCGCGCTGGCGGGCGAGTGAGAGGCGCCAGCGGGGACGGCCGATCCCCGGCACCGGCGCCGACAAGGACGGAGGCGAGGACGGGGCGCAGGCGAGGCGCCAGCGGGTGACGGCGGCGGACGGGGGCCCGAGCGGATCCTCGCCATTGCCGCGCCAGCGCCGAAGCATGAGGGCGAGCGTTCCGCCCTCCTCGGCGGCGAGCTGGAGCCGGCGGGTGGCGGGCATCGCCGCCCGGCCCACTTCGCCGACCACCGCGGCGAGGCCGCCGTGGCGAAGCCCTTCCTCCATCACCGCAAGCACATCCTCGTCGCGGTCGCATTCGGCGTAGAGCAGCCGGTCGGGAGGGAGGCCGGCGCCGGCCAGGCCGGGGGCGAACAGGTCGCGCCTTCGAAGCGCCCACAGGACGATTCCCGGGCGGCGGGCGGCGACCGAGGCCAGGAAGAGGATCGCGGCAGCTTCGTCGGCCGGACCGGGCCGCGTCCCCGCCGCCTCGTTCAGTGAAGCGACCGGAAGGCCGCCGCCGGCGAGGCGGGAGTCGAGGGACTCCACTCCGAAGGGGAGGCACAGGCGCGCCTCCCCCGCCCCGGCGGATTCGAGCGCCCTGACTTCCGCACGGAGGGCGGCCAGGCGTTCGGCTCGGGCAGGACTTGAAGGCATTGCGACTCACGACTCATACGTTCCTTTTATGTTCCCATCTCGTTCAGCGAGAGTCAAGCTGGGGGAAGGGACTAGCTTGCCTCCCCATCGCAGATGGGGAGGGGGACCACCGAAGGTGGTGGAGGGGTAGAAGGCCCGGTGGCTTGAGGTTCGCGTGAGAACCTCTAAGTCCTTAGCCAGTCACCCCTCCACCACCTTCGGTGGTCCCCCTCCCCGTCGCTTCGCGACAGGGAGGCAAAGGAATTTCATGCTCCTCCGCTATTGTCTCCTCGCTCTCCTCCTCGTCGCCGCGCCCGTGTCGGCCGCGGGGGATTCGAACTGGTTCTACAAGGATAGCGACATCCAGCCCGATCCGGCCTGGACCTTCGGCACCCTTCCCAACGGCCTTCGCTACGCGGTTCGGCGCAACGCCTTGCCCGAGGGCCAGGTGTCGGTCCGGCTGAGGATCGACGCAGGCTCGCTTCACGAAGCGGAGAAGGAACGCGGCTGGGCCCATTTCGTCGAGCATATGGCCTTCCGCGGAACGAAGAATTTCGGCGACGGCGAGGTGCGCGAGACCTGGCAGCGGCTGGGCGCGAGCTTCGGAAGCGACACCAACGCTTCGACCGAGCCGACCCAGACCGTCTACATGCTCGACCTTCCTCACGCCGACCGGGCCTCGCTCGACACCAGCCTGCGGCTGATCGCGGACATGGCCGACACCGCGATCTTCGACCCGAAGATCGTCGAGGCCGAGCGCGGAGTCGTCCTCTCCGAATATGGCCGCCGGACCGAGGTCAGCGTGAAGCTGAGGGAGATGATGATGCCGCTCTTCTACGGCGGCCTCAAATATGCCCGGCGCGACACCATCGGACTCGAGGCGACCCTGAAGGGCGCCGACGCGGCCGGTCTCAAGGCCTTTTACGAGCGCTGGTACCGGCCCGACCGGGCGACCTTGGTGATGGTCGGCGACGCCGATCCGAAGCTGATGGAGGAATTGATCGCGGCGCGCTTCGGCGGCTGGAAGGGGTCGGGGAAGGCGCCCGGCGAGCCCGCTTACGGGAAAGTCGCCGACGTGCCGAAGCGGATCGCGGGGATCGACTACCCCGGCTCCCCCTATTTCGCCACCCTGAGCTGGATCCGGCCCTACCGGGCGGTGCCGCCGACCAAAGCGCGCGAGCGCAGGGACCTGGCCCGTACCCTCGCCCGCCGAATCCTGAACCGCCGGCTCGAAGCCAAGGCGCGGGGCGAGGCGGCCTTCCTCAACGCCCAGGTGCAGGCCGAAAACAGCGTCAACGTCGCCGATTATACCCAGATGTCGGTAATGGCGAAGGAGGGGCGCTGGCGGGAGGCCCTGACCGAGGCCTATGCGATCCTCGCCGACGCTCTGAAGGCGCCGCCCAGCCGGACCGAGATCGACCGCGAGCTTGAGAATATCCGGACCGGCGGCCGGGCCGCCGTCCAGGGCGACCCTACCCTGCGCTCCCAGGCGCGGGCCGGGCGGCTCGTCGCGGCGCTCGACGGCAACGGCGTCATCTCCACCGCGCAGATCCAGCTTGCCCTGTTCGAGGCGCTGGCCCCGACGATGACTCCGGACTCGGTGCAGTCGGCGCTGAAGGACATGTTCGCCGGCTCCGGGCCGCGCCTGGCGATGCTTTCCCCGACGCCGGTGACCGGCCTTCGGCAGGCGCTCGCCGCCGCCGAGGCCGCGGCCCCGGCGCCGCGCCAGGCCGACCGGCGGGTGAGCCTGGACGATCTGCCGCCGCTCGGCCCGCCGGGACTCGAGGTCTCGCGCGAAAAGATCGCCGATCTCGACACGACCATCGTCCGGTTCGCCAACGGTTCCAGCCTGGTCTTCAAGCAGACCGGCTACGACAAGGGCAGCGTCAACGTCGCATTGCGCTTCGGACGCGGCATCGCCGCGCTTCCGGCCGACCGCAAGTCGCCGGCCTGGATGGCGTCCGTGCTCGGCTCGACCGGGGTCGGACCGTTCGACCTGGACGGTCTCGAGCGGCTCCTGACCGGGCGGCGCATGTCGATGAGCTTCGGCATGGACGACGAGACCTTGGTCCTTCGCGGCTCGACCCGGGCCGAGGAGATCGACGACCAGCTGCGGCTGCTCACGGCCAAGATCGTCGCGCCCCATTTCGACGCCGCCCTGTTCCAGCGCTCGAAGATCGGGGCGCTGGAGAGCTACGACCTCGATTTCTCCTCCGCGTCGTCGCGCATGAGCCGGGAATTCGGGGCCGTCGCCAGAGGCGGCGACCCGCGCTGGCAGCCTTTCGAGAAGGCCGAGATCGAGCGGCTCCGCCACGAGGATTTCGAGGCGTTCATGAAGCCCTTGCTGGCGCAGGGGCCGATCGAGGCGGTGATCGTCGGCGACGTCGATATCGAGACGGCGGTGGCGGCGATGCTGAAGACCGTTGCGGCCCTCCCCCGCCGTGCCGAGGTCAGTCCGCCGGCCGAGTCGCTCAAGGTGAGGCCGCCGAGGGCTTCCAGGGAGCCGATCCGCTACACCCACCAGGGCGACCGCAACCAAGCCTATGCCGCGCTCGGCTGGACCACTTTCGGCGGGACGGAAGGGCGGCGCGAGCGGCGGGCGCTGGGCCTCGCCGCCAATATCGCCCAGGCCCGGCTGATGGAGCGGCTTCGCGATTCGGAAGGGGCGAGCTATTCGCCCTCGGCGGCGGTTCAGACGAGCTTCCAGTTCAAGGAGTGGGGCTTCTTCTTCGCCGGCTCGGAGATCAGGCCGGAGCGCGCCGACCTCTTCTTCCGGCTGGCCCGCGAGATCGTCGCCGACCTCGCCGCCAAGCCGGCGTCGGCCGACGAATGGCAGCGCGCGATCAATCCGGTGGTGACGGGGATCGAGCGCCGGCTGAAGACCAACGCTTATTGGTTGGGGGCAATGGAGGATTGGTCGCGCGAACCCTATCGAATCGAACATGCGCGGACCTACCTCGCCGACTACAAGTCGCTGACGCCCGAGGAGGTGCGCTCGGCGGTGGCGAAATGGGTCGCCGACGAGGGCGACTGGTCGATCCTGATTTTGCCCGCTAAACCCTCGAACAGTGTCAACTAACGCAGTCCAGGCGAACGCAGCGGGTCCCCGCGAAGCCGCGGCAGGCGGCTGGAAGCCTTTCCGGCTCCAGCAGCAGCCGTTCTTCGAGGACAAGAATCGCGCCTTCTGGATCCTTCAGTCGGCGGGCTGGGCCGGCTATTTCTTCCTTCGAACCCTCTCGGGCATCGCCAACAATTTCGGCTTCAGCCTGGTCATCCACATCACCTTGCTGACCGCGACCGGCTATTCGATCACCCTCCTGATGGCCTCGGCCTACCGGCGGCTGATCAAGATGCGGCCGATCATCACCTGGGTGACCTCGATCATCCTCATCGTCACCGCCTCGGCCGCCTTCTCGGCGATCGAGACCTGGAGCCACGCCACCTTCGTCAGGCCGGGGATCACGCCCGAGGGGCTTCAATTCTTCGGGTCGATCGTCCTGACTTTGACCCTGCTCGTCGCCTGGTCGGCCCTCTATTACAGCATCAATTACTATCTCCTGCTCGAGGAGCAGAGCGACCGGCTGCTGAGGCTGGAGCATCAGGCGAGCTCGGCCCAGCTCGCCATGCTTCGCTACCAGCTCAATCCGCATTTCCTGTTCAACACCTTGAACTCGATCTCGACCCTGGTGCTCCTGAAGCAGACCGACCGGGCCAACGCGATGCTGTCGCGGCTGTCATCCTTCCTTCGCTACACCTTGGTCAACGACCTGACGGGCGCCGTGACGGTGGCGCAGGAGGTGGAGACCCTGAAGCTCTACCTCGAGATCGAGAAGATGCGCTTCGAGGACCGGCTGCGCCCGCACTTCAAGATCGAATCCGAGACGATCGGCGCCCGGCTGCCGTCGCTGTTGCTCCAGCCGCTCATTGAAAATGCGATCAAATATGCGGTGACGGCGAGCGAAAGCGGCGCCGATATCTGGATCACCGCGCACCGGCAGGGGGAGTCGGTGCGGATCGAGGTCGCCGACAATGGTGACGGCGACAACGCCGGCCTGACCGCCACTCCGTCGACCGGAGTCGGACTGGCGAACATTAGAGACCGTCTGGCGCAGGCCTATGGCGCGGCGCACGCATTTACGACGAGAAAGAACGAACGCGGGGGGTTCAGCGTTATCATCGAGATTCCATTCGAGAGCGGAGACAAGGATTGATGACCATCCGGACCGTTTTGGTCGACGACGAGCCGCTCGCCACCCAGGGTCTTCAGCTCCGGCTGCAGGCGCACGAGGACGTCGAGGTGGTCGCCACCGCCGCCAACGGCCGCGAGGCGATCCGGGCGATCAAGACCAACAAGCCGGACCTCGTGTTCCTCGACATCCAGATGCCGGGGTTCGACGGCTTCTCGGTGATCCAGGGGCTGATGGAGGTCGAGCCGCCGTTGTTCGTGTTCGTCACCGCTTACGGCGACCATGCGCTGCGGGCGTTCGAGTCCCAGGCGGTCGATTATCTGATGAAGCCGGTCGACGAGGACCGTCTCTCCGCGACCCTCGACCGGGTCCGTCAGCGGCTGGTCGAGAAGCGCGGCGCCGAAGAAGCGGAGCGCCTGAAGGAGGTGCTGGTCGAGCATGCGCCTGAGGCCGCGGAATCGCTGGCCGAGGAGACCGCCGGCGACGCTCCGGCCGCCAACCGCTTCGAGCGGATGATCAACATTAAGGACCAGGGGCAGATCTTCCGGGTCGACGTCGACACCATCGAGCGGATCGACGCGGCCGGCGACTATATGTGCATCCAGACCGGCGAGAATACTTTGATCCTGCGCGAGACGATGAAGGATCTCGAGAAGCGGCTCGACCCTAGGCGCTTCCAGCGCGTCCACCGCTCCACGATCGTCAATCTCGACCTCGTGCGGCAGGTCAAGCCGCACACCAACGGCGAATGCTTCCTGGTGCTCGATTCAGGCGCGCAGGTGAAGGTCAGCCGAAGCTATCGCGACGTTGTGGCGCGCTTCGTTCATTAGGCTAACCGTCTATATCGAGCCCTAAGGCCAAGCGACCAGCCAGCCTTAGTTGCGGCTTTTCCTGGAGCGGATGGAAACGC
>DASQLT010000057.1:0-156539 GCA_035629855.1 Allosphingosinicella sp.
CCCTCGACCGACATGGGCGAGCTGGCCCTGGGCCGGAACGTGCTGGTCGCGTTCATGCCCTGGAACGGCTACAATTTCGAGGACAGCATCCTGATCTCCGAGCGGATCGTGAAGGACGACGTCTTCACCTCGATCCACATCGAGGAGTTCGAGGTGATGGCCCGCGACACCAAGCTCGGGCCGGAGGACATCACCCGCGACATCCCGAACGTCGGCGAGGAAGCGCTTCGCAACCTCGACGAGGCGGGCATCGTCTACATCGGCGCCGAGGTCGAGCCGGGCGACATCCTGTGCGGCAAGATCACGCCCAAGGGCGAAAGCCCGATGACTCCGGAGGAGAAACTGCTCCGCGCCATCTTCGGCGAGAAGGCGTCGGACGTTCGCGACACCTCGCTGAGGCTTCCGCCGGGCGTTTCCGGCACGGTGGTCGAGGTCCGGGTGTTCAACCGCCACGGGATCGACATCGACGATCGTACCCGCGCCATCCAGGCCGAGGAGAAGGACCGCCTCAGGAAGGACGCCGACGACGAGCGCTCGATCCTGAAGCGCGCCACCTTCTCGCGGCTTCGCGAGATGCTGGTCGGCCAGACCGCCACGGCGGCGCCGAAGGGCTTCAAGAAGGGCAGCGTCATCGACCTGGCCGGTCTGGAAGATGTCGAGCGCTTCGAATGGTGGAAGTTCGCGGTGAAGGACGACAAGGTCCAGGCCGATCTCGAGGCGGTCAAGGCCCAGTATGACGATGCCGAAGGCGTGATCCGCCGCCGGCTCGAGGACCGCATCGAGAAGCTCGAGCGCGGCGACGAGCTGCCGCCGGGCGTCCTGAAGATGGTCAAGGTGTTCGTCGCGGTGAAGCGCAAGCTCCAGCCCGGCGACAAGATGGCCGGCCGCCACGGCAACAAGGGCGTCATCAGCCGCATCCTGCCCAACGAGGACATGCCGTTCCTCGAGGACGGGACCCCGGTCGACATCGTCCTCAACCCATTGGGCGTGCCGTCGCGAATGAACGTCGGACAGATTTTCGAGACCCATCTCGGCTGGGCCGCTCGCGGCCTCGGCAAGCAGATCTCGGAGATGCTGGAAGGCATTCGCGACCGCGGCGCCGCCTTCGAGGGCAAGGACGCCAAGGGCGTCCGGGAGAAGCTCAAGGACATCTACGGCGAGAATTACGACGCCCAGATCGATGCCCTGAGCGAGGACGACCTGCACGAGCTGGCGTCGAACCTGGTCGGCGGAGTTCCGATGGGCACTCCGGTGTTCGACGGCGCCCGCGAGGCGGACGTGTCGGCGATGCTCGAGAAAGCCGGGCTCGACCAGTCGGGCCAGGTGACCTTGTTCGACGGGCGCACCGGCGACACGTTCGACCGCAAGGTGACGGTGGGCTATATCTACATGCTCAAGCTCCACCACCTCGTGGACGACAAGATCCACGCGCGTTCGATCGGGCCGTACAGCCTCGTCACCCAGCAGCCGCTGGGCGGCAAGGCGCAGTTCGGCGGGCAGAGGTTCGGCGAGATGGAGGTCTGGGCGCTCCAGGCCTACGGCGCCGCCTACACGCTTCAGGAGATGCTGACGGTGAAGTCGGACGACGTCATCGGCCGGACCAAGGTCTATGAGGCGATCGTCAAGGGCGACGACACGTTCGAGGCCGGGATCCCGGAGAGCTTCAACGTGCTGGTCAAGGAGATGCGCTCGCTCGGCCTCAACGTCGAGCTGAACAGCGTCGTCGACACCGATGCGGACGGCTACGCGGAGGCCGCGGAGTAAGAACAGAGCCCTCTCCCGCTTTTCGCGGGAGAGGGTTGGGTGAGGGTCTTCTTCTTCCTGAGAACAGACCCTCACCTCCCATCGCTGGCGCGATGGGCCCCTCCTCTCCCGCAAGCGGGAGAGGGTAAAGAATTCAGAGGATCGTGCACATGAACGAACTGACCACTTTCGCCAATCCGGTCGCCAAGCCGGAGACGTTCGACCAGATCAAGATCGGGATCGCTTCCCCCGAGCGTATCCGTTCCTGGTCGTTCGGCGAGATCAAGAAGCCCGAGACGATCAACTACCGCACGTTCAAGCCCGAGCGCGACGGCCTGTTCTGCGCGCGCATCTTCGGTCCGATCAAGGATTACGAGTGCCTTTGCGGCAAGTACAAGCGCATGAAGTACAAGGGCATCGTCTGCGAGAAGTGCGGAGTCGAGGTCACCGTCTCGAAGGTCCGCCGCGAGCGCATGGGCCATATCGAGCTGGCCGCTCCGGTCGCCCATATCTGGTTCCTAAAGTCGCTGCCCTCGCGCATCGGCCTTCTGCTCGACATGCAGCTCAAGCAGCTCGAGCGGATCCTCTATTTCGAGTCCTACGTCGTCGTCGAGCCGGGCCTGACCCCGCTCGAGAAGTATCAGCTGCTGACCGAGGACGAGCTCCTGTCGGCTCAGGACGAATATGGCGAGGACGCCTTCTCCGCCGGCATTGGCGCCGAGGCGGTCAAGCAGATGCTGATCGACCTCGACCTCGAGGGCGAACGCGAGGTCCTGCTCAAGGACCTGGCCGAGACCAAGTCGGAGCTCAAGCCCAAGAAGATCATCAAGCGGCTGAAGGTCGTCGAGTCCTTCCTCGAGTCGGGCAACCGGCCGGAGTGGATGATCCTCGACGTCGTCCCGGTGATCCCGCCCGAGCTTCGCCCGCTGGTGCCGCTCGACGGCGGCCGCTTCGCGACCTCGGACCTCAACGACCTCTATCGCCGGGTCATCAACCGCAACAACCGACTGAAGCGGCTGATGGAGCTTCGCGCGCCTGACATCATCGTCCGCAACGAGAAGCGCATGCTCCAGGAGGCGGTCGACGCTCTGTTCGACAACGGCCGCCGCGGCCGCACGATCACCGGCGCCAACAAGCGTCCGCTCAAGTCGCTCTCCGACATGCTGAAGGGCAAGCAGGGCCGCTTCCGCCAGAATTTGCTCGGCAAGCGGGTCGATTATTCGGGCCGTTCGGTCATCGTCACCGGTCCGGAGCTCAAGCTCCACCAGTGCGGCCTTCCCAAGAAGATGGCGCTCGAGCTGTTCAAGCCGTTCATCTACTCGCGTCTCGACGCCAAGGGTCTGTCGATGACCCTGAAGCAGGCGAAGAAGTGGGTCGAGAAGGAGCGCAAGGAAGTCTGGGACATCCTCGACGAGGTGATCCGCGAGCATCCGGTGCTTCTGAACCGCGCCCCGACGCTCCATCGCCTGGGCATCCAGGCGTTCGAGCCGGTTCTGATCGAGGGCAAGGCGATCCAGCTCCACCCGCTGGTCTGCGCGGCGTTCAACGCCGACTTCGACGGCGACCAGATGGCCGTCCACGTCCCGCTGAGCCTCGAGGCCCAGCTGGAAGCGCGCGTCCTGATGATGTCGACCAACAACATCCTCTCGCCCGCCAACGGCAAGCCGATCATCGTGCCTTCGCAGGACATGGTTCTCGGCCTCTATTACCTGTCGCTGGAGCGCGAAGGCGAGCCGGGCGAGAACATGATGATCTCCGACATGTCGGAGGTCCATCAGGCCCTCAACGCCGGCGCCGTCACCCTGCACACCAAGATCGTCAGCCGCGTCCCGCAGACGGACGAGCAGGGCAAGCAGTATATGAAGCGCTTCGAGACGACTCCGGGCCGGATGCTGCTCGGCGAGACTCTTCCGAAGAGCCACAAGGTGCCGTTCGAGACGGTCAACCGCCTTCTCACCAAGAAGGAGATCGGGGACGTCATCGACGTCGTCTATCGCCACACCGGCCAGAAGGAGACGGTGCTGTTCGCCGATGCGATCATGGGGCTCGGCTTCCGCCACGCCTTCAAGGCCGGAATCTCGTTCGGCAAGGACGACATGATCATCCCCGAGGAGAAGATCGGCCTGGTCGAGGACGCCCGTAACACCGTCAAGGATTACGAGCAGCAATATCAGGACGGGCTGATTACCCAGCAAGAAAAGTACAACAAGGTCATCGACGCCTGGTCGAGCTGCGGCGACAAGGTCGCCAACGCCATGATGGACAAGCTCAAGGCGCAGCCGAAGGGCGAGGACGGGCGCATGGCGCCGATCAACTCCATCTACATGATGGCCCATTCGGGCGCCCGCGGCTCGCAGGCGCAGATGAAGCAGCTCGCCGGAATGCGCGGCCTCATGGCCAAGCCGTCGGGCGAGATCATCGAGACCCCGATCATCTCGAACTTCAAGGAGGGTCTCACCGTCCTCGAATATTTCAACTCCACCCACGGCGCCCGCAAGGGCCTCGCGGACACGGCGTTGAAGACGGCGAACTCGGGCTACCTCACCCGCCGACTCGTCGACGTGTCGCAGGATTGCGTCATCGTCGAGGAGGATTGCGGAACCGAGAATGCGCTCGAGATGCGGGCGATCGTCCAGGGCGGCGCGGTCATCGCGTCGCTGGGCGACCGGATCCTCGGCCGTACCCCGGCGGAGGACATCGTCGACGGCAAGTCCGGCGACGTGCTCGCCAAGGAAGGCGCCCTCATCGAGGAGAGCCAGGCGCTCCGGATCGACGAGATCGGGGTCCAGGCGGTCCGGATCCGCTCGCCACTGGTCTGCGAGAGCGAGCATGGCGTCTGCGGCAAATGCTACGGGCGCGATCTCGCCCGCGGCACGCCCGTCAATATCGGCGAGGCGGTCGGGGTCATCGCGGCCCAGTCGATCGGCGAGCCGGGCACGCAGCTGACCATGCGGACCTTCCACATCGGCGGCGCCGCCCAGCTCAACGAGACTTCGAGCCTCGAAGCCTCGGTGGACGGAACGATCGAGCTTCGCGACCTTCCGACGATCATGGATCCCCGTGGCCGCCGGGTCGCGATGTCACGTTCGGGCGAGCTTGCGATCGTCGACATGGACGGCCGCGAGCGGGCGACCCACCGTATCCCCTACGGCGCGCATCTGATGGCCGACAACGGCCATATCGTGTCGAAGGGCGAGCGGATCGCCGAGTGGGATCCGTTCATGATGCCGGTCATCACCGAGAAGGGCGGAATCGTGAAGTTCCAGGATCTGGTCGAGGGCAAGACGCTCACCGAGCAGACCGACGAAGCGACCGGAATCGCCCAGCGCGTGGTCACCGAATATCGCGGCTCCGCTCGCTCGAAGGAGGATCTGCGTCCGCGCATCACCCTCCTCGACGAGGAGAGCGGCGAGGCGGCCCGCTACATGCTTGCGCCGGGCGCGATGCTGTCGGTCGAGGAAGGCCAGCGGGTCGAGGGCGGCGAGGTTCTCGCCCGTGTGTCCCGCGAGGCGGCCAAGACGCGCGACATCACCGGCGGTCTGCCGCGGGTGGCGGAGCTGTTCGAGGCGCGCAAGCCCAAGGAGAATGCGATCATCGCCAAGGTCTCCGGCCGGGTCGCTTTCGGCAAGGACTATAAGGCCAAGCGCAAGATCGCGATCATCCCCGAGGATGGCGGCGAGCCGGTCGAGTATCTGGTGCCCAAGTCCAAGGTCATCGACGTGCAGGAGGGCGATTTCGTCAAGCGCGGCGACAATCTGATCGGCGGAAGCCCCGATCCGCACGACATCCTCGAGGTGCTCGGCGTCGTGGCCCTGGCGGAATATCTCGTCTCGGAGATCCAGGAAGTCTACCGGCTCCAGGGCGTGAAGATCAACGACAAGCACATCGAGGTGATCGTCCGCCAGATGCTCCAGAAGGTCGAGATCACGGAGAGCGGGGATTCGACCCTTCTCGCCGGCGAGCAGATCGACCTTCAGGAGATGAACGAGATCAACGCCAAGCTGAAGCAGGGCAAGAAGCGCCTGGCCGAAGGCAAGCCGGTGCTTCTCGGGATCACCAAGGCGTCGCTTCAGACCCGCAGCTTCATCTCGGCCGCCTCCTTCCAGGAGACGACCCGGGTGCTTACCGAGGCTTCGGTGCAGGGCAAGATCGACACGTTGGACGGCCTCAAGGAGAATGTCATCGTCGGCCGCCTCATCCCGGCGGGTACCGGCGCCGGCATGAACCGGATGCGGATCGCCGCCACCAGCCGCGACGCGGCGCTTCGCGCCCAGCACCGCAAGCTGCAGGAGTCGCTGATCGCGGCCAATTCGGCGGCGGAAGAGCATGCGGCCGAGCTGGCCCAGGGCCCCGAAGCGGCGATCGGCGACGATCCGCTCGCGGCGGTGCAGGCCGAAGGCCATGGCACCGACGCGGATGCCGGCGAGTATCTGCAGAGCTGATCCTCGTCGCCCCAGCGAAGGCTGGGGCCCCGGCGGGTGAAGGGCGCCAGTGCCTTTCACCCACCGGGATCCCGGCCTTCGCCGGGATGACGAGAATGACAAGGCGCCCGCCGGAGCGATCCGGCGGGCGTTTTGCTTCCACCGTCATTGCGAGCGCAGCGAAGCAATCCAGTGGCTCCGACGCCGAGCTGGATTGCTTCGTCGCTTCGCTCCTCGCAATGACGATTGCCCCTTCCGAAACCGGGGGCTAGCTCTTCCTCAGCTTATCGGAGGGCTCCAATGCACAATCGGATCGGTCTCACTCTTCTCGCGAGCGTCGCGCTCGTCACCCTGACCGGCGCCGCCCCGGACCCGCAGACGCGCTCGCTCGACGCCTTCCTCGCCGCCACCCATCTCAACCCGAAAAGCCCGGCCGAATTCGCCGCCGCCTGCGACGCCTATCTCGCCCGGGCCGCGGCGATTCGAGCCGACCTCGAGAACGAGAAAGGCCCTGGCTGGATCGACGTCACCTTCAGGAAGTTCGACAATCTCAACTACGTGCTCGGCGCGGCGTCCGGCGACGCCGGGGTCGTGACCCAGACCAACCTCGATGCCGCCACCCGCGATGCCGGGCGCGCCTGCACCCAGAAGATCGAGGCGCTTGCCACCGAAATCTCCCTGTCGCGGCCGATTTACGCCCGGCTCAAGGCTATCCACGTCAAGGGAGCGCCGGCCGAGACCCGCTTCGTGATCGAGCGCGCCATCTCTCAATATGACAGGGCAGGGGTCGGCGCGGACGAAGCCACACGGGCGAAGATCAAGGCGCTGCAGGACCGGATCAGCCAGAACAGCATCGCCTTCGAGCGCAACATCGCGGACGGCCGCAAGGAAGTCGCCGCGACCCCGGCGGAACTGGCGGGCCTTCCCGCCGACTATATCGCCGCCCACAAACCCGGCCCCGACGGGAAGGTGCGCATCAGCACCGACTATCCCGACCTCGGGCCGGTCATGTCCTATGCAGCCGACGAGGGGCTTCGGCGCCGCCTTTTCGAGGCGAACCTCACCCGCGCCTATCCGGCCAATGACGAATTGCTGCGCAAGATCTTCGCCGACCGTGCCGAGCTGGCCCGGCTCCTCGGGCGGCCGAATTACGCCACGCTGATCACCGAGGACAAGATGATCGGATCGCCCTCCAATGCGGGCAAGTTCCTCGACGACATCGCGGCGGTGGTGAACGCCCCGGCGCGCCGCGACCTGGCCAAGATGCTGGCTCGGCTGAAGGCGAGCGACCCCAAGGCGACGTCGGTGCCGGCGTGGAGCACCTCCTATCTCTCGCAGTTGATCCGAAAGGAACAATATGCGGTCGATCCCCAGGAGGTCCGCCAATATTTCGCCTACGATAACGTCCGCGACGGAATCCTCCGGCTCACCCAGGACCTGTTCAAGGTCCAGATCCGCAAATGGGAGACACCGCTCTGGGCGCCCGGAGTCGAGGCCTATGAGATGCTCGACGGCGGCAAGGTGATCGGCCGCTTCTACATGGACAACCATCCGCGCGACGGCAAATACACCCACGCCAACGTCATTCCGATCCGCACCGGCCTGACCGACCGGACGGTGCCGGTGGGGATCCTCGTTTGCAACTTCCCGGCGGGCGACCACAAGACCGGGCTGATGGAGCATCGCGACGTCGAGACGTTCCTTCATGAATTCGGCCATTTGCTTCACCTGATCTTCGCCGGGCGGCAGCAATGGGCTCAGCAGGGCCCGTTCGGGCTGGAGTGGGACTTCGTCGAGGCGCCGTCGCAGATGCTCGAAAACTGGGTCTGGGATTACGAGACCCTGAAGAGCTTCGCGGTCAACGCCAAGGGCGAGCCGATCCCGCGGCCTTTGGTCGAGCGGATGAACCGGGCACGCGGCTTTACCGAGGCGTTCGGCGACGCGCGCCAGCTCGGCCTCTCCGCGGCCTCGCTCGCCTACCACCAGTCGCCGCCGGGGGAATCGGACCTGACCGGAATCTACCGAACCGCCTACGACCGCTATTCACCCGTCCCGCTGCCTGCGAGCGTTCATCCGCAGGCTTCGTTCGGCCACCTCACCGGCTATTCGGCCATCTACTATACCTACATGTGGTCGAAGACTATCTCGAGCGACCTGTTCACGCGGTTCGAGCAGGAGGGGCTTCGCAACCCGGAGACGGCGCGCCGCTATCGCGAAAGGGTGCTCGCGCCGGGCTCGTCCAAGCCCGCCGCGACCCTGGTCTCCGACTTCCTCGGGCGACCGCTCAGCCTCGACGCCTACCGGGCGCGGCTGGCGAAGGGCGAGTAGGTGGACGCGAGACTCGCCTTCACCCTGCTCCTCGTCGCGCTGATGATCCTGCCGGCGGTCGCGGTCGCCGGCTACAGGTTCAGGCGGGCGCTGAGGGAGCGGGACCGGGAGAACTCCCCTCCCTGAAGGGAGGGGAGTTAGAAAGCGGAGGCGGTCAGCTCGGTATCCGAGTGCCGCCACGCCTGCGTGAATTGCGCCTTCACCGCTTCCGCTTTCTTCCCCTGCGCTTCCAGCGCCCGCGCCAGGCCGTCGAGGGCCCAGCCGTTGTTCGGATTGCGCCGCAGATCCTCCCGGTAGACCGCCTCCGCCTCCGCCGGCCGCTTCGCCTGGAGCAGGACCGCACCCAGCAGGTGCCGTACCGGAAAGAATTCGTCCGACGGCTCGTTGTAGGCAAGCTTGTCCTCCTTCGTCACGGCCTCGCGCAGAGCGATACGGGCCGCGCCCAGCTGCCCCTCCGCGAGCGCGATCCGCGCCTTCGCCTTGAGCGCGCCGATCTCGTAGAGCGGCCTGGCGGCGTTCTGGCCCTGAGTCGCGTCGGCGGGCACCGCGGCGATCGCCCGATCGAGCTCCGGCAGCAGCGCCCTGGCCTCCGTTATCCGGCCCTTCGCGGCCAGCGCCGTCGCCCGCGCCTGGAGCCAGGCGATGGTGAGACCGGCGAGCTTCGGGTTCGGCGCCGGCTCGGCCAGGATGTCGTCCCAAAGGCCGAAACGGGCCATGCCGTCGTAGAGATAGCCGATCGACCAATCGAGCCCGGGCATGGCGAGCAGCATCGCGTCCGGCACCGCCGCCCGAGCGTCGCGGAGGGCCTTCACGGTCTCCGCCCGCCGCCCTTCCATCGCCGCCGAATAAGCGAGGAACTGGTAATTGTGGATGAGGTACATGGGGTAGTAATCGGGTGCGGACGTCAGCCTCAGATAGGCGACGTCGGCGGCCGCGCCTTTCCTGTTGGCCTCGGCCGATTCCTCGTAGCGCCCGACCCGCTGATAGATGTGCGCCGGCATGTGCTCGAGATGGCCGGCCGCCGGCATCATGCCGACAAGAGCGTCGGCGGACGGAACCGCCCGCGCCGGGTCGAGCGAGGCCTCGACCGCGTGGATCCAATAATGGTTGGCGCCGGGATGCTTCGGGTCCTTCGCCAGCACCTTCTGCAAGGCCGTGAGGATGGCCGGCGTGCCCGGTCCGGGCTTGCCGTCGGCGCTCCACAATTTCCACGGATTGGTGTTCATCAGCCCTTCGGCGAGCAGGGTCTGGACGTCCATGTCGCCGGGGAAGCGGCGGGCCACGTCCTCCATCGCGGTGACGTAGCCGGCGAGGAGGGGTGCGCTGTTCGACGGGTCGAGCGGCTTGGGACCGTCGAAACGCCTGGCCAGGGCCGCGATCAGCGCCTGTTCGACCGGCGTGGCCGCGGCGGCATTCGCCTGCGCCTTGCCGAGTGCCTCCCAGCCGGCACGGGCGCGCGGCTCGGCCATCAGCGGCATGTTGTAATTGGGCCCGAGGGTGAGGGCGACGCCCCAATAGCAGGAGGCGCATTTGGGATCGATCTCGGCCGCTTTGGCAAAGGAGCGAGTCGCCTCGTCATGGTTGAACGCCCAGACGAAGCGCATGCCCTGGTCGAAATAGCTTTGCGCTTCGGGCGACGCGGTGGTGATCTTGCGGTGGAAGGTGCCGAGCCCGCCGAACAGCTGGGCGCCTTTGGCCCAGTCGGCGACGGAGGCGCGCGGCGGCGGGGCATGAGCCTCATGCTGGGCGAAAACGGGCCCGGCGAGCGCCAAAGCGGCGAGCGGAAGAAGGCGGACGAGGTTCATCACTGTACCCCCATTTGCAGCGCTGAAGCTCGAATGCAGCTTCGGCGGGCCTCAACTATATCGTCATTCCCGCGAAAGCGGGAATCCAGTTCTGCCGCCGGACTGGATTCCCGCTTTCGCGGGAATGACGGGGAGGGGGACGCAGGTTGGCCTCGCACTTCGCACGCGCTACGGACCCCGACATGGATGCCACCGGCCTTCGCATCGCTTTGTTCAGCGGCAACTACAATTACATACGCGACGGGGCGAACCAGGCGCTGAACCGGCTGGTCGAATATCTGCTCCGGCAGGGGGCGGCGGTCCGGATCTATTCGCCGACGGTGGCGGAGCCGGCCTTTCCGCCCAACGGGGAGGTCGTGCACATTCCCAGCCTGTCGATCCCCCGGCGCAAGGAATACAAATTCCCGATCAGGCTCCCCGGGCGGGTGAGGCGCGACCTGAAAGCGTTCAAGCCGAACATCTTCCACGTCGCCAGCCCCGACGTGCTCGGCCACCGCGCCGTGACCCTCGCGCGTCGGATGGAGATTCCCGCCGTCGCCTCGGTCCATACCCGCTTCGAGACCTATTTCCGCTATTACGGGCTCGCTTTCCTGGAGCCGGTCATGGAAGCGATATTGCGCCGCTTCTACCGGCGCTGCGACGCCATCTTCGCGCCGTCGGATTCGATGGCTCAGCTGCTTCGCGAGCAGAGGATGAGCTACAATGTCGGAATCTGGACCCGAGGGATCGACCGCGACATCTTCCATCCGGGCCAGCGCGCGCTCGACTGGCGGCGCGGGCTGGGAATCGGCGACGACGAGCCGGTGATCGGCTTCGTCGGCCGGCTGGTGATGGAGAAAGGGCTCGACGTCTTCGCCGAGACGATGGACTGCCTCGAGCGCCGCCGGGTTCCGCACAAGGTGCTCGTCGTCGGCGAGGGGCCGGCGAAGGAATGGTTCGAGCGTCGGCTTCCCGACGCGCTTTTCGCGGGCTTCCAGCAGGGCGCCGATCTCGGCCGCGCCGTCGCGTCGATGGACATGTTGTTCAACCCTTCGGTGACCGAGACCTTCGGCAACGTGACTCTCGAGGCGATGGCGGCCGGGCTGCCGGTGGTGGCGGCGATCGCCACCGGCAGCCAGAGCCTGGTCGAGGACGGAGTCACCGGCCGACTCGTCCGAGCCGGAGCGATCGACGGCTTCGCCGCCGCGCTCGAGGCTTATTGCCGCGATCCGGACCTCCGCCGGGCGGCGGGCCGGGCCGGCTGCGAGGCCAGCCGCCGCTATGGCTGGGACGAGGTCAACCAGGCCCTGGTCGATTCCTATATCCGGGTCATCCGCCAGCGCGAGGGCGGGGCGCGGCCGCCGCTGCGCAGCCCGGTGCCTTGAACTCGATCCTCCCCGGCATTTGCCGGGGAGGGGGACCATGCGGAGCATGGTGGAGGGGTTCTTTTCGGACTCCGTAGAACCCCTCCACCGCGCTTCGCGCGGTCCCCCCCCGAGAAATCTCGGGGAGGAATTAAGAGCGCTGGGCAAGCCACACATTGGACTCGCCGCAGTCCGGATCGCGCAGCTTGTGCTCGACGACGGCGAAGCCGTTGTCGGCGAGCAGGCGCCGATATTCGGCGGGATCGAGGCTGGCATGATAGAGGGGTTCGCCCCGCCACTCGCCGATCCGCTCGCCCTCTTCCTCGCCGCTGGTGAACATCAAGGCGGCGCCCGGACCGGCATGAGCGGCGAAGCGGGCGAACATCGGTCGCTGATCCTCCTGCCTCAGATGAAAGACGCTGTGCCAGGCGATCAGCCCGTCGAAGCGCTCGCCCAGGGCGAGCTCGCGCATGTCGGCGGCCTTCCAGGCGTGGTTCGGGAAACGCTCCCGCGCCATGGCGACGAGCGAGGGCGAGGAGTCGATCCCGGTAACTCGAAAGCCGCGGCCGATCAGCCAGGCCGCGATCGGCTCGCCCATGCCGCAGCCTATGTCGAGCACCCGGCCCCCTTCGGGCAGCAAGGCGGCGAAACGCTCAAGCCACGCGCGCTCGTGCAGGTCGCGGCCGCGCTGGCGATCCCAGGCGGCGGCATTCTCCTCGTAAAGGCCGATGATGCGCTCGTGCATATCCCCTCCGGAACGCGGCTCCTTCCGGGAGGTTCTAAGCCGCAGGAGGCAGGATGGCGGATTTCGCCGCCGAGCGCGAGATGATGGTCCGGCGGCAGATTGCCGGCCGCGGAATCGAAGGGGCTCGGCTCCTCGACGCTTTGCGGACGGTGCCGCGCGAATGCTTCGTTCCGGAAGAAATGCGCGAATTCGCCTATGAGGACGGTCCGCTTCCGATCGAGGCCGGGCAGACCATCTCCCAGCCCTATATCGTCGCCCTGATGATCGCGGCGGCCGAGGTCGCGCCGGGCGACAAGGTGCTCGAGATCGGTGCCGGTTCCGGCTACGCCGCGGCGGTGACGAGCCGGCTCGCCGACCGGGTGATCGCCGTCGAGCGCCACGGCGAGCTGGCCGAGCTGGCGCGGGGGCGCATGGAGCGGCTCGGCTACGACAATGTCCGGATCCTGGAAGGGGACGGCACCGGCGGCCTGCCCGCCGAAGCCCCGTTCGAGGCCATCTTGTGCGCCGCGAGCGGCAGCCACGTGCCCGATGCGCTTCGCCGCCAGCTTTCGGTCGGGGGCATATTGGTGATGCCGGTGGGCGAGCCGAACGCCGTCCAGACCCTGATCAAGGTCACCCGCCGGAGCGAGGAGGATTTCCATGAGGAAGATCTCGGGCCGGTGCGCTTCGTGCCCCTGATCGGCGCTCATGGCTGGGCCGATCCCGAAGGAGAGGAAAAGATGCCGGCCCCCCGGCTGATCGCCGCCGCGGCGGAAAAGCTGCCGGAGCCGGACGACCCCGCTTTCGCCGACGCCTTCGACCGCTTCGCGGAGGCACGGGTCGTCCTGCTCGGAGAGGCGAGCCACGGCACGTCCGAATATTACCGGGCCCGGGCCGCGATCACCCGGCGGCTGGTCGAGCGGCACGGTTTCAACATCGTCGCGGTCGAGGCCGACTGGCCCGACGCCGCCAGCATCGACCGCTACGTCCGCCACCGGCCGCGCCGGGAGGGGGAGGACGCAGCCTTCGAGCGCTTCCCCACCTGGATGTGGCGCAACACCGACGTCGATGCCTTCGTCGGCTGGCTCCGCGACCATAATCGGAACCGTGCCCATGAGGAGATGACCGGTTTTTACGGCCTCGACCTCTACAATCTCGGCGCTTCGATCCGGGCCGTGATCGATTTCCTCGACCAGGCCGATCCGGAAGCGGCGAAGCTGGCGCGCGAGCGCTACGGCTGCCTCCAGCCCTGGAGCCGCGACCCCGCCGCCTACGGCCGGATGGCGGTGACCCAGGGCTTCGCCTTCTGCGAGGTCGGGGCGGTCCAGATGCTCAAGGACTTGATGAAGCGGCGAATGGACTGCCTGGGCCCCGAATGCGACGAATGGCTCGACGCCGCCGCCAATGCCCGGCTGATCAAGAATGCCGAGCAATATTACAGGGTGATGTATTACGGCTCGGCCGAGAGCTGGAATCTGCGCGACACCCATATGTTCGAGACCTTGTGCCAGCTGCTCGAAGCGAAGGGTCCCGATTCCAAGGCGGTGGTCTGGGCCCATAACAGCCATATCGGCAATGCCGCCCACACCGAGATGGGCCAGGTGCGCGAGGAGCTCAACATCGGCCAGCTGGTCAAGGAAAGGTTCGGGGTTGAGGCGCGGCTGATCGGCTTCGGGACCCACGCCGGCACGGTCGCGGCGGCGACCGACTGGGACGAGCCGATGGAGGTCAAGGCGGTGCGCCCCTCGCTGCCCGGGAGCTACGAGCGGCTCTGCCACGACAGCGGCGTCCCCCGCTTCCTGCTCGACCTTCGCGAAGGGAAGAATGAGGCGGCCGTCGAGGCTTTGCTCGAGCCTCGGCTGGAGCGCTTCATCGGAGTCATCTACCGGCCGGAGACCGAGCGCTGGAGCCATTATTCCGAAGCGGTCCTGCCCAACCAGTTCGACGCCTGGGTGTGGTTCGACGAGACCGGGGCGGTGTCTCCGCTCGGCGAGGAGCCTCGGGACGGCGAGGACGAGACCTACCCGTTTGGGCTGTAATCGGGGAGGGGCGAGGCGGTAGCACGAACGAGCCGTCATCCGGCGAAAGCCGGGACCTCATGGAGACCGCTGAGACTTCTTGTCCTGAGGTCCCGGCTTTCGCCGGGATGACGGGCAAAGGGGTTTCATTCCACCCCTCCGGCCCCCAAGTGGCTGCCGATGCAACCCGACCTCGCCATCCTCTACGAGCATCCGACCTGGTTCGAGCCCCTGTTCTCGGCGCTGGAGCGGCGCGGCCTGAGCTACGAGGCGATCCGGCTTTCCGATCACAGCTTCGATCCGGCCTCGAGCCAAATCCCGGCCCCCGTCGTCCTCAGCCGGGTGGCGATGTCGAGCTTCCTTCGCGAGGCCGAGCACGGAATCTTCTACGCCGAGAGCCTGCTCGCCCATTGGGCGGCGAATGGCGCTCGGGTGCTGAACGGGGCCGACGTGATCGCGGTCGACAGCTCCAAGGCGCGGCAGCTCTCGCTGATCGCGCGGCTCGGCTACGCGGTGCCGGAGACCCGGGTGGTCCATCGCCGCGAGGATCTGCTCGCCGCCGCCCGGACGATGGGCTGGCCGCTGCTGGTCAAGGCGAATATCGGCGGCTCCGGCGCCGGCATCGTCCGCTACCGGAATGAGGACGAGCTGGCGGCCTCGATCCTCGACGGGACCGTTCCGGAAAGCGTCGACGGCGTCCTTCTCGTCCAGGATCATGTGCCCGCCCGCGGCGGGACGATCGTCCGAGCCGAGACTCTGGGCGGCAAGTTCCTCTACGCGATCGGGGTGGAGACCGGCGGCGACAGCTTCGACCTGTGCCCGGCCGACGCCTGCCTCGCTTCGCCCGGGCGGGCGGCGGTTCGGATGACCGCCGTGGCTCCTCCACCCGAGTTGGTCGAGGCGTCGGAACGGATCGCCCGAGCGGCCCGGCTCGACGTCGGCGGGGTAGAATATCTGATCGACGACCGCGACGGGATGGCCCGCTTCTACGACATCAATGCGCTGTCGAACTTCGTCGCGAAGCCGCTGGACGTGCTCGGCTGGGACCCGCACGAGCGGCTCGTCGATTTCCTCGAAGCTGCCATCCGGGAGTGCAGGTGATGCGGTTCGGTTACTGGATGCCGGTCTTCGGCGGCTGGCTTCGCAACGTCGAGGACGAGGGGATGGAGGCGAGCTGGGACTATGTCCGCCGGCTCACCCTGAGAAGCGAGGAGACGGGCTGGGACCTGAGCCTGATCGCGGAGTTGAACCTCAACGACATCAAGGGCGTCGAGGCGCCCGCGCTCGACGCCTGGTCGACGGCGGCAGCGCTGGCGGCGGTGACGGAGCGGATCGAGCTGATGGTGGCGGTCCGGCCCAATTTCCACCAGCCGGCCCTCTTCGCCAAGCAGGCCGCGAACATCGACAATATCAGCGGCGGCCGCCTCTCGCTCAACGTCGTCTCCTCCTGGTGGGCGGACGAGGCGACCCAATACGGCCTCCAGTTCGACCAGCATGACGACCGCTACCAGCGGACCCGGGAATGGCTGGACGTGGTCGACGGGCTGTGGACTCAAAAGCGCTTCAGCTACGAGGGCGAGCGCTACCGCCTGAGGGAGGCGATCTGCGAGCCCAAGCCGGTGAGGAAGCCGAGGCCGACCCTCTATGCCGGCGGCGAGAGCGAGGCGGCCAAGACGATGATCGCAGGCCAGTGCGACGCCTATGTGATGCATGGCGATCCGGTCGAGGCGGTCCGGCCGAAGATCGCGGACATGGCGGCCCGGCGCGAGCGGGCCGGCAAGCCGGGGATGCGCTACGGCATGGCCGCTTATGCGATCGTCCGCGACAGCGAGGCCGAGGCGACGAGGGAGCTGGAGCGGATCACCGCTTTGCCGCCGAAGCCGCCCAAGGGCTTCGACAATTTCGACCAGTGGCTGTCGGGCACCCGGCTCGAGCGTGAATTGAAGCTCCAGGAATATTCGGTCTCGAACCGTGGCCTGAGGCCCAATCTGGTCGGAACGCCCGAGCAATTGCGCGAGCGGATCGAGGCCTATGAAGCCGCCGGGCTCGACCTGCTGCTTCTGCAGATGAGCCCCCAGGCGGAGGAGATGGACCGCTTCGCCGACCAGGTCATCGCGCCGATGAAGGCATAGCAGGACCGTCATTGCGAGCGTAGCTTCGTCGCTGCGCTCCTCGCAATGACGGGGGAGAGAAGGAACGACCGATGTCCGAAGTCAGGAACAACGAAGCGGAGCACCAATATGAGCTGGAGGTGGAAGGCCGGCTCGCGCTCGCCGCTTACCGGCTTCGGGACGGGCGGATCACCTTCACCCATACCGAGGTGCCGGATGCCCTGGAGGGGCGGGGGATCGGCTCGAAGCTCATCAAGGCGGCGCTCGACGACGCCCGCGCGCTCGGGCTGAAGGTGGTCCCGACCTGCCCCTTCGTGAAGCGATATATGGACAAGCACCCGGAGGTGCAGGACCTGCTGGCCTGACCGTCATCCCGGCGAAAGCCGGGACCTCGGGACAAGAAGGCTCGGCGGTCTCCCCGAGATCCCGGCTTTCGCCGGGATGACGATTAAAACGCCGACCGCACCCCCACCACAACGCCCTTCGACTCCGGATCGTCCCCCGCCTCGCGGGTCATCCGGGCGGTTCGGCCGAGGTCGCGCGACCAGCTGAGGCCGACATAGGGGGCGAAGGCCTCCTTGATCTCGTAGCGCAGTCGAAGGCCCGCTTCGGCATAGCCAAGCCCGCGGCCGAGGCCGAGCTCGGGCACGTCCTCGCCATATAGATCCAGCTCGGCGCTCGGCTGGAGGACGAGCGGCCCGGCCAGCGGCTGATTGTAATAGCCGGCGAGCCTGACGCTGGTCTCGCCTTTCGTCGATGCATAGCCCCAGGCCCCAAGCCACAAGGTCTCGTCATCATATTGGGCGCCGACAACGCCGTAGACGCGGGTCGGCCGGGGGCGGGCGTCGTAGCGCAGTCCGGCATTGAGGTCGACCGGCCCGCCGCCGAGGTTGCGACTGTAAAGCGCATTGAGCTCGACATAGTCAGGGCCGCCCCACGCCGGACCGTCGCCGCTGGTCCCAAGCCAGAGCCGGTGGCGGTCGCCGCCGATCAGCGCCGAGAAATCCCAGGCATAGCCGTCCTGCCCGTCCTGCGCGGCATATTCGAACCGGTCGAGCAGGCCCCATTGAAGCCATTTCCTGCGCCTGGGCGGCGGAGCGGTCGGGTCGGCCGGAGTGTCGGGCGCGTCGACCACCTGATAAGCGAGCCGCTGCGGCTCGGCGAGCCTGTCGTCGGAAACCGGCCGATAGTCGAGGCGCTGCGCGGCGGCGGGTGCCGAGCCGGCGAGCAGGAGGAGGAGGAGCGGGGTGCGCATGGCCCGCCGTCATAAAGGCGCCGGGTTAAAACGGGCTTAGGCAGGACCCGTCATCCCGGCGAAAGCCGGGACCTCAGGACGAGCAGTCTCGGCGGGTCTCCCCGAGGTCCCGGCTTTCGCCGGGATGACGAAGCTAAAGCGAATAGCCGCCGTCGCTGACCAGGCAGGCGCCGGTCATGAAGGCGGCCTCCTCGGAGAGGAGGAAGGCGATCTGGGCCGCGATCTCCTCCGGCTTGCCGAAGCGGGCGAGCGGGCTGTTCGCCGCCATCGCCTTGAACGCCTCCGCCTTGCCCTTGCGCTCGACCAGATCGGTGAAGAAGGGCACGCCTTCCCAGATCGGGGTCTCGACTCCCCCCGGGGCGATCGAATTGACCCGGATACCCAGCGGCGCGCCCTCCTTGGCCGCGATCCGGGCGAGGTGGATCACCGCCGCCTTGGACGCGCCGTAGGCGGCGATCCCCGGCTCGGCCTTCACGCCGGCCACCGACGCGGTGAGGACAATGGACCCGCCCGTGTCGCGCATCGCCTTCATCGCCGCCTGGAGGGTGAGGAAGGCGCCGTCGAGGTTGATCGACATGACCTGGCGCCAGTCGGCGAAGCTCGTCTCGGCGATCGGCCCGCCCGCGCCGATGCCCGCATTGACCACCGCATGGGTGAGGCCGGTCAGGTCCTCGCGCTCCCACAGCCTCTCGTCGGCGACGTCGCCGATCCGGATCTGGCGCTCGCAGGGAAGCGTGAAGGCGAAGTCGCGGAGCTTGTCCTCGTCCCGATCCATCAGGATCAGCTTGCGCGCACCGGCCTCGGCGAGCCGGGTGGCGGTGGCGGCGCCGATCCCGGAGGCAGCGCCGGTGATGAGGATGATGGCTTGGGTGAAGTCGGGCATGAGGGGAGACTAGCCGCTCCGTCATCCCGGCGAAAGCCGGGACCTCGTCGGGACCCGCGGAGCCCATTCTCCCTGGGGTCCCGGCTTTCGCCGGGATGACGGCTCGTTTCCGTCGTTCAGGCAACCTCGCCGATGCCGAGCTCGCCGAGCTTCCTGTACAATGTCGATCGACCGATCCCGAGCCGGCGCGCCACTTCGGTCATCCGGCCGCGATAATGGCCGATGGCGAGGCGGATGACGTCGGCCTCGATCGCGTCCAGCGGGCGAAGGTTGCCGTCGGGGTCGTAGAGGGTGATCCCGGGGCCGTTGGACAAAGCCGCCTGCTGGGAGGCGCCGTTGAGGGCCGGGCGATGATAGTCGCTGGCACGGCGCGAGAGGGTCGATTCCTGGGCGATCTGCGGGAAGTCGGCGGCGGTCAGCGCATTGCCGTCGCACAGCACCGCGGCCCGGAACAGAGCGTTCTGGAGCTGGCGGACGTTGCCGGGCCAGCCGTAGCGCATCAGCACTTCCAGGCCGTCGTCGGTGATCGAGAGATGCCGCATGCCCGGCTGCTCGGCGATCCGGGCGAGCAGGTGGCGGGCGAGCGGCGGGATGTCGCTGGCGCGATCCCTGAGAGGGGGGATCGGCACATGGACGACGTTGAGACGGTAATAGAGATCCTCGCGGAATCGGCCGCGGGCGACTTCCTCGGCGAGACGCCGGTTGGTCGCCGCGATGATCCTGACGTCGACCATGTGGATGGCGCGCCCGCCGATGCGCTGGATCTCGCCGGTCTCGAGCGCTCGAAGCAATTTGACCTGGGTTTCGAGCGGAAGCTCGCCGACCTCGTCGAGGAACAGGGTCGAGCCGTCGGCATCCTCGAAGCGGCCGACATGGCGGTCGAAGGCGCCGGTGAAGGCGCCCTTCTCATGGCCGAACAGCACCGATTCGACGAGATTTTCCGGAATGGCCCCGCAATTGACCGTGATCATCGGCTTGCGGCCGCGCGGGGAGGCGGTGTGGATCGCCTGGGCGATCACTTCCTTGCCCGAGCCGCTCTCGCCCTCGATCAGGACCGAGACCCGGGCCCGGGCGGCCTTGGCGGCGACGGCGAGGGCCGAGCGAAAGGGCGGCGCCGAGCCGACGATCTCCTCGAAGGCGAGGGGCCGGTTGGAAATCTTCTCGGAGAGCGGGCGAAGCTCGCCGCCGCCGCGCTGGCGCCGGTCGGTCGCCGCGTTCAGAGCCGCGAGCAGGCTGTCGGGCGCGATCGGCTTGACCAGGAAATCGTGGGCGCCGGCGCGCATCGCCTCGACCGCGACCGCGACCGAGGTCTGGGCGGTCATGACGAGCAGCGGCAGATCGGGGCGAAGCGCCCTGATCTGCTCGATGACTCCGGTGCCGTCCGGGCCGGGCAGCCAATGGTCGAGGAGGATGGCGTCGACCGGCGGTCCGTCGACGTCGGTGAGGATCTTCGCGGCGGCGTCGACGTCGGGCGCGCCCCGCACCCACCAGCCGGCGCGGGCGCCGATGGCGGTGACGAGACGCCGCTGGGCGGGCTCGTCGTCGATCAGCAGCAGGCATCGCGTCGGGTCCGGCCGCATCTTCACTCCCCATGGGCTCCGTGAAGCGATGTCTAGCGGGCGCAGGTAAAGTTCGGCTTAATCAGGGCTTCAACGGTCGCCGGTCCGGCGCTAGGGTCCGGACCCAGTACTGGCAATGGCCAGGATCGCCAGAAGGGCACCGGCAAGGAGGCGTGCGAAGGGCGGGCTGGTTGCCCGCACAAGCGCTCCGACGTAGCCGGTGCCCTTCTCCGGGCGACCGCCCTTCGGCTGGCTGCTTGCAGCAGCCGCTCAGGGTAAACTGCGCCTTCGGCGCAGCGGCGGGGCGGAGAGGCGGCCATGGCGTCGTCGCTCGTCGGTCACGATGCGATCAGCATCGCTCCCTCGCTCGCTCCTAGCCCTGACCGCCTCTCCGCCCCGTCATGGCCGTTGCCAGTATTGGGTCCGGACCCTAGAAGGGCGCCCGGCCACGAACAGGGAAACGGGAAATATGGCGGCGGAAGGCGAGATCGAGAAGGAAGCCATCGTCCACAGGAAGGGCTATGAGGGTTTCATATTCCTGATGAAATGGGGCGCGATCATCTCCATCGTCCTCGGCTTCATCGTCATCCTGCTCATCCGCGAATAGCAAAGCGGTGAAGCTGGCGATCCTGAAGGAGACGGCGGACGCCGAGCGCAGGGTCGCGGCGACTCCCGAGACGGTCAGGAAGTTCATCGCGCTCGGGGCCGAGGTCGCGGTCGAAGCGGGGGCCGGACTCGCCGCGTCCATCGCCGACTCGGACTATGAAGCCGGCGGTGCCGCGGTAGGCCCGAGCGAAGCCACGCTGGCGGGCGCCGACGCGATCCTCGGGGTTCAGGGGCCCGATTCGGCTTCGCTCCGGGGCGCGAAGCCGGGCGCGCTGGTGGTGGCGATGCTCGATCCTTTCCGGCAGCGCGACCGGATCGACGCTTATGCCGCCGCGGGCCTCGAGGCTCTGGCGATGGAGCTGATGCCGCGCATCACCCGGGCCCAGTCGATGGACGTTCTTTCCAGCCAGGCCAATCTCGCCGGCTACAAGGCGGTGCTCGACGCGGCGTTCGAATATGGCCGCGCCTTCCCGATGATGATGACCGCCGCGGGCACGATCCCGGCCGCCAGGGTCTTCGTCATGGGCGTCGGGGTCGCCGGACTTCAGGCGATCGCCACCGCCCGCCGTCTGGGCGCGATCGTCTCGGCGACCGACGTGCGCGCGGCGACCCGGGAGCAGATCGAGAGCCTCGGCGCCAAGGCGATCTTCGTCGAGAAGGTGGCGGGGATCGAAGGGGAGGGCGCCGGCGGCTACGCGACCGAGATGTCCGAGGACTATAAAGCGGCGCAGGCCGAGCTCGTCTCCGGCCATATCGCCAAGCAGGACATCGTCATCACCACCGCGCTCATCCCGGGCCGGCCGGCGCCGCGGCTGATCTCGGACTCGCAGCTCGCCTCGATGCGGCCGGGCAGCGTCGTCGTCGATCTCGCCGTCGAGCAGGGGGGCAATGTCGAGGGCTCGGCGCCCGGCGAGGTGGCGGAGCGCCACGGAGTCCGGATCGTGGGCCACCGCAACGTCCCTTCGCGGCTCGCCGCCGACGCCTCGGCGCTCTACGCCCGCAACCTCTACAATTTCCTCTCGGCCTTCTGGGACAAGGAGGCCGGGCGGCCGGTCTTCCCGGACGAGGACGAGATTGTCAAAGGCGTCCGCCTGACCCAAAGCGGGAAGATCGTCCACGAGCGCCTGCTCGGCTGAGCCCGTCATCCCGGCGAAAGCCGGGACCTCAGGTCGGAAATCTCGGCGGGCCTCCCCGAGATCCCGGCTTCCGCCGGGATGACGGGATTGGCCGCCGGCATCGGGAAAAAACCCGCTTTCGATCCCGCGCTTACCGTTGACAGCGCGCCGCGGCGACCCTATCTCGCGCTCATCCCGATAACCGGTCGTCCGGCGGCGCTTTCGTGCGCTCGTCGGCTGTCGCTGTTTAAGGGCCCATCGACGCGTCGAGATGGGGCGGCAGCCATCCCGCCCTGTGGAGCAGGAGAAGAAATTTATGGCTCGTATTGCTGGGGTTAACATCCCGACCAACAAGCGCGTGGAGATCGCGCTCACCTATATTCACGGCATCGGGCGGACCAAGGCGAAGCAGATCGCCGAGAAATTGGGAATCGCCCCCGAGCGCCGGGTCCAGGACCTTTCCGACCAGGAAGTGCTCCAGATCCGCGAGACGATCGACGCCGACTACCAGGTCGAGGGCGATCTTCGCCGCGAAGTCGCGATGAACATCAAGCGCCTGATGGACCTCGCGTCCTACCGGGGCCTTCGCCACCGCAAGGGCCTCCCGGTCCGCGGCCAGCGCACCCACACCAACGCCCGCACCCGCAAGGGCAAGGCCAAGCCGATCGCCGGCAAGAAGAAATAAGGACCGGACGACATGGCACAGGCACCGCAGCGCCTCCGCAGGCGCGAACGCAAGAACATCACCGCCGGCGTGGCGCACGTCAACGCCAGCTTCAACAACACGATGATCACCATCACCGACGCCCAGGGCAACGCCATCGCGTGGTCGAGCGCGGGCATGATGGGCTTCAAGGGATCGCGCAAATCGACCCCTTATGCGGCCCAGGTCGCCGCCGAGGATGCCGGCAAGAAGGCCGCCGAGCATGGCGTTCGCACCCTCGAGGTCGAAGTGAAGGGCCCCGGCTCGGGCCGCGAGAGCGCTCTCCGGGCCCTCCAGGCGGTCGGCTTCCAGATCACCTCGATCCGCGACGTCACCCCGATCCCGCACAACGGCGTCCGTCCGTCCAAGCGCCGCCGGGTCTGATCCGAATCCGGGGACAGTCTGCCTGACTGTCCCCCGCCGAATTTGGGGACGGGCGGACAGACCGTCCCCGCCGATCATAGGGACAGCCGGACAGGCCGTCCCGCAAGCCAGAGGAATACCATGGCCGTCAACGCTAAGAACTGGCAGGAAATGAAGAAACCCAACGCTCTCGAGAAGAAGGTGGCCGGAGGCGACAGCCGCCGCCGGGCGACCTTCGTCGCCGAGCCGCTGGAGCGCGGCTTCGGCCTCACGCTCGGCAACTCGCTTCGCCGGGTGCTCTTGTCGTCGCTCCAGGGCGCCGCCGTCACCTCGATCCGGATCGAGGGCGTGCTCCACGAATTCTCGAGCCTCGCCGGAGTCCGCGAGGACATGACCGACCTCGTCCTCAACGTGAAGCAGATCGCTTTGCGCATGGAAGGCGACCAGCCCCGCCGCCTCGCTCTCTCGGCGACCGGCCCGGGCGAAGTCACCGCCGGCCAGATCGCCACCACCGGCGACATCGAGGTGATGAACGGCGACCTCGTCCTGTGCCACCTCGACGACGGCGCGACGCTGAACATGGAGCTGACCGCGGAAGCCGGCAAGGGCTATGTCCCCGCCGCCGCCAACCGCCCGGCCGACGCCCCGATCGGGATCATCCCGATCGACGCGCTCTACTCGCCGGTCCGCCAGGTCAGCTACAAGGTCGAGAATACCCGGGTCGGCCAGGAGCTCGATTACGACAAGCTCACCCTGACCGTGGAAACGGACGGCACGATCACGCCGGACGACGCGGTGGCCTATGCCGCGCGGATCCTCCAGGACCAGCTGCAGCTCTTCGTCCACTTCGACGACAGCCTCGCCGCGCACGTCCCGAGCCACGGCCACGGAATGCCGACCCAGGCCGAGACCGAAGCCGACGCCAACCAGCTCAACCGTTACCTCCTCAAGAAGGTGGACGAGCTGGAGCTGTCGGTGCGCAGCGCCAACTGCCTCAAGAACGACAACATCATCTACATCGGCGACCTGGTGCAGAAGACCGAGGCGGAGATGCTCCGGACCCCGAATTTCGGGCGCAAGTCGCTGAACGAGATCAAGGAAGTGCTTTCGAGCATGGGTCTCAGGCTTGGGATGGATATTCCTGGGTGGCCGCCTGAGAATATCGAGGAAATGGCGAAGAAGCTGGAGCAGGAGCTTCTGGGCTGAAGCCTTCGTCTGAAAGTGGTACTTTCAGCCGGTTTAGAGACAGGAAGGGCCGTCCCGGGAGGGGCGGCCTTTCTTTTTGGCCATTTCCGATCGAGTCGCTAGCCACTGGTTGCAGGACATCGATTGACAGTCCGGGGTGCCCGGGCATGGCCGTGCCCAGTCACTGTTGTCCATTCGTGCAAGCTTTCAAACAGTTGACCTGCGCAATCGGCTCGCTCACGATTAGGAGATGGGATCGAAAACACGCAAGTTTCAGAGCAGAGCGCGTGTCATCGACGACGACGGCACCGACTTCGAGCAGTTTGTTTTTGAGACGTTTCGTATTGCTAAGGAAGAGGCCGGCTTCAGCAAGCGCCTTGCGCGCGGGCGTGACGGGGCGATCGATCTTTTGGACCGTTTCACCGGTCCAGGCGCGACCGTGGCCGAATGTAAATATATCGGTTCCGGGGATGCTGAAGAGGCCACGCGCCGCTGGCAAGATATTGCCAATAAGCTGAAGAAGTACCTTCCGAAACTTCACTGCCAACCAAAGCTTGCTCCGAAATCTCCCTATCGTGGCTGGATTAACCCAAGCCGGCCGATCCTGCGCTATCGCTTCTGCGTTACAGCGACGATGTTGCCCCAGGAGATTATAGGGCTCGAGCAGCAGATCGCGAAAGATTTTCAGGACATTGTCAATCAGGGGGTGAAACCACTCGCCGACTTGGCGGCGAATCTCGATGGGGCTGTGCGCGTGCTAAGTTGGGACTGGTTCCACCAGGAGTTGAACGAGCACCCGGTACTTGCTTATCGATGGTTTGGGGGGCTGCCTCGGGGATTAGAGCTTCTCGGGGACGAAGCCCGCGTTGCGGCGAGCTTTCGCGATTTCCTCACGGGCGGAGCGCTCCGCTATTTCTCGCGCGATCAGTATGCAAGCGAGCGAGCGGGTCAGCTCGACCGGGGCGAGTCTGCCCTGGTGTCGGGCCTTGCCAGGGGCGAACCGACCGCCTTGCTCATCACTGGTCCCGGCGGGGTTGGGAAGACCCGACTATCCTTGGAGCTGGCACGCTCATTGGCGCGAGAGCACGGGTTCGGCGTCTACCGAATAACCCGCAGCGTAAATTTCAATTCGGTGAGCGAGCTGGCTGGAAGCTATGACCACCCCGCGCCGATTCTGATGCTGGCCGATTATGCGGAAGCGGTGCCCGCCCTTAGCGATGTGGCGGAGGCCGTTGCACAACTACGGGCTCATCATGGACATCGCATCCGCCTTGTCGCGACTTGCCGCGCTAGCGCGACCAACCAAGTGATGGACAATCTTGCGCCGCTCGATCCCGAACAAAAGAGCTTGAGTGCGTCGCGTAGCGGCGAGGGTGATTATGTGCGCTGGGTTACGCACTCAATTTTGGCTTTGGAGGATTTTCCACACAAAGAAGAACTTGAGCATGTATGCCATGGCGTTCCCGCCTTGGCCGCGTTTGCTTTGTTTTTGTTCAGATACCATCCGAAGCAGTTCAACGCACAATTTGGTGCGCTTCATGGCCTTCAGGATTTCGAGAAATGGGTCAACCACCGGATTTCGATCCTCGTCCAGCGCATAGGGGGCGGCTCCGTCACCGAGCGGCTGCTGGCCCGAATTGCGCTGGCTCTACCGCTGCCGCTTGACCAGCTTCCCAGATTGGCTGTCGACAATTCGCTGATCGATGCGCTGCTGGTGGATCGCTGGATCGAACGACAGGACGACCATTATGGCGCCGTCCACGACGTTTTTGCAGATGCACTGACCGCGAGGTGGCTGTTTGAGGCCGACCATGCCGCGACCGACCGAGCGATCGACCTGTTGATCCAAGCGGCGGTCGAGCGGGACCTCATCTACGCGTTGACGGCCCTTGCACGACTCGCATCGCATCCCAAGTTTCCTGAAATTGATGGCGCCGCGGTCGCGAATGAGCTGCTTCTGCACCACCCCAAGCAGGCCATCGAAAGCCTCCATCTGCTTCTTTCAGGTCTTCTACTTAAACTCGAGGAGAAACTTGACCTCCTGCATCGATGGCCTGAGATTCAAGACGCCTGCCGCCAGGACACCACGCTTGCCGTTCCCTTAAGCATTTTGGCCGATGAAGCAGCGCGTCGCACCGGTAGCGGAAGTTTTGTCCCAAACCTGGCAACGCTCACCGACCTGCTCGACCATATCTGCAACGCAGATCAACCCTCAAACATGATCCTCAGACGAGCTTACGCCTTGGACCCAGCGCGATTCCGAGCGCGCGCGCTGTCTAATATCGCGGAATTCTCACGTTCCGAGCCCACCCACTTTCTGTTGGTGGCTATGCTTCGTTTGGGCGAGCCGACGTCCCAGCTTGAAACGCACATTCGGACGTGGCTCGAGAGCAACGCGACGGTCAGCCGAGCCAGCTTCTTGTACTGGGCATGGTTGAACGCGAAAGGTTCCCTGGACACGGTGGAGGCGCCGCTGCTCGCTTGGGTGGCGGAGCACGGAAATACGCCAGAGGCCCGCTTCGTCTACGGAGCGTGGCTCGACGCGCATGGCTCCCTGGAGACGGTGGAGGAGCCAATGCTCGCTTGGCTGGCGGAACACGGAAGCACGGTCGAGGCTAGCCGCGCCTATCAGGCGTGGCTGCAAGCACATGCTCCTTTAGGGGCGGTGGAGGAGTTGCTGCTCGCTTGGGTGGCGGAGCACGGAAATATGCTGGAGGCCCGCTTCGTCTACGAAGCGTGGCTGAATGCGAAACTTCCTCTCAATGCCCTGGAGGCCGCTGTGCTGGGCTGGATAGCTGAGCACGGCGATATGTTTGAGGCCAGCCATATTTACGAAGCATGGCTGGACGCGCAGGCGCCTTTGGATAAGGTAGAAGTGCCCGTGCGTGCATGGGTGGCGGAGCATGGAAGCGCGCGTCAGGCTCAGTTCGTCTATAGGGCCTGGCTGGACGCGAAAGGTCGTTTGGAGGCGGTGGCGGAGCCACTATACGATTGGGTGGCGGAGCATGGAAGCGAACGCCAAGCCCAGTTTGTCTATAGGGCGTGGCTCGACGCGAAAGGCCCGCCGGAGGCGGTGGAGGGGCCACTGCTCGCTTGGCTGGCGGAGTACGGGAGTTCGACCGAGGCTATCCGTATCTATCGGGCGTGGGTAAAGGCACAAGCTCCCTGGGAAGCGGTGGAGGCGCCGCTGCTCGCTTGGATGGCGGAGCATGGTAATACGCTTGAGGCCAGCTACGCTTACGAAGCATGGTTGAACGCGAAAGGTTCTCTGGACGCGGTGGAGGAGTTGCTGTTCGCTTGGCTTAGCGAGCACGGGACGGCGCTCGAAGCGCAGTTCGTGTACAATGCCTGGCTGGATCGCAATGAATCGATCAAAGCGGTGGAGAACCCGCTGCTCGCCTGGGTTGCCGTGCACACGACGACGCCTGATGCGAGTCATGTCTACAAAGCTTGGTGTGATCGCGGCGGACCAATGGAGGCAGTCGAAACTGCGGTGCTCGCCTGGGTGGCACAGCAAGGGACTACGCGAGATGCCAGCCACGTCTACAGGGCGTGGCTTAACCGAGGCGCGGACTTTGAGTCGATCCGAGAACAGATCTGTGCATGGGTGGTGCTTTGGCATAGAGAGCCGGACACGGCATTTGTAACGCGACACCTTTGCAAGCGGCACGATTTGCCCGAATCCGTGATTTTAGCTATCGCACGATGGTCCGTAGCCTTTACCGGACATGAGGACGGTCTCGACCGGCTCGGCACACTCTTGGCGCACGTCCATGACGAGACGTTGTCGCAGGGTGGGTTCTTACAACTCATTGCCTTGGCCGAGGATGCGATAGTTGCAAGTCTGGCTCAAGAGCACATTACACCCGGAGATCGATCTCGTTTATGGGCAATATCGGCAAGCCTCGCCCGCCGCCCGCTTTTCGAAGTGAACCCGTATGGATGCGTTCGCTCGATCGCCCGGATCATTAAGTCCGGAAAGATATTCACGCGGGAGCTCGACGCGAGCGGTAAGGAGTTTTTGCTTCGCACCTATGATATGATCTTGAATGCAGTACTAATCTGCCTGCGGTGGGGCGAGCTCTCAGGCGAGCAAGACTCTGAGGCGCTATCTGCCTTCGTCGAGTGGATCGACACTGCCGACCCACCAGTGGAGCGGAGTCACCGATTGCTGAAGCAGCTGAAAGCCCATCCCCTCCATGCCGCGGCCAAGCATGCTAGCTAATAGGTGCCAGACACGCACTTGGCCGTGAGTAGCCACCGACAATGTGTTCCGGAGCGACGTCGAGTGCCAGCTCCAGGTCGACGAATATGACCGCGTCTATATCTACCGGCACGTCGACTGCGCCATCGGCCGCAAGGATTACATCCGGACGGAGTTGTGACGATTCCTTGGAGTGCTGCTGGGTGCGGAAGGGGACGGAGTGGAAGGGGACAGTCACTAGTGACTGTCCCAAGTGACTGTCCCGAAGCGGCGCGGTGGCGGCGTGACTGACGGCTGGCCTTGCGCTAGCCTGTTTCGCATGCCTGCCATCCCGCTCCTGCTCGCCGCCGTCCTCCTGGCCGCCGCGCCCGCGCCAGCCCCCGCCGCCCCTTCGCCCCGTCATGCCTACGCCGAGGGGCAGGTCTGGCATTACCGCACCCGTCCGGGCGAGGAGGGGTCGGTGGTGGCGATCCGGCGGGTGGAGGCGGTGCCGGAGCTGGGGCCGGTCTTCCATGTCTCGGTGACCGGGGTGAAGATCGGCGACCGGTTCGGAACAATGCTGCCGCATCTGCCGGTGAGCCGGGAGACGCTCGACGCCAGCGTGACCCGCCGGGCGAAAGGGACGTTCGACCTGCCGCCGTTCGAGGACGGCATCGCCGAATGGCGGGCCGTGCGGGGCGGGGTGTTCACCCTGGACCTCGCGGCGATCGTCGGATTCGTCCAGACCAGCCTTGCCGGCGCCGTCCTGCCCGAGGACGAGCCGAAGCCATGAAGCTGCTCCTCGCCCTCGCCGGGCTTGCCGCGCCTGCCGTCCCCGCTCCGGTCCCGGCCCCGGCCCCGTCCGAGGCGCCGCCGCCGCTGAAATGCGAGAAGGGGCCGCTCAACCGCACCTTCGGCGGCACCGCCTGGCACGTCTTCGGATGCGAGGACAAGGCGACCCTGGTGTTCTGGGCCGCCACCGGCAATCCGGCGGCGCCTTTCTATTTCATCTCCTTCCCCAAGGGAGGGACCCGCGAGCTGTACGGAGAAGGCACGGGCGACAAGAAGGCGACGGCGCCGGCCTTCGAGGATCTGAAGCGGCTCGATGCGGCGGCGATCGGCGCCTTGCTCGCGGCGGTCGAGCAGGCGGGCGCGGCGCCGGCGCCCGAGCCCGCCCAGCCGCCGGGAAAATAGTGACAATATACATTTTGGCCCCGAGCTGAGCCGGTGGAATCCGCAGAAATATATACTGTCACTAATCAGGAAGAGAATGTCAGCTCAGTCACCGAGGCAGATGTCGCAGAGTGTTGCCTCTTCGGTGATTACGCCTTCGCTGTAGCCGAACGGATTTTGGCAGCTGACGCAGATGGCCGCGGCCTGCGGGGCCCAACGCGCCGGTTCCGGTGCGCGCGCCCGCTTTTCTTCGTGCCAGCGGCGCCTTTCGTCGTCGGTAAATGGCATCACTCTCTTCCCATCAAGCTTACGAGCCAGGATTAGTGCCCGGCGGGAATTAACGTCTCGTTCCCGCGGCAAGCGCCAGCGCAGGTGGCACAGAGATGTCCCACTCTCGTTTTGGGCAATCAGTGACAGTATACATTTACCACGGCACCGGGCGGTCCGCGGCTGGCTATAAATGTATACTGTCACTGTTTAAGGGGAGGTCGGGATCGGGCCGGACGGGCGGGTGGAGCGCTGCACGATCCTCGTCTCGAGCGGGTCGGCGATCCTCGATTCGGAGACCTGCCGGATGATCCGGGCCCGGGCCCGCTTCACCGCGGCGCTCGACTCCGAGGGGCGGCCGACGTCGGACAGCCTGCGCGGCGGCACGAGCTTCCGGCTGCCACGGTAGCGGCGCTTCAGGCGCGGCGCCCTCGTTATCCGGCCTCCACTCCCCATATAGGTCCCATCACCCGCGCCGTTGCCGCAAGCGCCCCGTGACTGGGAGACCTTCGCGCTCTCGCTTGCAGAATGAGGGTGACGATCATGGGAAACAGGCACCGCCAGGTCCGCGGCCTCGAACGGGGAGGCACGCGATGAGCCTTCATTCCCTCTTCGGGCGCCATGTCGCCGACACCAAGGCCAGCCATTGGGAGAAAGGCAGCTTCGTCAGCCGCTGCACCGTGTGCGACCTGCCGATGATCAAGCTTCCGGGGCTCGAGTGGAAGCCCCGGCCGGCGGTGGGCTGAGCCATGGCGACCGCTTCACCCTCCGGGCTCCGGGCGCTGAGCTATACGCTCGCCACCTTCCTCGTCGTCTTTCCGGGGATGATCCTCGTCTACCTCTGGGCGACCGGGGGCTGAGGCCGAGGGTCTCAGGCGAAGACATGCGAAGGGGCCCGCCGCGGCGGGGTGCGCGCGGCGGGCCCGCGGGCGGCATGGGGGGGCGCCGGCCCGTCCTTGCCTCCTTTCGCGCTCGCGGCGGCGGGCGGAATGCGGGCGGGGCACATTTTGTGCGCCTTCGCCGCCCGGCGGCGGCTTTGAGCCGGTAGCGCAAGGCGATGACCGATCTCGGGGAGGAATATTCGGCCCGGGCGGCGATCTTCCGCCGTCTGGCCGAGGGGCTGAAGAGCGAAAAGGACCGGGCGGCCCTGCTCGCCATCGCCGAGGATTATGAGGCGCAGGCCGCCCGGCTGAGGCGGACCGGGGGATCCCAGAGCGTTGAGGGTTCAGATTGAATCACCAAAGTCCGTTCGCCCTGAGCCTGTCGAAGGGCTTCCCTTCTCTTTTCAAAGAGAAAAAGGGGGCTTCGACAAGCTCAGCCCGAACGGTGGAGGACGCATCCAACCAACCAACACCCTAGGCCGCCTTGAGGACTCCGTCGCGAAGGGCGTCGTTGGCGAAGCGGGTGACCGCCTCGAGCTGGCGGACCAGGAATTCGAGGGTCGCCGGATCCTGCTGGCGGTGGATCGGGAAGCAGATCTCACCGCTCGCCGAACGGGCGAGATAGTCGCGCTCGATTAGGGCTCCGACCCGGCGGCGGGTGGTCTCGCGGTTGAGGCCGGTGGCGGCGGCGATCGAGCTGATGTTGCAGCCGGCGGCATAGCCGGGCGGGAGCGGCGTGGCGATGCTGCACAGGTCTTCGGGAAGATCGGTCCGGGTCAGCCGCTCGCCGGTGATGGCGACGACGGCGAGAAGGATCATCGCCGATTCGTTGTCGCCGACGCCCGCGCGCCAATTCTCCATGGCCCGCGAGGTGAGGAGGGCGAGACGGATGGCGGTGAGGCGGCTCATCGCCGCCGCCGCCTGCTTGTCGATGGTGAGTTGCATGGTTGCCCGGGTCAGATGGCGCCGGAGCGGCCCGCATTCAATGGCGGGCGCACAATTTGAGCGGTCAGGCGGCGTGCGCCGCCGCTTCGCCCCCGGCCCAGCCGAGCATCGCGGCCAGTGCCCGGGCCTCGAGCGCATCGGCGACGGCGTCGCCCTTTGGCCCGGGAGCGGTCCAGCCACAACGCGGGCAATCCTCGTCGCTGCGGAGCACGGGATGGATGCCCCAGGGGCGTTCGGGAGAGCAGGTCGACATGCCATATGTATAATTATGCAGTCCTGTGCATACAATGAACAAAATGCACGGTCGCGATTGATGGCGGCGCGGCGACTGCCTAGGAGCGGCGCCACGGATTGAGGAGCGAATATATGAAGCTTGGACCCAATATCGCGGCCGTCGTCACCGGCGGCGCCTCCGGCCTCGGCGAGGCGACCGCCCGGGCGCTTGCGACACGCGGAGTCAAGGTGGCGGTGTTCGACCGCGATTCCGAGAAGGGCGAGGCCGTCGCGGCCTCGATCGGCGGAATCTTCGCCCAGGTCGACGTGACCTCCGACGAGGCGGTCGCCGCCGGCTTCGCAAAGGCGCGGGCGGCGCACGGGCAGGAGCGGATCTGCGTCAATTGCGCCGGAGTCGCCAACGCCGCCAAGACGGTCGGCCGCGACAAGGCGACGGGGGAGGCGAAGGGCTATCCGATCCAGCAGTTCGAGCTCGCCATCCAGATCAACCTGATCGGCACCTTCCGGGTGCTCGCCCAGTCGGCGCTCGGAATGGTCGGGCTCGAGCCGCTCGAGGACGGCGAGCGCGGACTCATCGTCAACACCGCTTCGGTCGCGGCCCAGGACGGGCAGATCGGCCAGGCCGCCTACAGCGCGTCCAAGGCAGGGGTGCTCGGAATGGCGCTTCCGATCGCGCGCGACCTGATGAACGAGGGAATCCGGGTCAACACCATCCTGCCCGGAGTGTTCGAGACTCCGATGGTGGCGATGATGCCCCAGAACGTGAAGGACGCTCTCGCGGCGCAGGTGCCCTTCCCGAAGCGGCTCGGCCGGGCCGAGGAATATGCGCGGCTGGCCGTGTTCATGGCCGAGAACAATTATCTGAACGGCGAATATGTCCGGCTCGACGGGGCGATCCGGATGGCGCCGCGCTGATCGGCCGTTGACCCTCCATATCGGCCTTCTCGCCCACAGCGCGGAGGGGGCGACTTTGTGCTACCGGACGATGTGGCTGGAAGGCATCGCCCGGATGGGGCCGCACAACCATCCCGAGATCACCCTGACCGGAATCGCCATGCACGAGGCGATGATCATGATGCCGAGTCCTCCTCGTCAAAGCCGAAGAAGGGCGTCCACCGAGCGAGAAATTGGTGCCAGGCACCAATTAGTAAGTGATTGATTTCGCGCGGGGTACGGAATCTGCACTGCCTTTCGCGATAGCATCCCCCTAGGAGGGTCCGAGAGCGCTAGATCGGACGCCATGAAAGGTGAAGCTCATCCTGCCGGCGATGACCGAGGCGAAGAGCCCGTTCTGGCGGCCGATCAAATATTTGCGCAATTCGGTGCCAGGCACCGAAAGCTACCCGGCTGCTCGCCGCCGCCGCGGTCGAGGTCGCCTTGGGGCTCCGGCCGGCGCCGACCTGGCGGGGCGGGCCGTTCGCCGGCTGATGCGGTTGGGTGCCGGGGGGCCTCATGACTCGCAGTCATCCTCGTCGAAGCCGAAGAAGGGCGCGGTCGCGGCCATGGCCGAGCGATGGACCTGGCCGGCGGCGGCCCCGGCGAGCAGGAACGCCGCCGGAAGCGCCGCCGGCGGAAGCCCGAACAGGATGAACACACTATCGTCGGGACTTCCCAGCCCGAAGGCTCGCCAATAGCAGGCCGAAGCGACCGCCGCGCCCGCCAGGGCCCAGGCGAGCCGCCGCCCAAGCCAGGGCCGGTTGCGCCCCGCCGCCCACAAAGCGGCTCCGGCGGCGAAGGCCGGAAGCCACGCCAGTGCGATCGCCGGGCCAATCGCCGCCCCGCTTCCGGCTACGGCGAACGCCAACAGGACCGGGGCGTCCGCCATCGTCGCCCCCGCGCCGCCAGCCGAACCCGCACCCATCGCGATCGTCGCGACCATCAGCAGCAAAACCAGGATGAGCCCTCCGGCGGCGGACGCGATAAGGGCGGCGACGGCCAGCTGCAGGGGGCGGCGCAGGCGCTCCGTCATAGCCTTTGCCGGGCCCCGCTCAGCCGCATCGCGCCGAGGAAGGCGAGCGCGCCGCCGGCGCCGGCAACGAGCCCGGCGGCGAGCAGGGCCGCGTCCATGGCGTCGAGGCGGCCCGCACCTCCTGTTCCGAGCATCAGGACGAACAGACTCCACAAGGCGCCCCCCACGGCCGCGCCGGCGGCGGCCCAGGCGAGCGGGTGGCGGGCGTAGGGGAAATCGTCCCCCAGCGCCCACATCGACGATCCGGCGAAGAAAGCGGGCAGGCTCGCGATCACCAGGCCGGCGAGGAAGCCGATCGGCAGCCAGTCGGCCAGCATCGCGAAGGCCCACCAGCTGCCCGGCGAGCCGAAGAGGAGCCCGCCGATGAAGAGGGCCAGAGTGGCCAGCATCCCCGCCGCGGCGCCCGAAACGAGCGCCGCCAGGCCCAGTCGCAACATCATTCCGCCCGACGCCATCGAAATCTCACCTCCATCGGCCGCCCTCATGCCGCAGCGCGCCGGCCGAGTCTCCGGGAAGGCGGAGGAGGTTGGAAGGAGAAAGGGTGCAGGGGGCGATCAGCCCCTCTCCCGTCCTTACGGGAGAGGAGGGGCCCGCCCGCGCAGCGGGTGGGAGGTGAGGGTCTGTACTCCGGACTCAGCAAGACCCTCACCTCCCAAGCCTTCGGCTTGGGCCCCCCCTCTCCCGCGGAAAGCGGGAGAGGGGAGAAGGGCGGGAGAGGGGGAGACAGACTGCACCGGTTTTTGACGATAGGCTCACCCCATCATCGCCGCCGCCGGGCCTATGCTGCCCCGATGAAGGTGAAGTTCATCCTACCGGCGCTGACCGAGGCGAAGAGCCCGTTCTGGCGGCCGATCAAATATTCGCTCTTCCCGCCGCTCGGCCTCGCCACGCTCGCCGCCTTCCTCGGGCCGGACGACGAAGCGGAGCTGGTCGACGATCATGTCGAGATATTGCGCACCGACGATTCGCCCGACCTGGTGGTGATCCAGGTCTATATCACCAACGCCTACCGCGCCTACGCGCTGGCCGACCTCTATCGCGCCAAAGGCTGCTTCGTCGCCCTGGGCGGGCTCCACGCCACTTCGGTGCCCGAGGAAGCGGCGTTCCACGCCGACTCGGTCTTCGTCGGGCCGGGCGAGCAGATTTTCCCACTCTTCCTCGCCGACCTGCGCGCCGGAACGCCCAAGAAGCGCTACCTTTCGACCAGCGGCCGGACGCTCGAGCATCTGCCGCCGATCCGGCGCGACCTCATCCGGCGCGAGCTCTACCTCGTTCCCAATTCGATCGTCGTGACGCGCGGCTGCCCGCAGCATTGCGACTTCTGCTACAAGGATGCCTTCTTCGCCGGCGGGCAGAGCTTCTACACCCAGCGGGTCGACGCCGCGCTCGCCGAGATCGAGCGGCTGCCCGGCCGCCACCTCTATTTTCTCGACGACCATCTGCTCGGCAACCGCCGCTTCGGCGAGGCCCTGTTCGAGGGGATGCGGGGCATGGGCCGGCTGTTCCAGGGCGCCGCGACGGTGGATTCGGTGCTTCGCGGCGACCTGATCGAGCGCGCGGCGGAGGCGGGGCTGAGGAGCCTGTTCGTCGGCTTCGAGACGTTCGATCCCGCAAACCTTCGCGCCAGCAACAAGAAGCAGAATCTCGCCCGCGACTATTCGGCGGTGTGCCGGCGATTGAGCGATCTCGGGATCATGATCAACGGCAGCTTCGTCTTCGGGATGTACGAGGACGGCCCCGACGTGTTCGACCGGACCGTGGACTGGGCGGTGGCGAACGGGGTCACCACCGCCACTTTCCACATCCAGACCCCTTATCCCGGCACCCGGCTCTACAAGGCGATGGCGGCGGCGGGGCGGATCACCTGCCGCGACTGGGACCGCTACGACACCCGCCACGTCGTCTACCGACCGGCCAAGCTCGCTCCGGCGGCGCTGGAGGCCGGCTACGCCCGAGCCTATCGCGACTTCTACGGCTGGCGCAACATCGCCCGCGGGGCCGCCGTCCACGGCAGCGCGAAGCATCGCGCCAAGCATTTCTTCTACGCGGCGGGATGGAAGAAGTTCGAGCCGCTCTGGGACGCCGTGATCAAGGCGCGCCGGCTCGCCGCCATGACCCCGCTGCTCGAGGGGGTGCTTTCCAGGGTAAGCGGAGGACGGCGTGAAAGGGCCGGACCGAAGGCCGCCGGGGAGTGCGCCGCACGATAATGCGGATCGGCCTAATGCGGGGACACAATACCTAATTCACTGAAAAGGCGAGTGCCGGTTCGCCGTTCGGGTCGAGCGAATTAGGTATTGTGTCCCCGCATTTCCCCAGGGGGTGCTTTCCAGGGTAAGCGGAGGAAGGCGTGAAAAGGTCGGACCGAAGGCCGTCGGGGAGTGCGCCGCACGGTAGTGCGGATCGGCTCAATGCGGGGACACAATACCTAATTCACTGAAAGGCGAGTGCCGGTTCGCCGTTCGGGTCGAACGAATTAGGTATTGTGTCCCCGCATTTCCCCCCGTTCGGGTCGAACGAATTAGGTATTGTGTCCCCGCATTTCCCCGCATTTCCGTCGCAGGGCGCGTCTGCCTTTGCCCCTCGTAAAACTACGTGGAAGCCGGCGTAGTAAGGAATTGTTTACCCTTTGCGGACGAACATTCCGGTTCCGTACCGACTTGAAGGGGACCCCGGATGCGCGTTGCCGCAATGCTCGAGAGGGGAGCCGCCGATAATCGGCGGCGTTCCATGCGCTATCAGGTCCATGTCGGTGCCGGCCTCGCGTCCGCCAACGACCGGCCGGGGGCGCCGGTGACGGTGGTCGATCTTTCGACCGACGGCTGCGGCATCGAGGTGGGCGGCCATTGCGAAGTGGGCTCGCGGGTCTGGCTCAAGCTGCCGGGGCTCGAAAGCTGGCCTTCAAGGATCGTCTGGGCGGAGGGCGAGCGGGCGGGGCTGCGCTTCGATCGGCCGCTTCACCAGGCGGTAGTGGAGCGTTACGCTTAAGGTGTTCAACCTCTCCCGTTTTTACGGGAGAGAGGGGCCCGCCGCGAAGCGGTGGGAGGTGAGGGCCTGTACCGCTGAGTCAGCAAGACCCTCACCCCCCTCTCCCGCGAAAAGCGGGAGAGGAATTCTGTGGAATTATGCGTTGATGGCGGTGACCGAGTTGCTCGGACCAGCCCCCCGCAAAGCCGCCAGCGCCTCGGCCGGAACGTTTTTGGGCGCGAGCGGGCGGGCTTCCTCGACCCAGGTGATCGCGCCGGACCGGCGGTAATGCTCGGCATCCGCCTCGGCGCGGGCCAGGGTCGGATAATCCTGGGAGATCCGGCGGATCCGGTTGCGCCCGTCCTCCGGCAGGCGGACCTGCCAGATCACCCAGAAGGGCGTGGAGTCGATGAAGTCGGAGGAATCGTCCGCCGCGCCTTCGGCCAGGTCTTCGGAATGCACTTCCTTCACATCGGCCATGCCGTCCTCCTCACTCGATGAACTCAGTAATTCGTAACTGTCACCAATTTCTAGAAAAAGGTGACAGTTACCATTTTCGTCAGCCGGGGCTGGTGGCCGCAGTGGAATCGTCGTCGGGGAGGTCGGTGACTCCGGCCTCGGTGGTGACGATCATCGCCGCGACCGACGCGGCGTCCTGAAGGGCGGCTCGGACGACCTTGGCGGGATCGATGACCCCGGCCTCGATGAGATTCTCGTAGACCTCGGTCTGGGCGTTGAAGCCCTGGTTCTCGTCGCCCTCCGCAAGCAGCCTGCCGGCGACGACGGCGCCGTCGATCCCCGCATTCTCGGCGATCCGGCGAAGCGGCGCCTGAAGCGCCCGGCGGACGATGTCGATCCCGCGGCCCTGGTCCTCGTTGGGCCCGCTCAGTCCGTCGAGCGCCTTCGCCGCGTAGAGCAAGGCGGTGCCGCCGCCCGGAACGATCCCTTCCTCGACCGCGGCCCGGGTGGCGTGGAGGGCGTCGTCGATCCGGTCCTTGCGTTCCTTGACCTCGGTCTCGCTGGCGCCGCCGACCTTGATGACGGCGACCCCGCCGGCCAGCTTGGCGAGCCGCTCCTGCAATTTCTCCATGTCATATTCGCTGTCGGACCGCTCGATCTCGCCGCGAATGGCGTCGGCGCGGGCGTCGATCGCCGACCGGTCGCCGGCGCCGCCGACGATGGTCGTCTTGTCCTTGTCGATGACGACCCGCTTGGCCGTGCCGAGCCTGTCCAGAGTGACCTTTTCGAGCTTGATCCCGAGCTCGTCGGAGATCGCCTCCCCGGCGGTGAGCACGGCGATGTCGCCGAGCACGAGCCGGCGGCGGTCGCCGAAGCCGGGCGCCTTGACGGCGGCGACCTTGAGGCCGCCGCGAAGCTTGTTGACGACGAGGGTGGCGAGCGCCTCGCCCTCGATATCCTCGGCGATGATGAGCAGCGGCCGGCCCGATCCCGCCACCGCCTCGAGCAAGGGAAGAAGGTCCTGGAGCTTGCCGAGCTTCTTCTCGTGGAGCAGGATGTAGGGATCGGTCAGCTCGACGAGCATCTTCTCGGCATCGGTGACGAAATATGGCGAGAGATAGCCGCGGTCGAACTGCATGCCCTCGACGAGGTCGAGCTCGAGGGTGAGGCCGGTCGCCTCCTCGACGCTGATCACGCCGTGCTTGCCGACCTTGTCCATCGCCTTGGCGATCATCTCGCCGACCTCGGAATCGCCATTGGCCGAGACGGTGCCGACCTGGGCGATCTCCTTCGAGCTGGCGACCGGGCGGGCGCGGGCGGCGAGGTCCTGGACGATCCGGGCGACGGCAAGCTCGATCCCGCGCTTCAGATCCATCGGATTGGCGCCTGCGGAAACCGATTTCATGCCTTCGTGGACGATCGCCTGGGCGAGCACGGTGGCGGTGGTGGTGCCGTCGCCGGCATGGTCGGCGGTTCGCGAGGCGACGACCCGAATCATCTGGGCGCCCATGTTGGCGAACTTGTCGGTGAGCTCGATCTCCTTGGCGACGGTGACCCCGTCCTTGGTGATCCGGGGCGGCCCCCAGCCCTTGTCGATGAGCACGTTGCGGCCCTTGGGACCGAGGGTGACCTTGACCGCGTCGGCGAGCATGTCGACCCCGCGAACGATCCCTTCGCGGGCGTCGCGCGCGAAGCGCACATCTTTGGCTGCCATGATTTTATCCGTCTGTTCGAGGACGCTGTGGCGCTACGGCAGCGGAAGCGGGAAGCTTAGCACTGTATGGGCGAGAGTGCTAATCTAAACCCCTCTCCCGTCCTTCACGGGAGAGGAGGGCCCGCCGCGAAGCGGTGGGAGGTGAGGGTCTGTACATCGGAGTCAGCAAGACCCTCACCCCCCAAGCCTTCGGCTTGGGTCCCCCCTCTCCCGCGAAAGGCGGGAGAGGAGTTGGGATGTTCAAGCCGCCGTCCAGCCGCCATCCATGCTGAGGTTCGCGCCGGTGATCGCGCTGGCCTCGTCGCGGCACAGGAACAGCGCCAAGGCGGCCACCTGGTCGACCGTGACGAACTTCTTGGTCGGCTGGGCGGCGAGGAGGACGTCGTTCATGACGGCCTCGCGGGTGAGGCCGCGGGCCTTCATCGTGTCGGGGATCTGGTTCTCGACCAGCGAGGTCCAGACGTAGCCGGGGCTGATGCAGTTGACGGTGACTCCCTGGGTCGCCGTCTCCAGCGCCACCGCCTTGGTGAGGCCGGCGATCGCGTGCTTGGACGCGACATAGGGGGCCTTGTTCGGGCTCGCGACCAGGCTGTGCGCCGAGGCGGTGTTGATCACCCGGCCCCAGCCTTTGGCCTTCATCGCGGGCAAGGCGAGGCGGATGGTGTGGAAGGCGGCGCTGAGGTTGAGCGCGATGAGAAGGTCCCATTTGGCGACCGGGAATTGGTCGATCGGGGCGACGTGCTGCATCCCGGCATTGTTGACGAGGATGTCGATCTCCCCCGCCTCCGCCATCATCGCCTCGATCGCTTCGGGATTCGTCAGGTCGGCGGCGCTATGGGCGGCGCCGAGCCCGCTCTTGAGCTCTTCGATCTCGGACTCGTCGCCGAAGCCGTTCAGGGTGATCCGGGCGCCCTCGGCGGCCAAGGCCCGGGCGATCGCGAGGCCGATCCCGGAGGTGGAGCCGGTGACGAGGGCGGTCTTGCCTTTGAGGAACATATTTTCTCCGTCATCCCGGCGAAAGCCGGGACCTCGTGGTGAAGGGCCGAGACCTTTCGGCCTGGGGTCCCGGCTTTCGCCGGGATGACGGGAGCCTTTCCCCGTCGCATCACCGATTGCAACCATAACGGGGGCGCAAACATTATCCCGGCACCTGGAGGGAGAGCAGTATGCGTCTTGGCGGCTATCGGACGAGCGACAATGTTTCCGACCAAGGGCGGGGCGGCGGAGGCTTCGGCTTCGGCGGCGGCGGCGGCGGGGGAGGCGGAGGCTGCCTGTTCGCGCTCCTGCCCATGGTGCTCAGCCGCTTCGGGATCGGCGGAGTGCTCATCCTTCTGCTCGGCTATTGCGCGCTTAGCTACATGGGCGGCGGCGGCGGCCTGGGACTGGGCGGTTCCGGGCCGGCGGTGGCTCCCCAGCAGCAGGGATCGGGCGCGACGAACGATGCCGCCCAGGCCTGCTCCAGCGAGCCTGCCAAGCGCTTCTCCTGCCAGGTGCTCGCAAGCACCGAGGATACATGGACCCAGCTCTACGCGGCCAAAGGCCAGCGCTACCAGCCGGCGCCGCTTTCCTTCTACAGCGGCGGCGGCACTTCGGGCTGCGGCGCCGCCCAGTCGGCGATGGGGCCCTTCTACTGCCCCACCGACAACAAGATCTATATCGATACGAGCTTCTTCGACGAGCTCCAGACGAAATTCGGAGCGGCGGGCGATTTCGCCCAGGCCTATGTGATCGCTCACGAGGTGGGCCATCACATCCAGAACCTCACCGGAACGCTCGATCGGGCTTCGGCCCAGCAGCGCCGGGTATCCAGCCGCGAGGGCAATGCGATCCAGGTCCGGGTGGAGCTTCAGGCCGATTGCTATGCCGGGGTTTATGCGGCCAAGGCTCGCGACGCCCAGGGATCCTTGATGGAGCCCGGCGACGTCGAGGAAGGCCTTCGTGCCGCCCAGGCGATCGGCGACGACACCTTGCAGCGGCAGAGCCAGGGACGGGTGGTCCCGGAGGCTTTCACTCACGGGAGCGCGGCCCAGCGTCAGCAATGGCTCAGGCGCGGACTGGAGAGCGGCGATCCGGAGGCCTGCGATACGTTCAGCGGGGCGGTGTAGAATTGCCTCCCCATCGCAAGATGGGGAGGGGGACTACCAAAGGTGGTGGAGGGGTAGAGGCACGGACGGCCGGGTTTTAGGGCAAACCGCACCGGCTCGGCGCCGTTTACCCCTCCACCATGCTTCGCATGGTCCCCCTCCCCACCGGCTTCGCCGGCAGGGAGGCAAGGGAGGCGAGGGTGGCGCGCCGCTCGCCTTCCCGGTAACCGTCTCCTGAAAAGGAGATTCTGCCCAATGTTCCGCTTTCTGCTCGCTCTCCTCCTGCTTCCCGCCGCCGCCCTGGCCGCGCCGGCGCCCGACAAGGCGGCCGGGCGTCCCGCTTTCGCCAGCGAGCGATTGAGCGTGAAGGTCGTCGGCTCCGGGCCGGACGTGGTGCTGATCCCCGGCCTCGGCTCCTCACCGGACGTGTGGCGGACCACGGTCGCGGCGATGCCGGGCTATCGCTACCATATCGTCCACGTCGCGGGCTTCGCCGGCAAGGCGGCCGGGGCCAACGCGTCCGGGCCGGTGCTGGAGCCGGTCGCCGGTGAAATCGTCCGCTACATCAAGGAGGCCGGGCTGAAGAAGCCTGCGCTCGTCGGCCATTCCCTCGGCGGCGCCTGGGCGCTGATCGTGGCGGGGCGCAATCCCGGGCTCGTCTCGAAGGCGATGGTGGTCGACATGCTGCCCTTCCTCGGCAACATGTTCGGCGGGCCGGAGGCGACCCCCGACAGCGTCAGGCCGATCGCCGATCAGATCCGCAAGGGCATCGCCACGTCGGCCGGAGCGGCCCGGCGCACGCAGATCGAGCAGACCATCGTCGGGATGGTTCGGACCGAGCCGCTGCGTGCGGAGATCGCCGGCCATTCGCTGAGCAGCGACCCGGCCGCTTCGGGCCAGGCCATGTACGATCTGATCACCACCGACCTCCGCCCCGATCTCGCCCGCGTCAAGACGCCCCTGACCGTGCTCTACGTCACGCCCGCCGGCGCTCCCGTGACCGACGCCCAGATGGATGAATTCTACAAGATGAGCTACGCGAACGCCCCCCAGGCGGTGCTGAAGCGGATCCCCGAAAGCTATCATTTCATCATGCTCGACGCGCCGCTGGAGTTCCGGAAGGAGCTGAAGGACTTTCTCGCGAAATAATTCCTCCCCCGGATTCTCCGGGGGAGGGGACCATGCGAAGCACCGCGCTTCGCGCGGTCCCCCTCCCCTGCAAATGCAGGAGAGGATCAGGAGCGCAAAAACCTCCGTATCCACTCCGCCGCCAGCTCCCGGTCGTTCGGCCTCTTCAGCGAGGCGATGGCCGAGTCCGGATCGGGCATTCGGGCCCGGCGATGCCCGATCAGGGCCTGGGCGTAGTCCGGCTCGAACTCCGGGTGGAATTGCATCGAAATGGCGTCGCCATATTCGAGGAGGCCGAACGGCGTGAAGACGTTGCCGCCGAGCACCCTGGCGCCCGGCGGCGGGACCACCACCTGGTCCTGGTGGGAAACGGGGATCGCGATCCGGCCCGGCGGAGCCTCGCCCATCCAGGACGAGCGCTCCCACAGCGCGTAATCCTGAAGGCCGATGCCCCAGCCGCGCTCCGATTTCTCGACCCGGCCGCCGAGCGCCTCCGCCATCGCCTGATGGCCGAAGCAGATGCCGACCAGCCTCGCGCGACCCTCCGCCTCGCGAAGGAAGGAGAGCAGAGGCGCGATCCAGGGCAAAGGCTCGTAGACGCCCGCGGCCGAGCCGGTGACGAGGTAGGCGGGATGAGCGTCGGGCGCGGCCGGCAATTCTCCCCCCGCGACGTCGTAGATCCGGGGGACGAAGCCCGGGCCGAGCAGGCGAGCGAACATCGCTCCATAGTCGCCGAAACGCGGGGCGAGCTCCGGCGGCGGCCCGCCGGCCGACAGGATTGCGACTTCCATGACCGCGCCTCTATCGAGGCGCGGCGGTCGGCGCTAGCGCAGCCAGCCGCGCTTCGACGCGATCCCGGAGAACCAGAGCAGCAAGGCCGCGACGACCAGGATGAAGGCCGGAAAGGCCGCGGCCGAGGGTCCCATCGTGGTCAGGATAGAGGTGGCGAGGAAGGTCCAGCCGAACTGGACGATCACGGCGAGCAGCGATGCGGCGTAAGCGAGGCGGGCCCAGGTTCGCCGGAGCAGAAGGCCCAAGGCCCCGAGCAGGCCGGCCCAGACCGCGACCGCATAGGCGCCGACCGCCCACCCGGGCATCGCCGCCCAGATCTCGCGCTGCTCCGCCGGAAGTTGAGCGAGTGCGGCCGAATCCATCGAGACCTGGGTCAGATAAGCGTAGCAGCCCATCGCCGCCCAAAGGAAGGCAATGGCCGCAACGGCCCAATACCAGCCCGGAACCCGGCCTTTGTCGAAAGTCGTCGCCATTCTGCTTCCCCCTCAAGTCGCTGCGCCAGCGAAACTGCAGCGAGGGGCGGGGGAAGGCAAGGGGTGGCGTCATGCCGGCGAAGGCCGGCATCCCAGAGAGGGAAAGCCGCTGCGTCCTTCACCCACTGGGGCCCAGCCTTCGCTGGGGCGACGGGTTAACGGTCGCCTTTGTCGCCCTGGCCCGATTTGACCTTGGTGTCGGAATGCTGGCGCTGGTCGGCGGCCAGCGACTTGCCGACGTCGACGACGTCCTTGAACTTGCCTTCGGCATCGCGGCGCACGAAGCGCTTGTCGTTGCCGGTGTCGATCAGCTCGCGTTTGCGTTCGGCCATGGGGAATCTCCCTGCGTTGTCACGTCGGGGGAGAATCCCTGGGGATCGGCGTGGTTCCGTCGCTCAGGCCGCTTCGAACTCTTCCTCGCGCTCGACCGGACCGGAATCCTGGCCCTTGGCGGAGACGTCGCGGTCGACCAGCTCGATGATCGCCATCGAGGCGGCGTCGGAGGCTCGGATGCCGGCCTTGATGACCCGGCAATAGCCGCCTTCGCGGGCCGAGTAGCGCGGCGCCAGGACGTCGAACAGCTTCACCAGCTGCTTGTCGTCGAGGAGGCGGGCGTGGGCGAGCCGGCGATTGGACAGGCCGCCCTTCTTGGCGAGCGTGATCAGCTTCTCCGTATAGGGGCGAAGCTCCTTCGCCTTGGCGACGGTGGTGGTGATCTGCTCGTGCTTGATGAGCGCTGCGGCCATGTTCCGGAACAGAGCGGCGCGGTGGCTCGAGGTGCGCTGCAGCTTGCGGCCGGCATTGCGGTGACGCATGGTCTTTTCCTTCGTTCGTCCGGCACCCGTTCGAGGTAGCGCCGGCCAGGCTGTCGTGACGGGGGACGGCCCAAACCCCAAATGCGAAAGCGGAACCCGATGGGCCCCGCCGGCGCGGGCTCCTCAAGCGGAAACGGGGCGGAAAGTCAAGGCGCACTTAGCCAAATGAGTGATAGGCAGCCCAGAGCGAAGCTAGGCGAGCGTTGAAGGGAGGGGATAGGTCCGGACGGCTTTATCCCCCAAATGGGATTGGATGGGATTGGATGGGATTGGATGAGGTTAGCAGATCTTCCCGATGATGGCAGTCAGCATAAAGAGATATACGCCTTCTTCGGCTTGGCAATGTATCAGGCGTCCGTGTTCGAGGTGGCTGTTGCGAACGCCATCGTTCCTTTTAAGATTGCAATTGAACAAGGGTCGTTCGCCACCAGGGAGGAATTCCATGAAGCATTCGATCTGGAGATGGCTAGTCAATTTAAACGTGGACTGGGAGATCTCCTAAGGACCTTGGGTAAGGTGCATGCTTTGCCTAAAGAGTTGGGTGGACAATTTCATAGAGTGCTTGACCGGCGCAATTTTCTTGCTCATCATTTTTTTCGAGAAAATGCCGAGACCTTTTATAGCGTGGCCGGCAGGGAAGAGATGCTCGGATTTATTCGATCCTCAATCGCCATGTTCGATGATGCGACGGATGCTCTCGCCGATTTTCTCCAGCCCAAGCTTGATGCGGTGGGCCTGACGAAAGGACGCCTCGCAGCGGAGTTTCGCATCTATCTACAAGATGTGAGGAACAGGGCTTCGGACTTGGACGACGTCCCACTTGCCGAGGGCCCGGAATAAGACTCGAGTGACACGCTCCAAAATATGCGCCGAATTTTCTACAGCGCCTCCACGATCGTCACGTTGGCCAGCCCGCCGCCTTCGCACATGGTCTGGAGGCCGAAGCGCTTGCCCTGCGCCTTGAGGGCGTGGACCAGGGTGGTCATCAGCTTGGTGCCCGAGGCGCCGAGGGGGTGGCCGAGCGCGATGGCGCCGCCGTTGACGTTGAGCCTGGCGGGGTCGGCGCCGATCTCGCCGAGCCAGGCCAACGGGACCGGGGCAAAGGCTTCGTTGACTTCGTAGAGGTCGATGTCGGCGATGCTCATTCCGCTGCGTTGCAGCGCCCTTCGGGTGGCCGGGATCACTTCCTCGAGCATGATGACCGGGTCGCCGCCGGTCACCGTCAGGTTGACGATCCGGGCCAGCGGGGTGAGATCATGCTCCTTGAGGGCGCGCTCGCTGACCACGAGAACGCCGCTCGCGCCGTCGCAGATCTGGCTGGCGTTGGCGGCGCTGATCTTGCCGCCCTCCTTGATCAGCTTGACCGAAGCAATGCCTTCGAGGGTGGCGTCGTAGCGAATGCCTTCGTCCCTGGCGTGGAGGGCCTCGTTGCCGTCGGCGTCGACGATCCTGAGCGGCACGATCTCCTCATCGAAAGCTCCGGCCTCGGTGGCTCGGGCGGCCTTGCGGTGGCTGTCGAGGGCGAAGGCGTCGAGCGTCTCCTTTCGGAACTGGTATTTCTCGGCGATCATCTCGGCGCCGACGAACTGGCTGAACATCGCCACCCCGAAGCGGTCCTGGATCCGTTTCGAGAAGGGCCCGGTGCCGATGCCGTGCTGCATGGGAAGGGTGACGGGAAGGCCCATCGGCACCCGGGTCATCGACTCGACCCCCGCGGCGATCACCACGTCCTGGGTCCCGCTCATCACCGCCTGGGCGGCGAATTGCACCGCTTGCTGCGAGGAGCCGCATTGGCGGTCGATGGTGACGGCCGGGACGGAGGTCGGCAGGGAGGAAGCGAGGACCGCGTTACGGCCGATGTGGAAGGCCTGCTCGCCGGCCTGGCCGACGCAGCCCATGATCACGTCCTCGACCAGCGCCGGATCGAGGCCGGAGCGACGGATCAGGGCATCGAGCACTTCACCGGCCATGTCGGCCGGGTGCCAGTCCCTGAGGGCTCCGCCCCTGCGCCCGCCGGCGGTTCGGGCGGCGGCGACGATATAGGCTTCGGGCATTTCGGGAGGCTCCTGTGGTTTCGGCCGATGTAGGGGCGTGGGGGAGCGGGAGGCAAGGTCGTCATCCCACGCCCTCTATTCGCTGGCGGATCGGGCCGGCGCGCGATAAGGGGCCGCGATGGCCGACAATCCCTTTACCAAGCATCTCGACGAAGCGGGCGAGACCTATACCGAGCATTTCGCGATGGCGTCGGGTTTCGGCTTCAAGATGATTCTCGGCGGGCTGGGCTGCCTCATCCACGCGGTCTTTCCCTTCCTGTGCGAGCGGACCGGAAGCGAGACGGTGAAGGACCTCAACGCGAAGCTGGGCAAAAGGGCGGACAAGCCCAATTGGGAGCGGCACCCGATCATCTAGGCGCAAACCTGAATCGTCACCTTGGGCTTGACCCGGGGCCCGTCTTCCTGCCGAATGCCGCGAAGAAGGTGGATGCCGGATCGAGTCCGGCATGACGGTTTGGACGGGAGGGGGCTCTCATGCTGACTCTGGAAACCTGGTTCATCGCGGCGCACGCCGTCGCTTTCGTAGGCTGGGCCGCCTTGTTCGCCTCGCCCTGGATCGGCCGCCGCCGGGCGGTGCTCGCGGCGCGATGGGCGGCGGTGCCGCTCTGCCTGCTCTACCTCCTCTTCCTGTCGACCCATTTGAAGGCGATCCCGACCGACCTGGGCTATACGCTGGAGGCGATCGCGCGGTTTTTCGACAAGCCGGTCCTGCTGTTGGTCGGCTGGATCCATTATCTCGCCCTCGATCTCGTCGTCGGGAGCTGGGAGGTCGAGCATTCGGAGCGCTCGGGCGTTTCGAATCTCGCCCTTCTGCCATGCCTGTTCGCGACGATGATGATCGGGCCGCTGGGGTTGCTGCTGTATCTGGGAATCAGCGCATGGAAGTCCCGTCGTCCCAGCGAAGGCTGGGACCCCAAAGGGTGAAAGGCGCCGGCGGTTTTCACCCGCCGGGACCCCAGCCTACGCTGGGGTGACGCAAGTCTCCCGTCCGATTGCGGACAAGCTGATGTCCGGCCCCGGACAGCAAACATGCCGTTCGTCGAAACCTCGATGTCGTTCGTCGCTGGCGCCTAGGCGCACGGCCGTGGCGTGTTTCTTGCAGTCATTGCGGAAACGTAGCGAAAGGACATACGGGTGGGGGGCAAGACGCGTTGGACGGGCTTGGCGGCGGCGGCCCTCTTGCTTTCGGGCACCGGCGCGATGGCCGTCCAGGCGCCGGGCGCGGACGGGCGGACCGTCTACGAGGCCGCTTATTTTGCGCAATTCGCGCCGTCCAACGCGCTCCAGATGGTCCAGCGCGTACCCGGCTTCACGCTCGAGCTCGGCAACCAGGACGTGCGCGGCTTCGGTCAGGCGGCGGGCAACGTCGTCATCAACGGACAGAGGCCGAGCTCGAAGAGCGACACGCTCGAGACCGTTCTGGCGCGGATCCCGGCGAGCCGCGTGGCCCGGGTCGAGGTCGGGGCCGGCGACCTGTTCGGATCCGAATTCGCCGGCAAGCCGCAGGTCGTAAACGTCGTCACCACCGACTCGGGCGGCCTCGCCGGAACGTTCAACGGACAGCTGCGGCGAACCTATACCGGGCGGGTCGAGCCCGACGCCACCGTCTCGGCGCTTATTCGCCGGGGCAATTCGAGCTTCAACGCCTCGATCGGCTACCAGGCCTTCCCGACCACCGAGGAAGGCTTCGACCGGGTCACCGCCCTTCCGAGCGGGAGACTCCTCGAATATCGCGAGAAGGTGAACCGAATCTCCGACCGGACCGCCTTCGTCTCGGGAGCCTGGGAGCATGGTGCCGGCGACAACCGAACCGCCCATCTGAACTTCCGGGTCTCGCAAAACTGGTTCGACCTCAAGCAGACGAACGACGTGTTCCCGGTCGGCGGGGCGGTTCGCGACGACCGGCTCACCCAGAATTACGACCGCCGCGACTATGAGCTGGGCGGCGACATCACCCGGCCGCTCTGGGGCGGCGGGCTGAAGCTGGTCGGGCTCGCGACCCGGCGGCAGCGGCACAATGTCGACACCTCGCTCAATCGAATCCGGGGCGAAGTGACCGGCGGGTTCATCCAGGATCTCGACAACCAGCGCGACGAAAGGGTGCTCCGGCTGGTCTGGAACCGCTCGAATCTCGGCGGCTGGAGCCTCGAGACGGGGGCCGAGGGCGTGCTCAACAAGCTCGACAGCGACGTCGGCTTCTTCGGTCTCGACGCCGGGGGCACCGCGACCCGGATCGATCTTCCGGTCGATCAGGCGGTGGTGAAGGAATATCGCGGCGAGGCCTTCGTCAACGCGGGCAAGGCGCTCTCCAAGACCCTGAGGCTGGACATGGGGCTCACCTACGAGGTGTCGCGACTCACCGTCAGCGGCGACGCCGAAGCGGAAAGGGTGCTCAAGTTCCTCAAGCCCAAGGCGAGCCTCGACTATCGCGACGCTTCGGGCTGGCACGCCCAGCTGTCGGTCGCGCGCACCGTCGCCCAGCTCAATTTCGACGATTTCATCAGCACGGCCGAATTGACCAACGACCGGGTCAACGGCGGCAATGCCGATCTCGTGCCGCAGCGGGCGTGGGAGATATTGGCGACCCTCGAGCAGCCGATTCTCGGCGACGGGGTGGTCAAGATCCAGGCCGGCTACAACCGGATCTCGCTGGTCCAGGACCGGATCCCGACCCCGGAAGGCTTTGACGCGCCGGGCAATCTCGGCAATGGCCGGAGCCTGATCCTCAAGAGCACGATCGACGCGCCTCTGGCCCGCCTCGGGATCAAGGGCGGGCGGCTGACCGTCAACAGCTCGCTGATCGATACCTCGGTGGAGGATCCCTATACCTTGCGGAAGCGCCAATTCTCCGGCTTCAACCCCTTTTCGGCCGATGCGAGCTTCCGGCAGGATCTCGGCAAATGGGCCTATGGCGCGACCTTTTTCTACAACGCCCCGACCGCGTTCTTCCGGCGGGACGAGATCGACCGGCCGTTCAGCGACAATCCCTACGTCACCGCGTTCGTCGAATACCGCCCCAGCCCGAAGACGACGATCACCTTCAGCCTCGACAATGCCACCAACGCCGCGGCGTTCCGCGACCGGACCTTCTTCACGTCCGACCGGCGGACGCCCTTTCCCGACCAGTTCGAGCTTCGCCACCGCAACAAGCACATCATCCCGGCGATCGGGGTAAAGCACAGCTTCGGGTAACCCGACGCTCTATCCCCAGGCGATGAAATGGGGGTTTAGGAACCGTCGCTCGACCTTGCCGTAGGCGAGCGGCCCCGTTTCCCGCCCGTCCTCGTCGAGCGCCATGACCCGGCCGCCGGCGGCCTCGAGGATGGCCTGGCCGGCGGCGGTGTCCCATTCGGCGGTGGTGCCGTGGCGCGGATAGAGGTCGGCCGTGCCTTCGGCGACCAGGCAGAATTTGAGCGAAGAGCTGGAGGCGACGAACTCGGCGATTCCGAGATGCGCGCCCTTCTCGGCGCTGCCGTGGGCGGCGTGGCTTCGGCTTCCGACGGCGGTCAGGCCCGAAGCGGGGCGGGGGCGGGGGCGGATCGGTTCCGAGGCGCCGCCCTCCTTGGCACGGAAGGCGCCCTCGCCGCGGGCGCCGTAATAGAGGCGCTTCGAATCGGGCGCGTAGATTACGCCGGCGACGGGTTCGCCGTCCTCGATCAGGCCGATATTGACGGTGAACTCGCCGTTGCGCTGGATGAAGCCGCGGGTGCCGTCGAGCGGGTCGACGCAGAAGAAGCGCGCGCCGAGCTCGGGGATGCGGCCGGCCGCGGCCTCTTCCTCGGCGAGGATCGGGATGTCGGGGAAAGCGGCGGCGAGGCGCTCGAGGATGATCGCCTCGGCGCGGCGGTCGGCGATGGTGACGGGCGAGCCGTCCTCCTTTTCGACGACCTCGCAGCCCTCCGAATAGATTCGCTCGATTTCGGCGCCGGCGGCCAGTGCGGCCTGGATGAGGATCGGGAGGAGGTTCATGCCGACAGCCGCTCGAAATGCCAGCGCAAATGATCCTCCATGAAGGTGGAGATGAAATAATAACTGTGGTCGTAGCCCTCCTGGATTCTCAGCGTCAGCGGGATTGCGGCCTCGAGGCAGGCGGCTTCGAGGAGATCCGGCTTGAGCTCGCGATCGAGGAAGGAATCGGCGCCGCCCTGGTCGACCAGTATCTCCGGGGCCCGGGCGCCGTCCTCGATCAGGGCGACGCTGTCGTGCGCGCGCCAGGCGGCCCGGTCGGCGCCGAGGTAGCGTCCGAGCGCCTTCTCGCCCCAGGGCACCCGGCTCGGTGCGACGATCGGCGCGAAAGCGGAGACGCTTCGGTAGCGGCCGGGATTGCGAAGGGCGAGGGTGAGGGCGCCGTGGCCGCCCATCGAATGGCCCGTGATCGACTGGCGGGCCATTTCGGCGGGAAATTCGGCGGCGATCAGGTCGGGAAGCTCGGCGGCGACGTAGCTCGCCATTCGGTAATTGGAGGCGAAAGGATCCTCCGTCGAATCGACGTAGAAGCCGGCGCCCTGGCCGAAATCATAGTCGGGATCGTCCGGCACGTCCGGGCCGCGCGGGCTGGTGTCCGGAGCGACCAGGATCAGCCCGAGCTCGGCGCAGACGCGCTGATACTGGCCCTTCTCGACGACGTTGGCGTGGGTGCAGGTGAGGCCCGAGAGGAACCACAGGACGGGCAGCGGCGCGCCGGCCTCGACCTGGGGCGGAAGGTAGATTCCGAAGGTCATGTCGGTGCCGGTCTCGCGGCTGGAGTGGCGGCAGGCGAGCTGGGTTCCGCCGAAGGATTTTGCACAGGAGAGTGTCTCGAGGGTCATTTCATTCTCCGTCGCCCCAGCGCAGGCTGGGGCCCAGGGGGTGAAAGGCGCGGGGCTGGTTCTCGCTGGGGTCCCAGCCTTCGCTGGGCGACGATCAATAGACCACGACCGAGCGGATGCTTTCCCCCGAATGCATCAGGTCGAACGCCGTGTTGATGTCCTCCAACGGCATCGTATGCGTGATGAGCGGGTCGATCTCGATCTTGCCGTCCATGTACCAGTCGACGATCCGGGGCACGTCGGTTCGGCCGCGGGCGCCGCCGAAGGCGCTGCCTTTCCAGACCCGGCCGGTGACGAGCTGGAAGGGGCGGGTGGCGATCTCGCGGCCGGCCTCGGCGACTCCGATGATGGTCGAGACCCCCCAGCCGCGGTGGCAGCATTCGAGCGCCTGGCGCATCACGTCGGTATTGCCGGTGCAGTCGAAGCTGTAATCGGCGCCGCCGTCGGTGAGGTCGAGGATCGCCGCCACGACCCGGTCCATTCCGATCTCGGCGGGGTTGATGAAGTCGGTCATCCCGAAGGCCTGGGCCATGGCGCGCTTGCCCGGGTTGACGTCGATGCCGACGATCCGGTCGGCGCCGACCAGCTTGGCGCCCTGGATGACGTTGAGGCCGATCCCGCCCAGGCCGAAGACGACGACGCTGGCGCCGGGCTCGACCCCCGCGGTCCAGATCACCGCTCCGACGCCGGTGGTGACCCCGCAGCCGATGTAGCAGATCTTGTCGAACGGGGCGTCTTCGCGGACCTTCGCCACCGCGATCTCGGGCATCACCGTGAAGTTCGAGAAAGTCGAGCAGCCCATATAATGGTGGATCGTCTCGGAGCCCAGGCGGAAGCGGCTGGTGCCGTCGGGCATGAGCCCCTTGCCCTGGGTGCCGCGGATGGCGGTGCACAAATTCGTCTTGCGGCTGAGGCACGACCTGCACTGGCGGCATTCGGGCGTGTAGAGCGGGATGACGTGGTCGCCGACCTTCACCGAGGTCACGCCCTCGCCCACGTCGCGGACGATCCCGGCGCCCTCGTGGCCGAGGATCGAGGGGAAGATGCCCTCGCTGTCCTTGCCTTCGAGCGTATAGGCGTCGGTATGGCAGACCCCGGTCGCCATGATCTCGACCAGCACCTCGCCGGCGCGGGGGCCGTCGAGGTCGACCTCGTGGATCTCGAGCGGCTTGTTCGGGGCGATGGCGATGGCGGCGCGAGTCTTCATGGCGATCCTCTAAGCGGTTCCAGGCTGCCTTATCCTCCCCATCGCTAGATGGGGAGGGGGACCACATGAAATGTGGTGGAGGGGTAGAAGGCGCAGGCTTCCGCCGTAGCTCACTCGATCCTCGGAGGTCTCGGCGGCTACCCCTCCACCATGCAAGGCATGGTCCCCCTCCCCATGCCTTGCATGGGGAGGATAAGTCAGCGCCACTTCTTCCGGTCGGCCAGGATCGCCTTCGCCGCATTGTGGCCCGGAGCGCCGGTCACGCCGCCGCCCGGATGGGCGCCGGAGCCGCAGAGGTAGAGGCCCTCGAGCGGCATCCTGTAGTCGGCATGGCCGAGCATGGGGCGGGCCGAGAAGAGCTGGTCGAGGCCCATCTTGCCGTGGAAGATGTCGCCGCGCGGGACTCCGAAGCGCTGCTCCAGATGCCAGGGGGACAAAGCGAGGCGGCCGAGCACCGACGCCTTGAAGCCGGGCGCGTAGCGGTCGACATGGGCGATGATATGGTCGGCGGCCTCGTCGGCCCGGGCCTCCCAGCCGCCTTCCACCGCGTAGGGGAAATGCTGGCAGAACAGGCTGGCGACGTGGCTCCCGGGCGGGGCGAGACTGTCGTCCAGGGTGGAGGGGACCAGCATCTCGACGATCGGCTCGCGCGCCCAGCTTTCGGTCCGGGCGCTGGTGTAGGCGCGGTCCATATAGGGGAGCGACGGGGCGATGATGATCCCGGCGGTGAGATGGTCGCCGGCCTGGGGCAGGCTCGTGAAGCGGGGAAGCTCCGACAAGGCGACATTCATCCGGAAGGTGGCCGATTCCGCCGCCCAGCCGGCCATCCGCCGCGAGATTTCGGGCGCGACCGCCCCGTCCGGAAGCAGGTTTCCGAACAGGAAGCGGGGGTCGACGTTCGCGGCCACCGCTTTGGCCCGCCAGGCCTTGCCGCCGGCAACGGCGCCGGCGGCCCGGCCGCGCTCGACGATGATCTCCTCGACCGGCGAGTCGAGGACGATCTCAACGCCTTTGGCTCGGGCCGCCTTCGCCATCGCCTGGGTAATCGCGCCCATCCCGCCGATCGCGTGGCCCCAGGCGCCGGCCACCCCGGCCGCCTCGCCGAACAGATGGTGGAGGAGGACGTAGGCGGAGCCGGGATCGTAGGGGCTGGCATAGTTTCCGACGACGGCGTCGAAGCCGAACAGGGCCTGGACGATGTCCGTCCTGAAATAGCGGTCGAGGATGTCGGCGGCGGATTTGGTAAAGAAATCGAGCAAATTGCGCTGCTCCTCGGCGGTCATCCCGCGAACCGCATTACCGAGCTTCAGGGCGGCAAGGACGTCGGCGATCCCGCCGCCGGCATTGGGCGGAGCGCGCAGGATCCAGTCGCGGAGGATGGCGACGACCGAGCCGAGCGCGGCGGAGTAAGCGTCATAGCCTTCGGCGTCGGCGAGGGAGTGGCGGGCGATCTCGCGGCGGGTCAGGCCGCCCCGGCCGGACAGGAGATGGTCCGGCCCGAGCGTGGGCAGGAAATTATCGGTCTTGCGCAGCACGACCTCGAGGCCGTGCTCGTAGAGCCGCATGTCCTCGATCACCTTCGGATTGAGCAGGCTGACCGTGTAGGCGGCGGTCGAGTTGCGGAAGCCGGGATGGAATTCCTCGGTCACCGCCGCCCCGCCGGCGACGTGGCGTCGCTCGAGCATCGTTACCTTGAGGCCCTTCGAGGCGAGGTAATATGCGCAGACGAGGCCGTTATGGCCGGCGCCGATGATGAGGACGTCGGTGGTCATTGGTCCGGCCTATAGCAAGGCGGTGCGGGCGCAAATGGGGAGCGTCGTCCCAGCGAAGGCCGGGACCCCAGGGGGTGAAAGGCGCCAGCGTTCTTCACCCGCCGGGGCCCCAGCCTTCGCTGGAGCGACGGGCTTATGAAGACGTCGGAAAAATGCGTATGAAGCCGGAATGTTCTCGCTGACGCTCGCCTTGATTCTGATCTCGCCCGACGTCGCTTCGGAGACGCTCAGGGCACGCGTCGGAAGCGCGCCTCGGAAGGTGGCGACGTTCGTCGAGCGGCGGGCCAATTGCAACCATTTCGCCGGCGAAGAAGGGTATGATGCGGAACGCGCGGCCTATTTGAAGAAGACGATCCGCGAGCTCAAATGCGCGCGCCTCTCCCGCGATGAGCGCAAGCTGACGCGCATTTATCGCGACCGGCCCGAAATTCTCCGGCTGCTCAAGGACAGCGAGGACCTGCTCGGCTGGTAGCCCGCTCAGCGCTGCAGCTCATCCAGCGGCAGCGCCAGGCTCGCCTTCAGCCGGCGCTTGACGAAGCTGGTCTCGTACCGGCGGACCGCGCGCTGGCCGGCGAGCAGATCGTCGGCGAACAGGTTGAACGCCTCCATGTCGGCGACGACGACGAGCAGGAGGATGTCGAACGCGCCCGAAATCTCGAGGCAGAATTGGATGTTCTCGGACGCGGCCAGAAGCCGCTTGAAGCTCGCAACCTCGGCCAGAGCGTGGCGCTCGAGCTGGATGTGGATGATCGCGGACAAGGGATGGCCGAACGCCTGCTCGGCGACGATGGCGACGTCGCCGACGATCGTCCGCGACGAGCGCAGCTGGCGAAGGCGGCGGGCGACCGCCGAGGGCGACAGTCCGATCCGCTCGGCCAGCATTTCGGCGGTGAGCTGGTTGTCGGCCTGGACGCAGGCGAGGAGCTTGAGATCGAGCTGATCGAGCTTTTTGTCCATTCAGGCATCTCCCGGAACCTATGCACCATAAACTGGCGCGGCCGGCGGCATATTCGCCTGAAATTACCGCGAGACCAAGCGATAACCTTGCGCAGGGATGTGGAGCTTTCGAGTGGGGAGAAGAAGATGAAACGCGGCAGCGGGATCAAGCTGATCGTCGCCGGCCTGGCATTGACGCCGGGACTGGCCGGGGCTCAACCGGGCGCGGCGCCGGCCGCGGTTGCGCCGGCCGACAGACGCGTATTGGTTGCCGCCCTTCGCAAGGTGCTCGCCGAAAATTACGTCCTGCCCGAGGTCCGCCCGAAGCTGGACGCCGCCCTCGCCAAGGGCCTGGCGGCGGGCCGCTATGACGGCTCCGACCCGGGCATGCTGGTCGAGCGGATCAATGCCGACCTTGCCGCCGTCACGCCCGACAAGCATCTCGGCCTTCAATATGACCCGCGAGCCGCGGCGGCGGCGGCCGAGGCCGCGCAGAGCGCCCCGCGCGACTCGGACGGCCCGCTTCCCCCCGAGGCGATCCGGCAGGCGCAGTCGCGCAACCACGGTTTCACCGAGATGAAGGTGCTTCCGGGCAACGTCCGCTACGTCAACATGCAGGGCTTCGTCTGGACCGGCCCGAAGAGCGCCGAAGCCTATGACCATGCCATGCGCTTCCTGAAGGAAGGCGACGCCGCGATCATCGACTTGAGGCAGAATGGCGGCGGCAGCCCGGAGGGCGTCCAATATCTGGTCAGCCACTTCATGGAGCCGAACCGGCCGCTCATGACCTTTCACATGGCCGGCAACCAGGTGGACCGCACGGCGACCCTCGCGAACCTTCCGGCGGGCCGGATGACCGGCAAGCCGCTCTACGTCCTCACCAGCGGCAATTCGGCGAGCGCGGCGGAGGAGTTTGCGGGGCATGTCACGGGCTTCAGGCTGGGCGAGCTGATCGGCGGGACGACGGCCGGAGCGGGCTTTCGCAACGCGCATTTTCCGCTGCCCGGCGGCTATCTGGTCAGCGTCTCGGTGGGGCGGGCGGTGCTCGCCTCGACCGGCAAGGATTGGGAGGCGGTCGGGATCAGGCCGACCATCGCCGCCGCTCCGGAGAAGGCGCTGGACGTCGCCCAGGTCCATGCGCTGCGCAAGCTCGCCGCGACCGCTCCGCCCCTCGACAAGGCCCGTCTCGAAGGGGCCGCTCTAATGCTCGCCGCCCGGGCCGAGCCGGTCGCCACGGCGCTTCCGCTCGCCGCTTATGCGGGCAATTTCGGAGACCGCAAAGTGTGGGTCGAGGAGGGCCGTCTCGCCTTCCAGCGGCAAGGCGGGCCGAAGCTCGCCATGATCGCGATCGGACCGAACCTCTTCGCCTTCGAGAACGATCCGATGACCCGGGTCGCGTATAAGGTGGCGGGGGATGAGGCCACCGCCTTCGCGCTGGTGCGCGGCGACGGGAGCAGAGTGGAGGCGGTTCGGACGCGTTGAGTAATTCCTCCCCGACATTTGTCGGGGAGGGGGACCGCTCTTCGGACTCAGCAAGACCCCTCCACCATGCTTCGCATGGTCCCCCTCCCCGCGAAATCGCGGGGAGGATTTCAGGCTCCCGGCCGCTCGCCCAGCGTCCTGCAGAGCCAGGCGTTCACGGCGAACCGATAATCCTCGAATCGGCAATCGGGGCAGCTCACCCGCCGCACTTCGTGCCTGGCCCAGGAGGGGAAGACGACGAGGCTGTTGCGCTCGGGCTCGAGCTCGACGAAATCGCCCGACGCCTCGTGGTCGCCGAGGCGGTAGAGGCGGAGGGTGCCGCCCGAGAAACGCTTCGGTTCGCTGTGGAAATAATAGACGGCGCTGACCAGCCGGTCCTGCTTGCCGCTCTTGTCGCCGCCCAGGGGCTTGCGGCCCAGGCCGACGGGAATGTCGCTATGGTGGGCGAAGAAGGCGCCGTCGCCATGGGCGGCGATCTCGAGCTCGAAGAACTCGATCTCGAAGGGCCGGGTGCCGGTCCGGCGGAAGATGTCGGGCAAATTCTCCTTCAGGCGCCGCTCGATCACCCCCCGGTGGGGTCCGAGGTCCTTGAGGCGCTCGGCGATCCGGCGATTGGGATCGACGACATGGCCGGTCAGCCGAGCGGGCTCGAACCGCTCGCGATTGGCGATCGACCAGTCGAGCAGCGCCTCATGCTCCGCCGGGTCGAGGAAGTCGCGATACCGATGGCAGGGCGGCAGCGGCCGCGGCGGCAGGGGCGCCATTCATCAGCCCTTCGGCCGAGCCTTGGGGAAGCCGCCCCAGGCCCGGTCGTAATCGGCCTGAAGCCCGCTTGTCGCCGACATGGCGAAGCCGGTGGGCCGCAAGGGCCAGCAGCTTTCCACCATGAAGGCCAGGCTGTCCTCGATCTTGCGGGGCCTGAGCTCCGCCTCGGAGGCGGCCTTCCAGCTCGCCACGTCGGGCCCGTGGCCGGACATGAGGTTGTGGAGGCTGAGCCCGCCGGGCGCGAAGCCCTCGGCCTTGGCGTCGTAGGCGCCTTCGATCAGCCCCATGCATTCGCTCATCACGTTGCGGTGGAACCAGGGCGGGCGGAACGTATCCTCGGCCACCATCCAGCGCGGCGGGAAGATGACGAAATCGGCATTGGCCCGGCCCGGAGTCTCCGACGGGCTGGTGAGGACGGTGAAGATCGACGGGTCGGGATGGTCGAAGCTCACCGATCCGATCGTGTTGAATCGGGCGAGATCGTATTTCCAGGGGGCGAGATTGCCGTGCCAGGCGACGACGTCGAGCGGGCTATGGTCGAGCGTGGTGGTCCAGAGCCGGCCCAGATATTTCTGGACGAGCTCGACCTCGCAATCCTCGTCCTCATAAGCGGCGACCGGAGTGAGGAAGTCGCGGGGATTGGCGAGCCCGTTGGAGCCGATCGGCCCGAGATCGGGCAGGCGGAAGAGGGCGCCGTGATTCTCGGCGACATAGCCTCGCGCCGCACCGTCGGGCAGGTTCGCTCGGAAGCGCACTCCGCGGGGGATGAGCGCCACCTCGCCCGGCGCGACCTCGATCCGGCCCATCTCGGTCAGCAATTCGAGCCGGCCCCGCTCGGGGATGAAAAGCATCTCGCCGTCGGCGTTGAAGAAGGCGCGATCCTTCATGTCGGCCGTCGCGCGATAGACGTGGACGGCGACTCCGGAGAGGGCTTCGGCCCCCCCATTGGCCATCATGGTCGCGAGGGAGTCGATCAGGTCGGTGCCTTCGTCGGCGAGCGGCAGCGGATTCCAGCGCAGCCGGTTGGGCGGCAGCGGATCGTGAAGCGACTGGGCGGTGAACAGCGTGGCGCCCTCATAGGCGCGATAGGGCGGATGCTCGGCGCTGGGACGCAGGCGGTAGAGCCAGGAGCGGCGATTCTCGTGGCGCGGCGCGGTGAAGGCGGTTCCGGAAAGCTGCTCGGCATAGAGGCCGAAAGCGGGCTTCTGGGGCGAGTTGCGGCCTTCCGGAAGGGCTCCGGGCACGGCCTCGGTGGCGAAATGGTTGCCGAAGCCGGGGAGGTAGGCGGGGTCGGTCATAATCACCTCGTCACCCCGGCGGAAGCCGGGGCCTCAGGTCGATAGCGCGCCGGCGCCTTTCCGTCACGAGGTCCCGGCTTTCGCCGGGATGACGAGCGTTGCATCCGCCGTCTCCCCCTCACCGCATCAGCACCAGTTCCTCCGCCATGGTCGGGTGGAGCGCCACGACCGAGTCGAAATCCGCCTTCTTCAGCTTCGCCTTGACCGCGATCGCGGCGGCCTGGAGGATTTCGGGGGCGTCGGGGCCGATCATGTGGAGGCCGACGACCTCGTCCGTCTCGGAATTGACGACCAGCTTGTAGAGGGCGCGCTCGTTGCGGCCGGCGAGAACGTTCTTCATCGCCCGGAAATCCGACGTGTAGGTCTTGACGGAGCCCAATTTGTTGCGCGCCTCGCCCTCGGTCATTCCCACTCCGGCCAGCGGCGGATGGCTGAACACCGCCGAAGGGATGTTCTCATAATCGACCCGGGTCGGCTTGTCGCCGAAGAGGGTATCGGCGAAAGCCTGGCCCTCGCGGATCGCGATCGGCGTCAATTGGACCCGGTTGGTGACGTCGCCGACCGCGTAGACGCTGTCGCAGGTCGATCTGTTGTCGGGGTCCACCACCACCGCGCCCTTGTCGTCCGTGTCGACGCCCGCCGTCTCGAGGCCCAGCTCCTCGGTATTGGGCTGGCGCCCGATCGCGAACATCACCGCATCGGCCTCGATCGGATCGCAGCCCGTCATGTTCACCTTGAGCGCCTCGCCCTGCTTCTCGAGGCTCTCGAACGCGACGTGGAACTTGAAATCGATCCCCTTCATCATCGAGATGGTGAGAAGGCGGTCCCGGATCGTCTCGTCATAGCCGCGAAGGATGACGTCGGATCGGTTCACGAGGGTGACGTGGCTTCCCAGATTGTGGAAGATTCCGGCGAATTCGTTGGCGATATAGCCGGCGCCGGCGATCACCACCCGCTTCGGCAGATCGGGCAGGTGAAAGGCTTCGTTGGAGGTGAAGCCGAGCTCGCTCCCCGGGAAATCGGGAACGACCGGACGGGCGCCGGTGGCGATCAGGATGATCCCGGCGGTGACGGTGCGGCCGCCGGCGAGGCGGACTTCGTGCGGGCCGGCCACCGTCGCCCGCTCCTTCACGATCTCGACCTTATGGTTGGTCAGGGTCTCGGTATAGGCGTCCTCGAGCCGGCCGACCTCGGCGAGGACGTTGTCGCGAAGGGTCGGCCAGTGGAAATCGCAGGCCGGGACGTTCCAGCCGAAGCGGCGGGCGTCCTGGATATCCTCGGCGAAATGGGCGCCGTAGACGAGCAGCTTCTTGGGGACGCAGCCGCGGATGACGCAGGTGCCGCCGACCTTATGCTCCTCGGCGATCGCCACTCGAGCGCCGTGCGCGGCGGAGACCCGCGCCGCCCGGACGCCGCCCGATCCGGCGCCGATGACGAAGAGGTCGTAGTCGTAGCTCTTGGGCATAAGGGTTTCCGGTCAGGTAAGGGTGGACGCCATATGGCTGCCCCGGCGTCTCGCGCAAACCCTTCTCTCGAGCACACTGGAGAGGATCGGGTCGAGCCCCTCCTCGGCCGCTCGACTTTTTTGAGAATATTCTTCTTTTGTTCTTGTATTGTAGGATTCTTCCTATTATATCGGGAACGGGCGAGTCGCGGACTGCCCATGGCTCTTTGACATTGTGATTTGAAATGGCCGCGCAAGCCGCTGCCAATCATCCTCCCCGTCGCCGCAGGCGATGGGGAGGGGGACCATGCGAAGCATGGTGGAGGGGTAGCTGCGAAGGCCGAGCCAGTTACCCCTCCACCACCCTTCGGGCGGTTCCCCTCCCCATCTGGCGATGGGGAGGACAGGTCAGATGTTCAGCTTGGCGACCATGGCGACGCGCTCGGGGGTCGCTCTCCTGAAATCGCCGGCGTCGAACGGCGGCTGGGGGTCGTATTCCATGCTGAGCTGGACGGCCTCGGCCATCTCGCGGCCGGCGATTTCGGCGCACAGGACGAGGCCGAGGTCGATCCCGGCCGAGACTCCGGCGCTGGTCAGATATTTGCCGTCCTCGGTCACCCGCTCGGCGGAATAGGTGGCGCCGAAATGGCTCAGATAGTCGCGCGCGCCCCAATGGGTCGAGGCCCGGCGTCCTTCGAGCAGCCCCGCCGCGCCGAGGAGGAGCGAGCCCGTGCAGACCGAGCAGGTCCTGGTCGTCGCGGCGTCGAGCACGGCCATCCAGCCAAGCACCCTTTCCTCGCCCATCTCCCGCTGGACTCCGGCGCGCCTTCCGCCCGGAACGATCAGCATGTCGGCCTCGATCTCGTCGTTGATGCCGGTGTCGGCGATGAGGCCCAGGAACCCGTCGCCGGTGCGGACCGGACCGGCGCGGCGGCCGACGAAGCGGATCTCGACGCCCGGCAGCCGGCTCAGCGACTCGTAGGGACCGATCGCGTCGAGGGCGGTGACTCCGTCGTAGAGATAGATGAGGATCTTCATGGTCGTTCCTTCGGTCTGCCTCGTCGTCCCAGCGACGATCAATTGTCGCCGCCCAGCGCCCGCTCGATCAGGTCCCGGGTAGACGGATCGAAGTCGATTTCTTCCCCCCCGTCGATCGCCTTGGCCATCGACTTGCCGAGCTCCACCCCGAACTGGTCGAACGGATTGATCCCGAGCAGCACCGCGTTGGCGAAGGTGCGGTGCTCATAGAAAGCGATGAGCGCTCCGAGCGTGGCCGGATCGAGATCGTCGAGGAGGATCGTCGTCGAGGGGCGGTCGCCGGGGTAATTGCGGTGGGGATCGTCGCTCGCCTTGCCGGACATGAGGGCGGCGCCCTGGGCGAAGCAGTTGATGAGGAGCTGGCGGTGATGCTCCTCGTCGAAGGCGTGGCCGGGCTCGATGCAGGCGACGAACTCCACCGGCACCAGGTGGGTGCCCTGGTGGAGAAGCTGGAAGACGGCGTGCTGGGCGTCGGTGCCGACCCCGCCCCAGGTGACGGGCGCGGTCGAGCGAAGGACGGGAGCGCCGTCGAGCCTCGCCGACTTGCCGTTCGATTCCATCTCGAGCTGCTGGAGATAGGCGGGCAGAAGCCGAAGACGCTCGTCATAGGCGAAGACGGCGCGGGTCTGGCCGCCGCGGACATTGGCGTAATAGCGGTCGCCGAAGGCGGCAAGGACGGGGGCGTTCTCGCTCAGGGGGGCGAGGCGGAAATGGCGGTCCATCGCCGCGGCCCCTTCGAGCAGGGTCTCGAAGGACTCCCAGCCGAGCGCCAGCGCGATCGGAAAGCCGATCGACGACCAGAGCGAGTAGCGGCCGCCGACACTCTCGGCGAAGGGAAGGATCCGGGTTTCGTCGACGCCGAATTCGAGCGCTTTTTCCGGCGCTGCGGTCAGGGCGACGATCCGTCCGTAAGGATCGGCCACTCCGCCCTGCTCCATCCAGGAGAGGGCGGAGCGGGCGTTGAGCAGGGTCTCGAGGGTCGTGAAGGTCTTGGAGGCCAGGACGAGAAGGGTGGTGTGCGGGTCGAAGCCCGCGACCGCTTCCTCGAGCGCGGCGCCGTCGACGTTGGAGACGACCGCCGTCTCGTAGCGGCCCGAATCCCGGCCGAGCGCGTCGATCACGAAATCGGGCCCGAGCGCCGAGCCGCCGATGCCGATGTGGAGGATGTGGCGGATCGGGCCGAAGGCCTCGGCCTCGATCGCGTCGACCAAGGCGCGCATCCGGGCGCGACGGCCGGTGGCTCGGGCGACGCTCTCCGGAGCGCCCTGGCCGCGCTCGGCGCTATGCTCGGCGGAGCGCCCCTCGGTCGGGTTGACGAGTGCGCCCGCGAACAGGGCGTCGCGCGCGCCGGCGAGGCCGCGCGCTTGCGCGAGCGCCTCGAACGCGGCGAGGAGAGGGACGCTGAGGTGGGTCTTGGAAAAGTCGAAATGCATCCCCGGAAGGTCGAGCGCGAGGCGGGAGAGGCGGTTCGGCTCGGCGGCGAAGAGTTCGGTCAGGCTGTTCGGCTCGACCGCCTCGATCGCGGCCCAGGCTTGGTTCTCATCCATGAGCGGGCTCTTAGTGGGGGCGGGGCGGGATGCCTAGTCTTCACCCCTCTCCCTGCAGGGAGAGGGAATGCGCCTTGACCCCACCCCCGGCCCAAGCGAAAGCGGCGCTATGGCGAGAGGCGCGGCGAAGCCCGACAGGAAGAAGAAAGGAGGGCTCGCCGAAACGACGCGCTTCCTGCTGCTCTTCTTCCTGTGCGCGATCCTGCTTCGAACCTTCGTGATCGCGCCGTTCGTGATCCCGTCGGGATCGATGATGCCGGAGCTCAGGATCGGCGACTATCTGTTCGTCGCCAAATGGCCCTATGGCTATTCGCGTTATTCGATACCGTTCGGCCTCGGCTCCTTCGACGGGCGGTATTGGGCCTCGGACCCGAAGCGCGGCGACGTCGTCGTCTTCCGCTATCCCGGCGAGGACGAGGATTACGTCAAAAGGCTTATCGGGCTGCCCGGCGACACGGTGCAGATGCGCCGCGGCCAGCTGTTCCTCAATGGCAAGGCGGTGCCGAAGGTTCGGATCGCCGACTGGCTGATGCCGGTCACCCCCAACAGCCCGTGCCGCTATGCCGGTCGGGTCCAGGCGCCCTCCGTCGAAGCCGGAAAGGCCGTGTGCCGCTATCCGCGCTTTCGCGAGACCCTGCCCGGCGGCCGTTCCTTCGAAGTGCTCGACCAGATCGACGGCGGCGCCGACGATACCGAGGTCTATGCCGTCCCCGCCGGCCATTATTTCATGATGGGCGACAATCGCGACGACAGCGCGGACAGCCGCTTCAGCCTCGACCAGAGGGGCGTCGGGCTGTTGCCGGCCGACTATGTGATCGGCCGGGCGCTGTTCAATTTCTTCTCCACCGACGGTTCGGCGGAGTGGATCAAGCCTTGGACCTGGGTCTCGGCGGCGCGCTGGGAGCGGGTGGGGCGGACCTTCTGATGGAAGCTTTTTAGATGGATCGGCAGACGACGGTCTGGCTGGAAGAGACGCTCGGCCGAGCGCCGAACGATATCGCTTTGTTCGAGCGGGCGCTCACCCACGCCAGCTTCGGCGAAGCGCAATATGAGAGGCTCGAATTCCTCGGCGACCGGGTCCTCGGCCTCGCCGTCGCGGCCTGGCTTTACGAGATTTTCGCCGACGAGCCCGAAGGCCAGCTGTCGAAGCGGCTCAACGCGTTGGTCGCGCGCGAAACCTGCGCCGAAGTCGGCCGCGACCTCGGCGTGGGCGCCCGGATCCGCTTCGGCAAGCAGGCCCGCGAGGATGGCGCGTCGGACAGCGACAACGTCATCGGGGACGCCGTCGAAGCGCTGATCGGAGCGCTCTATCTCGACTCCGGCCTCGAGGCGGCGGAGGGCTTCGTCCGCTCCGCCTGGGGCGATCGCGTGAGCACGAGGGACAAGGCGCCGCAGCATCCCAAATCGGCGCTTCAGGAATGGGCGGCGGCGAAGGAGCGCAAGCCCCCCGTCTACCGGCTCGCCGAGCGCAGCGGTCCGCAGCACGCGCCGACCTTCGTCGTCGAGGTCGAGATCAGGGGCGTCGGCACGGCCAGCGCGGACGGCGCGTCCAAACAGGAAGCCGAGACCGCGGCCGCTCTCAAACTATTGGAGCAGCTGAAATGACCGAGAAATGCGGCCTCGTCGCCGTCGTCGGAGCGCCCAATGCGGGTAAATCCACTTTGGTCAACGCTCTGGTCGGTCAGAAGATCGCGATCGTCAGCCCCAAGGCGCAGACCACGCGCACCCGGCTGATGGGCATCGCCATCGAAGGCGAGGCTCAGATCCTGCTGCTCGATACGCCGGGGATATTCGAGCCCAAAAGGCGCCTCGACCGGGCGATGGTGGCCGCGGCCTGGGCGGGGACCGCGGACGCGGATCTGATCGCTCTGGTGGTCGATGCGAAGACGGGCTTCTTTCGGCGCCTCGAGGAGATGCTCGACACCCTCAAGAGCCGGCGCGAGCCCAGGATACTCGTGCTCAACAAGGTCGATCTGGTGAAGAAGGAAGTGCTTCTGGACCTTGCGACCCGGCTCGGCGAGCGGCTCGACTTCGAGGACATCTACATGGTCTCGGCGAGCACCGGCGACGGCGTGGCCGATCTCAAGACGGCGCTGGCCGCGCGGGTGCCGGAAGGGCCGTGGCATTTCCCGGAAGAGCAGGTCTCCGACGCCAGCGAGCGGCTCGCCGCCTCGGAAGTGACCCGCGAGCAGCTCTACCTCCAGCTCCACGCCGAGCTTCCCTACGCAAGCGCGGTCGAGACCGAGAAATATGAGGAAAGGCGCGACGGCTCGGTCGCCATCCACCAGCAGATCCTGGTCGGCCGCCCAACCCAGCGCGCCATCGTCCTCGGCAAGGGCGGAACCCGGATCAAGGCGATCGGCGAGGCGGCGAGGAAGGAGCTGGAGACGCTGATGGGCCGAAAGGTCCACCTTTTCCTCCACGTCAAGGTCAAGCCGGACTGGGAGGAGGATCGAGGGCTGTATCGGGAGATCGGGCTGGACTGGGTGGAATAAGCTTATTGCCGTCGTCCGTAATCCACAGTGGGCACGGATCAACGAAGGTGTCGCGCCGGATCTTGTTTCGCGGAGAGGACGCGGACGATTCGAACCGCGACTTCGTCCCCGACGTAATAGATGTGGTGAGAGCCCACTTTCCACCGACGGGTGTTCGGTAACGCCAAGTCTGTACTAACGCCGAGGCCAGGTTGCTCAGAAAGGAGGTCCATCGCGGCGCTGAGCGCTCGCGCATAGTTATCGGCTTGCGCCTCTCCCCATTCCTGGCGGCCGTAGCGCCAGATCTCTTTCAGGTCACGGCGAGCCTTCGTGGATAAACGGACCTCAACCATCCGCTGGAGCGGCGTTCCATTCTTCCTTCGCCTCGGCCAAGATTTCCTCAATGTCCAGCGGACCGGCATCGCCGCTGTCGATACCCTCTTGCAAGGCCCGGCGGAGTTCGTCGAGCTTCGCGTCCCGCTCCTCGAGCAAGTGCAGCCCTGCCTCAATGACCTCCTGGGCATCATTGTATTTTCGCTGCGCGATTTGGTCTTCGATAAACCGTTCGAAGTGGCGGGCCAGGCGGCGAGGCGATTGATCGTTCATGGTCGATGCTCCAAGACTTGATTTTACTGCATCGTGGGCGCGCGATCAAATACGCGATCCGAATACCAGGTGGGTGCGTCGCCCAGCGAACCCGCCCGCTCACCCCTTCACGTTCACCACCTGCCTCAGCCGGTGCCTGATCGCGACCAGATCGGTCTGGGCGTCCATCACCGCGCCGATGTCCTTGTAGGCGGCCGGGCTCTCGTCGAGCACGCCTTCGTCGACCCGGCATTCGATGCCCTGCATCGCCTCGCGATGCTGGTCGAGGCTGATCAGCTTCTTGGCCTGGCCGCGCGACATCACCCGGCCGGCGCCGTGCGAGCAGCTGCAGAAGCTGTCGGCGTTGCCGAGGCCTTCGACGATGAAGCTGCCGGTGCCCATCGAGCCCGGGATGATCCCGAGCTCCCCCTCGCGGGCGCTCACGGCGCCCTTGCGGGTCACCCACACTCGCTCGCCGAAATGACGCTCCCGGGCCGCGTAATTATGGTGGCAGTTGATCGCCTGCCTGTCGGTCTTGAACGCCGGCAGATGCTTGCGCAGAGCCTCCAGCACCCGTCCCATCATCAGCTCGCGATTGGCCGTCGCATAATCCTGGGCGAAGCTCATCGTCTCGATATAATCGTCGAACAGAGCCGAGCCTTCGGTGAGGAAGGCGAGGTCGCGGTCGGCGAGGTGGAAGTCGAGACGCTGCTTAGCGATCGCCTCCTTCGCGGCGTCGATGAAATAGGTGCCGACGCGGTTGCCGGTGCCGCGCGAGCCGGAGTGGAGCATCGCCCAGACACGGCTCTCCTCGTCGAGGCAGATCTCGATGAAGTGGTTTCCGCCGCCCATCGAGCCGAGCTGGTCGCTGGTCTTGCCCTGTACCTTGGGATGCTTGGCGATAATCGCCCGCCAGCGATCCTCGAACCTTTCGTACCAGGTTCGGGCGACCGAATTGGGAGTGATCGCCCAGCCGCCCTTGGCGTGGTTGGCCCCCGGGCTCGATTCGAAGCCCTTGGGCACCGCCCGCTCGATCTCGGCGCGGATCCGGGACAAGCTGTCGGGCAGCTGGCTCGCAGTGAGCGACGTGCGCACCGCCATCATGCCGCAGCCGATATCCACGCCCACCGCGGCGGGCACGATCGCCTGCTTCGTCGCGATCACCGAGCCGACGGTCGCGCCCTTGCCCCAATGGACGTCGGGCATTCCCGCGATATGGCTGTGCACGAACGGCAGCGAGGCGACGTTGCGAAGCTGCTGCATCGCGCCCGCTTCGAACGGCTGGTGGCTGTCCCACAGCTTGAGCGGCACTCCGGCGCCGCCCTCATGCAAAGAAAACTTGTTCATGGCCTTGATCCTGATCGATCGAATTTGGTCAGGGTGGCCGGGCTCGAACCGGCGACCTCCCGCTTCCAAGGCGGGCACTCTACCCACTGAGCTACACCCTGAGAGACGGGCGCAGCGAAGCGACCCGTCACCTGCTGGGGGTGACGCTCGGTCGTTGGGAGAGATAGGTCGCGTTCATAGCGGGCGGGCTGATAGGGGAAGCGGGAGCGGCTGGCAAGTCCCCCGTGAGTGGCTCGCCCGTCGTCCCGGCGAAAGCCGGAACCCCGGGTCGAGAAGTCTCGGCGGGTCTCCCCGAGGTCCCGGCTTTCGCCGGGATGACGGTCAGGAGCGCAGCACTTCGTCCACCCATTCCGGCACGAGCACGCCCGCCGGCCCGGTGCGCGATTCCTCGAAATAGACGCTGCCCAGGCTCGGTTCGAGGTTGAGCTCCAGAGTCAGCGCGCCGGCATAGCGGGCGGTCTGGACGAAGCCGGCGGCGGGATAGACGGCGCCCGACGTTCCGATCGAGACGAACAAATCGGCCTCGAGCAGAGCCCGGTCGATCCGTTCCATCTCGTAGGGCATCTCGCCGAACCAGACGATGTCGGGCCGAAGGGATCCGGTTTCGCCGCAGGCGGGGCAGGGCGGGCCGCTCGAGAGCTCCGTCTCCCAGGGCATTCTCGCGTCGCAGCCGAGGCACCAGGCCGACTTCAGCTCGCCATGCATGTGAAGCAGCCGCCTTGCCCCGGCCCGCTCGTGCAGGTCGTCGACATTCTGGGTGACGATGAGGAGTCCGCCCGGCCATTCGGAATCGAGCCGGGCGAGAGCAAGGTGGGCGGCATTGGGCTCGACGCTCCCCAGCTTCTCGCGGCGGGCGTCGTAAAAGGCCTGGACCAGCGCCGGATCCCGGCGGAAAGCCTCGGGCGTCGCCACGTCCTCGACCCGGTGCCCCTCCCAAAGCCCGTCCGGCCCCCGAAAGGTGGCGACCCCGCTCTCGGCGGAGATGCCGGCGCCGGTGAGGATGACGATGTTGCTGAGATCACGCATGCATCCACCTTAGCGACTGACGCCGATTTTCGCCAAGCCGGTGGGGACATCGGCGAGCTCTCAATCGCGCACCACGCGATACTCGGCTACGCGGCCGTCAGGTCCAATGCGTATCACGAGCCATTCGGAATCAATACTGAAGAGACCACGTTCCGGCCCCAGCCAGTATACCAAGCTCCAGTCTTGAAAATGTGGGCCGCCATCAGGTTGCCCGAGCAGCCCCACCGCTTGTGAACGGGTCAATCCGTCGAGCTGACCGCTTCGGAGAAGCCATTCGACCATTCTCAGCCGGTCATGATTATCCGCCGTCCGCACTTGCCGCCACAGCGCCGGATCGAAGGATCGGATCGGCAGGTAGCCGGTCATAACGCCATATCCGACGATCATCGCGACGCCGGCAATGAGCAGTAGCGCGAACCCGCAACCCCAAAGGCGGCTAAACCCCTTTTCCTCTGCTGGGTCAGTGTCGCCCGCGGTTTCGGCCATTTCCCCATAGTAGCGAATGGCGGAGGGCGAACAATCGGCGTCGCGGGTTTCACGCGCCTCTTTCGGCCCGATGCGAAACCGCGGCGGGGAGGTAAAGACCCATGGCGCCGGCCCTTCTGGATGAGGGCGCGGAGCCGGCGCGGCTCTCGGCGGCGCCTCGCCGGCGGACGGAGTGCTGACCTATTCCGGGTTTCCGACCCGCTGAATACCGCTCGGCAAGCAGTTGCGATCCAGCCGCCGCTCCCGCATGGAAGACGGGTGACCAGCATCTCGATCTTCGGCGCCGGCGGGCGGATGGGGCGGGCGATCGCCGAGGCGGCGGCGCTTCGGAGCGACGTCAGGCTCTCCGAGCATCGTTGCGACGTCTTCGCCGATTTCTCGGCGCCCGAAGCGGTCGAAGCCCACCTTCGCGAGGCGCGGCAGGCTGGCAAGCCTATCCTTATCGGGACCACGGGGCTTGGCCCCGAGCACCACCGGCTGATCGACGAGGCGGCCGCCGAGATCGCCGTCGTCCATGCCGCCAACACTTCGCTCGGGGTCAATCTGCTCGCCCATCTGGTGCGCGAGACGGCGGCCCGGCTCGGCGAGGATTGGGATCTCGAGATCGTCGAGATGCATCACCGGATGAAGGCGGACGCGCCCTCGGGGACCGCCCTGATGCTGGGCCGCGCCGGCGCCGAGGGGCGGGGGGTCGACCTCGATTCCGTCGCGCAGCGCGGCCGCGACGGCATCGGCGGGCCGCGCGAGCCGGGAAGCATCGGCTTCGCCTCGCTTCGCGGCGGATCGGTGGCGGGCGAGCATCTCGCCATCTTCGCCGCCGACGGCGAGCGGCTCGAGCTCGGCCATCGGGCGGAGAGCCGGGCGATCTTCGCCCGGGGCGCCATCGAGGCGGCCTTGTGGCTCGTCGGCAGGCCGGCCGGCCGCTATTCGATGGCGGACGTGCTGGGGTTGAAATGAGCCCCGCCGAGATCGCCGAGCTGTATCGGCGGCTTCAGGATCGGACTCCGAGCCCGAAGACCGAGCTCGAATATGTGAACCATTATACCCTGCTGGTCGCCGTCGTCCTTTCGGCGCAGGCGACCGACGCGGGCGTCAACCTCGCCACCCGCGACCTTTTCGCCGCGGTGAGCACGCCTTCGGCGATGGTGGCGCTCGGCGAGGAGGAATTGAAGCGGCACATCAAGACGATCGGCCTGTTCAACACCAAGGCGAAGAACGTCATCGCCCTCTCGCAGGCGCTGATCGAGCGGCATGGCGGCGAGGTGCCCGAGGATTTCATAGCCCTCCAGGCGCTTCCGGGGGTCGGGCGAAAGACCGCCAACGTCGTCATGAACTGCGCCTTCGGGGCGGAGACCTTCGCGGTCGACACCCATGTCTTCCGGGTCTCCAACCGCACCGGCCTGGCGCCCGGCAAGGACGTGCTGGCGGTGGAGGGGGAGCTCGACCGGGTGACTCTCCCGCCCTATCGCCGCGACGCCCACCATCTGCTGATCCTCCACGGCCGCTATGTCTGCAAGGCGAGGAAGCCCGAATGCTGGCGCTGCACGATCGCCGACATCTGCCGCTACCAGCCGAAAACGCCGCCGCCCGGAAGCGAAGCGGGCCCCGGGGCGTTGAAGCCCGCGAGGAGAAGGACATGAGGATCAGCGTAGCCGGGCTTGCCGCCTCGGCCCTTTTGGCCGGCTGCGCGCAGGGACCGACTCAGCGCCAGGAAACGGACCGGCGGGCGCTCGCCGAGGCGAGGCCGGTCGGCGAGCCGATCGATTGCATCCCGATTGCACGGATCGACCGTACCCACGTCCGCGACGGCCGGACGATCGACTTCTACATGCGCGGGCGCGAGGTTTACCGGAACCGGCTCCGGGACGAGTGCCCGGGCCTCGCCTTCGAGGAGAGCTTCACCTACCGGACCTCGACCGGGCGGCTCTGCTCGGTCGATTTGATCGCGGTGAACGGCCGCACCGGAATCGCCGGCCCGACCTGCGCCCTCGGATCCTTCCAGCGGATCGAGACTCATATCCGCTAAAGCCACTGGCGGCGGCCGTCCCCCTTTGCTAAGCGCCGCCCTTCCATGCACCCGTAGCTCAGCTGGATAGAGCGCTGCCCTCCGAAGGCAGAGGCCACAGGTTCGAATCCTGTCGGGTGCGCCACCCATTCAATGACCTGGCAGATGTTCGAGTCTCTCTGGGGGGGCGAAATCATCGCTACATTTTTCCTTGGCTTGCAGGCTCGGTTTCGGCCGTTCGCGGCCAAAGTGATTTGTTCGCGCGCCATCGCCCGGACGGCGAGTTCCGGTTATGCGCAAAGCCAGTGTACCTTGCCGCTCCCGCGAAGTAGCATCGCCTTATGGGGGAACGGCCGGTCGTCTACGTCGTCGAGGACGACGAGTCGCTTCGACAGGCGCTCGACAGCCTGTTTCGCTCGGTCGGCCTCGCCGTCCGCTCCTGCGCGTCGGTTCAGGACTTTCTCCTGGAAAGCGTTTCGGATGACCCCGGCTGCATCGTCCTGGATGTGCGGCTGCCCGGCATCAGCGGCCTCGATTTTCAAGACAGGCTGGACGAGTTCGGCATCGCCCTCCCGGTTGTGCTGATGACGGGGCATGGCGACATTCCGATGTCCGTTCGCGCCATGAAGGCAGGCGCGGTCGACTTCCTCGCCAAGCCGTTCCGCGATCAGGACATGCTTGACGCGGTGAGCGCGGCGATCGAGACCGACCGCGCTCGGCGCCACAAGGAGCAAGGCGAGGCGGCGTTGCGGGCGCGCTATGCGACGCTGTCGCCGCGCGAGCAACAAGTGATGGCGCTCGTCACGGCGGGCAAGATGAACAAGCAGGCGGCGGGCGACCTCGGACTCAGCGAGATCACCGTGAAGATCCACCGCGGGGCGGCGATGCGCAAGATGGGCGCGCGCACCCTGGCCGACCTCGTGAGGATGGCGGAAGCGCTTGGCGCAAATTGATTATTTCATCGCTCCATACGGACGTATGATGTCCGAAGCGGCCTCTCTCTGCGAGAGGGGTCGAGCCAGGCTGCCTGCGGCCGGGCGAGAGAGGATGCATCGTGCCGGCGAAGAACATGGTCTCCATCGTGGAGGACGACGAATCGCTTCGGCTCGCGCTTGCCGGATTGATCCGGTCGGTCGGCCATGAGGCGCGCGACTTCCCGTCGGCGGAGGAGTATCTGGCGCTCCAGGACGGTCGATGCGCCTGCGTCATCTCCGACCTTCATATGCCCGGCATCGACGGGATCGAGATGATCCTGAAGCTCCGGGAAATGGGCTATTCGGTCCCGGCGATCCTGATCACGGCGCGGGCCGGGCGGGCGGTGGAAGCGAGGGCCATCGCCGCCGGTGCCTTGTGCGTCCTGCGCAAGCCGTTCGAAGCCGAGGCCCTGCTCGATTGCCTGCGAAGGGCGCTGGCCGACGGAGCGAGTTCCCACTGACGATCCAACCCGCTAACCTGCAGGGAAGCAGGGAGAGGCGAGGATGAGCGCACCGGTTGCGGCGAACGGGCCCGACATCCTCGATCTCGTCCACGAAAGCGTGATCAGCTGGGACGGCGCCGGCCGCATCCTGTCGTGGAACGCCGCTTCCAAGGCGCTTTACGGCTGGGACGGCGGCGAGGCCTTGGGCGACATCGCCCGGATCCTGCTTCGTACGCACCACGACAGGCCGCTCGCCGAGATCGAGGCCGAACTGGCAGAGACCGGAGCGTGGGAAGGCGAGCTCAGGCGCCGGACCGCGGACGGCGCCGACCGGGTCGTCGACGTCCGCTGGACGATCGAACGCGACGGGGACGGCGGTATCGCGCGGACCATCGAAACCGGCCGCGACGTCACCGACCGAACCGCCGCCGAGGAGGCGCTGCGGCTCAGCGAATATCGCTATCGAAACCTGTTCGAGGCGATGGCCGTCGGATTCGTCGAGATCGATTTCACCGCGGTCGGGGCGATGTTGATCCCGTTGCGCGGGCAGGGCGTTACGGATCTCGGCGCCTGGCTCCGCGCCAACCGGCCCTTCGTCCGCGACACGATGGCGAAGGCCGTCATCCTCGACGTCAACGAGAAGGCGATTCAGCTGTTCGGCGCGCGCGGGAAGGCCGACATGGTCGGCGGCAGCAGCGCCTGTTACTGGCCCGAGCCGAGCGAGCCCGTCTATATCGACGCGCTGGTCGCGACGATGGAGAAGCAGCCCCACCTCGTCTGCGAGACGCGGATGAAGGGCCTCGGCGGCGCCGAGTTCGACACGCTCTTCACCGTCTCATGGTCGGAGGAGAGCCGAAGGCGCGGAGTCGTTCTGCTCGGCTTCGTCGACGTCAGCCAGCGCAAGCAGGCCGAGGCGGCGCTGCGGCGCCTGCAGGCGGAATTCGCCCACGCCGCGCGGGTCTCGATGCTCGGCGAGCTGGTCGCGTCGATCGCTCACGAGCTTAACCAGCCCCTCGCCGCGATCGCCACCAGCGGCGAGGCGAGCCTGAGGTGGCTGGCCGCGGATGAGCCCCAGCTCGGCGAGGTTCGCGCCCTCGCCTCGCAGATCGTCGGCGACGTCCGCCGCGCGGCCGCGATCATCGCTCGGATTCGTTCGATGGCCGAGGCCCGCGCGCCCGAGCAATCCGCGGTCTCCCTCAACGCGATCGTCGAGGAGGTCCTGGCCTTCCTGCGCCATGAGCTTCAGGTGCAATGCGTCATCGTCGAGCACGACCTCGCCGGGCGGCTGCCGCTCGTTCTCGCCGACCGGACCCAGCTTCAGCAGGTGATCGTCAACCTGGTGATCAATGCGATTCAAGCGATGGCGGAGGCCGGTTCGGAGGCGGCGGTCCTCAGGGTGACGACCTTCCCCACGAAGGACGGCCGAGTCGGCCTCGCGGTCGAGGATATGGGCCCGGGCCTCCCCGCCGATCCGCAACGGCTTTTCGACGGCTTCTTCAGCACCAAGCCTGGCGGGATGGGCATGGGCCTGCCGATCTGCCGCACCATCCTCGAGGCCCATGGCGGCGAGATCCAGGCCGCGAACCGGTCGGAAGGCCCCGGCGCCCGATTCGCCATCACTCTGCCCGCCACACCCTCCCGATAGCGTTCATACGAAAGTCTTAGTCGGGGATACGGGCGTAGAATAGGCGCGCGCCCGGCCGCGGGGCATCTTCCTGGCGCAAGGGAGGCGCGGCCATGACGAAGACCATCATGCTCATCCACGGAGCCTGGCTCAATTCGAAGAGCTGGGAAGGGTTCAAGGCCCGCTACGAGTCGCGGGGCTTCACCGTCCTGGCGCCGGACTGGCCCTTCGACGACCGCTCGCCGGCCGAGCTGCGCGCTTCCCCCCGCCCCGAGCTTGCCCGCCTCGGCCAGCGCGAGATCATCGCCCATTACGAGAAGATCATCCGAGCGCTTCCCGAAGAGCCGATCCTGATCGGCCACTCGATGGGCGGAGTCGCCGTCCAGCATCTGCTCGACCGCGGCCTCGGAGTCGCCGGCGTCGCGATCGACACCGCGCCGACTCCCGGAGTGCCGCTCGGCCTGCACGCCATCCTCTCGGCGCTTCCGGTGCTCGGCGACCCGTTCAGCTGGCGCAAGGCCAAGGTGATGTCGCGCCGCTTCTTCCGGAACCGCTTCGCCCAGACCGCGCCCAGGGACCAGGCGGACGCGCTCTACGATCGCTACATCGTTCCGACCCCGGGCCGGGTCTACTGGAACGGGGTCGTCAACAAGATCAAGATCGACTGGACGAACCCGAGCCGCGCCCCGCTGCTTCTGATCGCCGGCGAGAAGGATCTGATCGCGGATGCGAGCATGGTCCGGGCGATCTACCGGAAGCAGAGCCGGGCCCCCTCGCTCACCGAATATAAGGAGTTTGCCGGCCGCTCGCACTGGACCGGGATCGACGAAGGCTGGGAAGAGGTCGCCGATTTCGCGCTCGACTGGGCGCTGCGCAATGCCCGCCCGGGCAGGACCGCGCCGGCCGAAGCCGCCATGGCCGCCTGAGCGGGTCACAGGCAAAAACCAGGAGACGCGAAATGCCTTTCATCACGACCGCCGACGGCACCGAGATATTCTACAAGGATTGGGGACCGAGCGACGCCCAACCGATCGTCTTCCACCACGGTTGGCCGCTGAGCGCCGACGATTGGGACAACCAGATGCTGTTCTTCCTCGGCAAGGGCTTTCGGGTGATCGCCCACGACCGCCGCGGCCACGGGCGCTCCAGCCAGACCGCCGGCGGCCACGAGATGGACACCTATGCCGCCGACGTCGCGGCGCTGGCCGACGCACTCGACCTGAAGGGGGCGGTTCATATCGGGCACTCGACGGGCGGCGGCGAAGTCGCCCGTTACGTCGCCCGCGCCGCTCCGGGCCGGGTCTCGAAGGCCGTCCTCGTCAGTGCGGTGCCGCCCGTCATGGTCAGATCGGACTCCAATCCCGGCGGCCTGCCGATCGAGGTGTTCGACGGCTTCCGCTCGGCGCTGGCGGCGAACCGCGCCCAACTTTACATCGATGTGCCGACGGGGCCGTTCTACGGCTTCAACCGGCCGGGAGCGGCAGTCTCGCAAGGCCTGATCGACAATTGGTGGCGCCAGGGCATGATGGGCGCGGCCAATGCCCATTACGAGTGCATCGAGGCCTTTTCCGAGACCGATTTCACCGAGGACCTGAAGGCGATCGACGTCCCGGTGCTCGTCGCTCACGGGACGGACGACCAGATCGTTCCCTATGCGGACTCCGCGCCGCTGTCGGTCAAGCTGCTGAAGCACGGCATTCTGAAGCGCTACGACGCCTTGCCCCACGGCATGCTGTCGACCCATCCCGAAATCCTCAACCCCGATCTGCTCGCCTTCATCCGCGGCGATGCATCGGCGGCGGATTCGGAAACCCGCGCCGCCATCCCGATGGACGCTTGAAGCTTCGCCCGGCCATTTTCGAGAGGACGATGCGCATGAACAAGATCATCGTCCTCGTGCACGGCGCCTGGGTCACGCCGGCCTCCTGGGACATTTTTCGCCAGCCCTTCGACGCGGCCGGCTACACGGTCCACGCGCCCGCCTGGCCCTTCGTCGAAGGCCGTTCGGCCGCCGAACTCAACGCGGAGCCACCCGCCGGGCTTGGCGGGCTGACGGTCGGCAGGATCGCGGACAAATACCAGGCCTTCATCGCGACCCTGCCCGAAGCACCGATACTGATCGGCCACAGCTTCGGCGGCCTTTTGGTCCAGATGCTGCTCGACCGGGGGCTCGGCGCCGCCGGCGTCGCGATCAACCCGGCGCCGATCGGTGGGATCGTCCCGGGGCCGAGCGCGCTTCGAGCGATCGCCCCGATCCTGTTGCGGCCGGGTGCCTGGCGGAGGCCCTATCGATTCACGCGCGGGCGTTTCGCCCGATTGTTCGCCAACGGCGCATCCGAGGCGGCGGCGGGCAGGGCTTACGACCGCTTCGTCATTCCCGCGCCCGGAATGATCTTCCATCAGGCGGCCTTCTGGCTTGGCACCGGAGTCAGGCCTGACCGGCGCAGGCAACCGTTGTTGATCACCGGCGGCGACGAAGACCGGCTGGTCTCGCCCTATCTGTCGCGAGCCGCCTACCGCCGGCAGCTGCGGTCGCCGGCGTCCACGGACTATGTCGAGTTCCCCGGCCGCTCGCACTTCCTCATCGCCGAGCCCGGATGGGAGACGGTCGCTGCGAGCGCGCTGAGCTGGATCGAAAACCTGCCCGAAGCCCGGCCCGCTTTGTCCTTGGTCCCGCGCCCGGCGCCGGGACCGCTGGCGGCCGCCGGCTGATGTCGTCCCGGCCCATGACTCGGTCGGCCATCAGCGGTAAGGGAACAGCTATGGCACCTGGCCCGACGCGATCGACCATCGATTCCAGAGCCGCGCAAATGTTCCCGGTCCTGACCGCGGCCGAGGTCGCGCGGCTGCGCCGGTTCGGGAAGCCGCGCCGCTATCGCGAAGGCGAGGCTTTGGCCAGGGTGGGCGATGTCGGCCATGGCCTCGAGATCCTGCTTTCCGGCGAGGTCGAGATCAGCCAGCACGACCATTCGGGCCTTCGCACGCCGATCGTCACCCACGGCCCCGGCGGCTTCGTCGGCGAGCTCGGCCAGCTTTCCGGCCGGCCTTTCCTGGTCGACGCCTATGTTCGTGGGGATGTGGAAGCCCTGACGATCCCGCCGGACCGGCTGCGGGCGCTGCTCGTCGCCGAGGCGGAGCTGGGCGAGCGGATCATGCGGGCGCTGATCCTTCGGCGGGTCGGGCTGATCGAGGCCGGCGCGGGCGGCCCGATCATCGTCGGCCGCGGCGGCGATGGCGAGGTCCTTCGGCTTCAGGGCTTCCTGTCGCGCAACGGCCATCCCCACCAGCTGCTCGATCCGGACACGGACGGCGAGGCGCGGGCGCTCGTCGAACGCTTCCAGGTGGCCGAGGGGGAGCTGCCGATCGTGCTCTGTCCCTCGGGCGGATTGTTGCGCAACCCGAGCGAAGGCTCGCTCGCCCGCTGCCTCGGCCTGGTCGGACCGATCGACCCCGGCCGCCTGTTCGACGTCGCGGTCATCGGCGCCGGTCCGGCCGGCCTCGCCACCGCCGTCTACGCCGCGTCGGAAGGGCTGGACGTGCTCGTGCTGGACTGCCGCGCCTTCGGCGGTCAGGCGGGGGCATCCGCGCGAATAGAGAATTATCTCGGCTTCCCGACCGGCATCTCCGGAATGGCGCTGATGGCGCGCGCCTACAACCAGGCGCAGAAATTCGGTGTGGAGATGGCTATCCCGGACGAGGCCGTGAAGCTCGAATGCGGCGATACCGAGGACGGAGCCCGGCACCTCGCCCTCGCCAATGGCGAGCGCATCCGCGCCCGCGCCGTCGTCATCGCCACCGGCGCCCGCTACCGTCGCCTCGATGTCGCCGATCTCGACGCATATGAAGGCGCGTCGGTCCATTACTGGGCGTCGCCGCTGGAAGCGAAGCTGGTTGCCGGCCAGGACGTTGCCCTGGTGGGCGGCGGCAATTCGGCGGGACAGGCGGTCGTTTTCCTCGCCGGCCACGCCAAACGGGTCACCCTGCTCGCCCGGCGCCCACTCGAGGAGACGATGTCCGCTTATCTGGTGGAACGGATCGCCGGCCTCGCCAATGTCGAGGTCGTGACGGGCGTGGCGATCACCGCGCTCGAGGGCGCGGACCATGCGCTCGAGGCGATAAGGATGAAGACGCGAAGCTCGGGCGTCGAGGTTCGTCTCACCCTCCGCCACTTGTTCCTGTTCATCGGCGCCGACCCGAATACGGACTGGCTCGCCGGTTGCGGCCTCGGCCTCGACCCGGGGGGCTTCATTCTCACCGGGCCTCAAGCCCGGGCGGGCCGTCTGCCCCTGGAAACCAGCCGTTCCGGAGTCTTCGCCGTCGGGGACGTTCGCTCAAGCTCGGTCAAGAGAGTAGCCGCCGCCGTCGGCGACGGGGCCCAGGTCGTCGCGGCGATCCACGCTTTTTTGGCGGATGCGCCGGTGCCGGCCTCGGCGAAACCCGTGCGGGAAGCTGCTTTGTGAGGAAACTCTCGATCCTGGGTTTCGCCGGCAGCCTGCGCCGCGGTTCCTACAATCGCGCACTGCTTCGGGCCGCGAGCGAGCTTGCGCCCGACGACATGGTCATCGACATCTTCGATATTGCCGGCGTTCCGCTCTACAATGGCGACGTCGAGGCCGAGGGCGACCCGGAGGCCGTCATCCGCTTCAAGGAGGCGATCCGCGCCGCCGATGGGGTGCTGATGGCCACGCCCGAATATAATCACGGCGTGCCCGGGGTGATGAAGAATGCGGTCGACTGGGCCTCGCGACCGCCCCGCGATGCACCGCTGGGCGGCAAGCCCGTCGGCATCATCGGCGCCTCGCCCGGCATCACCGGCTCGGCCCGCGGCCAGAGCCAGCTCCGCCAGGCCTTCGAATTCACCGACAGCTTCTGCATGCCGCAGCCTGAACTGCTGGTCTTCAAGGCGCACGAGAAGTTCGACGCCGACGGCGAATTGACCGACGCGGCCACCGCGGAACATCTCGGCCGCTACCTGGCGGCGCTCGCCGCGTGGGTACGGCGCCTCATCCCCGACCGAAGCTGACGAGGAAAGCGACATGACCGGAGCCGACGCCATCAAGGAGCATATGGAAGTGATCGGCGCCGACGGCGTCCATCTCGGCACCGTCGACCGAGTCGAGGCCGGCCGCATCAAGCTCGTCAAGGCGGACAGCGGCGCCGGCGCACACGAGGGGCATCACCATTATGTCCCGCTCGGCCTGGTCGCGACGGTGGAGGGCGATCGGGTCCGGCTCTCGGCCAACGCCGACGTCGCGCTGCAGTTCGAAGAAGAGCGGGACGGCTAGGGTTCGCGCGCAACAGCCCGAAGCCCCCAACCCGTTGCCTCCCGGCGGAAAATTCCCGGTGCGCGGCCGCAACGTAGAGGCGGTTGGCGGGGATAATCCCTGAACTACTCACCCAGCAATGCGACCATGCCCTTCGCCACGACGTCGCGAGCAAGATGCGTACGAACCCCTCATCATGAATCATTTGACAATGGAAGACATGAGTCGAAGAATGCACCTTTGCGTGCGCACGGTTCTTCCTTTGGCGACTTGGAGGGCATGATGGGTAGCACTACTGACTTAGACGACGACCATTCCGCGCTCGACGTCGACGACCAACTCTTCGCGAACAGCGCGGCGACCGCCACCGCACCCATAAAAGTACCGGAAGAAGGGGTCCCCGACGGTTTCAACAAGAACGTCAGGGTCGAAGATCGCGACGGGCTCGCGATATTCGAAGGCGATATCGTACTCGGGAACCTGGACGCGCCCGTCGCCAAGGGCATCGGTATCGTCGGAGAGCGGTTTCGCTGGCCGAACGGAGTCGTCCCCTATGAGGCCGATGCCGAAGTGGCTGCGCTGGCCCGGGCGGCGGCGCAGCATTGGGAGCAGCGGACCAACGGCCGGATCCGGTTCGTCCCTCGCACCAACGCGCATCAGGACTGGATCCACGTCAAACGCCTGAACGGCAGCTGGTCCCATGTCGGCCGCCAGGGCGGGGAGCAGGAGCTTTCCCTCGGAATCAGCGCCACGGTCGGAACCGCCGTCCACGAATTCGGCCATGCCCTCGGGCTGTGGCATGAGCAAAGCCGGGGCGATCGCGAACGGCATGTCACGGTGAACCTCGATAAGGTCCATCCGGACAACCGGCACAATTTCGACAAGCATATTGCCGATGGGTTCGACATCGGCGACTATGATTTCGGTTCGATCATGCATTATCCCCGAACCGCCTTCTCGACCGACGGCAGCGACACGATCGTGACCCGGGGCGGACAGCCGATCGGTCAGCGCAACGGCCTGAGCGCCGGCGACCTTGCCGCAATCGCGCGCCTCTATCCCTGATCCGGAAGGCGGAGGCCGCGTGATGGGAATTTTGCGGCTCGACCGGTCCGCACCGTCGTTCAGCAACGGCGTCGCCCACGTCTGGATCGAATCGAGGGCTCCCGCGGATGCGCCGGCGCAGCGGCTGGCGCAAATCGAGCTGAACGACATCGGCCACAACGCCGGCGACTCGGAGGCGATACCGTTCGATTTCGCTTCCTATCGGGCGCCGCCGGGCGGCGCCCGACTTCGGGCCTGGGTGGACGTCGACGGACTCGGCCCGGCCCGACCGGGCGATCTGTTCAGCACCGAAGCCGTCGCCGTCGCCCCCGGCCCCTGCATCGTCCGGGTCGAGGATCCCTCCGCCGGCGGCGATTGGGGGGACGAGTGACCGACGCCGACCGCCACCCGCCGCCACCGGGCGGGGGCCTGCCGCCGCAGCCGGCCAACGACGACACCGGCCAGAACGAGGATTGCGCGCTCGTCGTCGCGATCGGCAATTATCGGGAGCTGACGCCGCTTCGGGGGCCCGGGCCCGACGCCATCCGCTTTTGCACCTGGCTTCGGGAAAAAGGCGGGCTCAAGATCGAGAACATCAAGCTGGTCGACGGGAACGAGCCGGGCCGGCCGGTCAATTCCGAAATCGTCGATGCTTTGGTCAAGCTCAGGATCAGGATGAACAAGCGCCGCGGCCGGCGGCTCTATTTCTATTATGCCGGGCACGGCCTCGGCCCGACCTTCAACGATGTGGCGATCGTCCCGGCGGACGCCGCCCAGGGCATGCTCGTGGCGACGTGCTACGGCCTCAACCAGTGCATCGACTACTTCGTGAAGACCGGCTTCTTCGACGAGCTGGTGGTGTTCATGGATTGCTGCCGTGAGCGCGAGGAGGTGACGACCATTCCTCTGCCGTTCAAGTTCGAGCGTCCCTTCGAGAATGCCCGCGGCCAGGTGAATCATTTCACCCTCCTGGCCGCAGGAGACGGCGCGAAGTCGTTCGAGGTGCGCGACCTCACTCCGGCGCAGGAGCGCAAGTTCCGTGGAATCATGACGATGGCGCTGATCGACGGGCTGAACGGCGCCGCGGGCGCGATCGATTCCAACAACAATGTGACGTCCACCTCGCTCGCCCGTTACGTCGCCACGCGCGTCGAGGAAGAGGCGAGGATCAATCAGCTCGACCAGGTGATCGACAAGCCCAAGCCGCCGCAACAGGAAATCGTCTTCTTCACCATCCCTCCGGCACAGGTGCCCAGGATCGAGCTTCGGCTGATCATCGGCCCGCAGACGGCCGGCCAGGAGATTCGTGTTCAAAATCTCAGCACGCTGGCCATGGACACCCGGGAGGGCCAGCCGGAAGGTTCGGTGATCACCGTGACGATCGAGGGCAATGCCCGCTATCAGCTGATCCTTCCCGGCCGTCAGCCGGTCGTGATCGATCCCGCAATTATCGCCAGCGAGCCCAACGATGTTCCGCTTCCCTGAAGGCCCTCAACCCACCTCGGTGGAGGTTCCGCAGCTCGGCGAGAGGGCGCGGCTGATTCTCGAAGTGCCCCATTGGACGGCCGCGGTCGCGATCGTCGACAACGACCTGCGGCCCGTCGAAGGCGTCTCGAAGCTCGAGCCGCTCGTCGGCGGCGGCGAGGCGGCGAGCGCGACCGTCGAAGTGCCTGCAGGCGCCTATAATGTCGAGGCGAAGCTCGGCGGCCACATCCAGACGATGTGGGTAGTCGCCCAGGCGGGGTATGAGACCCGTGTCCCCGCGGCGGCCTGGGACGGCCTTGAGCTCGCCACCAGCATGCCGCTGGCGAGCGCGATCGACGGCACGCCTCCGGACGATCCCATGGTCGGCGAGGTCCGGCGGCTGAGCCGGGTCACCAGGCCGGCCCTCCTGACCGATCCGGGGACCTCGAACGATGCCCGGCTGTTCCTGTTCGGACGGCTGGCCGGCCCGTCGAAGCGCCAGGGCCCGCCCGCGTGGGATATCCGGCTTGTCGACGAGAAAGGAGACGAGGCGGCCCGCCTCGCCGATCACGAGCCGGCGACGGACGACAGCTTCTGGTCCTGCGCCTTCGACCTGCCGAAGGGCTATTACGTCCTTCGCGCCCGCGAGGAGTCGGAAAGCGAAAGCTTCTACCGGTGCCAGCCGCTGTATCTGTGCGGAGGCTGGGAGAGCCACGTCTTCCTCGAATGCGACCGGTGTCCCCGCCTGGCGACGATGTCGTTCAACATGGGCCGGATGGGGATGGGCTTCCGCCCCGACGACGACGCCACCGTCGCGGCCGCCTCGCTGCTCGCGGCGCTGGCCGACGACGACGCCGGACGAAGCGTGAGCGGTGCGTCGCGGATGGAGGAATTGCTTCGCGGCGAGTTGCACAATCCGTGGCTCGGGGTGCTCGCCGCCTACGCCATGTCCTCCTCACGGCCGAACGCGGAGTCCGACGACCTGCTCGCCGGGCTGAAGCGCTTCCTTATGCGCGAAATGGGCGATCATCCCGATGTCAGGGCTTTGACCCTCTCCGAACCCAATGCGTTCGTGCCGCTCGATTATCCGCCGATGATCCGAGCGGGCCTGCATCGGATCAAGGCGTATAACGCAGCGGCTTCCCCCGGCCGCGATCCCGTCGTCACAGACAGCGCCTTGGCCAAGGTCGGGGACCGGCTGATCGCCGACAGCGCCTGGACGGCGTGGATCGAGCGGGAACCGGCGGACGGCAAGCGCCCGGCCGGGGATCCCGAGTCCGTCCCGGTGAAGGCTCCAATCGATCTGCTCGCGGAGCAACTGCCGAGCAGCGCGGCCGTCTACCCGCTGGGCAGCGCAAGCGGAGCGGCGGCGAGCGCGCGCCCGAAAAGCTTCGCCGCGCAAGTCGCGATCATCGAGGCCGCGGAATCCGTGCTGAATTGCGAAGGAGAGACCCCGGAGACCGTGGAGGTCACGCTCGCCGGGCCGCTCGAGACGATGCTGAACTTCGACCGTGAAACGGTCGCCCAGATCGCGGGAACCGGCCTCGAAATGGTCGAGGAGCAATTCCATCGCGTGGCGGATCGCCTCGACCAGCTCGAAATACCCGACCCGGCCAACGCGCAGGCGGTCCAGAGCGTCCTCGCCGCAATCTTCGACGCCAAGCGCTGCGCGTCCATCGCCAGCATCGAAAGCGGCCTCGACCATGACGCCAGTGCCGCCTGGTGGTTTTCGACCCCCGTGGAGGATCACGTCCACCGGCTTCGGCAGGAAGCGCATCGGATGCGACTCCTTCGAAATGACAAGAGCTCGCTCACCCCCCGAGAATCCGATGAGGCGGGCGCTCTCGCCGAGCGCCTGGACGGGCTGGCCGAAACGCTGGAGGGCTGCGCCCAGCTGGTCATCATCGCCGACGAGGAAGGCCACCTCCTCTACGGCAACAAGCTGCTTCACGAGCGCTTGCAGAGCCGCGACGATCCGGAGGACGTGCTCGAACGCCTGCACCGGGCCCTGGGGGGCCAATCGGTCCAGCGTCTGCGAGTCGAGGCCAAGGAATTGTCGCCGACCAGCCCGGAGGGGAAGCGCGGCGCGATGATCGACATCAACCGGACGGTCGTCCACGACGAGCAAGGAGAGGTGGAAGGCTATATCTACCTGTTGCGCGCGGCGGACAGGAAGAGCCTGAGTCCGCAGGAGTCGACCAGGCTCGACACCCTGTTGCCCGTTATCACCCTCCACGCAGCGACCGCGCAGCATGGCGACGCCGACGCCGCCAACTCGCTCGCCGCCCTCAGGGATGCCGCCGACGAGCTGGATCGGATGCTGAGCTATTAGTCCAGGCCGATTGGGTGGGCGCTTCGGACACTGAAAGCGGCTCGACGCGGCGCTGCGCCTCGGCCAGAAAGGCGCGATGATCAGCGGGGGTCTGGAAGGCGTCGGCGAGGCCGTGACGGGCGGCCTCGCCGCACGCGCCGTCGAGCCGGTCGCCGGAGAGGGCGAGGGTGGGGGCCATTCTCCCTGCCTCAATTGCGGGACCGTCCTGGTCGGGCCCCATTGCCACCGATGCGGGCAGGCGGGGCATGTCCACCGGACCCTTACCGCCTTCGGGCACGATCTCGCGCACAGCGTCCTTCATTTCGACGGCAAATTGTGGCGGACCTTGCCTTTGCTCGCCTGGCGGCCCGGGGAGCTGACCCGGCGCTACGTCTCCGGCCAGCGCGCGAGCTTCGTTTCGCCGATGGCGTTGTTCCTGTTTTCCGTCTTCATGATGTTCGCCGTCTTCTCGACGATCGGCGGGCCGGTCGGGAGCGGCCCGTCGGTTTCCCGGCAGCAGATGCCGGCCGAGGAGCGGGCGGAGGCGCGGCGCGAATTCGCGCAGGCGCGCGCCGAGACTGTGCAGGAGCTGAACATCCTCCGGACGGAGCGGGCGCGGCTGGTGGCCGCGAGCCGGCCGACGACCGCGGTCGACGCCGAAATTCGGGGGGCCGAGGCCGAGCTCGCCCTCAAGGAGCGTCTGTTCGACCAGGCGCTGGCGCTGATCGACGGCGAGAAGAAACGGAAGGTCGGGGCGTCCGAAGATTTCAACATAGCCACCGGTGTCGAACCGCTGAACCAGTGGCTCCGCAATTCATACCGGAAGGCGAAGGAGAATCCAAAGCTGCTCGCTTACAAGCTGCAGACCAACGCCTATAAATTTTCCTGGGCGCTGATCCCGATCTCGGTGCCGTTCCTATGGCTGCTCTTCCTGCACCGGCGTCGCTACCGCCGCTACAAGGCCTATGACCACATCGTCTTCGTTACCTATTCGATCGCGTTCATGAGTCTCGGCATGATCACGCTCAGCTTCCTGCGGCTCCTGGGAGTCCCGGGCGTCTTCGCGCTCTTGGCGATGCTGTTCATTCCGCCGATCCACATCTACCGGCAGCTTCGCGGCGCCTACGATCTGTCGCGGTGGAGCGCCCTGTGGCGGACCGCCGTCCTGATCAACTTCGCCATCTTCGCCGCCACCTTGTTCTTCACGGGGCTGCTCGCTCTGGGCCTGCTCGGCTAGAGCGTGATCGCTTGAGAATGAATCGCGGACTTTTTCCCGACATCGGCGTCACCCTGAACTTGTTCAGGGTCCGGCTGGCCGCTCGCCCGGGAAGCGGAAAGCTGGATGCTGAAACAAGTTCAGCATGACGGGATGAGACAGCGCTTCAGTCTAAAATGATCATGCTCTAGGAAGCTTGCTCAGGCCCGGCAGGGGTATTTGCGCGCCATCAGCGCTCTGAGCGCGTCCTTGACCTGGATTCGCGGTCGCTGTGCCGCGGAAATGGTGCGGAACGCGGTGAGGATTTCCTTGGCGGTCAAAGACTGCTTGGCGGGCGGGCAATAAGCGGGCCTTCGCCGCGCCCGCTCCGCCGCCAGCCGCTCGGCCCTGAGCGCTCCCGCCTGGGTCTCGATCTCGCGCATCAGCAACTTATAGTCGCTCGACATGAGGGCAAGCATGCCCTTCTTCTGCACGGCATCGGCTTTGACGAGGAAAGTCGCGACGTCCATCGCCTGGGCCGCGCCGAGCGGGACCAGGGCCAGCGCGAGCGCGGCAAACAGCTTGATCTTCAACGATAATCCCCTTGGACCTGACGGCTCGCAGCGCGATCTAGGCGCCCTGCGGCGCCGGTCCGCCGATGCCGCCGCCGCGCGGGCGCCGGGTCGAGGGGATGGACGTGCCCGAGGCAGGCATGAGCAGCCGGCGCGAATCCGAATCGTCGCGGCCGATATCCTCGCCCTTGATCGCCTTCTTCGACTCCTCGCCGGTCAGGGTCTCATATTCGAGCAGGGCGCCGGCGAGACGGTGAAGCTCGTGGAGATTCTCGGTGAGGACGTTGCGGGCGGCGGTCTCGGCCTCCTCGATCAGCCGGCGGACCTCGCTGTCGATGAGGCGCGCCGTCTCCTCGGAGACGCTCTGGCTCCGGGCGACGCTGTGGCCGAGGAAGACCTCCTCCTGGTTGTCGCGGTAGCGAAGCCAGCCCAGTTTCGGCGACATTCCATATTCCATCACCATGGAGCGGGCCATGTCGGTCGCCTGCTGGATGTCGTTGGAGGCGCCGGTGTTGAGCTCGTCGACCCCGTAGATGAGCTGCTCGGCGATGCGGCCGCCGAAGCAGAGCGCGAGCCGCGCCTTCATCTGCTTCATCGACATCGAGTAGCGGTCGCGCTCGGGCAGGTTCCAGGTCACGCCCAGGGCCCGTCCGCGCGGGATGATCGTTACCTTGTGCAGGGGGTCGCAGCCGGGCACGTGGAGCGAGACCAGGGCGTGGCCGGCCTCGTGATAGGCGGTCGCCTTCTTCTCGTCCTCGGTCATCACCATGGACTTCCGCTCGGCGCCCATCATGACCTTGTCTTTCGCCAGTTCGAATTCCGACATCGCCACCAGGCGCTTGCCCTTGCGCGCGGCGAGAAGCGCGGCTTCGTTGACGAGGTTGGCGAGGTCGGCGCCGGAGAAGCCCGGCGTGCCGCGGGCGATGGTGCGCGGGTCGACGTCGGGGGCGAGCGGCACCTTCTTCATATGCACGGCGAGGATCTTCTCGCGCCCCTCGATGTCGGGACGCGGCACCACCACCTGGCGGTCGAAGCGGCCCGGCCGAAGCAGAGCGGGATCGAGCACGTCGGGCCGATTGGTCGCGGCGATGATGATGATGCCCTCATTGGCCTCGAAGCCGTCCATCTCGACCAGCAGCTGGTTCAAGGTCTGCTCGCGCTCGTCATTGCCGTTGCCGAGCCCCGCCCCGCGATGCCGCCCAACCGCGTCGATTTCATCGATAAACACGATGCAAGGCGCATTTTTCTTCGCCTGTTCAAACATATCCCTAACGCGAGACGCGCCGACTCCAACGAACATCTCGACGAAATCCGAGCCCGAGATGGTGAAGAAGGGCACGTTCGCCTCGCCGGCGACGGCTCGGGCCAGCAAGGTCTTGCCGGTGCCCGGGGCGCCGACCAGGAGCGCGCCCTTGGGGATCTTGCCGCCCAGCCGGGCGAACTTGGTGGGGTCCTTCAGAAAGTCGACGATCTCCTGCAGCTCCTCGCGCGATTCGTCGATCCCGGCGACATCGTCGAACGTCACCCGCCCCGATTTCTCGGTCAGCAATTTCGCCTTGGACCGACCGAACCCCATCGCCCCGGAGCCGGCGTTCTTCTGCATCTGCCGCATGATGAAGAAGGCGATCCCGAGAATGAGAAGGAACGGCAGCGACTGGTAGAGCAGGATCAGCCACACGCTGGTCTGCACCTCGGGCTCGCCCTGGAACGAAACGCCCTTCTCGCGAAGCCTCGAAGTGAGCTGCGGATCGGGGATGAAATTGGTGCGGAAAGCGTCCCCGTTGGTCAATTTGCCGGAGATGACCTCCTTGCCGATCGACACCTCCTTCACCGAGCCCTCGTCGACCCGGTTGAGGAAATCCGAATAGGCCAGCGCACTGCCCGCCGAGGAGCGCGAGGACCCGCCGTCGACGATCTGGACGAACAGGATGAGCGCGAGCAGGATCCCGGCCCAGATGAAGAGCGACTTCATCCACGGGTTGCCTGAGGGATCTTTGTCGGGCTTGCGGGGGGTCTGATCGCTCAAGTGAATTCTCCTGGACGCGTCCGCGCCGTGCGGCCCTTCGCCGCCTCAGCCCTAAAATAGGATTTCGCGGGGCTTTGGCAATGCGGCCCGGCCTGCAGCGGGGCAAGTGAACCGGGGATTACGCCGGGCGGATCGAAATGGTACGTCCGACCGGGATTTTGGGGCCGGGATTTTGGGGAAGGCGAACGGAATGACAATCGGCGGGATTATCTCGATCGCCTTCCTGGCCGTGATGGTCGTCCTGATCCTCCGGGGCGTCCGCGGGCATGGCCATGGCGACAAGTCCGATTCGACGCCCGACGACAGGCTGGACGAGGTCGGCGGCGGCGGCGACGACTGACCCGCCGGGCGCGACACCGGCCAACAATCCGTCATCCTGAACTTGTTTCAGGATCCAGGGTCGAGCCACTTCGACGCTTGTCGTCATCGCACCCGGGCATCCGCCGCGTATCTTCGACGGCCGGCAGGCGCTGGATTTTGTGAGGGAAGGCGCGAAGACGCAAAGGCACAACGTAGAAAAGGGGCTCTCTAGGTCGCGCCGTCGCGCCAATTTTCGGGATTGGCGCCCCCGAGGGGCGCCGGGGCTGATAAAAATTCGTGACAGTTACGCTTTTTCGCGCGGCGGGCAGTTGGCCGAGGAATTCGTAACTGTCACGAATTTCCCCGCGAGTTTCCCCAAGGAATTCGTAACTGTCACTAATTTCCCGTCATCCTGACTTGGTTCAGGATCCAGGGTCGGGGCACTTCGACGTCCGTCGTCATTGCATCCGGGCATCCGGCGCGAATCCTCGACGGCCGGCAGGCGCTGGATTTTGTGAGGGAAGGCGCGAAGACGCAAAGGCACAACGTAGAAAAGGGGCTCTCTAGGCCGCTCCGTCGCGCCAATTTTCGGGATTGGCGCCCCCGGGGGGCGCCGGAGCCGATAAAAATTCGTGACAGTTACGCTTTTCCGCGCGCGGCGGGCGGTTGGCCGAGGAATTCGTAACTGTCACGAATTTTCCTGTCACGAATTTCCCCGAGGAATTCGTAACTGTCACGAATTTCCCGTCCGTGCATCGGCGCCTGCGCGTCAGGCCCTTGGAAATGGGGCTCGGAGCGCCGGGTTGGCGAACCGTTAATCCGGTTCGCTTTAGGGTTGGACGCGATTGGAGACGCGCATGAAGAAACGAAATTGGATCTGCGCCGTGAGCGCGATCGGCCTGGGAGCGGCCGCGCCGCCGCCGGCGCAGCCCCCGGTCGTGGCCGAGGCGGACTCGCCGTTCGTGGCCGCCGCGACGGCCTTCAGCCTCTGCCTCAAGCATGTCGTCCAGATGGGCATGACCACGAAAATGGATCCCGCGATCTTCAAGGAGGGCTTCGCGAAAAGCTGCAAGGCCGAGGAGGCGCGGTTTCGGACGGAAGGCGTGAAGGAGGCGATGCGGCAGGGCCGGACCCAGGCCGAGGCGGTCCGGGAAATCGACGGAAACATCGCCAACGGCCGCCGCATCTTCGCCGGAAACCAGGAAAGCTACGTGAGGACGGGCCGGGTCCCGCGCTGAACGCGGCATTCCGGACTTGGGTCGGGATCCAGGGCGGGACCACCGGGCCTGCCTAAAAAATCGCGGCCTAAAAAATCGTGACAGTTACGCTTTTCGCGCACGCGCGCGGGCGGTCTGCCGAGAAATCCGTAACTGTCACGATTTTCTAAGCGGAGGCGCCGGTGCGCCGTCCTTGCATCGGACGCGTTTCCTCTACGGTCGGCAGGACCTGGATTTTGCGAGAGAAGGCGCGAAGACGGGAAGGCGCGACGTAGAAGATGGCCTAAACAGTGACAGTATACATTTACCGGACAGGTGCCTGAGGGTGCGCGCCGCCGAGGCGCGGTAAATGTATACTGTCACTGTTTATCACGGCGGGCAATCCTTGCCGATGCGGACGACACGGCCCACAGTCGGCGCCGGCATCGGCAGGACGAAGCGTGGCGGACGAACGGGAGCGAAGGGGCGGGCAGGCGGGATGGCGGCATTTCCTGCTGCCGATGATTTTGTGCTTCTCGCTCGGACTGGTCTTCGCACTGGCCGTGCTGGTGTTCGCCATTCCGGGGCCGTCGCCGGGCCTGGCCGGTCTCAAGCCCTTCCCTGGCGCGGGATCGTCGTTCGCGGCGCCGGACGGGGCGCTGGCCAAGATCGGCGGCGCCATGGCCTATCGGGGCTATGCGGCGCTGACCGCGTGCATCGCCGTCGCCGTGATCGTCACCTCGGTCGCCGCGATCCGATTGTTCGTCCCTCGGGGCCGGACCAGGGCGATATTGCTCTGGGTGCTGACGGGCCAGGTCGCGATCGGAGTCGGGCTCAACCTGCTCCATGGCAGCGGCATGTCCGCGGCGGCTCGGGCGATGCTGTGCGATCCCGCCGCCGCGGCGCCGCCCTGGGACATGTGCTCGATCGAGCGGATCGCAACCTTTGGCCTGCCGATCCATCACGGCTTCAACGCGGCGATCGACGCGCTCAGCACGGCCGCGACCACCTCGGTCGTCTTCGCGACCTTCGTCATCGCCAGCGCCCGCCCGCCGCACCCACTCCCGGCGATCGTCGGATCGGTCGAGCGGGGCGTGACGATCTTGCTGGTGGCGGCGTCGGCGCTCCTCGTCGCGGTTACCGTGCTCGACAAGAGCTTCCTGCACTGGGCCTTCGCCGACTTCCTCGCGCTGGAACGGCCGCCGCGGGACGTTACCGCCTATATCGCCGGCAATTCGGTGCTCAGCAGCGGGCTGGAAACGGCGCTGCTGGCCGCGACCTGGTTGATCGCCATGTTTCTCGCCGGGCGCGGCGGCGGGCGATCCTCGGACCCGGAAGTCCTGTCCGGCGGTTTTTCGGCCTACAATTTATCCGCGATCTTCGCGCCGGTCCTTACGTCGGTGGGGGCCAATCTGCTCGCGGGCCAATAACCCGGAAGGGGGCATGACGCGGCTATTGAACGGCAGGTGCCGCTCTAGTCGAAGATTTCCTCGAGCCAGGATTTCTTGGGTTCGTGGTGCGGGGGGCAGCCGTGGCCCTGGTGGGGGCAGGACATCGGGTTGGGTCATCATCTTGACGCCATGCTGAGATTATGTAACTACGTAATTAGGGGCCAAGTCGCAACCAGCCGTGGGCAGAAAGTTGTGATAGCCAGTGAGGATTTCCTACGACGCTGAGAAGCGTGGATGGACACTCGAACATCGAAGGGTAGATTTCGAGGACGCCGTCCACGTGTTTGCCGGTACCGCGATCACCATCGAGGACGACCGGAAAGATTATGGCGAGATGCGTTACCAGACGTTTGGACTGCTCGACGATCGGATGGTCGCCGTGGTTTGGACTTCTCGAGGGGAGACGCGTCACATCATATCGATGAGAAAGGCGAATGATCGCGAACGAAGGAAATATGAAGCCCAGCTCGAATGACCACGACGACGTTTGCGAATGGCCGGACGATGTATGGGGCCGAGCGGAGATCTCCGTCGGAGGCAAGGTGGTGCGGCCGGCTACGGGGACCCTCACCCGCCGCGGACGACCGCCGATGGGCGACGAACCGAAAAAGCAGGTGACCTTGCGACTTCCACGCGAGGTGATCGAGCATTTCCGGGCCGGCGGTAAAGGCTGGCAAGCGCGCATCGGCGACTTGCTGGCCCGGCACGTGGCCGACGCGACCCGCAAGACGGCACGCGGGGTAGAGGAAGGGGGCGCTTTTCGCGGCGAAGAGGATCGCGAGCGTTGATCGACCCTTGAGGCCAGCCGTGCGGCCGGGTGGTGGCTGGCGTGACGAGCGGGACGGCGCAATGGGGGCAGGTCATGTCCTTGAAGGATCGTAATCCGCGTTCTCAAAAAAATGGTGACAGTTACGCTTTTCGCGCGCTCGCGGGCGGTCGGCCGAGAAATTCGTAACTGTCACCATTTTTCTCGAGAAATCCGTAACTGTCACGATTTTCCAAGCGGAGCCGCCGGGTCCGCCGTCCTTGCATCGGGCGCGTTTCCTCTACGGCCGGCAGGACCTTATTTTCGAGAGAAGGCGCGAAGACGCAAAGGCGCGGGGTAGAAATGGGCTCTCTACGTCGCGCCTTTGCGCGTTTGCGCCTTCTCTTTGAGATTGGCGCCTTGGGCGCCCGGGGGGCGGCGCAGGCGCTGGTCCCGAAGCCCGACCTCGGAAAATCGGCGACGCGCCAAACCTGGAACAAGCTCGCTCCGTCAGTCGAAGATTTCCTCGAGCCAGGATTTCTTGCGCTTGTGGTGCGGGTGGTAGCCTTGGTGGCCGCGCTGGTCGTAGCGGGAGTCGTAGCCGCCCTGGGGCGGGTAGGGGGCCTGGGGCGGGTAGGGCGCCTGGGGGGCATAGGGAGTCTGTGGCGCGCGGGGAGTTTCGGGCGTCTGCGGAGCGGCGGCGGGGGCCATGTCGGCGGCGGCGCGCTCGAGGATCTTGTCGAGCTCGCCCCGGTCGAGCCAGATTCCCCGGCAGGTCGGGCAATAGTCGATCTCGACGCCGGCGCGCTCGCTCATGACGAGCGGGACGGCGCAATGGGGGCAGGTCATGGGGCCGGGCATTCTCGTCTCCTTCGGAGGCTTCGCTCTCAAGGGGAGATAGGGAGCCGGCGGGGATTGGCAATGCGGTCCCCTTTGACAGGCTCAGGATGAACGGGTGGGTGAAGATTCGTGATCGGGCCGCAGGTCGCGATTCGCGGGACGGCGTAAAATGCCCCGATTTCGCCTCCGAAAATTTTCTTGTGCGCGCAGAAATAGGATTTGCGCCGGCGAGTAGCGCGCGGCGCCCGCGGCGCAAATCCGCCGAGGATCGCGCGTAAAAATAGGATTTGCCGGAGCGGTTAGAATGGCTTGACAGCGTCACGCTGTGCCTGTACAAAACAGGAACACTGGAGAAGTGTAGCCGCCGTGGCGGCGGCAGTGCGTAGGCCGGTCGGCAGGGGTGTCGCCGCCTTTTTTCGCGGTGATCCGTGCGAATTCATTTTTGAACGCGACGACGCGACGATTTCCGCGGCTTGGACGGACGTCCGATATCTTTAGCAAGCGCCGCTTTCACCAGAGCGTTGGAGGATGAGGTTGAATCAGGTCCACCGTTCGCCCTGAGCCGGTCGAAGGGCTTTCCTTGCCGATTTTCAACAGAAGTGAAGGGCTTCGACAAGCTCAGCCCGAACGGGGTTGAATAGGCTCAACCCCATAACGCTCTAGCCCGGGGCGGGGAGGAGCGCTCAGCGCTCGTTGCGCTTGGGCGTCGTTGCGTCGTTGCGTTGAAAAATCAATTGGCACGGCAGCGGCAGGGGGGGCTCGTTCGTGACCGGAGCGGGCTCTCATCGGTCCGTGTTCATGGATCCCGGATCAGGTCCGGGATGACGAAGTGGGTGCGGCCGAGGGCTGAGCGCTTTCTCATGGGTCCGTGTTCATGGGTCCCGGATCAGGTCCGGGATGACGAAGTGTAGGTGGCTGAAGCCGGTGCGGGGACGTGCCGGCTTTTTTTTGTTTTTGGCGTGGAGGGGATGATGGCGAAGAGGGGCAAGGGACGTGGGGCCTTGGAGCGGCGGGCGGGGGCGGGCGTGCCCCGGATCACCGCGAACAAGGGGCGAAGGCTTCAGCAGGCGGCGCCTTCGAAGCGCAAGCTGTTCGACGCGGAGCGCAAGGAGCGGTTTCTCGGCTATTTCTGCGGGGAGGCGAACCTGTCCTGGGCGGCCCGCAAGGTCGGGGTGCATTATCGGACGGTGCTCCGGCACCGGGCGACCGACCCGGCTTTCGCGGCGGCTTATGATCTCGCCGAGGCTCAAGCGTTGCCCCGGCTCAGGGCCTGGCTGGTCGAGGCGAAGGCGGAGGCGGCGCAGAGGCTGGAGGTCGCCGCGCTCGGCGGGAACAAAGAAGATGACGACGACGAGGAACCCGGCGGGGAGGCGGCGCCGGCGCGGCTGACCGTCGAGCAGACGATGCAATTCCTTCGCGACCATGAGCAGAGCCAGGCTCGGCGGGAGCGGGCGGCGCGGATGGGGCCGGGGCGGGGGAACGGGCGGCCGGTCTCGATGGCGTCGAACGAGGAGGTGAAGGCGGCTCTGGTCAAGGCGCTTTGGGCGCATGGGATCCGGGTTCGGGCGGGGCAGGGGCAGGTGGCTCCGCTGCTTGAGCGAGCTGATGCTGGGCGAGCGGCGGGCCGAGCCGTCCATCCGGAGGCTTTGACCGGCTAACCTTTCGGCAAGCCTTGTCCGGCACAAGGGCCGCTCGGTACGCGACCGGGGGGGCGGGGGCGGCTTGCCGCTTCCGCCTTACCTGCCCCGCACCGCGAAGTCCGCGCCGATCGAAAACTCCTGCGATCCCGCCGCCAACGTTACGGAAGCGCAACCGCTCGGGCGAACGAATGCGGATTCAAACCGGCGTGAAGGGGGAATGGCTTAACGCGCGCTAACGCTGTCGTTCAGCCCTTCCTCAACGCCGATGCCCGATAAGCCCCGCCTGCCGCCCGATGCAGGCCACGCGGAAGGCGGTCCCTCGAGTCGCGTATCCGAGGGGGGGCCGGCGCCCTCAAGGCGCCGGCCCCGACCCCGCGGTCCCTCCGAGCAACCTAATCTTTACCGGCAGGCGCTAGAAGCCGAGCCCTGACCACGCCTGAGGGGGCCTTGCCTTGTTCATCGACGCCGAGCTGTCCCAAATCCCGATCGCCGACGGCCGCAAGGCCGAGCGCCGGATCGTCAACCTCGCCGCCGCCCTTCGCGAGACCGGCGCCCGGACCGTCAAGATCGTCGTCGTCGACATCGCGGTCGGCGGCTTCAAGGCCCAGGCGGAGGAACCGCACCAGGAAGGCGACGAAGTCTGGCTGAAGCTGGCCGGGCTCGAGCCGAGGCGCAGCCGGGTCGTCTGGACCCGCGACGGGGACCAGAAATGGGAGGTCGGCTGCGAGTTCGAATGGCCGCTCCACCCGCGCGAGCTCGAGATCATCGTCGCTCCGGCGCCGAGGAAGATCGTCAAGGGCGTGTTCCGCCGGATCGAGCGCTGATCGGCGCGCCCGCCGATCGATGTCCGACGCCGATCTTCGAGCCGCCGATTTCTCAGAGAGCGTAAGGGACGATGTCGGCCAGGACGACCTGGTCGAGCCGGGTCCCGGCTTCGTCGAAAATCTCGATCGAGTGCGAATCCCAGCGCGTTTCGAGCACGAGCCCGCCGCGGATCAGCTCGCGCGCGCTTCGCACCGCCTGATACCAGGCGGCTTCCGCATCGGGCAGCTTCAGCCCCTCTTCGTCGTCGAGCCGGCCGCCTTCGCGGGCCAGGTGGAAGTAATAATGGGGCATGTCGGGGGAACGTCCACGGCCGCCGGAAGAGCCACGCAAAGAGGGTAAACGGGGCGTTAACTTGTTTTATCTGGGGATAACCCGCCTCCGTCGCTCGGCCGAGACTCCCGCTACAGGAGGAAGTCCGAACCGATCGGAGTCACCGTTCCCGCAAGGACGAACCACAGGTCCGCCTCGGAATCGCCGTCCGTGTCGCCGAGGATCCAGGTGTCGCCGCCCTCATGCCGGTAGCGAAGCTCGCCCGCCGTTCCGGAGAATGAAGCGCCGCCGATGAAGGTGAAGGCCTCGTCCTCCTCCCAACTTGCCCGGACCGCATCGATCCCGACCAGGTCGATTCTGTCCTCTCCCGACACGAAGTCCGCTATCCTGTCGGTGCATCCATAATCATCCGCGAACCACCATCCGTCGATCACGAAAGTGTCGGCGCCGCCGCCGCCGGTCAGAAGATCCAGTCCGAAGCCTCCAAGCAGCCGATCGTCGCCATCGCCGCCGGAAAGCGTGTCCGCGCCCCAGGACGATTCGATGCGGTCGTCGCCGCCGGCTCCCTCGATCCAATCGTCGTACAGCGTTCCGAAGAGGCGCTCGCCTGCCGCACCGCCGATGACGGGAAGCGCGGAGGCGAGAGGACCGAACTGCTCGTAGTCGAGGACGGTGTCGTCCGCGAACCGGATCGCTTCGAAACCCCCGACGACGATCGAAGAATCGTCGTCGCCGAACCAGAACTGGTTGACGGCGCGCACCGTCGCGCCCGTGGCGATGTGACGGATGACGAGATCGAAATGGTCGCGAACGAGCTGCACGTCGCCCGGCAGGAAATCCGGCAGGTAGAGCGTGTCTGCACGCCAGGCACCGCTATCGATAAACAGGTCGTCGCCGTCGCCGATGCGGTAGACCATGGTGTCCCCGCCGTCGAACGACCGGACGATGTCGTCGCCGGCACCGGCGAGGACGGGAGCCCCAGTCGCCGCTCCGAAAAGCACATCGTCTCCGGAGGTGCCGCGGATGGGCGCCGCCGCCCGGATCGCCGCCCAGTCCCAGCTGATCCCGCCCGCGAAGTCGATCCACTCGATTCCGCGGTCCACGACCTCGGCATATTGCGGATGGTCCTCGCCGACCGAATATTGTCCCACGACCCGGACGATCTCGCCGGTGGCGAGGATCCGGACGATCAGGTCGCCGGGGGCTTCGCTCGAATCCTGGCTGAGGATCACGTCTTCCGGATTCAGAGCGGACAGGTCGAGGCGGTCATTATGACCTTCCTCATCGACTTCGACTATGCGGTCGTTGCCGCCACCGGGGACGAAGGTATAAATGTCGTCGCCGAGGCCTCCGAAGAGCCGGTCGTCCCCACCCGCGCCATTGAGCCGATCGTCGCCGCCCAGGCCGAACAGGAGGTTGACTCGCACGTCGCCGATTATCGTGTCCGCGGCGGACGTCCCCGGGACGGGAAGTGCGGCGACCGAAAGCAGGCCAGCGTCCCCCCGGAAAAGCAATTCCTCGATATTGACGAGCCGGTCCAGGCCGTCGCTTCCGGTCAGCGCCTCGACGGCAAGCAACCCGTCGATGCCGTAATAGACGAGATAGTCGGCGGACGAGCCGAGATAGTCGGCCCGGTCCGTGCCGTCGCCGCCGTCGATCGTGTCGTCGCCTTCGAGCCCCTCCAGAATGTCGTCGCCGGCGAGGCCGAACAGGCGGTCGTCGCGGGCGGTTCCCGAAACCATCGCGTCGTCGAGAGGCGTGCCGATCTCCCCGGCCAGCTCGGCAATTGCGTAGGCGCGGTCGTCGGCGGCGGAGTGGAGGGTCTCGACCGATGAAAGGACGGTCCGGCCCTCGGCGCCGTCGAGGCTGGTGACGACGAGCGTGCCGTCCGCTTCCCGCTGGATAGTGAAGCCGGCCGCGCTTCCGAAGAGACGGAGCGTGTCGTTGCCCGCGCCGCCGTCGATCCTGTCGTCGCCGGCCGAAGCGGCGACGTTATCGTCGCCGTCGCCGGCGTCGATATCGTCGTCGCCGCTGCCGCCGGCCAAGTCGTCGTCGCCGGCCGTGCCTTCGGTGGTTCCCGGTCCGGTGTCGGTGGCGGCGCGATAGGCCTCCTCGGCGCCTTTGTAGGAGTCGACGCTGCCGATGACGATGTGGGAATTGGTGAGGCCGTCGGCGTTGAAGTACATCCGGCCGTCGTCGAACATCAGCAGGGGCAGAGAAATGGCCAGGACGTTGCCGGACGTCCGATTAATGATCGAGGCCGGGTCGCTGCCGGTGGCGTAGGCGGCAACATTGCCAAGATAGATGGAATCCCCCGTTGCGTTGACCAAGATCGCCATTTCGCCCGCCAGGAACCAGTTGCCGGGCCATGCCTCGACGGCGGAGCTCAAATTCCAGACCAGGGTGACGTCGGCGACGTCGAGGCCGATGAACCGGATCTCGTTCACCCCCCAGGTCTTTCCCGGATCGATCGGCGTGCCCCACCAGTCGAAACCGCCCGGCGTCGGGTTCGAATGGCCGCTGCCGAGCAGGACGTCGTGGCCGTCGCCGGGGCGGAATTCGAGGACGACCTCGCCGTCGCCTCGCCAGCCGTTGCCCAGCGGGTCGTGATCCCATTCCGGATCGTCATGGGCTCGGGCGTCGATGACGTCGTCGCCGGCGCCGCCGCGAAGGACGATGTCGGCGCCGCTCCAGGCGCCGGCGGCGACGACCAGCATGTCGCCGCCCTCGCCGCCGTCGGCGACGTCGCCGTCCGAGGAGACGACCAGCCGGTCGCTCCCGCCATTGCCCATCAGCAGGTTCGCGCCCGAGCCGCCGACGAGCACGTCGTTGGCGTCGCCGCCGTTCAATTCGTCGTCGCCGTCGCCGCCGCGGATATTGGCGGCGCCGATCGAGACGCTGATCTTGTCGTCTCCCGCGCCGCCGTCGATGCTTTTGGGTCCGCTGGCGTCGTCGACGATCTCGTCGTCATAGGCGGAGCCGATGATGTCGGTGTGGAAGCCGGTCAGCTCGATCCTGCCGCCGCCGCTGCCGTCCTTGTTGGTCAAAATGCCGCCGTCGGCGGTGTTGACGACCTTCATGCCGGTACTTGCGAGGTTAAGATTGAGGATGTCGGCCTTGCTGTCGCCGCCGCCGCTGTCGATCTTCAGGATGTAGCCGTCGGGAATCCTGCCCTTGAAGCTGAACCTGTCGTCGTTCGGGCTACCCTTGATCTCCTCGATCGAGTGGAGCGTGTCGGTACCGCCGTCGCCGTCCTTCACCGTCAGCTTCGGGACGGCCGCCGATCCGTCGAACGCCAGTGAGATCGAGGCCGGGGCATCGGAATAGTCGACCTTGTCATGGCCGCCTCCACCCGGAGCATCGTCATCCTTCGCGCCGCCCCAGATCGTGTCGTCGCCTTTGCCGCCGACGAATTCGTCGGAATCGCCTTCCCCCACCAGAAGGTCGTTGCCGTCGCCGCCCCAGATGACGTCGAGGCCGTCTCCACCATAGAGGAAGTCGCGGCCGCCTCCGCCGAATATGCGATCCTCTCCGACGAAGCCAAATATGAGGTCCCTAGAATTGTCCTGGCGAGCCCGCATGTCCAGAGTATTAGCCAGTTCGTTACCAGTCCGAACAATATCTATTTGCTCTCCCAGAGTGTACTCGCCTTCCAGCTCTAAACCGAGCTGCGTCGCCTGAACGGCTCGAAATTTACCTAGGTACGAAGTCCTGACATACTCCGACAGGCCTAGGGCATGTGCTACCCTATTCTCAAAGCGTACCGCATCTCCCTTAAAATCATAATCATAGACGTTAGCCTCGGTGTCCGACGGCCATTTTCCATTTGACGGGTCCTTAAGTTCCAGTGTCCCGGCGTGCGCCAGCTCGTGAGCAAGTGTTAGGACAAAACTGCTTTGGACTAACTTCCCTTTGTCATTGAAGAAATAAGTGCGCTCCACATCATCTGGATTGATGAGTATGTATCGAACATAACCCGGCTCAATGACAGTCCGAGCCCCGACAGTGCCCTCATTGCCTATTCGAAGGAATCCGCCGCCCAACGTGATGGCGCTCTCGATCATGGCCGAGCCGCCGCCCTGGTCGTAGATCAGCTGCAAGGCCGCCATGATTTTCTGTCTGTAGACCGCTGGGCCAGCTGGAGTGTTAGGATACTCCCCGCTAGGAACTGACCAAGTATCCGGATCTGCCCAAATTTTGACAGCACCAATACGAGACTGAAATGTCATCAATCTCTCCTAATGATTGCTGCGTGACAAGGCGTAATGGCGCCTGTCACCGGTTTCTTCAACCAGCAGCACTTGCGTTTTGTTATTATTTATATATACTTGTCGACAAAGCAACTTGGAGTCACCTAGCCGTACAACGCAAACGCTGTCGTTAGCGACGTTCCAAGTGCCGCCGATGGAAGGCGTCTCCTGCATCGACATAATATATACCTTTCCAATGTGGAAACTTTCCGTAAAATATCTTAGTGAAAGTAGACTCCCCGGGACATGGCTAAGCTTGTGATCAAATAGGGTAGGAAAAATGGCATCCGCGTTCAGCTTGATGTATCTTTGGCCTGCATAGTCAATGTAAGCTGGGGATTGCCCGTCGACTAACCAGCTATTGACTGCATGCCGAGACCTAATTGTCACCCGCGTAGTCAATCTGTTGGACAAATCGATAAAAGAATAGGTGCTATCGAGATTATGAACAAGATGACGGCAGCTACGTTTGATATCATCGCCTTCAATGCATAACACGTCACCATTGACTTGATAGCTGCCGTATCGCCTCGTTCCATTTGAGACTTGTGCGTAATACCCATCTGACTGAAATATCTCGCCCGGCCAATTTTTGACGTTTGCATGACCGGCGGGCCGCACCGGCTCCACATAAGCGTCGTTCAGAGCGGCGAAGAGCGCACCACCTTTCAGCGGCTTCCCGCTCAATTTCTCTTTTGCACCAGTTTCCCCAGCGCTCGGGTGCGCACGGTCTTCAGAAGAGCGCTCGTGGGCCGCCGCCGTTGGGGCAGGGCGCTGACCGACGGCTTGTCCGGCAGTCGGGGAACATGCGCACAAGGCCAGAGCCGCCGCCAGAATGATCGCCGGGCGCGGGCATTCACTGGTGGAAATATCAGCCACGCGCGGGCCTTGCTCCAACATCGCCTATTCCTGCCCTGCCATTCCCACGCCCGTTCTTGTGCGGGAGTATCAGGCACCGCGGCAACAAAGGACGTGGTTAAACGCCCGGAACGGACCAATTTTTTCAGACGCGGCCGGTCGTTGCGGAGAGACTGGCGCCCTTGTTTTTCGCCTAGACCCTAAGCCCTCATACCAATTTCGGACCGCGGCGCCTTCGTCGCCGCCGACCAGCGCCTTCGGGTAAATAGTGACAGTATACATTTACCGGCCCCGATCGTGTTCATCCCCAGCAAGATAAATGTATACTGTCACTGTTTACCCTATATAATAGGCTGTGCCGAATTTGGTGGGGTCGCCGTTTTTTCATTAAACCTGTAAACGACGTGCCCCGCTGTCAGTATTATATCATCTCCGATATAATAACCGGAACCCTCCTTGTTTGCTGCGCCGGTTCTGTCGGGACCAATAAGGGTTGCCAAAAGGGCCATTATTACCGCCTTTCACCGCAATAGACCCCCCGAACCGGAAAGCCTTCTTGGCGATCGGCAACGGGTAGGAAGTCGGCGCCTGGCACTTGGGAATGCTCTATCCCAAGTCCTTCCGCCTTGGCGCACCAGCTCGGAACAGCCGCTTCGGCGCAGTGGAAACCTCGGGTGCTTTCGTAACCGGTCTCTGCGAGATTTTCACAGCTTGGTAAAAGGCCGCCTTTTCCGACCCTGCAGACGGGCTTGCGGGTAACTGCCTCATTCCACTGCGCGCACCAGCCGTGCAAGCGCGCTTGGAGCCGATATCCGTTGAAGGGTCGGGTCCTGTCGAAACCGCATTCCTCGACTTTCGCGCCTGTGGGGGAGGTAGCGGCGGCCTCAGGTGAGCAGAAACGGCGCATCGATCGACCTTCGGAACCCGAAAGCGAGACGGGTTCCGTTCGAGCTTCGCCTTCAGGCACGGCGCTTAGGCAGAATGGCCGGGAAGGTTTCACCGGCCGCGTACGATCCACGGTACAAGTCGCCTCGCCGCCGGTGCCGGTGCGCGAACACATCTTTTGCCAGTTCGTCCAGAGCTCGCACTGCGGATGGTTGCGACCGAAGCGGTCGAGCGCGGAGTCGGCCTGACGCTGGCTGCGGTAATACAGCGTGTCGCTGCCCAGCCCGAGGAGAAGTGGCGCAGCGAGCAGGCCGAAGCCGAGCCGCCCGCGAGCGGTCCCGAGCCACGCCGACACCCCCCTCGAAGCTCTCGTCGAAACGCCCACATACACCTCCCGAGTGGCGGCATCGGCAGCCGCACCTTCGAAAAGAAGATTGTGGGATGTCGGAGGCCGGGGCAACAAAGGACGTGGTTAAACGCCTGAAATGGACCAATCAATCAGGCTGCGGCCCTTCGCGGCGCCTCGAGTTCAGGAGGGCGACTCAAAAACGATACGCGCCTTGGTTTACTCCGGTTGATCCCCCAAGTCTTGCCGGGATCCGTCGGATTGCCGCCCCAGCCTTCGATCCAGCTCGGCGTCGGGTCTGAATAGCCGCTGGATCCGCCCCAGCTTTCGGTTGCTGACTTGAAGACAAGTTCTCCGGAAACGTTTGCCCCAAGTCATTATTCAATCCCGATGTCCTGGACGATAATCGGTGTCTTTTCGCCGGTTACATCATCTCGTTGTAAGAGGCCGCGAGCCGACCGAAAGATTTGTCGGCACCGACGACCCGAAGGCATGTCGACGCACAAGTGGTCGTCAATGATTTCGTACCTGCCGCGCATGCCGGCGCGATGTGAGGTTACCGCGATCGTCCCGTCTTCATGATAATATTCGCGATAGGAGGTCGTTATCGCGAACGAGCCTTCCTTGATTGCGCGATCGGCATCGTGGGTCAGGGTTCGCCCGACAAGCAAGCTTCGTATCTCAGCGCTGGTGAGCTGGTTGGGAAGGCTGGGGGAAAGCAGGGATCCCTGCTCGGCACGGAGGTCGCCGCACCCCGTCAAGAAGGCCGCCAGCAGCAAAACCTTTGCGCGAGCATCAACCATCCTTATTTTCCTTTCTAACCCACGCTCGAATTCGGACCGTCGACCGGGGGCAAAGGTGCGGGATATCGGGGGCCGCGGCAACAAAGGAACGTGATCTTCGCTGGACCCGGCGAAGCCGCTCGCGCTGGTGTGCATGAGGCCGAGCACATGCCCGATCTCATGGGTGATGACCCGGTATCCGGTATCCGGGGTGTTCACGCCGCTGGCCGGGATGGCGGCTATGGCGGTGATGAAGATGTCACCTCGGTCGGCGGTCGTCGCGGCTTGGTTGCCCGGGGCCGCGAAAGCCATGGCAAGCGGGGGATCGTAGGCGCTGGTCAATTGGCCGAAGGTCACATCCGGATCGGCGCCGGGTGCGGCGGCACTGAAGCTCAGATCCACGAAATTGTCGATCTGGCCGAACACCTTGGAGGCGAAACGACGCTGCTCGGCGTTGAGCCCGGCCGGATCGAAGACGTCGACGATCAGAGGGGAGGCACCCAGGCCGTCCGGATAGGGCACGACCTTTCCGGTGTAGAAGCCGGGAAGCGAGCCCGTATGGAACCCATAGGTAAGGTTACTGGCGATCCAGGCCGGATAAGCCGCTAATACCTGCGCATTGCCGATAGTCCCTTTAGCCGTGTTAACCATGCACCTTACCTTTGTTCAGAAGATGCAGAATGAACATGTCTGCCATGACGGCGACGTCCCTCACCGGATCCCAATAAGGTCGCTCGGTGCCGGGGATGCGAGTCACCCGGTGATCGAGGGCGCCTCTCGTCACCTCCGCCATTATGACGGCGTACGGTCGCTCGACGGTAAGGATATAGGCGCGGCTTCCCTGATTCGCTTCCAGCCGGACTCCGTAGCCGAGCGCCGACTTTCCCCGAACGATCCTTTGCCACACTCGGATCGTGTCCGGCCGGTCGTTGCAGCCGCGCGGATCAAGTTCATGATCTATGTAGCTACGAATGGGTCGGCGCTGCTTAGATGGTAGCGGGTCGCGATACCGGAACTCCTGTCCAAGACGAACCGTGGTGCCATAAGTGACTTCCTCGACGAGGCGGGGATAAAGGACCTGGCCCGAGGCCTCAACAATTCGCTTCGCCTCCGGATCGAGCGTGGTCGCAACGCAGATCTTCGTCTCGGGTCCGAGGATAAGCCGGTCGCTGCGGAGCGCCCGAATTGCGGAGGCCGTGCCATAAGCGAGGTCGGACGACCGTTCCGCATTCGGCGGGCGCGTCTCCGCCGCCCGGGCGGCAGACGAACCGAGAGAAACCGATATAGCGACGGCAGGTCCGATCAGCCACAGTGCAAAGGTGCGCCTCACCTCATTCCAGCGAACCCGTCTCCCGAACCCGATTTCGGTCATCCAACGTCCCCTCCGCGCACAGCTAAGACCTTGTGCGTGACTTTTTAAAATATTACATGCAACTGGAGAGGTTACATAAAATTCGTACAGTGAATTCAGGATCAAATTGAGTTCCCCAAGTGTCTCCTTCATTCCAAAAGTCGATGCTGTCTAAAACTTCTTGCCAAGACATTCTGTATTCCTGTTTAGCGTAAGTGTTGCAGACGCACTCGAATGGCAGGAACGGAAGGCTTTTCGAACGTGGCCAGCATCAGGTTTCCATCGGATAACTGGAAAACTGACCGACAAGCCTCTTTGGCTCTTACCTCAGCTACGCAGATCCTGCTTCCATCGATCCGATAGCTGCCGCCGCTGCCAAAGGACGCGTATTGGATCGTGTAAGCCTTGTAAGGAGGTTGGGGGGACCTCGACCCTCGGATCACATTGCGGGCGACAGCGTCGGCGCCGGGCCGCGTCCAGAATGCCTCGAACTCGATTCCCCGGTAGGTTGTGCCGGTTTCATCGCGTAAATAGATCAACTTCTTTCCGGGCAGCATCTGCATCAATTGCCGTCCACTGAGCGCCTTCGCACTCCGCAGATCGCTGGCCGCAGATCCAGATTCCTGTGCATTCACCGGGACGGACGCCAGTAGGAGCCAAATGACAAAGGCGCTTCTTCGCATTCTTCCCTCCTTCCTGGCTGACCCTTCAACTTGTGGAGTTGAGGGTGCGGGATATCTAAGGTCGCGACAATGAATTACGTGGTTAAACGCCCGGAACGGACCAATTTTTTCAGGCGCGGCGGTTCGTTCCAAAGTGACTCGCGCCCTCTTCTTCTCCGCCGATGCTCAGCCGTCATACTCCAATTCGGATACCAATCCGTCCCGCGGCCGGCCGGCGCAAAGTCGAGCAGGGCAAACAGCGACAGTATACATTAACCGGCCCCGAGCGCGTTCATGCCCAGGCGAGATAAATGTATACTGTCACTGTTTACAAGGCCTGCAGGCAGACCACGAAGTCGTTGTGTTAAAAGATCCGGTATCTCTAGTTTTCCATATAGATAAAATCGGGTTATATTCGCAGCTGAAGCGGGGTTCTGTGTCAAGTAATCGGCTCCCCAAGGCTCTGCAGGCGCCTGTCCTCATACTGCCTGACTGATAATCGAGTATCCGACTCCTCCTGATGGCTTGGACAGGCACCAACAGTGACGTGACGTAGACGGTAGGGTGTCTCCGTAGCCCGGAAAGCTCGATAGAGAATTGCCAGCTCAATATCCTGCTCGAGAGGGAGCTTGAATCGATCGTCTTTGAACCGGTCTGCTCGCGACAGGTGGCAACAGGATGGGTTAGTTCCGTAAAATTCTTCCAGGGAAGCATACCGTATTTCTTGAGGGTCGCTGGAGGCGAGCGACCGCCGCACAATCTTACTGGCGGCCAAATCCAGCAGAGCGCGCCTTGAAATGTCGCTTCCCTCCGCGCATCGCGGCGATACCAGGTTTGAACAAGACGTGAGCATCGTGAAGCTCAGGAGAGACGCCACCGAAACCAAACCGCGTGAAACGTCCACTTGCACCTCCTGCGGGTCGGCGCCGAAACCCCCGCCCTCTACCAATCCACCGATTCGCTAAGTTTTGTCGCAATCTCCAACCGCGGGATGAAGGGTGCGATATGCCGGGGCCCGCGGCAACAAAGGACGTGGTTAAACGCCCGGAACGGAACAATTTTTTCAGGCGCGGTCGGTCGTTGCGGAGAGACTGGCGCCCTTGTTCTTCGCCTAGACCCTCAGCCGTCATACTCCAATTTCGGATACCAATCCGTCCCGCGCCCTTCCGGCGTATAGTCGAGCAGGGTCCACAGTGGCGTCGGGTCGGGCGCCAGATGCGCGTCCTGGCCGGGGTCGGCGGTCTCGCTGCCGCCTTCCGCGGCCCAGAACAGGCGGACCTGGCCGCCTTCGCGCTTCCACATCAGGACCGCGGCGCCTTCGTCGTCGCCGACCAGCGCCCGGTAATCGCGGGCGAAATCGTCGCCGACGGTCTGGTAGAATTGAAGGTGCGACCAGCCGCGCTCGCGGGCGAAGGCGAGCTGGCGGGCGACGGGGGAGCGGCCGAGGATGGCGATGGCCAGGCGCTGCTCGATGTCCGGCGCGGGGATGTCGAGCGAGCCGACGAAGGAGGTGCACATCGGGCAGGGCCGCTCGCGCTCCGGCCCGAACATCCAGAAATAAGTGAAGAGGGTGTCGTGCCGGCCGAACAGATCGGCGAGGCCGAGCTCGCGGCCCTCCGCGTCGAGGAAGCGATAATCCCCGGCGATTCCGCCCGGCGGAAGCGCCCGGCGGATCGCGGCGACCCGGCCGATCTGGCGGCGAAGCTCGATCTCCTCGGCGAGCAGGGCGGTTCGCGCCTCGCGATACTCGCGGCTCTCGTTGGGAAAAGGCTTGCTTCCGGCGGCCGCCATCGCGGCGGCGGGTTTCAGGATAGACATTCGTTCCTCGCTCCTTTGGCTGGCGTCCGGGTCCGGGCCCTCGGGAGAGAATGAAGCTACAGCCCGAGCCTGTCGAGCGCTTCGGCGAGCTCGGCGTCCATCGCGGGGCCGTCGTCCTTCGGAGTCATCCGGTTCAGGACCGTCTGCAGGCGCTTTTGCGCGACCTGAAGCGACTTGTGCCGCACCTCGCGGGCGGCGTTGGTCCGCCCCGAGGCGCTCTCGCCGAGCAGCGCCGCCCATTTCGCCTCCTCCGCCGCCAGAACGGCCAGGGCCAGCCGCAAGCCGTCGCGCTGGCCGCGGGCGTAATCTTCGGACATCGGGCAGCTCCGCAGGAAAAACGGGGACACTATACTTATTCCGCTGAACGCGCAGCCGCCCGAAGGCATGAAATAGGTATAGTGTCCCCGTTTTTGCGCGGTCGAGCGGGGCGAGCCGAGCGGGGCGCGCTCGCACGCCCCGCTCGGTCGGTCAGGACCAGGCTTTCTCGTAGGCGGTCTTCATCAGATTGCACAGGTTCATGTCCCCGGCCGTGGCCGAATTGGCCACGACCGAGACGTCGAAACTGTTCGGCAAATGCATCGTGCAGGCATAGAGGCCCGCGCCGTTGCCCGCGCCCACCACGCCGTCCTTCTTGTAGAGCGTGCCCCAGGTCGTGGCCGCCGAGTTGATGCCATATTGCCGGGCCAGCATCTCCTGGCGAAGCGCCTTGGGAAGCAGCTTTTCGGTGTACATGAGGTGCGACATGAAATTGGTCAGGTCGTTGGCCGAGAGATACCAGCCGCCGCTTCCGCAGGCGCGAGTCCAATCGTTGTTCGGGAAGGACTTCTGGCCCGGCTTGTCGCCCGCGGGCGTGTAGTAGAGCGTCTGGGTCGCGGACGTGTCGCTGCAGAGCGCGCCCTTGACCCCGATCGGATCCAGAACGTTTTTCTGCATATAGGCGATGTAGGCATAAGCGTTCCAATTGCCGATCAGGTTCGGATCGCCGAGCGGCATTTCCGGAAGCTGGCCGTACATGCCGATCGCTTCCTTGGTGATGTTGGCGCCGGCCTTCTGCCACATTTGCGGGATCATCACTCGAAGCAGCGCGTAGTTCATATTGTCATATTTGCACGGCCGCTCCTTGCCGGGGCCGGGCCGCTTGGTGACGCCCTTTTCGACGTACGATATCACCGTCTCATATTTGAGAAGGTCGACGCTGTTGTAGATGCCGCTGTCGATGCTGGTGCAGTGGCGAAGCACGTCGCTGAACGTGAGGTCGGTCATGTTCGGACCGAGCTTGTGGCCGGCCAGGAAGGGGGAGACCTGCGACTGGGTATTCAGGCCCAGCTTGTCGATCAGCCGAAGGGTCGCGACCGCCGTCAGGGTCTTCGACACGCTTGCGAGATTCTGGCGCTGAGCGGGCGAATGCTTGCGCAGGCCGTCGACCTTGGTTCGGGCGAAGCCGTCGCCGTCCGACTTCACCGAGGCGCCTTTCTCCCCGATCGAATAGGCCCAGCCGACGAAGGCCGGATCCAGAGCGTTGCGCAAATTGTCGCCCATCCGGCCGACGCTGAACGTCTTTCCCGGCTGCGGGGCGACAGGCCCGTCGGCGGTCGGCGGAGCCGGCCTCGTCGGCGCCTTCCGAAGCGGTGGAGGCGTGGGCCTGGCGGGCGGGCTCGTCTCCGTGCCCGGAGGCGCGGGGCGCACCGGTGCGGGCTGAAGGCTCGCTGAAGCCATGGCCGGAAGAGTCAGCAAGGCGGTGAATCCGGCGAGCGCCGTCGAAACGAAATATCTGTTCATGATCATCCCTTTTTCGCAAGTTCGGCTCGAGCGCTGCGATCGCGGTCGCGCCGAAATTGCCCCCGGCGGCGCTCTAACCGCGGCCGGGCCGGCGCGGGAGTTGCAACGGCGCGCCGCGCGATGCGCAACGGTTGCAGGAAAGTTGCACAAAAGGTTGCATTCGAGGCGCGTCCATGATCGTTTGAGGCGATGGCAGGGAAAGATTTTGGGGTGCGGAAAGAAGATTTCGGGGCTCGGCTGACCCTCGCGCTCAAGGCGCTGTCGATCAGCGGCGGCCGGCTCGCCGCCGACGCCGAGGTCGACAAATCCCTGGTGAGCCGGTGGCGCTCGGGCAGCGTCATGCCGTCGGCGCATAATCTGGCGCGGCTGACCCAGATCATCGCGGCGCGACACCCCGGCTTCACCATGCTCGATTGGGAGCTGGACATGAGTGCGCTGGCCGCCCGCTTCGGAGTTGCGGCGCCGGCTCCGGCCGCTCCGGCGCAGAGGCCGCCGAGCGGTTTCGCCGAATGGCTCGCCCTTCCCAAATTTCGCGAGGCGGCGCTGGCGAGCGGCAAGGCGAGCTCGGCGCTTGCGGGGTTCTGGCGGACGACCCGTCCGGTTCCCGAATTCCCCGGCAAGTTCGTCCACGATCACGTCATCATGCAGACCACTGCGGACGGCCCGCTGTCGTTCCGGATCGGCCTGTTCTCGAGCCGCCTGATCGGCTGGTCGATGGCGGTGGGCGACCAGATGTATTGCTGCGCGACCAACCAGCTCATCGGCAACTCGATCTTCGCGATCTTCAACTACGTCCACCGTCCGCGGATCGACGTCCTCGACGGAGTGACCCTGGCCTGCATGGCCGACGCCGGCGGAGTGCCGGTCGGAGCGGCCTGCCTGCTGGAAAGGGTCGGCGACCTATCGGGCGACGACGAGGCCGACGACGCGCAGTACGAGGCCCTGCTCGCTGAGCATCCGATCGCTCCGGACGGGTCGATCCCCGAGCATGTCCAGCGCCATCTGTTTCGCGACACCGGCCCCGCCGCCTTGGCCGCGGGGGGCGATCCGCTGATCATGATGCCCGCGGTGACCTCGATGGCGCGAGGGTCCTCTGGAAGGGGCGGGCCGATCGCCTGAAGCCCGAACCGTGCAGTCGGCGTCCTGGCATCGAGCGCGAGTTCGGATTCGCTGTGCGAACTCATTTTTGAAACGCAAAGACGCAAAGACGCAAAGATTCCGCGAAGCGGACCCATCCAGTGGAGTGCCGACGACACCGAGGTTTCCGGTTAGCCTGGAATCCGGCCTGGATGAATCAACCGCCGGTGCATTTCCCGCGAGCCGCTTTTCGCATAGGCTGAGCCCAAGGGGGTATTTTATGAACCGAACTCTGCAGACAAGCTCTGTCGCAATAGCCGGGCTTATCACCTCGATCGCCACGGCGGTCGGCAACACGTTTCTACACTGGTTGACGGGCTTCAATCTATTCACCCTGTCATTTCTAATCGTTCTCCCCGCAGGCGCACTGCTCTGCGGATTTGCAGCGGCTTCCGGCTATTATTTCGGCGCTAAGTTTTTCCATATCCGACCAACCAAAATATTGCTGGTCCAGATGGTGGTCATCGCAGCGGTCACCCAGCTACTGATTTACTGGTTGGAATATCAGGTTCTCTATATAGACGGCGTGCATGTTGCCGATATCGTGCCGTTCGGTCACTATCTCGATATAGTACTTACAACGCAGCACATAAGCTTAGGACGAACCGGTGTAGATGCAGGTCAGGTTGGAGAAGGTGGCTATTGGCTCGCTGCACTAGATCTCATTGGTTTTCTCATTGGCGGGGCGTGCGTGTATTTCTGGCTGCTTAAGGAGCCGACCTGTGAGTCCTGCAATAAGTATCTAAGGACCGTCGCCAAAAAAAGAGACAGCTTCGACGATCAACAGGCATTCGCCGCTTATTACGATGGCGAGTTTCAGCATCCGGTCGATAGCTCGGAGTTCGCTCGACACGTCGGGCACGAACATTCGGCCGGCAAGGCCGTCGCCGGCACAATCAACATGGAAACTCGCCTTCTGGAGTGCCCTTCCTGCGGCGACCAGACCGTCGTGGAGACGGTCCAGGTGTTCAATGGCAGCGACTGGAACGAGGTGGATGAACTCAAGCGGCTCGTACCCATGCCGAATGGCGTGGATGTTCGCCGCGCTTATTCCGGAACAGGCCCGGGTACCTGAAAAACTCCTTTTCGCTGCTCTCCGTGGTGCCGCGCTCGCGGTCATGACAAGTGGGGCCTTGTCCATCGGCCCCGCCAGGCGGGCAGGGCGCGCCTGGCCCATTTTCCGCAACTCGGGGCGGGGTCGAGCCGACATGGTATAAAGCACGTAGGAACCCCGCCGTCCCCCGGCAGGTTGGATCCCCGTCGCATCAGAAACCGAAGAGGAAACCGATCATGGCCGACGCATCGAGCATTCAAAAGCATATGGAGGTCCGCTCGGCGGACGGGTCGCATGTCGGAACGGTCGACGGGGTGGACGGCGATCGGATCAAGCTCACCCGCAACGATTCCCCCGACGGCGAGCATCGTTACGTTGACATCGGCTCCGTCGAGCGGGTGGACGAGCATGTGCATCTCGCCGCCGGCGCCTCGGCGAGCTGAACTTCCGGCGTGGCGGGCCCTTGCCTGGTCTGGCTTCGGCAGGACCTGCGGCTCCACGACCAGCCGGCCCTGGCCGCCGCGGCCCGCGAAGGGGCGGCGATCCCGGTCTACGTCCTCGACGACGAGACTCCGGGCCGCTGGAAAATCGGGGGCGCCCAGCGCTGGTGGCTCCATCACAGCCTCGAGCGGCTCGACGAGGATCTTCGCGAGATCGGCTCGCGGCTGATCCTTCGCCGAGGCAAGGTCGAGGTCGAACTGGCTCGGCTGGCCGAGGAGACGAAGGCCGGCCGGGTCCATGCCTGCCGCCATTACGAGCCGTGGTGGCGGGTAGCGGAACAAAGGGTCGGCGAAACGCTTGAACTGGTCCTTCACGACGGGAGCCTCCTGGCTCCGCCCGAGCAAATTCGGACCGGCTCCGGCGACCCTTACAAGATCTACACGCCCTGGTGGCGGGCGCTTCAGGACCATCTGCCCCCCGCCGAGCCTCTCGAAGCGCCGAATGCGCTCGAGCCTCCGGCCCGATGGCCGCGGAGCGACGACCTCTCCTCGTGGCGGCTGCTTCCGACCCACCCGGATTGGGCGAGCGCCTTCGGGGAGGAATGGAAGCCGGGCGAGGCGACCGCGCTCGAGCGGCTGAGCGACTTCGCCGGCCGGGCGGAGCATTATGCGGCGCAGCGCGACCGGCCCGGTTCGGAAGGGACGAGCCGGTTCTCGCCCCATCTCCACTTCGGCGAGCTGTCGCCGCGGCGGATCTGGAACGAGCTGCCGGAGGCGGCCGGGGAGAAATTCAGGAAGGAGCTGGCCTGGCGGGACTTCTCGCACAACGTCATGCTCACCCAGCCTCATATCGGCGAAAAGGCCGGACGGCCCGCCCTGGCGAGCTTCCCCTGGCGCACGGGCAAGGCGGCGGATTCGGATTTCGAGGCCTGGACCCGGGGCAGGACCGGATATCCGATCGTCGATGCCGGGATGCGCCAATTGTGGGCGACGGGGTGGATGCACAACAGGGTCCGGATGATCGCCGCCTCCTTCCTCGTGAAGCATCTGCTGATCGACTGGCGGCGCGGTGCGGAGTGGTTCTGGGACACTCTGGTCGACGCCGATTACGGCAACAACAGCCAGAATTGGCAGTGGATCGCCGGCACCGGAATCGACAGCCAGCCCTTCGGCCGGATCATGGCGCCGATCGTGCAGTCGGAGAAATTCGGCGCCGGGGATTATATCCGCCGGTGGGTCCCCGAGCTCGAGGGGCTCGGCGAGGAGGCGATCCATGAGCCCGCCGGATGCCGGCCGGCCGGTTATCCGGAACCTCTCATCGGCCACAAGGCTGCCCGCGAACGCGCGCTCGCGGCCATGCGCGGCTTCGCGGGGGCGACCCGCGCCGAAGCGGCGTGACCCCGAAGACGACTCCCGACGGGCGCTACATCGTCGTCGACGGCCGGTTGTGGCGGGCCAGCGATCCGCGGCTCTCGGCCGACGCCAGGCAAGACCTGGTCGATGCGCTGATGGACTCGAGGCGGGCGGTGAAAGCGGCGTTGGGGGCCGGCGACGCCAGGGCCCTGAGGTCGGCGAGATCGAGGGTGCAGGCCGCGAAGGAAGCGCTCGGCGAACGCGGCGAAGTCTGGTGGGACGACGGCGCTCCGGACCTCAACCGGCGGTCGATCGAAAACACCCCTTATGCGGATTGGTGGGAGGCCGCCGCCGGCGACGAGTGAGCGTCCCTCCCGGTTAACAGGCCCTGTCACCTCGACTCACATACGGTTCACTCGCCGGCGCCCATCAAGGCCGCGAGCCGGGGCTCAGGAGAATCGAAAATGCATGTTTTCAAATCCGCGCCAGGCCGGGCCGTTGCGTTCGCCGCCATATTGATCACTCTGGCCACGCCGGCCGTCGCTCAGGAGCGCTTCGACTGGGGCGGCGGCCGCAGCGGGGAACGCGATTACAGGCTGATCGGCGCCGGAGTGCCGCTCCTCCTGTCCGAGCTCAAGCGCACCGCTCGGGGCCGCGCCTTCGTCATGCGCAATTTCGATCGCAACGCGGATGGCCGGGTAAGCCGGCGCGAGGCCGAAGACGCCAACCGCGCCTTTCTGCTGATCGCGGACGGACGCCGCGACCGTTTCGATTGGGAAAGCCGCGACATCGACCGCCCGGTGGCCCAGCGCCGCGACTGGGACCGGCGCGGCATGCGCGGGTACCAGATGCGGCAAACCGCTCGGGGCGCCACCTTCGATCTTCAGGACGTGCTGTTCGAGACCGGCAGCGCTCGGCTGCGCCCGGGCGCCGTCGAACGGCTGCGGCCGCTCGCTTCCTATCTCAGCGCCAATCCGGAGGTCCCCGTGCGGATCGACGGGCACACCGATTCGGTGGGCAGCGACTCCGCCAACCAGCTCCTTTCGGAACGTCGCGCCGGTTCGGTTCGGGCGGCATTGAGCTCGATGGGCGTTTACGAAGGTGAGTTCGTCGTCGCCGGCCATGGCGAGACGATGCCCGCCGCGAGCAACGACGATGCGACCGGGCGGCAGCTGAACCGCCGGGTCGAGGTCACCCTCGTCGGCCAGCAGGCGCGCAGCTTCTCGGAGTGAGGGCTGGGGGCTGAGCCGCGTTTTCTAAATCCTCCCCCGGATTTCCGGGGGAGGGGGACCAGCCGAAGGCTGGTGGAGGGGTTCTTCAAAGTCGGCAGGGTCCCTCCACCATGCTTCGCATGGTCCCCCTCCCCTGCGAATGCAGGAGAGGATTCAGGTGGACTACCGCACCCAATCCTCGCCGGGCGGCTCCAGCGTGCCGAGGAAGTCGGCCGCGCTCGCCCGGGTGGAGTCCCGTACCTCCGGGCTCATCCTGTCCCAGCCGGAGTAGACGTTCGCCATCCGGCGATTGCGGCGGATGCAGCGCCCGCCGCTCCGTTCATGCCTTGATCCAGGTTAAGCAATGGGATGAAGCTCAAGACAATCTCTCGAAATCCACAAGCAATCTATATACTTATCCAATTCGGTTCATAGCAGACTTGCACAGCCTATCGAGAATCACTTTCCCCTGGAAGGTTAGTCCATTTTGGTCCAAAGTATAGCTCAAGTCAGTCCAATTGATTAAGAGCAGTAAAAGGTCTAAGGTTAAGTCGACTCGGAACGCAAGGCTGGGAGGCAGGCATGAACGACGACGGCGTCAAGGGCGATCGCAGGACCCGCAAGTTTGCCGAGGTCGTCACGCCGCAACCCGAGCCGATGGTCAAGCTGTCCAATCGCGGCGTTCCCACGCCTGCGGACCTGGGTCCGCTTCAGCAACTGCTGGGAGTCTGGACCACGCAGAACGCCGGCTGGAACATGATCGCGCTTCCGTTCCAGGACGCGCCGCCGCCGAATGCGGGCTTCAAGTTCCGGGTGTTGATGAACCAATATGCGGAGGAGCTTCGCTTCGATTTCGTCGACGACGACGTGCCCAACCGGGGTCTCTCCCGGATCGACGCTCCCGATCCCGACCAGTTCGTCGTCACGCTCGATTACCAGCAGAAGATCTCCCAGGTCGCCGCCGAGGATCGGCCCGACAGCGGCGGGCTCGCCGGCCTGCCCGGCCTTCCCATCCATCACGAGCCCGGCCTCTGGCTCTACGAGAAGAACCGCCGGTCGATGGACGATCAGATCCTGGGCGATCAGGTCTCGCAGGTGGAGCTCAAGGTCGCCCGGCTGGCCTCGATCCCGCACGGCAATTCCGTCCTCGCGCTCGGCACCGCCGAATATTTCGAGAAGATGCCGAAAATCCCGCCGATCAGCGGCCTTCCGGCGGGCCGTTTCGAGGACGTCCTGTCACCCGATTACGACTTCAAGACCGATCCGTATCTGGAGCCGTTCAAACATTATATCGACCATCCGTTCATGGGCAACGTCGTCGGCGTGCCGGGCTTCCCCGGTTTCCACCCGGCCGACATGAATGCGATCCTGCGCTTCGCCAACCAGGGTTTGAGGATCGCGAGGACTACGGTCCTGACCGTAGACTCGACCCGCAAGAACGCCGGGATTCGCAATGTCCCCTTCTCGGTCCGCGAGGCCGAGCCGGTCAGCATGAGATCGACTTTCTGGATCCAGGAGCTCACCGAGCTGGACGAGTTCGGAAATCCGAAGCTTCGGCTTCAATATTCGCAGGTGGTGATGATGGATTTCTTCCGGCCCCGCGAGGACCAGTTTCCGGGACGGGCCGTCTGGCCGCACATCAGCATCGCGACCCTGGAGAAGGAGCCTTCCGGCTATCCGCTCCGGGAGAGCTGAGGGGCAGCCTTGTCTCCCCACGTAAAGCGTGGGGAGGGGGACCAGGCGAAGCCTGGTGGAGGGGTAGCGGCCCGGAGCTTCGAGGTTCGAGCGCGAGACGGCAAAGCCCGCGCCTTCAACCCCTCCACCACCCTTCGGGTGGTCCCCCTCCCCATCGTCGATGGGGAGGCAAATTACCGCGCGTCGACCAGGACGATCTCGGCTTCCTCGAGCGCCTTGATCGCCAGAATCTCCTCGCCGGTCACGGCGATCCCGTCGCGGGGCTCGGCGCGGCGGCCGTTCACTTCCACCGCTCCGCCGACGGCGACGAGGTAGACGTGGCGGGACGGATCGAGCGTCAGCTCGGCCGTCTCGCCCGCCTTCAGGGTCGCTCCGAGCACTCGGGCGGCGGCGTTGATCTTCAGCGCTTCCCCGTCCTCCGAATAGCCGCTGGCGAGGGTGATGAAATGGCCGGTGCGGTCGTCCTTCGGAAACCGCCTCGCGCCCCAGCCGGGCTCGGCACCCGGGCGGTCGGTCTGAACCCAGATCTGGAACAGCGTCGTCTTTTCGTCCTCCAGATTATATTCCGCGTGGCGAACTCCGGTTCCCGCCGACATCACCTGGACGTCGCCGGCGCCGGTGCGGCCCTTGTTGCCCATCGAATCCTCATGGGTGATCGCGCCCTCGCGGACATAGGTGATGATCTCCATGTCCGAATGGGGATGGGGCGGGAAGCCGGAGCGGGCGGCGATCTCGTCGTCGTTCCAGACCCGGATGGCGCCCCATTCGGTGCGTTTGGGATCGTGGTAATTCGCGAACGAGAAATGGTGGCGGGCGTTGAGCCAGCCATGGTCGGCATGGCCAAGGGTGGCGAAGGGGCGGATGTCGATCATATTGGGTCTCCTTACTCCGTCATTCCGGCGAAAGCCGGAATCCATGAACACGGGCGGAGCCGATCCGCCCGCGGCGGTGTTCATGGATCCCGGGTCAAGCCCGGGATGACGGCCAAATGGTGCTCTTCAGCTAAATCAGGCCTTCGGCCTTCAGCGTCTCCTGCACCGCGGGCCGCTCGGCGACGCGTCCGAGATAGGCCGACAATCCCGGCCAGCGGGCGATGTCGATCGCGTGGATCTTCGTCCAATTGAGGACCGCGAAGGCGTAAGCGTCGAGGATCGAGAAGCGGTCGCCCAATATGTAGGGGCCGTCGCCGATCTTCTCCTGGAGATAGTCGAACTTCTTGCCCAGCGCCTCGCGGGTCGCCTCCTTGAAGGAATCGGGCGTGGCCGGATTCCACAGCGGGCCGAAACCCTTGTGGAGCTCGGTGGCGATGTAGTTCAGCCCTTCGAGAAGCCGGTAGCGCTCGATTCCGGAGGCTGGAATGGCGAGCTCGGAATCGGGCGCCAGGTCCGCGAGATATTGAAGGATCACGGCGTTTTCGGTGAGCACCTCGCCGTCGTCGAGCCTGAGCGTGGGAACGGCGCCCTTCGGATTGACGTCGGTTAGCTTCTCGCCGTCGTCGGTGATCTTGTCGGGGAAGCGGACGTTGGCAAGCTCGAGGTCGAGGCCGGCTTCGCGGGCGACGATATGGGGGGCCTGCGAGCAGGCGCCGGGGGCGTAGTAGAGCTTCATGTCGTGTCTCCGTAGGTTCGTCATCCCGGCGAAGGCCGGGATCTCGGGTCGATTGGGCTCGGCGGGATGGGCCGAGGTCCCGGCTTTCGCCGGGAAGACGGGTTCCAGATGGGCGCCGCAGTGGACCGGCTCAAGCCGCCAGCGGCAGCTCCGCGGCGGCGAGGCCGCGCAGCGCCTCGATCGCTTCCGCGATCGAGGCCGCCGCCTGCTCGGGCCCGAAGGCGAGCTTCTCGACCCGGACGAAGGCGACATCGTCCAGCCCCATGAAGGCGAGCAGGGTGCGCAGGTGCGGCTCCTGGCTGTCCATCGGCGCCGACGGGCCGCTGCTGTACAGGCCGGCGCGGCTCTCGATCACGATCGCCTTCCTGCCCTTGAGCAGGCCCTCCGGGCCGGCCTCCGAATAGCGGAAGGTGATTCCGGCGCGAAGGACGTGGTCGAACCAGCTCTTGAGGGTCGAGGCTATGCCGAAATTATACATCGGCGCTCCGATGACGACGAGGTCGGCCGCCTTCAGCTCCGCGATCAATTCGTCGGAAAGGGCGACGGCGTCGCGGGCGGCGTCGGTCACGGCCGGTGCGCCGCGGATCGCGGGCACGGTCTCGGCAGTGAGGTGCGGGACGGGGTTTGAGCCGACGTCGCGATGGACGATCCGCACCGGGCCGCGGCCGCGCAGGACCGCCTCCAGCTCGCCGGTGAGACGCCGGGTGACGGACGCCTCGCCGGTAGCGGCGCTGTCGACGATGAGAACGTTGGTCATATCTGCCTCCTGAACTTGCATGGAGACATGTAGGCCGTTAGTGCCGTTGCTTGTAGCCGCGCGCGGTGCATCATGGTGTTGCAAATTATGGAACGCTCATCCGTAGACTTGCTCGATGTCCTCGCTTTCGTCCGGGTGGTGGAGACGGGGGCGTTCAGCCGGGCGGGGGAGCGGATGGGCATGTCCAAGTCGATCCTCAGCCGGCGGGTCGCCCGGCTCGAGGAGCAATTGGGTGCTCGTCTGCTGACCCGGACGGCGCAGGGCGCCCAGGCGACTGAGGTCGGCCAGGCCTATTTCGAGCGGGCGTCCAACATCCTCGCCGATCTCGAGGCGGCCGAGGAAGTGGTCGCGGAATCGGTGACCCAGGTGGCGGGGCCGGTGCGGCTTTCGGCGCCTTTGTCGTTCGGGGTCGAGCATCTGGCGCCCGCCCTGGCCGAGTTCGCTCTGATGAATCCCCGGGTCGAGCTCGACATCTCGTTCGACGACCGGCCGGTCGACCTCGCCGGCGGCGGATTCGACCTGGCGGTCCGGATCGGGTCGCTCAAGGACAGCGCGCTCGTGGCCCGGCGGATCGCCCCGGTGCGCAAGGTCCCGGTGGCAAGCCCGGCCTATCTCGACGCCCGCGGCCGGCCGGAGCATCCGCGCGACCTCGCCGGCCATGACATCCTTCTCTACGCCAATGAGCAGTGGCGCTTCCGGATCGGCGGCAAATGGGAATATGTGCGCGGTCGGCCGAGGCTTCGCGCCGACAATGGCGAGATGCTCCGGGCGGCGGCGGAAGCGGGGCTCGGCATCTGCATTTTGCCCAGCTTCATCGCCGCTCGCGGGCTGGAGCGCGCAACTCTGGAGCCCTTGCTTCGCGACTATCCGATGGAGGAAGGCGCGCTTCACGCGGTGATGCCGCCGGGGCGGGCGACGACGGCCCGGGTCCGGGCGCTGGTGGATTTCCTGGTCGGGCGCTTCGGGCCGGAGCCGGAATGGGATCCCTGCTGGCTTGCGGGGCATGTCAGTTCTGCCTCCCCATCGCCAGATGGGGAGGGGGACCACCCGAAGGGTGGTGGAGGGGTAGAAGGCACGGAGCTGGTGGGTTCGAACGTGACCCTCTGAATCGTCTGCAGCTACCCCTCCACCATGCTTCGCATGGTCCCCCTCCCCATGTTTCATATGGGGAGGCAAAGGGTGGACGCCGCACCGCGACGCGCTAAAGCTCCCAATATGAAACACGCCCTCCCGCTCATCGCCCTCCTCCTGACCACCGCCTGCTCGACCACGACGAGCGAGGATCGAGGCGTGCCCGTCGCGGGCGCGACTCCGCTTGAGGTGCCGGCTCCGGCGGCCGCCGATCCCGCCGCCGAGGACGCCCGCCTGCTCGCTTTCCTCGACGCCGCGTTCGACGAGCGGAACGAGTCGAGCCCGGAGACCCTGACCAGCCTCGGCAGCAAGGTGCATTACGACAGGCTCGACGATTATAGCGACGCGCAGGCACAGCAGGAGCAAGCGCTCCTCCAGCGCCAGCTCGCGGCCATGAAGGCTCAGTTCGATACTTCGAAGTTGAGCCCGGTCGGACAGCTCAATTACCGGCTGTTCGACTATAACGCCAAGCGCTCCGCCGAGAATTATCGCTGGCGCGACTACGGCTTTCCGATGTCGACCAACGGCAGCCCGGCGGGCGCCTTTCCGGTCTTCCTGATCAATCAACACCGGGTCGACAGCGTCGCCGACGCCGAGGCCTATGTCGCCCGTCTCCGCGACACCGAGCGGGCGATGCGGGAGATCAATGCCGAGGCTCGGGCCCAGGTGGACAAAGGCATCGTGCCGCCGAAGTTCAATTTCGCGCCGGTCCGGGCGGATGCGGGACGCGCGATCACCGGCGCCCCGTTCGGGCCGGGCGCGGATTCTCCGTTGCTCGCCGATTTCCGGAAGAAGGTCGCTGCTCTCGACGCTCCAGCGGACGTCAAGGCGCGGCTGATCGCCGACGCTTCCGCCGCTTTGTCGGGCCCGTTCCGGCGCGCGGTCGGCGACATGCTTTCGACCCTGGATTCGATCGAGCCCAAGGCGACCGGTAACAGCGGCGCCTGGAGCCTTCCCAACGGGGCCGAATATTATGCGTCGAGGCTTCGCGCCCAGACCACCACCGACCTTTCCGCCGACCGGATCCACCAGATCGGCCTCGACGAGGTGGCTCGGATCCATCGCGAGATGGAGGCGATCAAGGCCCAGGTCGGCTTCAAGGGCACGCTCCAGGCCTTCTTCCAGCACATCAAGACCGGCAGGCAGTATAAATATCCGAACACCGACGAGGGCCGGCGCATCTATCTCGCCGACGCCAACGCCTTCATCGCCCAGGTGATGGCCGAGGCGCCGAAATGGTTCAGCCGGCTGCCCAAGGCGCCGCTCGAGGTGCGCGCGGTCGAGACCTGGCGGCAGGAAACGGCGTCGGTCGCCTTCTACAACCGCCCTTCGCCCGACGGCTCGAGGCCGGGCATCTTCTACGTCAACCTCGCCGACATGAACCAGGTCCTGAAGCCGCAGATCGAGGGGATCGCCTATCACGAGGGCGCGCCCGGCCACCATTTCCAGATCGCCCTGCAGCAGGAGCTGGAGGGCGTTCCCAAGTTCTGCCGCTTCGGCGGCTACGGGGCCTATAGCGAGGGCTGGGGCCTCTATGCCGAGCGGCTGGGCCGGGAGATGGGCTATTACAAGGATCCCTATTCGCTGTTCGGGCACCTCTCGCTCGAATTGTGGCGGGCGGTCCGGCTCGTCACCGACACGGGCCTCCATTCCAAGCGCTGGACCCGCGAGCGGGCGATCAAATATTTCCAGGACAATTCGCTCCTGTCGGAACGCGACATCGTCAAGGAGGTCGAGCGCTACATCAACAATCCGGGCCAGGCGACGAGCTACAAGATCGGCCAGCTCAAGATCGTCGAGCTTCGCGAGCGGGCGAAGAAGGCCTTGGGCGAGCGCTTCGACATTCGCGACTTCCACGCGGCGGTGCTGGAGAACGGGCCGTTGCCGCTCGACATATTGGATCAGCAGGTAGAGGCGTATATCGCGGGTAAGAAGGGGTAGAAGCGCGGTCACGGACGCTGTCGTCATCCCGGACTTGATCCGGGACCCATGAACACCGATCGTGGAAGCATCGAACAACCGTGTTCATGGGTTTCCGGCCTTCGCCGGAATGACGGTAAAAGGGTCCCGAACGCGTTACCATCCGAAGGAGACGGAAATGGCCAAGAGTCAGAAGAAGAGCAACAAGGAAACCCGGAAGCCCAAGAAGGAGGTCAAGAAGACGATTGCCGCCAACCCGTCCAGCAAGGGCGTCGTGGCGAAGGATTGATGGCCGAGCCTTTCGCCCGCCACCGCCAGCCCTGGAAGCAGGAGGAGATCCAGAAGCTCCACCTGCTCGCCGGCAAGGGCATGTCGCTCAAGGCGGTCGCCAAGGCGTTGACCCGAACCGAGGAGTCGGTGAAGGAGCGCGCCAAGCAGGACGGGCTTAAGATCAGCAAATTGCGCTGACCGCCTTTTCCTCTCCCGCTTTTCGCGGGAGAGGATTCAACTCACGAACGAAGAGACCCGAACATGGCCGACACGCCCCCCGACCGACTTTCGCTCAACCCGCGCAGCCCTTTCTTCGACGGCGAATTGCTCCGCCGCGGGGTCGGGATCCGCTTCAAGGGCAAGGAGCGTACCGACGTCGAGGAATATAGCGTCTCGGAAGGCTGGATCCGGGTCGCCGCGGGGCGGAGCCTGGACCGTTACGGCCAGCCGATGACGATCAGGTTGAAGGGCGAGGTCGATCCCTTCTTCCAGGACGCGCGGGCGGCGGAGGGCGAAGCGGGCGAGGGCGGTGAAGCGGGCGAGGGCGAGCAAGCGGATAAGGGCGGCGAGGCCTGATCCGTCATCCCGGCGAAAGCCGGGACCTCAGGCCGATAGAGTCTCGGCGGGTCTCCCCGAGGTCCCGGCTTTCGCCGGGATGACGGGTTGGCCTTCAATCCCGCCGAAGCCATTGCCGGACGCGGTCGAGCAGCTTTTCGTCCGGGGCCGCTTCGTCCTGGACCTCGCCCTCGCCGGCGAGGGCTTCGAAAAAGGCCTCCACCGTCGGTTCGGCCATGCCCGGCGCCAGAGCGCGGGTGAAATGCTCGCCCAGCTTGCGATAGCTTTCGAACTGCGATTCCGAGAAGAACTGGTCGCCCGTCGTCTCGTGCGGGAAGGTGGCGCTGGCGTTGGCGTAGGCGACGACGTCGAGCGGCAGGTCGCGGCCGAAGAAGCTCGGCTTGATGTAGAGGATCCGTCCGATCCGGCCGCCTCCGTAATCGATCTCGCCCAGGGCCCAGGCGGCTTGCGGCTGGACGTCGCGGCCGCGGCCGGAGATGCGCATCGGCCCGAACTTGATGTCGACGTTGAGGTCGATCTTCACCTTGCGGACGGCGTTGCCGAGATCCTCGAAGGCGCAGCCGGGATCGGCGCCGGCGTCGCTGACGAGGATGTAGCGGCAGCGGCGGCGGATCATCTCGTAAATGGCGAGGTTTTCGAAATGGCCGCCGTCCGAAAGATAGATGTCGCGGCCTTTGTCGTCGGTCGAGCCGGCAAGCTCGCGAAGCAGCGCCCGGAGCGAATTGTTGGGGCCGGACAGATTGACGTCCTCGCCGAGCCGGTCGGCAAGCGCCGGATTGGGAAGCCAGGCGCCGAGCCGGACGTTGAACAGGGTCATCAGGAAGGCGGTGGCCGGCGAGCTGTGATAGCCCATGTTCGGGCTTGCCGCGGCGCCCGAGATCGACACCGCGGTGGCGAGGCTGACTCCGCAGCCCTTCATTCCCAAATCGGGTTCGTTGCCGCCGTAGGTGAGCGAGCTGATGTAGGCGCCGTCCCGCTCGCGCCGCGGCGGCACCGGCCGGGGATCGAGCAGGGCGCTGCCGCTGAAGAGGGGCGAGAATATGAAGGACTGCGCCTTGCGCTCCTGCCAGGCGAGGTTCTCGGCATGGGTGACGTTCAAGGTGACGTTGATGATCGGGTAGAGCACGGCTCGACCGCCCCGCTCCGGGATCAGTTGGTGGAGTCGGATATTGTCCTCCGGGTCGAAGCCGGTGAACGGGTTGGGCTTGCGCTCGGGACGGGCGCCGCCGGGAAAGGCGCGGGCGAGCCGGTTGCGGTAAAGGCCGTTCAGCGAGAAGCGGTTCACCTGGATCGCGCCGCTGAAGAAATAGAGCAGAAGGCCGAGGACGAGGACGATCAGCCAATGGGCGCTGACTCCGGGATCCAGCGCCCTCGAGATCGTTTCGACGAACGCGAGCCTGGGCGCGAGCGCCGCCGCGACCATCGCCTCGAGGCGCGCGAGGATGACCAGCAGGGAGATTGCGAACAGGCCCGTGCACAAGGCGATGATGGCATGCATCGGCAATATCTTCATCAGCCGCCCGGTCACCCCTTTGACGAGGCTTCCGCTGCCGTTGCTCTTGCCGCCGGCGACGGCGCCTCCGCCGGCGACGAGGGCGACCAAAGCGGAGAGCGACATGTCGACCTGGTCGAGATAGCGGCTGAGCAGCCAGTTGATCAGGAGCGCCGATCCGGCCGCGACCGTCCACAGGATCATCGGCTTGATCTTCACCGCCGAAAGTCGGGCCAGCCATTCGCGGTCGGCGTCGGGCTGGCTGCTTTCGCCGGCGGAGCTTCTGAAGCCGGCGAGGATGATCGCCGAGGCGAGATGGGAGCCCATCAGCCAGAGCGGCGCCGCCGTCGCGAGGAAGACGGCTCGGCCCGAGGTCGCGAACTGCTCGGCGGGGGGCAGTGGGGTCGGCATCGGTCCGAACAGGGCCAAATAGAGCCGGGCGCCGAGCAGCAGGGCGCCGATGCCGAACAGCATCGCCGCCAGCCAGACGGGCGCGTCGTGGAGGAAATTGCCGCGGTAATCATGCGCGTCGCCCTTGCGGTTGAGGGTGAGGCCGGAAGCGAACAGTCCCACGAACATGCCCGTGAACGACACCAGGGCGAAAGCCAGGCCGGCGGTGCCGAACCAGTAAGGCGCGATCCAGAGGTCGTGGCCGAGCGCATAGGTCCCCGCCGCCGCCCAGAGGATCAGCGGGCCGACGACGCGCTTCATCAGCCAGCCGTCGGCATGGCCCGGGCTGAGCTCGTGGCCGGGGCCGTAGCTCGGCAGCGCGCGCACCGTGAACCCGCTCGCGACTCCCAGCCCGAGCGCTCCGAGCCCGAGGATGACGAGCAGAAGACCGGGCGTCGCCATCACCCGCCAGGGGAAGGCGACGACGCTGGTCAGGAAGATGTTCGGGATCAGGGCGACGAGCGCCAGCAGCGGCCCGAACAGCAGCCAGTTCAGGGACACGTTGCGGAAGGAGATGGCCAGCGCGGTCCAGGTGTCGTTCGAACCGATCCCGACCCGGGGCGTCAGATAATTGCTGTTCTCCCTCAGGTTCTTGATCTCGGCGGGCTCGTCCTCGTCGCCGAGCGCCTTCATCACCGCCCCGGCGTCGCCGTCTTTCTCTCGGATCCAGCGCTGAAGCCAGCCGTGAAGATAGCCGCCGCCCGAGACGCTGGAGAGATAGTGGAAGCCCGTGAGCAGCTTCTTGCGGCTGAGCGCCTGGACGATCCCGAGCGCGAAGGCCGCGCTCCGGATACCGCCTCCGGAGAGGCAGAGCGCGGCCTGGCCCCGATCGAAGGCGAGATCGCCGAGATCGATCCCCGGCGCGTCCGGCGGATCGCCCCAGATCAGCCGGAATTCGGTGTCGAGCACCTCGGCCGTGGAGGCTACATGCACTGTTTTCAGTCGTTCGTCCGCCACGATCCGTCCCCCCGAATCACCCCGGCCGGATGGGAACAGAAAATCGGTGGGCTGACAATTGCAGAGACCGTCGCAGGCTTAATCCCTCAGCCCAAGCCGCTCCATCGGGCCTCCGAACGTTCCGGCCACCATCTCCGCCTGGATACGGGTCGCGGGCCAGAGGCGGCCGAAGGGGGGGACGATCCGGTCCCGGATCCAGGGCAGGATTCGGCTGTCCGACTGGTAGGCGGGCGTGAACGAAGCGGAGAGAATCTGGTAGAGCCGGACATGGAAGCGGCGCAAAGCGACGGCGCGGCGTAGGGCGGCCTCGAGATCGGCTTCCTCGCGAAGCGCTTTCGCCAGGGCCCAGGCGTCGAGCAGGGCCATGTTCGCGCCCTGGCCCAGTTGCGGGCTGGTCGAATGCCAGGCGTCGCCGATGTGGATGAGGCCGGGCCCGGCGGGCTCGCGCAAGGTGCGGTGGGCGTAGCGGGCGAAGGTCAGTCGATCGGGGCTGTCGATCTGGTCGAGGAGCGGTGCGGTGGCCGGCCAGAGCGCCCGGACCTCGCCCTTCCACGCTTCGAGCCCGAGCGTCCGCCAGGCGTCCAGGCGGTCGCCGCGAAGGAGCCAGAAGAAGGCCGCCTGGCGGCGTTCCGAGGAGGGCGCGAGACCGATCGGGAGCACTCCCGTCATGACGCTCGCCGCCCGGTAGCGCTGCTCGAGCGCGGATTCGTCGAAGCCGTCCACCCAGTCGAGGCTCGCCCACAGCGCCCCGTAGGCCAGCGGCCGGGCGGCCGGGCGGCCTCGCCGGCGAGCGGCGATGTCGAGCCGAGCGCGTCGACGACGAGGTCGTGGCCCGGCGACGATCCGCCGCCGGCGAAGCGCAGCCGCCCTGCGGACAGGCCGGAGACGGTTCGGCCGGTGCGGATCGGGATGCCCTGCGCCGTCACCGCGCGGTGCAGGATGTCGAACAAGGCGGCGCGATGGACCCCGTAGCCGACCGCTCCGGGGCGGCGCAGCCATGCGTAGCGGACGTCGAGCACCACCCGCCCCGACGGCTCCGCCTTGCCGAGCAGCCGCTCGATCGGGGCCGCCGCGGCGACCAGCGCGCCGGAGAGGCCGAGCCGGTCGAGAATTGCGAGACCCGTCGGCTGGACGATGAGGCCCGATCCGACCGGGCGCGGCGCCTCGAAACGCTCGTAGAGGGAGATTCGATGGCCATCGCGAGCCAGCAGCAAAGCCGCCGCCAACCCCCCGATCCCGCACCCGGCGATGCCGATGTCCAGCCTCCGCATGGAGGAGGGCTTAACGGTGAGTCGCCAGCCCGTCATCCCGGCGAATGCCGGATGGGGGAGGGCTTAACGGTGAGTCGCCAGCCCGTCATCCCGGCGAATGCCGGGACCTCGTGGAGACCCACCGAGACTTCTCGTCCTGCCTCCCGGCTTTCACCGGGATGACGGGAACTATAATTACGGGGACACAATACCTAACTATAATTACGGGGACACAATACCTAATTCGGGGCTGCAAATAGGTATTATGTCCCCGTAAAAGCGGGGCTGCAAATAGGTATTGTATCCCCGTAAAAGCGCGGCTTTCGCCGGGATGACGGGAACGGGTCCCCCCGGCCTACCGCCGCTTTAATTACGGGGACACAATACCTAATTCCGGGCCGCAAATAGGTATTGTGTCCCCGTAAAAGCCCCCCGGGATGACGGGAACGGGTCTCCCCAGTTTACCGCCGCTTTAATTACGGGGACACAATACCTAATTCGGGGCTGCAAATAGGTATTGTGTCCCCGCAAAAGCGCTGCAAATAGGTATTGTGTCCCCGGAAAAGCTGTGTCCCCGTAAAAGCCTCGGGCAGGCCCCGAGACTTCTCGTCCGGGGGTTCCGGCTTTTGCCGGGAGGACGGGAACGGGTCGCCCCGGTTTACCGCCGCTTGAACCCCGAAAGCAGGCCGTGCCGCGCTCTCGGTTCGAAGGCGTCGCCGGGGTGTTCGGGGTCGAGTATCTCGCTCTTCGCCACCGCCTTCAGGGGCGCGCTGAACTCGGGCGGACGATAGGGGACGAGGGTTCGGCCCTCGCCGCGCAGCCGCTCGATCGTGGCAATCAGCGAGCCGGATTTCTCGCAGGAAGACGCCACGTCTTCGGGATCGGCTCCGAGATGCTCGGCGATGAGATCGGCGCGGAGGCGCTTGATGGCCGGTCCGGACGCCTCGTTGCCCGGCAGCCGGGCGTCGATCATCACGTCGCACTCGCTGTCGAGGCCCATCGAGCGGTTGTTGATATTGGCCGAGCCGACCTTGATGACGACGTCGTCGACGACCATGATCTTGGCGTGGACGTAAATGTCCTCGCCGCCTTCGGTCACCGGCGTGTAGATCTGGAAGCGGCCGTAGCGGTCCTTGCCCTCCAGCGCCTTGACCAGCTCGGCCCGGGCCGGGCCCATGATCGATTCGTCGAGCCAGCCATAGCCCTCCTTCGGGTTGACCACGACGAATTCGGGCCCGTCCGGTTCGGCCAGGCGCCGGCCCATCGCCTCGGCGACGACCCGCGAGGCGAAATATTGGGTCTCGATATAGACGTGGCGGCGGGCGCTGGTGATGAGATCGGCGAACAGGGCCTCGATCTCCCGGACCTCGGACCAGCGTCCGTGCTCGGCGCGGGTTCGGGCGATGGCGATGTCGACGTCCTTGAAATCGGGCTCGAGCTCGTCCGGCCAGGAATCGTGGCCCACGCCCACGCTCGGCAGGCGATCCTCGGTGGCGGCCTCCCAGCGCAGCCGTGCGAGCTCGCCGAGCGCGAGCGCCGCGGCCCCGTCCACCGCCATGGTCGCGTCGTGCCAGGGCGGGTAGGGGCGGCGGGTGGTCGGACGCCGGCGGCGGGGATCGTCGTCCAGATGCTCGCGCGTGTCCCAGCGGTCGGCGGTGATGTCGATGCCGCCGCAAAAGGCGAGGGCGTCGTCGATGACGGCGATCTTCTGATGGTGGCTGCCCGCGGTGGGATGGGCGTAGTCGAGCTTGAAGTGAATCTGGCGGCTGGCGCGCCAGACGCCCATCCTGACCAGGGTCGTTCCGCGGCCGAGCACGCTATAGGCCATCCCGCTCCAGGCGAGCATGTAGATCTTCAGCCCCGGTCGATGCTTCACCAGCCAGGAGACGAAGGGGCCGAGGCAATTGGGCGGATCGCCCTTGCCGCCCGGCTCGTCGAGCTGGATCCTCGTATCGAGATCCCAGCCGATCAGCATGATCTGCTTCTCGGCCTTCAGCATCGCCTGGCGGACGAGTCGGAAATAGTCGCAGCCGTCGACGATCAGAGCGGCGCGATGGGCGCGGGCCACCCGCCAGCAATTGCGGCCGGGCTCGAGATCGAAGATGCGGCTTTCGCGGTTACGCGGCGTTTTACGGGTCACAGCATCGGAACGTATCTCGTGCCGCAGCCGTTCCAATAATTCCTCTCCCGCTTTTCGCGGGAGAGGAGGGGCCCAAGCCGACGGCTTGGGAGGTGAGGGTCTTGCTGAGTCCGGTGTACAGACCCTCACCTCCCCCCGCTTCGCGGCGGGCCCCTCCTCTCCCGTGAAAAACGTGAGAGGGGATAATCGGAGGAGAAGTAACCTTGCGCCACGCCGCTCTCGCCGCCCTGCTGCTCGCCACCGCCGCCTGCGCGGCCCGTCCCGCCGAGCCGCCCGCGACGGCCGCCGCGGCGGAAGGCTACGATTTGGCCGGGCAGCGGGCGAAGATCGCCCGGATCCAGATGACCCCCAACACCGCCTTCCTCAGCGCCGAGGAACGCGAGGTGGTCAATCTTCTGATCCAGGCGGCGGAGCTTATGACTCCCATCTACCTGCGCCAGCGGTCCGTCGAGAACCCCACGATCCGGGCCGAGATCGCGCGAAGCCAGCATCCGCAAAAGGCGGCCTTGCTCGACATGTTCGACCTGCATTTCGGGCCTTGGGACACGCTTGCCGAAAACCATGCCTTCTACGGCGGCGAGAAGATGCCGGCGGGGGCGGGCTTCTATCCCAGGGACCTGACCAAGGCGGACTTCGAGTCCTATCTGGCCGCCAATCCGGGCCGGAAGGAAGCGCTGACCAGCGGCTATACGTTGGTGAAGAGGCAAGGCGACCGGCTGATCGCGGTGCCGTACAGCGTCGAATATAGGCAATGGCTTGAGCCGGCGGCGAAATTGCTGGAGCGGGCGGCGGCGAGGACGAGCAACGCCTCGCTTCGCAAGTTCCTGAACCTTCGGGCCAAAGCCTTCCGGACCAACGAGTATTACGAATCGGAAATGGCCTGGATGGACGTCGCCGGGACCCCGATCGAGGTCGTGATCGGACCCTATGAGGTCTATACCGACACGCTCTACGGCACCAAGACCGCGTTCGAGGCCTTCGTCACCGTGTCGGACCCTCGCGAAAGCTCGGCCCTGTCGCACTACAAGGCGCTTCTGCCCGACATGGAGCGCAACCTGCCGGTCGAGGACAAATATAAGAATTTCAACCGGCCCTTCGCCTCGCCCATCCTCGTCGCCGACCAGGTCCATGGCGGCGGCGACAATGTGCCCGGGGTCCAGACCATCGCCTTCAACCTGCCCAACGACGAAAGGGTGAGGGAGGCCAAGGGCGCCAAGAAGGTCATCCTCGCGAACGTGCTGGGCGCCAAATACGACCGCATCCTGGCGCCGATGGCGGGGCTGGTGCTGGTTCCCGAGCAGGCGCGGCTGGTCACGAAGAAATACATGACCAACGAGACCCTGTTCCACGAGCTGTCGCACAGCCTCGGGCCGGGAACGATCCAAGTCGGCGGCCGCCAGACGACCGTCAACGCCGAGCTCAAGGACGTCTATTCCGCAAGCGAGGAAGCCAAAGCGGACGTGATGGGGCTCCACAACATCCTCTTCATGATGAAGCGCGGCGAGCTTCCGGCGGCCGAGCGCGAGCAGGCCCTGGCGACCTATTTCGTCGGCATCTTCCGGGCGGTGCGCTTCGGCATCGACGAGGCTCACGGCCGCGGCGCGGCGATGCAATATTCCTATCTCAAGGAGAAGGGCGCCTTCCGCTGGGACGAGGGCACCGGCCGCTTCTACATCCATTACGACGCGATGGCGAACGGCCTGCGCGACCTGCTCGCCGAGCTGATCCGGCTTCAGGGCGACGGCGATTATGCCGGCACCAAGGCTTTTTTCGACCGCTACGCCAGGCTCGACGCGCCGGCTCGGACGGTGCTGGCGAAGACGGCGCATATCCCGACCGACATCCAGCCCGTCTATCCGATGAAGGTCTGAGGGGCGGACCCTCGTCACCCTGAACTTGTTTCAGGGTCCAGTGCCGAGCCGCCTTGCGGGCGGAGGACTGGATGCTGAAACAAGTTCAGCATGACGAAATCGGTGGATAAGGAACGAACATGAACTACCAAGCCGTGATCGACGAGGTGCTCGCCGACGTTTCCGCCTATAAGGGGCAGGGGAGCCTCGCCTCGTACATCCCGGCGCTGGCCCAGGCCGATCCCAACAAGCTCGGCCTCGCTTTGGTGCTGGAAGACGGATCGAGCTTCGCCGCGGGCGATTGCGACGAGGCCTTTTCGATCCAGAGCCTCTCCTACGTCTTCGCCCTGTGCCTGGCCCTGCACCACGTCAAAGCCTCGCTCTGGAACCATGTCGGGCGCGAGCCGGCGGGGTCGCCGGTCAACTCGATCGTCCAGCTGGAGATGGAGAAGGGGCGGCCGCGCAACCCGATGACGAGCGCCGGAGCCCTGGTCGTGTGCGACCAGCTGATCGCCGCGGCCGGAGGCGCCGACGCCGCCGTCGGCGAGCTGGTCGGCTTCCTTCGGACACGCTGCGGCGACGACAAGGTGACGATCGACGAGCGCATCGCCATGTCGGAATCGCGGGCCGGCGCCTTCAACCGAAGCCTCGCGCATTTCATCGCCGCCTTCGGCAATCTGAAGAGCCCGGTCGACGAGGTGCTGTCGACCTATTACCGGATATGCTCGGTGGCGATGAGCTGCCGGCAGCTCGCCACGGCGGCGCTCTTCCTGGCCTTCGACGGCGCCGACCCGCGGACCGGCGACCAGGTCACCATCGCCTCGCGCTCGCGCCGGATCAACGCCCTGATGCTGACCTCGGGCCATTACGACAATAGCGGCGACTTCGCCTTCCGGGTGGGCCTGCCGGGCAAGAGCGCGATGAGCGGCGGCGTGCTCGCCATCATCCCCGGCCACGGCGCCGCCTGCGTCTGGTCCCCCGGCCTCAACTCGGCCGGGACCTCGCTGGCCGGAGCGATGGCTCTGGAGCGGCTTGCGGAACGGACGGGGTGGTCGATCTTCGTCTGAGCGTCGCTAGCCCCGAAGGAAGCCGGCGATGGTGTCGAAGACTCCGGCGAGGGTGAGCCCGACCCGGCTCAGCGCGGCCAGCATGGCGATCGCGAGGAGGGCGATCAGGAGCCCATATTCGATCGCCGTCGCACCGCTCTCGTCGTGGCGCAAATGTTTGAACAATCGCAATTTCCGTCCCTCCCAAAATCGAGCCCTTCATCGGCCCGGAAGGTTACGTCCCTATTAAGCGCCGCTTCGGTCCGGAGCCCAATTTTTGGACGGGCGGAGGAAGGCGGAGAAGGTGGAGGAAGGTGGAGGAGAGTTGAGGAAAGTTGAGACGAGCCGCGCATTGCGAGTCTTCGACCACTTTTTCCGACCGCTTCTCGACCCTCTTTTGCAGGCCGCCGAACCCCCCGCGCAGAGAGCGGGAAAGCCCGCAAGAGCCGGAACGCGAAGCGCCCAGGATCGCCACTCTTCGCCGATAATCGCCACGAATGTTTACGCTTGGGTGCCCCGGCGCCCGCTTCGACCCCGCGGCGCCTTTGCGCACGATTCAGTCTATACTTTGTAAGATGAGGTAGAGGCAGGAATTTCTCGTAAGGCGTTGATTTGTGAGCGTTCGGTGATAGGCATTGCCAGATGCGGTGCGGCCCCGCCCCGCATGGCAAACAGCCGACGAGCCACCTTGATCCTGCGAGAATAAACTGCGAACATCAGCCCGTGAAAAATTCGACGCAAGCTACCCAGAATATTGTCTCGCTCCGCTCGGCGCCGCAACATCTCATTCGTTGCGCCGACAATCTGGAGTTTATGCGATCCCTTAGAAAGGAGAGCATGCACCTGATTATAACTTCTCCGCCGTATAATATTGGTAAAGAATACGAGCGGAAGACATCGTTAGATGTTTATATTGAACAGCAAGCTGCGACTATTGCTGAGTCAGTTCGCCTCTTGCATCCTAATGGTTCAATCTGTTGGCAAGTCGGCAATCATGTCGACGGCGGTGAGGTGTTCCCATTAGACATAGTTTTATATGATATATTTAAACGTCACGGGTTAAAGCTTCGTAATAGAGTAGTTTGGAGCTTCGGTCATGGGCTTCATTGCCAGAAGCGTTTCTCTGGCCGCCACGAAACCATCCTTTGGTTTACTAAGTCGGACGATTACATTTTTAATCTCGATTCGGTCCGAGTTCCATCGAAATATCCAAACAAAAAATACTTTAAGGGTCCAAACCGTGGGCAGGTTTCTAGCAATCCTTTAGGGAAAAATCCTTCTGACGTTTGGGATATTCCAAACGTAAAGGCGAACCACGTGGAAAAAACTGATCACCCGTGTCAATTCCCCGTGGCCTTGGTTGAAAGACTGGTGCTCGCACTTACTCATCCGGGACAGAGCGTCCTGGATCCCTACCTCGGCGTGGGCTCATCAGCCATTGCAGCTCTCAAGCATGATCGATTGGCCTTTGGCTGCGACCTAACCCCGGAGTACATTGACATTGCTGCCTGGAGGATCGAAAGTTTTTATAAGGGGACACTCAGGACCCGGCCGATGAACAAACCGGTTTATGATCCGAACGAATGAGGCGCCGATGAGACTTGAGTTTGTTCACGGACATAATCACGGCACCGCAGAGTGGCGGAAACGGGATCTGTATGAGTGGGTTACTGACGTCTTTGAAGCGCCGGCCATTAAATTAGGGCCGGGTTGTACCAATGCGATACGTGCTCACATCAGTAATGAGTTCACCTCCGAGGGATGGGCTTTAAATGTTAGGATTGACCAAGAATTGCGGAACACGGTGACCGCGATGAAGGAGGATTTGGCTTTCCAGGTTCAAACCGGCAACATGAGTCGTGCACCCTATGACCTTTTGAAGCTAGAATATCTATTCCAATCAAAGAAGATTAGTGCTGCAGCCTTCGCGCTGCCCACAAAATTGGGCGCATCTAAGATCGGTAGCAACATTGCCCACTTCGAGAGAATATGTAAGGAGTTATCGGTCTTTGATCGCGTAATTCGTGTGCCTATCCTCCTAATCGCGTTCGAATGAATTAACATGGCCGTTCAGTTTCATGTCAAGATCACTGCTCCTGTAACAAGGACGGCAACGATTGCCAGCAAAGTGGTTGCGTCGCAGCAGCAGCGAGACTTTTATGGGTTTCGTAATCGGAAATTTGACCTCCCCTTAGTTCAAGTTCCGGTTGAGCTACCTGTTTATCGTGTCGAAAATTTCCGCACCTTCACCGACCAGCGTGATTTCATATCAACGGAGAAGAAGCCAGCTAACTACTTTCTCAGCGGTCAGGAGTCCGAGGAAGTTCAGCAGGCGCAACACCAACTGCTCTATCGCTTGGCTCTAAGGGGCAAGGCCGACTCAGTGGTACCGGTCTCTGACGTGCTGGAGGTCGAAGGTCAGCGCGAGCCTCTCTTGATTACGGCTTCTGGAGTGGTCGTTAATGGTAATCGCAGGCTTGCCGCCTTGAGGGAGCTGTACGCGAAGGGGAGCAAATTCTCGCATTTTAGTCATGTTGATGTCCTGGTTTTGCCTGCCGACGCCACTGTCGAGGAAATTGTCGACATCGAGGCCAATTTGCAGGCCATGCCGGAGACAAAGCTCGATTACGACTGGATCGGGGAGGCTCAGCTTATTAGCCGCCTCGTTGGCCTAGGCAGAACGCATAAACAGGTGGCGGAGCAGCTCCACCGCAAAGAAAAAGAAATCCGATACGCAATTCAGACACTCGCGGAAGCCGATCTTTACCTGAAAGAGGCGCCGGGCACCGGCGGCAGTTACAGCGAGATCCGTGAGGATGCGGAACAACTTTTTGGCGACCTCCCTAAGCTTTTAGAGGGGAAGCCGGAACCTATGAAGGAAGCAAGCAGGGTCATTGCTTGGACTCTCTACCAGAACAAGGATCGCCTGGACGGGAGGCTTTACGACTACAATGCAGCGATCGGCTCGTCGGCCGACGACGTGCTTGACCGGGTAGCCGCTGAGCTAGGGATCGCTACTGAGACAGGAGTTCCGGACGAGGAATCCGTTGGCGAGGATACGGAAGATTTCTTGGTCGATTTGGGGGAAGAGCCAGCGCCCTCGTTTGACGGCGTGGTAGCGGCTCTTAGGAACCCTGATAACGAAGCAGCCATCGAGGCCTTGTTGGAAGCCACCCAGGCTGTCGTGCAGCTGAATAAGGGGCGGCGGTCGGGTGAGGCCGCGCTTAGAAGCATTCAACAGGCGCATACTAAGCTAGTTTCGGTTGATCTCTCGAAAGCTGAGAAGTCGACATTTCCTAAGATTAGAAAGCAGTTGGATGCGATCAGGGCGGTCCTGACTGAGCTAGATAAGAAAGCACAAAAGTACGAACGACCTCAGACGTTAAAATGAGCAGGAAAGAATGCCATTAGAAATCGGGATTGACTACGATCCCATTAGAGTCAGGGGCGCTATTGTCAAAACGACTGGTGCTGATGACTCGTCAATTTGGGAGCGTCTGAAGGCTCGGTTCGCGTCAAATACCGATATCCGGTTAGTAGATAACTCGATGGATATGCCCTGGCCCGAGGTGCTGGGAGTCGTGCGCGAATTTGGCAGCGCTAACACACAAAAGGCTCTAAATTTTCGTTTTCGGCCGACAGCGCGTGCCGCTCCGAAGATAGCTGCCTTCATAGCAGAAACCCGTCAGGCGCGCGCAGCAAAAGACAAATTGGTCCTACAAATAGCCGAAGAGGACATTCAAACATGCCTTGAGCAGCTAGGTTACATTAGGAAACTCAAATCCTTTCAAGTGAGAGATTTGGCGCAGCTGCTGTCCCTTCCCCATGGAGCCAACTTTTCGGTTCCGGGCGCGGGCAAAACGTCTGTGACTCTTGCCTTGAGTCTTTTAGTAGCAAGGCCTGATAGCCACCTGTTAGTCATAGCACCGAAGTCGGCTTTTCCGGCGTGGCGCAGTGTTGTCTCGGAGTGTATGGACGACAATGCACCAGCGTGGACAAGAGAAGATTTTACGGTCTTAGCTGGAACGGAATTTCAGAACGATTGCCTCCTTACCAGCGGTCGCCGGCGCTTTTTAATGTCTTACGATTTGCTAGTACGGCAGCAGTCCCTCATTGCGGCTTTTTTGTCGCGGCAATCGGTGCATTTGGTGCTCGACGAGTCGCATCGGATGAAAGCCGGTTTGGGTTCTAGGCGCGGTGCGTTTCTGATCAGCGTCGCGGCTTCACCTGCTAGAAGAGATATACTGTCAGGCACCCCAATGCCACAGGATGCCAACGACATGGCGTCCCAATTGGCTTTTTTGTGGCCGGGCCAGGGTTATGACCTTCAAATTCAGAGAGGGATTGCGCCTCGAGCGGTTTTGGGTTCGCTATACGTAAGGACGACCAAGCATGAATTAGGGTTACGGCCCGCAAATCGCTATTTCTATGATGTTCCGATGGCCGATGGGCAATTGGCGCTCTACGGTGTCGTCAAGAACGAGATTCTTCGTCAGCTTACAAAGGCGATTAAAGACTCCGGGCCCGATTTCCTGTCGGCTCGCAAATCTGTCATGCGCTTGCTCCAGTTATCTACGAACCCAACTCTTGCCCTTCAAGCTATGACAAGAGACTTGCGAGCAATCTCATCCGGCATCGCTGACCAAGTGGTCGAAGAAGGCGCATCGGAAAAAATGAGGAGTGTGGGAAGGCACGCTCGCGCACTGGCAAAGGACGACAAAAAATCCGTCATATGGACGATTTTCACCCAATCGATCTTGGACTTGGAGCGGATGCTGGCCGATCTCAATCCGGTATCGCTATATGGTGCAGTTCCTACGGGCGAAGCAGACGATCCTAACACTCGAGAGGGGCGCCTAAGAAAATTCCACGAGGATCAGAACTGCAAGTTGTTAATTGCAAATCCCGCTGCAGCTGGCGAAGGTATTAGCCTTCATACCGTTTGCCACGACGCCATCTATTTGGACCGCAGTTACGTATCCACTCATTACCTGCAGTCTATTGATAGAATTCACCGTTTGGGCCTTCCGCCCGATGTAGAAACAAACATTCATATTTATCGTACTAAAGCTCCGGCGGGGCTAGGTAGCGTCGATCTGTCAGTTAGCCGGAGGCTCGCCCAAAAAATCCATGGACTAGAATATCTGCTGGACGATCTAGACCTAAAACAATTGGCGCTGGATGAGGACAATGCTGACGACCCAATTGATTATGACGTGGACATGCAGGATCTGATCGATTTGGTGGAGGAATTGGAGGGCAAACAGCCTGACGGACCTGTCGAAGAGGCCTGATCGTGGACTTCGACCGCCTCTTCACCATCTCTGCATTCGAAGGCCTGCGGTTGCTGCGTAACTTGATCGCAACTGTACCTGCAGTGAAGCCTGAGGATTGCCCCTCCGCACTGCTTGGTTATGCCCCCGAGGCCTCGTCCTACGATCTGGATGCAGCCATGCAGCTGCACTCGATGGTTGCGGTGGATGCACCTCACGATACGGTCGCGTTTTATCGCGAATGTGTGTTGGCTGTTTTGCTTGTAAAAATGCCCGCGTTTGCCAAGCTGATGACGTTGGGCAGAGGTCGATTCATCAAACGGATCAAGGGTGATGAGTATCGCGACATTCGCAGCGTGTTTAGGGAGGCAAAACTGCTGGACCCGCCTACGGCCGAAGACATTCAGTGGTGGGATACCATTCTGGGGCGGGTCCGTCTCAACTTCGATCAGGAGCGCCTAGCGCTCGCAAGGGCGGCTGAGTCGCTGTCATTGGAATACGAACGTTCAGAATTGCGCAAGCTCGGCATTGCTGAGGAGCCGATTTGGATGGCCTTGGAAGATAACACTGTGGGTTATGACGTGCTATCGCACCGTCTAGCTGAAGGGGGCAGCACGAAAAATCTGTTAGTCGAAGTTAAATCTACCATAGCTTCGCCCCTACGGTTTATCGTGTCGCGTAACGAGTGGGACGTTGCCGACCAGGTTGGTGCCTCTTACCTCTTTCACGTTTGGGACATGACTAAAACCCCTCCTGCTCATTACATTCGAACGGTCGAGCAGGTGCGGCCTCACGTCCCGGTCGATAACCAAAAAGGGAAATGGAAGACCGCGCAAATACCCTTAGGAATATAAGCGCTCGGACGAGCGATCCTAAGACACTTTGTCCCGTGCCCGCTCCCGCAGATGCCCAGTCGCCACCCTCCCGCCACCTCCGGCCGTAGGTCTGATGACCCTCTGCAAGTCCGACTTCGCTCAGGACAGGCTCGAATAGCCGAGATTGAAATCGGTGAAGCTTTCGTTGGGCCATTCCTGCCAATCGCAACCCGCCCCGACCACCCTGGACAGGCCGCGCGCGTCGGCGCAGCCTGCGCTCGAGGAGATTTGCGATGTTGCGATGGCTCTCGATCCCCTTGGCGCTGTGCCCGGCGGTGCCCGGGCAGGCGTGCGACACCGGGCCGTTCCGGGTTCATTTCGAGTCGGGCTCCGTGCGGCTGTCCGAATCCGATCGGGGCGTGCTCGATTATATGCGGACCGTGGCTCAGGAGGATGGGTATATTCGTCTCAGCGGTCATACCGACACCGCGGGGCCGGCCGAGGAGAATCTGCGGCTGGCGCGGCGTCGGGTCGAAGGCTCGCGAGACATGTTGATCGGCCTGGGAATGCCGCCCTCGCGGATCCTGACCGAGAGCTTCGGCGAGAGCCGGTCGATCACGGCGCTCGACGACTCCACACCGTCCTCGCGGCACCGTTACGTGCTGGTCGAATTGCTGTCGGCTGCCGAGGCGCGAAAAGGCCGGTCCGGACGAGCGAAGACGAGCTGCGGCGGCTGAGTTCCGCAGTCCCGGGTCAGCCTCGGAGGCCGGCCTTCTGCCGCACCCGCTCGCGCGGATGATCGGTCGCAACCCCGCCCGACAGCCGCGCGACATGCGGATACCGCTCCGCCACCTCCGGCGTATACCCAAGGTTGAACACCGTCGCGCTCTTCGTCGGCCGATCGCCCCGCGACCGGTCGTAAAACGTCCCGAACGCCCGGTCCCACAGGAAGCTGGTGATCCCGAAATTGCCGTTCTCGTCGTGGAAATGGTGGGCCATGTGGCGCTTCTTCATTTCGGCGAGCCATTTGCGCTTGGGCTTGTAGGCGAGGTGCTGGATGCAGTGGACGAATTCGTAGAAGCAGGTGGTGACGAGGCCGGTGGCGAAGGCGGCGGCGGCGGCGCCCCAGGCGGCCTGGGCGCCCCACGGGCTTCCGATCGCGTAGCCGATGGGCAACGTCGCGATCGCGATCGTCGGGAGCGTGGTGTGGAGCGCTCCGAAGAGGACCTCGAGATGGTTGGGATCCTGGTGATGGTCGTAATGGATCCGCTTCCAGGTCGGGCTGAGCAGCTTCGATTTCCACATCCACTTGCTGTGAAGGACGAAGCGGTGGAGGAGATACCAGACGAACGGGTAGATGAGGGTCGCGACTCCGATCGCGATCGCGGTCGGCACGAGCGGGGCCGGACGCGCGGCGTAAAAGGCGACCGCCGCCGCCGCCAGCGCCAGGTAGGCGATGATCGCGGGGTAGGTGAAATAAGCGGAGACGAGCTCCTTCAGGGTCATCTTGTCGAGATGATGCTCGCGCCTCCAGAAGCTCGGGCGGATCGTCAAAGCGGGCTTCACGTCGTTCGATTCCTCGGTTCGCCTGGGGGCCGCGGAATGACTCGCGGCCGACCAATATGGGGCCGATAAGTGCAATGGCAATGCGGCGCTTTTAGGGCTTTCGGGGGGTGGGCACCAGCCGCAGAGTGCGCGCCAGCCCGCCGAGCGCCTCGCGGTCGCCCCGGACCAGGCCGAAGCGGAGCGCGCACCAGCTGGCCGCGGCCCAGAGGATGAGGACCGAGGCGAAGCGCAGCGGGCCCCTCGTCACATGTGCGGCCAGCCCCATCAGGGCGACTCCGGCGAGGGCGACGAACAGGCCCCGGAAAAGCTTACTGTCGAACGGGCTCATCCCCTCGGTGAGCTTGAGCTCGAGGGTGGCGGCGTAGGCGATGGCAAGGGTGGCGGCGCCGACCGCTACGGCCATCCCGGCGGCGCTGTAGCGGGGCACCAGGAACCAGCTCAGCCCGGCCCAGACGGCGACCCCGACGAAGCTGTTGACGAGCGGAAGGATCCGGTGGCCGGTCATCTCGACGATCGGGGTCGCCGGGCCGACGATCGCTTCCGCCGCCCGGGCCGCGACGAGGATGTAGAGCAGGGGCAGGGCCGCCATCACCTCGGGGCGGAAGACGGAGAGGATGTCGCGCCCGGTGAAGGCGAGCAGGCCCGCAAGCGGAACGACGAGCGCGGTCGAGACCCGGCTGGCGAAGCGGTAGAGCGGGGCGATCTGGGCGCGGTCGGCCCGGGCCTGGTGGGCGGCGACGGGGGCCATGACATATTGGAAGGCCTGGCGGACGGCGAGCGGAAGGGTGGCGATCTTTCGCGCGATCTCGAACAGGCCGCTTGCGATCGCTCCGCGCTCTCCGGGGAGGAGGAAGTTGAGGATCATCGCCGGAGCGTCGATCAGCAGCCGGCGGGAGGCGTTGGCGGGGAGCAGGGCGAGGCCGGTCGAGAGCAGCAGGCGGACGTCGGCGCGGGGGATCGGCGCCCGGACGAGCAGCCTCAGATCGTAATAGCGGCCGAGCAGCGGCACGCAGAGCAAGGCGGTGAGGGCGAGCGAGCTGAGATGGGCGAGGACCAGGCCGACGCTTCCGGCGCCGAGCGCGAAGAAGCCCAAAGCGAACAGGATTCGGGCGATCTGCTCCCAGAAGAGGCGAAGTCGGATCTCCGGCCCGAAGGCGCGGCGGGCGCGGGCGGCCGAGGTCGCGATCTCGATGAAGGTCCACAAGGGCAGGGCCCAGGCGAACAGGGCGACGGCGGTGGGCAGCCTCGCCTTGTCCTGTGCCGCGGCGGAGAAGAGGCCGGCGACCCAGTCCGCGTTCAGGGTGACGAGGAGCGCGATCAGGGCGGCGGGGAGGACGGTGAGGAGGAGGGCGGCCTTGACCGCGCCATGGGCGGTTTCGTCATCCTCGGTGGGAACGATGCGCTGAAGGGCGCTGGTCAGCGAGAGGTCGACGATGTTCTCGAGGAAATTGATGCTCGCCCAAAGCGCGACGTAAAGGCCGTAGGCGGGAAGCCCGTAGAGGCCGATGTAGAGCGGCTGGGCGACCGCGTCGATCAAGGCGGTCGCCCGGGCCAGGCCGGCGAGACCGGCCCCGCGCGCGACTTCGCCGCGGGTGACGTTCTCTTGCCGATCGGGAGGCGGGTTCGCGGCCATCGGCGCCTGCTTTGGAGCGGGGAGGGACCGGGTGGCAAGCGCCGGCTCGCGGCGCGCCTAACCGGCCGGGTGAGCCCCGCCCCCGGCCAGCCCCGAGGCGGCCAGGGCCATCCACACCGCCATCGCCACCATCATCACGTTCTCGGTCAGGGAAACGAAGCCCAAGGGGACGTTGCTGGAGCCGCCGACGCAGGCGCATTTGAGCGCGCGCCGGTCGACATAGACGGCCTTGAACACCGAGACCGCGCCGACGGACCCGATGAAGAAGGCGACGGGCGCCGAGAGCCATGTGAGGGCCCCGGCCACCATCAGGACGCCCGCAAGCCCCTCGGCGAAAGGGTAGATGTAGCCATACGGCACCCAGCGTTTCGCGAGCAGGTCGTAGTTGAGGAACATGGTCGCGAAGCTCTCGATATTCTGGAGCTTCAGGAGCGCCAGCACGACCATCGAGAAAGCGACGAACCATTCGGCCGCCCGCAGCGTGAAGGCGACGCCGATCGCGCTGTAGCTCGCCGCCATCGCCATCAACGCCGTCATCGCGAACAAGGCGATCACCGGCCGGTAGCTCACCGCCTTCGGGTCGGCGACCGACTTGCCGAGGAAGCGGCGAAGATCGTCATGGCCGCCGATGCGCTTGCCGCCGATGAAGATCTGCGGAGTCGTGGCGACATCGTGCTCGGCCTTGAACGCGTCGGTCTCCTCGCGGGTCGTCAGGTGACGATCCTCGACTAAATAGCCGGAGCGCTCGAGCAGATGGAGTGCCTTCAGGCCGTACGGGCAGGTGTGGGCCGGCATCACCATCCGGTGGATCACCGCCGTCTTCGCCTTGGGGGAGTTGGTCATGTCCGACATCTCACGTCTCCAGTGAACCTGCCGGTCCGCATATAGGGTCCGTACCATGGTACGGAGTCAAGGGGCTCCCTCCGGCCCTTGCGGACATTGGAGGATCGCCGCAGAAAGCGCCCGATGAAAATCCTTGCGATCAACGCCGAGCTTCACATCATCGCCGGCCGGACGAATTGGAAGGAACCGCTGCGTCTTCAGATTTGCTTCACCGACGGCTCGACATTGCGCCTGGGAGTCTCCGGAGACGGGGAAGGCCTTATCCTGGACCGTCTCCCGCTCGAACCGCCTATGGACCTTGAGGAGCATGGCCGGACCGAGACATTCGACTTCACCGACCGTCTCGAGCCGACGTTGAAGGGCGTCTTGATCGGCGAGCCCGCAGCGATCCGAAGTTCGGCCGGACGGCTGATCGGGCTTGCGGTGCCGCGGCCCGGCGGCGAGCCCTTCTGCATCTGGATCAACGGCGATGCGTTCCGCTGGGGCCCACAGGCAGGCATCGAGGAAGATTATTGGGTGGACGACGACATCCCCGCCCTCGGTGGACCGCTCTTCGAGTAGCCCCGGTTCGCAGTCGAATTGATCACGCCTCCGGGGTCTTGCCCGCTCCGAGGCTCCAGGTGGCCAGAGTCGAGCCGTCCGCGGGATTTTCGACCGCCAGTTCGTCCATGACGACGCTGACCAGGCAGGTCGGCCGCTGCTCCGGCCCGACGGGTGGAGGGCAGCGGACCGGGCCGAGCTTTCCCGCCCGGACGATCCGCCCGCTGATTCAAACGCGGAAACCGGCGGACGTATCGAGCCGGTCTTCCGCCATTCGAACCACGGCCTCATAGGGCTTGCCGTCGCGCCGGCCGGCCCGCCCACCGCCGGCGAAGAAGAGCTGCGCCAAGGCCAATGTCTGACCCGGCAAGGTCGCCGGCTCCGGCCCCGACGCCGACGGTGCTGTCGGCGGGCCACCAATCCTGCGCGGTCCAGACGATCGGATCGACGGAGATCCTGAGGGCCCCGGCTTCCGGATCGTAGCGCCAGCGCATCGGGGCGGTTGCATCCTCGCCGGCCGGGCCGTGCAGCCGAACGGCAGGCGCAGCTCGAAGCGGCGGCCGTCGGCTCGACCGATTTCAAGGCCGGGGTCGCTTCCCGCGGCCGCCGAGTCTGCCGCCGCCGCGGCAAGAGCGATCAGCTCGGTACGGCCGAGAACGCCGCTCGACGCGGGTTCCGGCGCGGGTTTCGGCGCTGGGGCGGCGGCCGGGGGTGCGACCGCGGCCGGCGGCCGCTCCGAAGCGGCGCGTCCCAGCAGGAAACCGGCCCCGCCTACCGCGATTGCGGCGACCAGGGCGCAGGCAAGGGCGAGGCGGCTGCTCCGTGGGCTTGGCTCTGCCATGAGCACTTGATAGGCAAATGACGCCGCGGCCTCCAGACCTTTGGAGTCGCCGGGACTGCCGCGGCGCAGGAAGGTTCAATGTCCGATCGCCCAGCGCATTTTCCGATCGGGCGACCGGCCTGCCGATGAGCGTCGACCAAATTCTGACGCTCCTGGTCCTGGCGGCAGTCGTGTCGGCTTTGATCTGGGACAGGATTCGGCCGGACGTCGTCGCTCTGACCGGTGCCGCCGTTCTGCTGATGACCGGGGTGGTGCGCCCGGTGTAGGTGCAAGGCGCCTTCGCGAGCCCGGCCATCATCGCGCTCGCCTCCCTGTTCGTGATCGCCTACGCGCTCGAGCTTTCCGGGCTTCTCGATCGGGCGATCCAGCTTGGAGTCGCGCTGTGCAAGCGCGCCGGGTCGGCCGGGATCTGGATGCTGATGACGGCGCTCGGGATCGTTTCCTGTTTCCTCAACAGCACCCCGATCGTCGTTCTCGGAGCGCCGGTGGTGCGCGACATCGCCCTGACCTTGAAGCTCTCGCGTCGCGCTCGCCGAAAGCCTGGCCGTCAGCCCGCGCCCGTTCCTGGTCGCCGTCATGATGGCGGGCAGCGCCGCCTTCGCCACGCCCTTCGGCTATCAGACCAATGTCATCGTCTATCAGATGGGGGGCTATCGCTACATGGACTTCGCTCGAGTCGGACTGCCGCTCAACCTCATTACCTTCGCGACCGCGATCGTCGCGATCCAGGCGTCCTTCCCCTTCTAGGGTGGATACAGCCTAGTTGAGCAGCGCGATCACCCGGGTTTTCTGACCGAACTTGACCGGCGCGCCCAGGTAGAGGGGCAAGGGCGGGAAGGTACGATGAACGAGCTGGTACAAAGCGTCGGAGGCGGGCAGCGGCGGGCCCGCGACCAGTTCGAAAGCGACGGTAAAGGCCTGGGAGCGGCCGAGCCCGGCCGGGCGCGAACCGGGAGATTTGGGGAAAGCGGAGACCGCCGCGACCCGGAGCAGGTGCGAGCCGTTCGGCGTGTCGACGGTGAAGGTCTCTCCGACGAGGCCGGTCCATTCGGCCAGTCCGCCGGAGTGCAGGGACTGGAAGGTGCGGTCCCACCAGGAAGCCGGTCCGGTCGAGCCGCCGGCGGGCGCTCGGCCGATCGGCGCGGCCGACGCCGCGACTCCAACCGCTCCGGCGCCGAGGCCGGCCAGCAATACGCGACGGCTTAGAAAAGCGGAATCCCGCAACATCGGTACTGTCCCCCCAAACCACCGATGATGTCCGCCCCCGAACGCGCTCCTTGTAACGGCAGGGCGTCGAGTATCAACCGCCGAAATAAGCGGTTTGCGTATTTTTCCGGGACCGCGGCCTCGCCGCCCTCACTCCTCGGTGCGGATGAGCACCGTCTCGCCGATCAGTGCGAACAGGACGAAGGGCGCCCAGGCGGCGAGCAGCGGCGGGTAGGCGCCGAGATTGCCCATGGCGAGGGCGAAATTGTCGGCGACGAAATAAGCGAAGCCGAGAAACATTCCGATGACGGCGCGAAGGAAGAGCTGGCCCGAGCGGGCGAGGCCGAAGGCGGCCACTCCGGCAAGCAGGGGCATCAGCACCGCCGACAATGGACCCGAAAATTTGTGCCAGAGACCGGATTCGAGCTCCGCGGTCGGCCGGCCGGCCATCTTCAGCTGCCTCACGGAATCGCGGAGGGTGAAGAAATCCTGCTCGTCGGCGGAGACGCTTGCGAGGGTGAACTGGTTGGGATCCAGGCCCTCGCCATAGGCCATCGTGGCGGGACGCCCGACTTTTCCGCTGTCCACGTCGAACGTCTCCACCTGCTCCAGCCGCCAGCCACTGCCGCTTCGGACGGCGCGCCTAGCGGTGACGGTGGCCTTCAGGGTCTCCTGCCGGCGGTCGTAGATGCTGACGTTGCGAAGTTCCGTCGCCGTCCCCTGGCCCCGAACTTCGCGCGCCTGGATGAGGTCGTCGCCCCAGCGCACCCAGACGTTGGGCCGGATCCCGCTGTCGCGCGGCACCGGCCCGTATTCGACCTTCTCCCAGCTCGACAAGGTGTCGGTGGCTCGGGTGACGACCCGTTCGTTGAAGGCGAAGCTGAGCGCGGCGATGCCGAGGCTCGCGACGATCAGCGGGGCGATGATCTGGTGGGCGGAAATGCCCGCCGCCTTCATGCTCACCACTTCGCTGTTCTGGTTGAGCGTCGCCAGAGTGATGAGGGTTCCGAGCAGGACCGCGAAGGGCAGGAAGCGGGAGACGAGCTGCGGGATCCGGAGCGATACGTAACGCCAGAGCTCGGCGTCGCCATTGCCGGGAGCGCGAAGGATCTTTCCGGATTCGCCGAGCAGGTCGAGGGTCATGAGGACCACGACGAGCGCCGTCAGCACCGCCAGCGAGCGAAGCACGAACATCTTCGCCATGTAGAAGGCGATCCGTTTCGACGGGAAGAAATTCAGGTTCATCATTCGGCCGGCACCGCCCCCCGCCGATCCGCGCCCAGGCGAAGGATCCGGCCGATCCCCTTGGCGAGCTTGGAGACTCCGCGCTCGAGCGCTCCGATGGGCTGGCCGCCCGGCCGGTAGGCGAGCGTCCAGTACATCCACAAGATCAGTCCGGCGAACGCGAAGAAGGGCACCCACAAGGCGATCACCGCGTCGATTCGGCCCTGGGCGGCCATCTGCTCGGCATATTGGTTAACCTTATGGTAGGCGACGACCATGAAGATCGAGAGGAAGATGCCGAGGCCGGAGGTGCTGCGCTTGGGCGGCACCGCCAGCGCCACCGCGAGCACGGGCATGAGCAGCATCATGACGATCTCGACCACGCGATAGTGGAAATTGGCCCGGATCGCGTTTCGGGTCGCCGGAGGCACCGCCGCCTTCGCCTTGCCGAAGCGAAGCAGCTCGGGCAGGGTCAGCTCGTCCTCGTCGCCCCGGCCGCGGCCGCGGAAGCGCGCCACCGTGGGAAGATCGACGGGCAGGTCCTGGATCCGGAAGCTCAGCACCCGGGGCGCCTTGTATCTGGGCGAATTGTGGACCAGCCGACCGTTCGACAGCCTCAGGAGGATGACGTCGGGATCGTCGGTGGCGAGGAAGGTGCCGTGATCGGCGGTGACCGCGATCGTCCGCCCGTCGCGAGTCTCGGCGCGGACGAAGACTCCGTGCAGAAGGCGTCCCTTGTCCTCGCTGGCCTCGACCCTCAATGTCATCCGCTTGCCGAGGTTGGTGAACTCGCCGACCTTGATCGAGGCGCCCAGAGCGCCGGAGCGAAGGTCGAAGCGCAGCTGCTCGTAGCCGTAGCGCGCCACCGGCTGGACGAAGCCGACGATGGCGACGTTGAGCCCCATCAGAGCGACCGCGAAGATGTAGGGCACCCACAGCAGCCGCGTATAGCCCAGGCCGACCGCCCTCAGGCTGTCCAGCTCCGACGACAAAGCAAGCTTGCGGAAGGCGAGCAGGGTTCCGAGCAGAAGCCCGATCGGGATCCCGAGGGCGAGATATTCCGGCACCAGATTGGCGAGCATCCGCCACACCACGCCGACTGGGCCGCCCTCGCTGACCACGAAATCGAACAATCGCAGCATCTTGTCGAGGATGAGCAGCATCGCCGCCAGGGTCAGCGTCGCCAAGAGCGGCACGAGGATGAGCCGGGCGAGATAGCGGTCGATCTGGGTAGCGAGAGTCACGGGAGGATCAAAGAGGCGGTTTGATCCGCTTTTCAAGTTCTATTGCGGCGCCCTGCGCGGTTTCGGCGCCGTCGGACGGCGCGAATGCCGCATTGCGGCGCGCATGGACGGTCCCAGCTTCTTGCGGGTTTCCACGCCGGGATCGAGCCTCGTTCGCGACTCCGGAATTGCCGTCCCCCGGGCGATCCGTCAGCCGCAGGAGCCGTCTTCGAGCCGAACGCTGCTCGGATTTGCTGGATCGAAGCAAACGCGAAGCTCTCGCCCGGCAGGGTATTCATCGACGTGAACCCCCTCGACGCGCGCTCGCCCCTGCACGACCCGAGCGCCAGCGCGATACGAAAGCGTGAGGATCGTGTCGTCGTCCCCCTTTTTGGCCTCCCTTTCGGCACGCACCACGGTCGCGGTGCCTTCCGCCGTCTGCGCCTTTCTCGTGAGAGACGCGAAATAGACCATCGCGCCGACGAAGACCGCGCCAAGCACCAGCAGCGCCATCACAATGATCGTGTTCCTGCTCATATATCCTCCCCCGAATTACCCCCGTGCCGGTTGTCCCGGAGCCGGCAATACCCCCCGACTCAATCCTGCGACGACGTGCTCAGCAGGCGCCGCAGGTCCCCCGCCGGCCCCCGGCGGCGAAGCCCCAGCCTGCAGACATCTGATCGACGATGCAATCGTTTCACAACTCAGGCGGAAGCACCCCGCAACCCCTCGGGGATGCCGGGTGCTTTTCCGAAGCGTAAGCGGACCGATCAGGTCAGGAGATCCGCAAACAGCGGAGCGACGAAGCGAGGAGGGCGGGTCCCGCCCGTCCTCGCTCCGAGCCCAGGCTTAGGTTGCCCGGCGGATGACCTTGACGATGAGGAGGAGGATCACCGCTCCGAGGAGCGAATAGAGGAAGGCCATGAGGTTGAGCGGGCCGTTGAGGATCGAGGCTCCGCCGCCGAACAGCCACCCGGCGATCAGCGCGCCGGCGATTCCGACGAGGATGTCGAAGATGAGGCCGCCGCCGCTCTTGGTAATGATTCCGGCGAGCCAGCCGCAGACGGCACCGACGATAAGGATCAGGATCAGAGTCATTGTGTTCTCCCCCGGCACGCAGGCTTAAAGACGCGGCCGATGGGGATAAGACGTTTCGGCGGCGGTCCGGTTCCGATTGAACCGGAGGGAACGGCGCCCCCCGGGTCGCGGGAGGCGCCTTTTTCCAAAAGTCGGGCCGAGCTTTTCCAAGCCGAGACCCGACCGCCGTCCCGGGCTTTCGTCAGCCCTCCTTGACCAGGTTTCCGAAGAGATCGCCGGTGGTGGTTCCGACATGGACCTTGTGGGCGCCCGGATTGGCCTTGATGGCGTCGAGCTGGGCGTCGGTTATCTGGTCGCAATCCTCGCTGTCATTGTCGACCTTCGGCACGTCGAGCGTGGCGATCGCGTTGCCGTCCGGGCTGACGACGTGGCCGATCGTCATGGTCACTCCCGACGCGAGCTCGAGATCGGAGCACAAGGTGTTGGTGGCGTCGTTGAGGCTGATCTTGACCTTGCCGGAGCCGGTGGCGCCTCCCGCGGGCGCGAGCATGGCCGTATATTCGAAGCCGACCGCCTCGTTCGCTTCCTCGGCGACGGTCTCGCAGCCGCCGAGCAAGGCGAGAATGCCGGCCGACGCCAGCGTAAGCGCTGCTTTGTTACGCATGTCTTTCTCCTCGGAAAATCAGGGGCCGCCCCATTGGGCCCGGAATGAAAGCGAGCAAGACCGGGTAATCGTTCCCGGGCCGATACAATGAACGGCGCGCTTAGCCGCGGTGGAGCGTCGCCAGGAGCATCAGGGTGCCGACGCAAGCGGCGGCGAGGCTTGCGACGAGGACGGCGGCGGCCGCCGCATCCTTGGCGGCGCCGATCTCGCGGGCCAGGTCGGGATGGAGATGATCGAGCAGATATTCGAGCGCGCTGTTGGCGAGCTCGAAGGCGAGGACCAAAGCGATCGCGAGGGCGACCAGCGCCGACCAGAGCGGGCCGGGCCGAATTGCGATCGTGACGAGGGCCGCCGCGAGGGCAAGCGCGCACTGGCTTCGGAAGCTCTTCTCACGGGCCAAGACGAGGCGGAGGCCGGCGACGGCGAAGCCGAGCCGCTCGGCGAAGCGCCGGTTCTTCATTCGGTCGGGGTCGGTACCGTGCATCGGAACCGCGTAGCCGCTTCGGACGGCCCGGCGATGGCCCCGGGCGTGAGCCGGCGAAGGAGAAAGGGTGCAGGCTCCTTTTGTCGGACCGCGGTTAGAGCCTGCTGGCTCAGTGGCGTTTCGTCAGGTCCACCGCTTCGCCGAAGCAGAGCGTTTGGACCAATTGTCTGTCCGCATTCTCGATCTCGATGAAGGAGGACAGGTCCAGCATGCCCCGCTGCACGTCGGACGCCATGATCGAGCGGGCGCTTTTGATCGCCTGGGCTCGAGCGGCCTCCAGATCGGGAAGCTCCTGGCCCTCTTCGTCCTGGACGAAGCCGGTGCCGTTGCAGACGTGAAAGTAGAAGCGGGGCATGGCCGTTCAGCGCATCGTGCGCGCCGTCGTTCCGCGGTAAATATCGATCGAACGAGGTGCCCGTCCCCGGTTCGGAAACGGGCGCCCTGAAATGGCGCGGAAGGAGCCGGACGACCCTATGCGGCCTCCGCCTTCCGGCTTGCCCGCTTGCGCTCGTGCGGATCGAGATGGCGCTTGCGGAGCCGGATCGCCTTCGGAGTGACTTCGACCAGTTCGTCGTCCTGGATGTAGGCGATGGCCTGCTCCAGAGTCATCCGGCGCGGCGGGGTCAGCCGGATCGATTCGTCCTTCGGTCCGCTCGCCCGGAAGTTGGTCAGCTGCTTGGACTTCAGGGGATTGACCTCGAGATCCTGGGGCTTGGCGTTCTCGCCGATGATCATGCCCTCGTACAGCTTCTCGCCCGGCGAGATGAACAGCACCCCGCGCTCCTCGAGCATGTTGAGCGCGTAGCCGACGGCCTCGCCCTGCTCCATCGAGATGAGCACTCCGTTCTGCCGGCCGGTGATCGCGCCCCGGTACGGCCCGTATTTCTCGAACAACCGGTTCATGATCCCGGTGCCGCGCGTGTCGGAGAGGAACTCGCCGTGATAGCCGATGAGGCCGCGCGACGGCGCCGAGAAGGTCAGGCGGGTCTTGCCGCCGCCCGAGGGACGCATGTCGGTCATCTCGCCTTTGCGCTGGGCCATCTTCTCGACGACGGTCCCGGCATGCTCTTCGTCGACGTCGATGACGACGGTCTCGTAGGGCTCCTCGCGGCCGCCCGGCCCGTCCTGGAAAAGCACCCGGGGACGGCTGATCGAAAGCTCGAAGCCCTCGCGCCGCATCGTCTCGATCAGCACTCCGAGCTGGAGCTCGCCTCGCCCGGCGACTTCGAAGGCGTCCTTCTCGGCGCTTTCGGTCAGGCGGATGGCGACGTTGGTCTCGGCCTCGCGCTCGAGGCGATCGCGGATCACCCGGCTCTGCACCTTGTCGCCCTCGCGCCCGGCATAGGGACTGTCGTTGACCGCGAAGCTCATCGCCAGGGTCGGCGGGTCGATCGGCCGGGCGGCGATGGCGCGGGTCACCGCCATTTCGGCGATGGTGTTGGAGACGGTCGCCTTGGTCAGCCCGGCGATGGCGACGATGTCGCCCGCCTGCGCCGTCTCGACCGGAACCCGCTCGAGGCCGCGCATGGCGAAGACCTTGGTCGCACGGCCGGTCTCGACTTCGTTATGGTCGACGTCGAGCGCCTTGATCGGCATGTTGACGTTGAGCCGACCGCTCTCGATCCGGCCGGTGAGGATCCGGCCGAGGAACGGGTCGCGGTCGAGGAGCACCCCGATCATCCGGAACGGCCCCTCGGGATTGGCGTCCGGCGGCGGGATGTGGCCGACGATCGCTTCGAACAGCGGATCGAGGTTGCCCTCCCGAACGTCGTCGCTGAGGCCGGCATAGCCCGAACGGCCCGAGGCGTAGAGGGTCGGGAAGTCGAGCTGCTCGTCGCTCGCCTCGAGGGTGAGGAACAGCTCGAACACCTCGTCCAGCACTTCGGCGGCCCGGGCGTCGGGCCGGTCGATCTTGTTGACGACGACGATCGGCCTCAGCCCCAGCGCAAGCGCCTTGCCGGTGACGAACTTGGTCTGCGGCATCGGCCCCTCGGCCGCGTCGACGAGCAGGATCACCCCATCGACCATCGACAGGATGCGCTCGACCTCGGCGCCGAAATCGGCGTGGCCGGGGGTGTCGACGATGTTGATGTGGGTGCCCTGCCATTCCACGGAGGTGCATTTGGCGAGGATGGTGATTCCCCGCTCCTTCTCCAGGTCGTTCGAATCCATCGCCCGCTCTTCCACGCGCTGATTGTCGCGGAAGGTGCCGGACTGGCGGAACAGCTGGTCGACGAGCGTGGTCTTGCCGTGATCGACGTGCGCGATGATGGCCACGTTGCGGAGGCTCATGAAATCTAATCTCTCGGGTGAGTAAGGGTTGCCGGGGCCATAAGCACCATAATGCGGCGCGACAAGGGCAGGTTCGGGATTCCTTCGCCGCGGCCCCGCCCGGTCAGGGGTGAATCCAAAGTCGCAGCACCCACGCTACCGCACCTACACAGGCCACGCCCGCCATCCACAACCCGACGAACCAGGCGAGCTGCCGGGCCTTAATGATAGCCCTCCTCCCCCACCTTGCCCCTGAACACCCAATAGCTCCAGACCGTGTAGGCGAGGATGAGCGGGATCAGGACAAGAGCTCCGACCAGCATGAAGAGCTGGCTTGAATGCGGCGCGCCGGCCTGCCAGATCGTCACCCGGCCCGGGATGACGTCCGGCCAGATCGACACGGCGAGGCCCGCGAGGGTCAGCCCGAACAAGGCGAGCGACCAGAGGAAGGGCGCCCAGTCTCGTCCACGCCCGAGGCTTCGCCAGCCGAGGAAAGCGACGGCGGCGACCAGCATCGGCATCGGCACGGTGACGAACAGCCCGGGCGTCTCGAACCAGCGCTGGAAATATTGAGGCTCGACGAAGGGCGTGCAGAGGCTGACGGTCCCGATCGCGGCGAGCAAGGCGGGAAGCAGCCGGCGCGCCTGCCGCCTCGCCTGATCCTGCAGAGGCCCTTGAGTCTTCCAGATCAGCCAGGCGGCGCCGAGAAGCGCGTAGCCGGCGACGAGGCTGGCGCCGGTCAGCAGGCTGAACGGAGTCAGCCACTCCCACCAGCCGCCGGAATAGGCTCGGCCCTCGACGCTGATGCCCTGGAGGAGGGCTCCGAGAGTCACCCCTTGAGCGAAGGTCGCGGCGAGCGAGCCCAGGAAGAAGCCGGAATCCCACAACCGGCGGTGCCCCGGGTCGCGCCAGCGGAACTCGAAGGCCACGCCTCGGAAGACGAGCCCCAACAGCATTGCGATCAGCGGCGCGTAGAGGGCCGGAAGGATGATCGAATAAGCGAGCGGGAAGGCGGCGAGCAGGCCGCCGCCGCCGAGCACCAGCCAGGTCTCGTTGCCGTCCCACACCGGGGCGATGGCGTTCATCGCCTGGTCCCGCTCCTTGCCGACCGGGAAGAAGGGAAAGAGGATCCCGATGCCGAGGTCGAACCCGTCCATCACCACGTAAGCGGCGACCGCGAAAGCGATGATGAGCGCCCAGATTATGGTGAGGTCCATTACTTCTGTCCTCCCCATCGCAGATGGGGAGGGGGACCATGCGAAGCATGGTGGAGGGGTAATTGGCGCGGACGCGTGAGGCTCGCTCGCAAACCTCCTAGCTCGGGGCAGCTACCCTTCCACCACATTTCATGTGGTCCCCCTCCCCACGCTTCGCGCGGGGAGGATAAGAAATTGCTCATCCGCCCCTCCCCACGCCGGCCGCCGGCGTAACCCCCGCGGTCCGGATCGGGCTCCGCGGCTCGCCTTCCTCCCCTTCCTCCGGGGCCTTCGCCATCAGCTTCACTATGTACATCGTCCCCGCCCCGAATACGGCGAAATAGACGAGCACGAAGGCGATCAGCGATCCCGTCACGCCCGCCGAAGCGATCGGCGACACGGCGTCCTTCGTCCGAAGCAGCCCGTAGATCACCCAGGGCTGCCGGCCGACCTCGGTCGTCACCCAGCCCGCGATCACCGCGACGAATCCGGCCGGCCCCATCGCCACTGCGAAACGGTGAAGCCAGCGCCATTCGAAAAGCCGCCTGCGAAGCCTGGCGAGCAGGCTCCAAAGCCCGAGCGCGAACATCAGAAAGCCGAGCCCGACCATGATCCGGAACGACCAGAAGACGATCTCCGCCGGCGGCCGGTCCGCCTTCGGGATGGTCTTCAGGCCGCTCAGCGGCGCATCCGAATCGTGCTTGAGGATGAGCGAGGACAATTTGGGTATTTCGAGCAGCACCCAGGTCTTCTCCGCGCCCCGGTCGGGATGCCCGATCAGGATCAGCGGCGCGCCCTTGTCATAGCTTTCGAAATGGCCTTCCATCGCCATGATCTTGGCGGGCTGGTGCTCGAGCGTGTTCAATCCATGCAGGTCGCCGACGAAGATCTGGACGGGCGCGACCAGGGCCGCCATCCACATCGCCATCGAGAAGCTGGTCCGCACGGCCTTGTAGTCGCGGCCCGCGAGCAAATGCCACGCGCCCACCGCCCCGACCACCAAAGCGGTCGTCAGATAGGCGGCCAGGACGGTGTGGACGAGGCGATAGGGGAAGCTCGGGTTGAAGATGATGTCGAGCCAGCTTCCGGCCGGCACGAACTGGCCCTGGCCGTTCATCGCCCAGCCGGTGGGCGTCTGCATCCAGCTGTTCACGCTCAGGATCCAGAATGCCGACATGGCCGTCCCCGCGGCCACCATCAGGGTGGCGAGGAAATGGAGCTTCTTGCCGACCCGTTCGAGCCCGAACAGCATGACGCCCAGGAACCCCGCCTCGAGGAAGAAGGCGGTCAGCACCTCATAGGCCATGAGCGGACCGACGATCGGCCCCGCGCGGTCCGAGAAGACCGACCAGTTGGTCCCGAACTGGTAGGACATGACGATCCCCGAGACGACGCCCATGGCGAAGGCCAGGGCGAATATCTTCAGCCAATAGCGGAACAGCGTCAGGTAACGCGCTTTGCCCGTCGCCAGCCAAAGCCCCTCCAGCACCGCGAGATAGCTCGCGAGCCCGATCGAGAAGGCGGGGAAGATGAAATGGAACGAGATCGTGAAGGCGAATTGCGCGCGGGCAAGCAGCAGGGCGGTCTCGCCATCGGCCATGGCGGGCGCATAGCAGGTCGTGCGCCTATCGTCATCCCGGCGAAGGACGGGACCTCGTGGCGAGAAGTTTCGGTGGGTCTTCCCGAGGTCCCGGCTTTCGCCGGGATGACGGGACGCCTATTTCTTCGCCTTGGGAGGTCCGCCGCAGCCCGCCGCGACGAACAGCCCGATCGGCATGGCCTCCGATTCGGCGGTGGAATCGTTGCCGGCGAGCGTCGTCGGGCCGTACCACAGCGCCGGGCCCAGATCGCGAGCGAAGAGGAACGACGGCGGCTTGTCGGTGGATTGGGGCGGCCCCACGAAAGCGCCGAGATCGGCGCGGAAGGCATCGAATTTCGTGGTGAGCGCTTCGGGCGGCTCCATCCGCTTCGCGGCGTCGCGCTCTTCGTCGTCGGACAGGCGGACCGAGATTCGCGGATCGAGCTCCGGAGCCAGGTAAGTGCCGCCATAGCCGTTGGGCGAGCCGAACGAGAACCAGTAGGTCCGCTTAGGGGTGTTGAGCCAGAGCACGAGATCGGAAGCGCCCGAGTCGCGCCGATCCTGGCGGGCGAATCCCGCGGTGAATTTGGGATCGCCCTTCAGCCGGTAGACGGCCTTTTCGATGGGGCAGGCGGGCGCCGCCGGAACGGCGGCGGCGAGGAAGAGGGCGGTGATCATACGGCAAGCTAGCATGAGTTGGGGGAATTGCTCCCCCGTATTTGCGAAAGAAGAGGCCTCACGAAATGCGGTGGAGGCGCCTTGCCGGGTCGATTCGACCCGCGCCGCGCGCCGTCCCCCTCCCCGGCATCGGCCGGGGAGGGTTATCGGCGGATCCCACGGCCTAGAGAACCAGGTCGCTGTTGATGATCAGGACGTTGGTCTGGATGGTGAAATCGGCGACGCCGTCGCCGTTCACGTCGCCGGCGAGGAATTTGTCGCTGCCGGAGGTGTAGGACCTGAGCTGACCGGCGACTCCGCTGAACGCGGCCGCGCCGATGAAGGTGAACGCATTGTCGGCGCCCCCGGCGACGGCGTCGATCCCGTCCAGGTTGATCTTGTCGCCCTGGCTGCGGTTGAAATCGACGATCCTGTCGGCTCCGCCGGTTTCGGTGAAGAGAAACAGGTCGTTATGGTTGCCGCCGGTCAACACGTCGTTTCCGGCGCCGCCGTTGAGCGTATCGGCGTGATTGCCGCCGCTCAAATTGTCGTTGCCGGCACCGCCGTCGAGGATGTCGGCGTGATTGCCGCCGTCCAGAGTATCGACGCCGTTGCCGCCGTCGAGCACGTCGTCGTTGTTTCCGCCGCTCAGCGCATCGTCGCCGTCGCCGCCGTCGAGCGTGTCGTCGTGGTTGCCGCCGTCGAGCGTGTCGTTGCCGGCCCCACCTTCCAGCGTATCGTCGCCGTTGCCGCCGTTGAGCTTGTCGGCGCCGCCGAGACCCGAGAGGGTATCGCCATTGTTGCCGCTGTTGAGCGTGTCGGCGAACTCGCTGCCTTCAAGGCCTTCGATCGAGATCAGGGTGTCGCCGGCCGCGTCGCCGCCGCTCGCGCCTCCGCTGGTGCCGACGGTCACTCCGGCGGCCGAGGTCCGGTAGCTCGCGGTGTCGAAGCCGCCGCCGCCGTTCAGCGTATCTCCGCCGGCCTTGCCCATCAGGAAGTCGTCGCCGTCATTGCCCTTGAGGACGTTGGCGGCGGAATTGCCGATCAGAACGTCGTCGCCGCTGCCGGCGGTGGCGTTCTCGATGACGACCCCGTTGGCGATCGTGTAGCCGCCCTTGATGTCGTCGACGAACGAAACGACGCCGCCGCCGGTCGCGCTATAGTCGAGGGTCGCGGCGGTGAGGTCGATCTGGGTGTTGCGGGCGCCGGAATAGCGGATCTCGTCGGTGCCGCCGGTATCCCAGATGGTCGAATAATACGTGCCCTGGGCCTGGACGTCCTTGAGCTGGTAGACGTCATTCCCGGTCGCGAAGGCATGCACTCCGTAGCGCGACTGGAGCACGGCGATGTCGAAGGCGCTGAGCGTTCCCGACCAGCCATTGTCGATGCCGGCTACCGTGAACGGCGACGGGCCGTCGGGGTGGAAGTCCCACGCGTCGTTGTAGGACATCACCATGTAGACGCCCTGGTTCAGGTCGTAGACTCCGTAGCTGCCGGTCGACGCGGTCACTCCGAGCAGGATGTCGGAGCCGCCGCCGTTGTCGTGCGGGTGGGCGAGGCCGTGGGCGTGGCCGAATTCGTGAAGGACGACGGCATAATCGTAGCCGCCCTTCGTCAGGCCCTGCTGGACGTCGAAATTCCAGCCGCCGTTGTCGACGTTGAACACGCCGATGCCCTGGGCGTCGCCATAGGACGGGTCCTGCGGATAGAAATAGGCGCCGTACTGATTCGACGTCGTCGTGATCAGCCGGAACTCCGCCTCGGCCTCGTTGGTGGTTACCACGTAGGTGACGCCGAGGATCTTGCCGAATTCCGAATTCAGCGCGTTCATGACCTGCTGCTTCTCCCACGCGTTCCAGCCGAACGAGGGCAGCGGATCCACGCCGTTGTCGGCGAGCTCGTCATAGCTCTGGCCCGCCTCGGCGAAATAGACCTTCACGATGTTGCCGGGGCCGATGTCGATATTGTCCGCCGAGAACCAGTTGATCGCGTCGAGCGGGCTGAAGTCGCCCAGGTCCAGTTCCTGGACCGTGATCGAATAGCCACCGGTGTAGGGATAGTAGGATTGCACGTCCAAATAGTAGGTGGCGTCTTCGGAAGCGAAGAAGCTTACGCGCGAGCTGATGTCCGACGGGAAGCTGATGTCGTCGTTCTGGGCGATCTCCGTTCCGTCCGGCCCGTAAACGAAGATATACGGGTCGATCTCGCCGAACGGTAGATCGGAAAAGTCCGAATTATAGTCGGCTCCTCCAGCCACTTCGATCGTATAATATTTACCGGCCTCGACCACGAACTTGTACGTGTCGGTCTCGCCGGCGAACTCGTAGACGTCGAGAGCGTCGGAATCGATGAAGCCGAAAGTGACGCCTTCGCCGATCAGGACGGCGTTGCCGAACGTGGAATCGACCACGTCGGTCGCCGGCCGGACGATCACGTCGAGCGTATAATCGCCGGTAAAGTTCGAGAAGCCTTCGACGTCGACGAAATAGTCGCCGGTATAGGCCGCGGTAAAGGTGAGCAGCGAATAGAAGCCCGCGCCGCCGTCATCGTCGGCGTCGACCAGATTGAAATCGTCGTCGAGGAGGTACAGGATCGTGTCGGCGAGCGGATTGGCGCCGGAGCCCCGGACCGAGACCATATAGGTCTGGCCGGCGATGACGCTGATCGAGAAGGTGTCGAAATCGCCGGCCGGGTCGATCGTGCCGGTGACGGCGACGGTCGACGGAACGGCGAGGGTCGCGGGCACTCGCAGGGCCGGGTCGGCGCTCGCCATGTAGCTGTCGGAAAAGGAGAAAGGCTCCAGCAACGACTTGTACATATTCTCGCTGACGAGGCAGTTCAGCGCCGTCTGCTTGGTAATGCTGGCCGAATTGGATGCGATCGTGCTTCTGTCGCGAGCAGACATTGGTTTCCCCCAAAAAAGAAGTGCATGACTCGCGGCAAGACGCGAGTCCTCATGGCGGCAAGAAAACATGGATTGGGCGAGGGTACAACCTTTATATTGGTTATATTGGTCCGATTCCGGTATTATGGCCCGATCGGCAGGACGCGTACTAAATGCATGATTTAGCAAGATTATCTGCGATCGCCCTGGTCGCCCTGTCGACCCCGGCCTGTGCCGAGGAGGCCGGCAGCGGCCCGGAGCTCCGCGCCGCGGCGGCGCCGCGACCGGCTGGATCGGCCACGCGCCAGCCGAGCCCGGGCGGCGGGGTGGCCAAGCTGCCCTTCGCGCGCGGCAAGACTTTCCGGACGCTGGACGAATATCTCGCGCATCTCGAGCGGCAGGGCGCCATCGACCTGCCCTATTGGCGGCAGGTCGAGCCCGGCCTTTACGAGCGGGTCACGACGCGCGTCCCGGCGGGACCGCCGGAGCGCGCCACTCGAGCCGAGCTGATGCGCCGCTTCGGCTTCACCCGCTGAACTCCTGGATCGTCGAAGGGTCAATTGCCCCTGCTTCCGTTCGGGCTGAGCTTGTCGAAGCCCTTCACTTCCCCTTCAGAACAAGAAAGTAAGGCCCTTCGACAAGCTCAGGGCGAACGGTCGGGAGCGATTCAACCTAGAGCGTGATCGCTTGAGAATGGATCGCGGACTTTTTCCCGACATCGGCGTCACCCTGAACTTGTTTCAGGGTCCAGCTGGTCGCTCGCCCGGGAAGCGGAAAGCTGGATGCTGAAACAAGTTCAGCATGACGGGATGAGACAGCGCTTCAGTCTAAAA
>DASQLT010000058.1:0-17816 GCA_035629855.1 Allosphingosinicella sp.
CGGCTCTTGTTCTGGACGGCGATCTGCTGCTCCTGCCGGGCGATCTCGATCGACTGCGCCTGGGCGATGCGCGCCTGCTCGACAGTGCGATCCGCCTCGATTTGCTGCGAATCGATCAGCTGCTTGGCCTCGATCTTCGCGGCTTCGGCCTCCTGGTGGCGGAGCGACTGCTCGCGGGCGACTTCGGCCCCCTGCTTGGCCCGCCGCATCTCGACCTCGCGCTCCTGCTCGAGCCGGGCGAACTCCTTGTCGCGGCCGATCTCGAAGCTGCGCTGGTCGGCCTCGAGGTTCTTGGTCTCCATCTGGACGCGGGTGTCCTGCTCGATGTCGTTGCGCGCCTTCTTGCGCAGCTGGATCTGCTCGGTGAGCTTGGTCAGGCCCTCGGCGTCGAACGCATTGTTGGCGTTGAAGTGCTCGATCGACGTCTGGTCGAGGCCGGTCAGCGACACCGATTCGAGCTCGAGTCCGTTCATCGCCAGATCGGCGGCGGAGACCTGCTGCACCTTCTGGACGAAATCGGCGCGCTGCTCGTGGAGCTGGTTCATCGTCATCCCGGCCGCGACCGAGCGCAGAGCGTCGACGAACTTGCCTTCGATCAGCTCCTTCAGATTTTCCGGGTGCATGGTCCGAAGGCCGAGCGTCTGGGCGGCGATGGCGATCGAGTCGCGGTCGGGGCGGACCCGGACGTAGAATTCGGCCTTCACGTCGATGCGAAGGCGATCGAGCGTGATGAGCGCGTCGACATTCTTGCGCTCCACGGCGAGCCGGACGGTGTTGAGGTTGACCGGCATTGTCTCGTGGAGGACCGGAAGGACGAGGGCGCCGCCGTTGATGACGACCTTCTCGCCGCCGAAGCCGGTTCGGACGAAGCCGATCTCCTTGGTGGCCCGGCGATAGAGGCGGGTGATGATCAGCCCCAGAATAAGCAAGGCGGCTAGAACGATCCCCGCATAAATGGCCATCTGGACCATGTCAGTCTCCCCTGGTTGAAGGCGTCGAAACCGGCCAGTTCGGCGTGGACGATATGTCGAGGCCGGTTTCGATCCGGTCGGTCCTGCCGACCGCGATGAAGATGTGGCCGTCGCGGCGGTCGAGACGGACGGTCTCGCCTTCGCGGATGGATTGATCGTCGTCGTAAGGCTCGACCATCACATGATGGACCTGGCCGTGGATGTCGGCGACCCGGGCCTGGGCGGGCGAGCCGCGCCGGGCGGTGCCGATGGTGATGGTCCCCCTCCGACCGACGAGGCTGTCGAGGCTGACCGCGGTCGTCTCGTCCCCCGGCATGATCCGGGCGAGGCCGCGGGCGCCGAGGCCGGTCAGCGGAAGCGCCGCGACCGCGGCGGCGGGGGCCGCGATCCACAGGGGCAGGGGCCCGGCGAATTGCTGGATGGCGAGCCCGATGAGGCCGAACAAGGCGAGGAAGACGACGAGCAGCATCAGCAGCGGGACCCGGCCGATGCCGAGCCAGCCGAGCAGGTCGCCGCCGCCGTCCACGTCGGCATGGACGTCGAGGTGAACGGCCGAGGCGCCGAGGCCGACCGCCTCCACCGCGCCGATCAGAAGCATGACCAGCAGCGCCACCGCGAATGGCAGGTTCGCCGGAGCGGCGATTATTTCGAGCATTCCCCGTCCCCTTGAGTCGCGACGTTAATAAGAAGCCGCCTGATTTAATAGAAAAATCAAAGTCGCCGTCATCCCGGCGAAGGCCGGGATCCATGAACTCGGAAAGGCAGGATCGAAGCGATGAGGACTTACCTCTATGCTGGCATCGATGTTCATGGATCCCGGCCTTCGCCGGGATGACGGTGCTCCGCGGCGCACCGTTTCGAAGTCGCTTCCGAGCCAAGCCATTGCCAGAGCGGCGCTTCCCGGCCATGGGCGGCGCCATGGCGACGGAAGCTTCGGCCCTCACCCAGGACTTCAAGCGGGCGATGCGCCGAGTCGCTTCCACGGTGAACGTCATCACCGTCTGCGTCGGCGGCGAGCCGATGGGGATCACGGCCACCGCCATGTCGTCGCTTTCGCTCGACCCGCCGAGCCTGCTCATCTGCATCAACCGGACCGCCTCGCTCCACAGCCCGCTCGAGGACGTCTCGCATTTCTGCGTCAACGTGCTCCACCGGAGCCAGGAGGACATCGCCCAGATGTTCGCGGACCGAAGCCAGCAGGCGTTGCGGTTCGCGTCGGGCTGGCACGTCGATTGCGACCGCCCGCCCCGGCTCGCCGACGCCCAGGCGGCGATCCTGTGCCGACGGATCCGGCATTTTCCCTACGGCACCCACTCCATCTTCGTCGGCGAGGTCGAGGAGATGAATGTGCGGGAGGACGTGGACCCGCTGGTCTATGTGGACGGGCGGTACGGAGGAGCGGGCTGATCCTTGCCTCCCCGCCGCGAAGCGGTGGGGAGGGGGACCATGCGAAGCATGGTGGAGGGGTGGCTGCCGAGGAGTCCGAGGTTGTGGCGCGATACGGCAAAGGCCTGCGCAGGCTACCCCTCCACCCCGCTACGCGGGGTCCCCCTCCCCATGCTGCGCATGGGGAGGCAAACTACCCCCGGATGAACCGCTCCAGCGCCTCGTGCGCCTCGTCGTCGGTCGTCTGCACCGGCGGATGCTTGCAGAAATAAGCGGCCGCGGGATGGACCGGCCCGGCCAGGCCGCGATCCTTGGCGATCTTGGCGCAGCGGATCATGTCGATCGCGACTCCGGCCGAATTGGGGCTGTCCTCGACCGAGAGGCGCATCTCGAGGTTCATCGGAACGCCTCCGAACATCGAGCCTTCCATCCTCAGGAAGCAGACCTTGTTGTCGTTCTGCCAGGCGACGTAATCGGACGGGCCGACATGGATGTTGTCGTCGTCGAGCCGGTGCTCGGCGACCGACTGCACCGCCTCGGTCTTCGAGATTTTCTTCGACGCGAGCCGCTTGCGGTTCGACATGTTGAGGAAGTCGGTATTGCCGCCGGTATTGAGCTGGTAGGTCCGCTCCAGCTTCACGCCGCGCTTCTTGAACAGGTCGGTAAGCACCCGGTGGACGATGGTCGCGCCCAGCTGCGCCTTGATGTCGTCGCCGATGATCGGCACTCCGGCCGCCCGGAAACGCTCCGCCCAGGCGGCGTCGCTGGCGATGAACACCGGGATGTTGTTGACGAAGGCGACCCCCGCCTCGAGCGCGCATTCCGCGTAGAATTCGGTCGCCTCCTGGCTTCCCACGGGCAGATAGTTGAGCAGGACGTCGGTCCGGGTCTCCTTCAGCCGGCGGACGACGTCCGCCCGCTCCGGCTGGGCCAAATCGGCCGGGAGGAAGGTGCGGTCGTCCGGCCATTCGGCCATATGTTCGGAAAAGCCGTCGAGGGTCCGGCCCATTTCGACCGTGACCCCGCTCTGCGGGACGTGGTCGCAGAATATCGCGGTGCAATTGGGCTTCTCGAAAATGGCTCCGGCCACGTCCAGGCCGACCTTTCGGCGATCGATGTCCCAGGCGGCGACGATCTTGATGTCCTTGGGCCGATAGCCGCCGAGGTCCCAGTGCATCAGCCCGATCTGGTCGTTGGCGCCGCCGTTTTGATAATGCGCGAGTCCCTGCACGAGCGAGCTCGCGCAATTACCCACTCCGACGATGGCGACGTTGATCGCCTTCGGATCGTGGAGGCTCATCGGACGCGCTCCGGACGGGCGCGGTTCAAACAGATTGTCACGTTCACCTCGAAGGTCTTGCGGCGGCTTCCAAACGCGTGGAGCCGCGGAATGGGCACATCGGTTGGGCTCTGCCCCGCCGGAGCGCGGAGTGCAAGCTTGGCGTGAGTCGAGAAGACGCTAAGCACATGGAGCGCCTGCCCTAAAAGGCGATCGCGAGGGCCGTTTTCCCCACTCGGACAAGGAACAATGCCGGGCGCCTGGCGGTTTAGCGAGGACGCGCCGTTGCGCACCCGCAGTCCCGTTTGCGTCCCGCATTTGCTCCTGAAAACAAAACTTCAAAGCAGCATTCTTTTCGTTCCCGGAAAATTTCCCACAGGCGTGCCGTCGCGCGCCTCTCGAGAAAACAGAAAGTCGAAGGGTTGCAGAAACGCCTTTTGAACATGGCTGGCCCAGCCGGCCCGGACCCGCGGCGGCGGCTGCCATGAGCCCCGCGCTGCGCATCCTCATCACCACCGATTCGTCTGGAGACCTTTGGCCCTATGGCCTCGATCTCGCCCGGGGCCTGTCGCGCCTGGGTCACGAGACCCTGCTCGCGCTGACGGGCCCGGCGGCGACCGTCGAGCAGGCCGCAATGGCCAAGGCGATACCGGGCCTTCGCCTGGTCGACAGCGGCTTGGGCCTCGATCGGCTCGCCGGGGAGGAGGCCTCGCTGGTTCGGGCCGCGGAAACGATCGCCGATCTCGCCGTCGAGGCGGATTGCGACATCGTCCAGCTCAACACGCCCGCCCTCGCCGCGCTGGCGGACTTTGGCCGGCCCGTCGTGGCGGTTCTCCACAGCTGCGTCGCCAGCTGGTGGGAGGCCGTCCAGGGCACGGCGCTGCCCGCCGACCTGGCCCGGCGCACCGCCCTGACCGGCAAGGGGCTCCGGACGGCCGGCGCCGTCGTCGCTCCGACCGACGCCTTCGGTGCCTCGGTAAAGCGCCATTACGGCCTCGAGGTCCTTCCGCATACCGTCCATCACGGCCGCTCCCCCGTGGCGGCGCCGAACGGAGTTCCTCACGACTTCGTGTTCGCCGCGGGCCGACTCTGGGACGAAGGCAAGAATTTCGGCATGCTCGACGCCGCCGCCGGGCGGATCGGGGTGCCGGTGCGCGCCGCCGGGCCGATCGCCGGGCCGAACGGCGCTCGAATCCTGTTCGACAATATCGACTGTCTCGGCACGCTCGGCGAGGCGGAGTTGGGCCGCTGGCTCTCGGCGCGCCCGGTATTCGTCTCCGCGGCCCTGCACGAGCCGTTCGGCCATTCGGTCCTGGAAGCGGCCTCGGCGGGGTGCGCGCTCGTCCTTTCCGACATCCCTACCTTCCGGGAGCTCTGGGACGAGGTCGCGATCTTCATCGACCCGCGCGACGAGGACGGTTTCGCCCGGGCGATCGGCGATCTGGTCGGCGACGATTTCGAGCGGGCCGTATTGGGCCGGGCGGCCAGGGAGCGGGCGGCGCGCTACACGCCCGACGCCATGGCCGCGCAAATGGCCAATCTCTATCGCGGCCTGCTCCCCGCCGTTCATCGGCCGGTCCTGGCCGCGGCGAGGGCGGCGGCCTAGTTCTTGCCTCCCTATCGCCAGATGGGGAGGGGGACCGCCCGAAGGGTGGTGGAGGGGTATTCGCACGGAATCCGAGAATCCAGCGCGAGACGGCGAAAGCCTGCGCCAATTACCCCTCCACCATGCTTCGCATGCCCCCCCACGCTGCGCGTGGGGAGGCAATTTACTTCGCGAACAAATTCTCCGGGTCGGCCATGGCCTTGATCTCGAGCGCGTTGCCGGAGGGATCGAGGAAGAACATGGTCGCCTGCTCGCCCGGCTGGCCCCGGAAACGGACCGTCGGCTCGATGACGAACTCGGTCCCCGACTCGCGAAGCCGCGCCGCCAGGGCGTCCCAGCCGGCCATGTCGAGCACCGCTCCGAAATGGGGAATTGGGACGTCGTGGCCGTCGACGGGATTGCTGCGTCCGCGCGGTCGGGCGTCGGGGCTCAGATGCGCGACGATCTGGTGGCCGAAGAAATCGAAATCGATCCAGTCGTCGGCGCTTCGTCCTTCCGGGCAGCCGAGCAGTCCGCCGTAGAAGGCGCGGGCGGCTTCGAGGTCGTCGACCGGGAAGGCGAAGTGGAAGGGGGGAAGGGGCATGGCGCTTCCATGTCATCGCGGTCGCATGGAATCAATCGGTTCGCCTCCTCGTCACCCTGAACTTGTTTCAGGGTCCAGCTCTCCACCCGCGAGGCGGTTCGTCGCTGGATGCTGAAAACGAGTTCAGCATGACGTCGGTATTGCTTCCCCGCCTCGCTCCCCGCAATGACGGGGCGGTGAAGCCGCTCGCTCTTTCCTTCCTCGCCGGGCTCGTCGCCGCCTGCGGCTTCGAGCCGATCGGCCTCTGGCCGCTGACTCCGATCGCGTTCGGACTGCTCCTGTGGCTGGTGCGCGGGGCGCCGCGGCTTCGAAGCGCCCTGGCCCGGGGCTGGTGGTTCGGGGTCGGCCATTTCATCCTCGGCCTCAACTGGATCGCCACCGCCTTCACCTACCAGGCGGAGATGCCGGCCTCGCTCGGCTATTTGGCCGTGGTTCTGCTCTCGCTCTACCTCGCCGTCTATCCGGCCGCGGCCGCGGGGCTCGCCTGGCGTTGGGGACGAAAGAACGATCTTCGCCTCGTCCTCGTCTTCGCCGCCGCCTGGATCGTTACCGAATGGCTGCGCGCCACCTTGTTCACCGGATTCGCCTGGAATCCGGCGGGCGTGACCATCCTCGTGACCCCCTTGTCATGGTCGGCGCGGCTCGTCGGAACGTACGGCCTGTCCGGAATCACTGCCTTGCTCGCGGGCATCGCGCTTCTGCTCGGGCTTCGGCAGTGGCGCTCGGCCGCGGCGGTGGCGGCCGGAATTTCGATACTGGCCCTGGCCGGCTTCGCCGTCGGAGCGGCGGCGCCCGGGCCGCCCGGTCCCTCGCTTCGGATCGTCCAGCCCAATATCGGCCAGCAGGACAAGTGGCGGGACGGGTTCCAGGAGGAGAACATGGCCCGGCTCCGGCGCCTCTCCACCTCGAGGGGAGGGGAGCCCCGCCTCCTGCTGTGGCCCGAGGCCGCGGTGACGAGGCCGCTCGAGAACGGACTTCGCGATTACGGTCATTTCATCGAGATGCTCGAGCTTCGCCGGGACGTCGCCGCCATGCTCGGCGAGAAGGATCTTCTCCTCACCGGCGGAGTCACCTGGCGCTCGCCGGACGGGCGCGACATCGCCAGCGCCACCAACAGCGTCTTCGCGATGGACAGGAGCGGCCGGATCCTCGCCCGTTACGACAAGGCGCATCTCGTTCCTTACGGCGAATATCTGCCGATGCGGCCGATCCTGTCGTCGCTCGGCCTCTCGCGTCTCGCGCCGGGCGACGTCGATTTCGATCCGGGGCCCGGAGCCCGGACGCTCGACCTGCCCATCGTCGGCAAGGTCGGGTTCCAGCTCTGCTACGAAATCATTTTCTCGGGCGAGGTCGTCGACCGCGAGAATCGGCCGGCTTTCCTGTTCAACCCCTCGAACGACGCCTGGTTCGGCGCCTGGGGGCCGCCGCAGCACCTCGCCCAGGCCCGGCTTCGGGCGCTTGAGGAAGGCCTTCCGGTGCTTCGGGCGACCCCGACCGGAATCTCGGCGGTGATCGACTCGGACGGCCGGCTCCTGCGCAGCCTGCCCTGGCGGACGGCCGGGGTCATCGACACGAGGCTGCCGGCGCCCAGGCCGCCGACCCTCTTTGCCCGGTTCGGCAACGTCCTCCCGTTGGTCTTCTCCCTTCTTTTGGCAGCGTTGGCGATGGTGGCGCAGCGCATTGCAGGGCGACGCAAAGACGGCTAGGGAGCCCACATATAAGGATATCTTTATATCCTCTTCTCCCTCGCAAGATCAGGAAGGCCGGTTTCTCCCGATGCGCAGCAATTACCTCTTCACGTCAGAATCCGTGTCCGAAGGCCATCCCGACAAGGTGTCCGACCAGATTTCCGACGCCGTCGTCGACCTCTTCCTCGCCAAGGACCCCGAGGCGCGAGTCGCCTGCGAGACTTTGACGACGACCCAAAAGGTCGTCCTCGCCGGCGAGATCCGAGGGCTCGGGATCATGGACGAAGCGGGCAATTGGGCGCCCGGCGTGCGCGAGGAGATCGAGGCGGTCGTCCGCAAGACGGTGAAGGCCATCGGCTACGAGCAGGACGGCTTCCACTGGGAGACCCTGGATTTCTCGAACAATCTCCATCCCCAGTCCGCGGACATCGCCCAGGGCGTCGACGCTTCGGGCAACAAGGACGAGGGCGCCGGCGACCAGGGCATCATGTTCGGCTTCGCCTGCGACGAAACCCCCGACCTGATGCCGGCCACCCTTTATTACAGCCACAAGATCCTCGAGCGCATGGCCGCCGACCGTCATTCGGGCGCCGCGCCGTTCCTCGAGCCCGACGCCAAGAGCCAGGTCACCCTGCGCTTCGAGAATGGCGAGCCGGTGGCGGCGACGGCGATCGTCGTCTCGACCCAGCACGGCAAGGGCTATGATTCGGGCGAAAAGGAAGCCGAGCTCAAGGCCTATGTCCGGCGGGTCGTCGCCGACGTTCTCCCGGCCCAGCTGCTGTCGGACGACACCGTCTACCATATCAACCCGACCGGCAGCTTCGAGATCGGCGGCCCCGACGGCGACGCCGGGCTCACCGGCCGCAAGATCATCGTCGACACCTACGGCGGCGCGGCCCCGCACGGCGGCGGCGCCTTTTCCGGCAAGGATCCGACCAAGGTCGACCGCTCGGCGGCGTATATCGCCCGCTATCTCGCCAAGAACATCGTCGCCGCGGGTCTCGCCCGCCGCTGCACGATCCAGCTCGCCTACGCGATCGGAGTCTCGGCGCCGCTGTCGCTCTACGTCGACACGCACGGCACCGGGAACGGCACCGACGATTCGGCGATCGAGCGCGCGATCATGTCGATCCAGGACCTCGGCGGACTCACCCCGCGCGCGATCCGGACCCACCTCAGCCTCAACAAGCCGATCTACCAGCGCACCGCCGCCTACGGCCATTTCGGACGAACCGCGGAAGGCGACTTCTTCCCTTGGGAGAAGACCGATCTGGCCGACAGGCTGAAGGCGGCGTTGTAGAATGTTTCCTCTCCCGCATGCCGCGGGAGAGGAGGGGCCCGCCGCGAAGCGGTGGGAGGTGAGGGTCTTGCTGAGTCCGGTGTACGGCCCCTCACCCTCCCGCTTCGCGGGCCCCTCCCTCTCCCGTAAGTACGGGAGAGGGGGAGAATGAACGATCCCACCACCATCCGCCGCCTCTACGGCCGCCGTTCCGGGCACAAGCTTCGCGGCGGGCAGGAAGCCTTGCTCGAGCGGCTGCTTCCGGCGGTGAGCGTGCCCGACGAGGGGCCGATCACCTCGGAGGCGCTGTTCGGCGACCGGCGGCCGCTCCACTTCGAGATCGGCTTCGGCTCGGGCGAGCATCTCGCCTATCGGGCGGACCTGCTTCCAGATCATGGCTTCATCGGCGCCGAGCCCTTCCTCAACGGGGTCGTCGGAGCGCTCCAGCATGTCCGCGACGGCCACCTCGCCAATGTCCGGCTCCATATGGGCGACGCGCTCGACGTTCTCGAACGGGTGCCGGACGGGGCCTTGACCATGGTCTATCTGCTCCATCCCGATCCGTGGCCGAAGGCCCGGCACGCCAAGAGGCGGATGGTCAATGCCGGCCCCCTCGACCTCGTCGCCGCCAAGCTCAAGCCGGGCGGCGAGTTCCGGCTCGGCACCGACGATCCGACCTATTGCCGCTGGTCGATGATGGTGATGAACGGCCGCCGCGATTTCGAGTGGCTGGCCGAGAGCGCCAAGGATTTCCTCACCCGCCCCGGCGGCTGGCCCGAGACCCGCTACGAGGCCAAGGCGAGGCGCAAGGGCCATGAGGTCTGGTATTTCCGCTACAGGAGGCTGTGATGCGCCGTTTCTTTTTCCTTTTGCTCCTCCTCGTCGCCGCCGAGAGTCCGGCGCTTGCCTGCTCGTGCATCAGGCCGCCGACGGACCCGGGGCAGCAGCGAGTTCATGCTCGCGAAGTCGCTCGCGGGGCGCTCGCGCTGGTCGAGGTCGATCTCGTCGCGCCATATGACGCGCGGTCGGGCCGGGGCGAGCGGCTTCGGGTGCGCCGGACCCTCGCAGGGCGGGCGCCGGCGGTCTTCGAGGTCGAGCGGACCCATGCGCCGAGCGGAGCGTCGTGCGACGTCGGGTTCGAGCGCGGGACCCGGACATGGGTCGTTCTTTATGCGCCCCGGATGCGTGGCCGGACGATCCGCTACCGGATATCCGCCTCCTGCACCGGCTACATGCTCGCCGGCGCCGCCTTCAGGGCGGAGCTCGCCGCCCAGATGCGCCGCCGCCGCTAGAGAATGATCGCGCCGCGGCCTCAGGCCGTCGGTTCGGGGCCGAACACGCGATCGACCAGATAACGCTCGAAGGATTCAGGTGAGCCGTTCTCGAGGTGCCAAAGGATCATCGCGGAAGCGGTGATCACGTCATCGGTTTGCGGGTCGTCCGGAGCCGGCGTCCTCGGATCGTCGTCGCACGACGAGTCGCGGACGGGCGGTCTGTCGGCTTTGCCATGGGCCTTGGACTTCTGCTCTCGATAATTGAAATAGGCCGTCGGGTAGGCACAGACGACCTTGCTGACGAAGCCGCCCTGCGGGCCGTTGGGAGGTATCGGCGACCCAATTGATCGCGACGCGTGCGATTGCGAAAAGCTGTCTTGAACGAGGTGCAGAAGAGCGCCTTTGGCGGAAAGGATGGCCAGGCGATCCTCCTCCGCCGCTTCGCCCGGGGTAGGGCAGCGGTAGGAGACCCAAGGTGACGCGCAGGTGAGCGCGAAGAAGGTGCTGACGTTCCAGTCGTCGTAGATGCTGGGGCTTTTGCATCGCATCACCTCGCTGAGCGCAGCCGGCTCCGTCTCGATGAACCGGCAATAATTCGCGTCGAGGAGCCGACTACCGTCCTCCAGACGGGCGTCGGTGGCGATTCGAAAGGCGAGGTCGGCCCAAGCCAGAATCCGACGACGCGTGTCCGCGGGGCTTTTGTCCTCGTCCACTGCCTGCGCGTGAAAGAATTGCAGCTTGCCATAATGCGAACTGCACAGGAGGCCGATCTCCTCGATGACTCGGCTCCCCGCGGCCAGCTTCTTGCAGCCCCGGAACAGATTGTAGCCGATCTTGAGAAACGAGGCCTTGCGATCCTGGCGGGTCGGGTCGTCCGGCCACCGGACGGCGACTTGAAGGGGGCCGTAGCTCTCATTGCCTCTGCTGCGTGAGCGGCCGGCGAGGTCCGCGTTCCGATGCCAGCAGCCGGACGGCGCCGCGGCGCTCGGAGTCTTCAGGCATTCTTCCGCGAGCGCCGTGATCGTTTCGTGCACGTCGGCCTTTTTCACGAAAGGTCGGCGCACTCGGATCTCGTACGCCTGCGCGGCACTAGTCAGGATGATCGCGCCAATCAGCAGCCAACGCTTACGTCCCATCGCCGCCCGTCTCCTTACCGATATCGTCGCCTTATACGACAATAGCGGGAGCCGGTGCGTGACCGGGGTCACGCCGGCGCTAGCGGGCCGGCGTGAGCTTGAGCAGCCTCCCGCCTTCGCCGTCCTCGATCAGGTAGACCGACCCGTCCGGGCCCTGCTCGACCTCTCGGATGCGCTTGCCCATGTCCCAGCGCTCGGCTTCGCGGGCGGCGGCGCCGTCGACGTCGACCCGGATCAGGGCCTTGCTCGACAGGCCCGCGACCAGGACGTCGCCGCGCCAGCCGGGAAAGGCCGAGCCCGAGTAGAATATCATGTTTCCCGGCGAGATGACCGGGGTCCACCAGACCTTGGGCGCCGCGAATTCGGGGCGGGTCTTGTGATCGGGAATGTCCTTCCCGTCATAATGGTCGCCGTTGGAGACGATCGGGTAGCCGTAATTCTTGCCGCGCTCGACCAGGTTCAGCTCGTCGCCGCCCTTGGGGCCCATCTCGATATCCCAGAGCCGCCCCGAAGCGTCGAAGGCGAGGCCGAGCGGGTTGCGGTGCCCGAGCGACCAGATCTGAGCGGTGACTCCGCCGCGGCCCGCGAACGGATTGTCGGCCGGGACGGTGCCGTCGTCGTTCAGGCGGACGATCTTGCCGAGATTGGCGCTCATGTCCTGGGCCGGCGTGAATTCCTGGCGATCGCCGTTGGAGATGTAGAGCTTGCCGTCCGGGCCGAAGGCGATTCGGTGGCCGAAATGGCCGCGGCCGCTAAGCTTCGGGCTCTGGCGGTAAATGATTTGAAGGCCTTCGAGACGCGGCCGGTTGCCGTCCTCGACGAAGCGCGCCCGGCCCACGACGGCGCCGCGATTGCCGCCTTCGCCCGCCTCGACCCAGCTCAGGTAGACCAGGCGGTTCCTGGCGAAAGCGGGATGGAGGACGACGTCGCCGAAGCCGCCCTGGCCGCCATAATCGACCGCGGGGGCGCCGGCGACTTCGCCGATCCGGCCGGAGTCGCTCCACAGCAGCTTCAGCTTGCCCTTGCGCTCGGTGATCAGGGCACGGGGCCCCGGGCCGGGCAGGATGGCCATCGCCCAGGGCTCGTCGAACGTCGCGACCGGGCGGACGGCGAAGGGCTTGCCCGACCCGGATTGGGGCGCGGCCGCGGCATTGCCTTCGACGGCTTCCGTCCCGGCGCTGCAGGCGACGAGGAGGAGCAGTGGGATGAAGCTGCGCATCGATGGATCTCCGTGGCTGTGACGACGGCGCCTAGTGCCGGCAAACGGCGCGCCGCAACCCGTCAGCGCAGGAATGCCGTCAGAGGTTCCACGTGAGCATCCGCGGTATAGACCCTCACCTCCCGCTCCTCTCCCGTAAGAACGGGAGCGGCAAAGCGCCGGATCGCTGGATACCGATCAGCCTGCGGCGCCCGGTTGGTCGCCCGCTGGCCTCGGACGGCGGTTCCGGCTAGCCTGGCGGCATGAAGATCGCCGTTCCCCTCCTCGCCGCCGCGCTGGCCGGCTGCGCGACGCCGGCGGCGGTCGAGGCGCCGCAGGACCTTTTCTTCGCCAGGCTCGCCGCGCTGTGCGGCAAGGCTTTCGAAGGACGGATCGCGAGCCCGGCGGTCGAGGCCGATGCCGCCTTCGCCGGCAAGACGCTGGTGATGCACGTCCGCGGCTGCGAGAAAGATGCACTTCGCATTTCCTTCCACGTCGGCGAGGACCGGTCGCGCACCTGGGTCGTCACCCGCACCGGCCCTGGGCTCCGGCTCAAGCACGACCATCGCCACTCGGACGGGAGCGAGGACAGGCTCACCCGATATGGCGGCGACACGAGCGGCGATGGGACGGCGGTTCGGCAGGCGTTTCCGGCGGACGCTTTCTCCAAGGCGTTGTTCACGAGCGAGGGCATCCCGGCGTCGACCACGAATGTCTGGGCGATGGAGGTGGACGGTCGGGTCTTCGCCTACGAATTGCGCCGGCCGGGGCGGTTCTTCCGGGTAGAGTTCGACATCACCCGGCCGGTGGCGCCGCCGCCGCCGCCCTGGGGGCCGCGATAGAATTTTCCCCTTCCTTCCGGCGGAAGCCGGAACCCATGAACATGACGATACCGAAAGCCGTGCCTGCGGAGACCGGCCTTTGCATCGAGGATGCGGGACGGTAGCGTCGCGGCCCGGCGAACGAGAGGATGGCATGGAAGAGATTTTCGGTTCGAACCCGTTTCAGATCGTACCGCATGTCGTCGCGATGATCGTCGCCTATCTGCTCGCCTTGCCGGTCGGCTGGAACCGCGAGAAGGAGGAAAGAAGCGCGGGGCTTCGCACCTTCCCGCTGGTCGCCGTCGCGGCCTGCGGCTTCGTCCAGGCGGCGGAGGGGCTGACCACCGGGCATCCCGAGGCGATGGCCCGGATCGTCGAGGGGATCATCACCGGGATGGGCTTCATCGGCGGCGGCGCCATCCTCAGGCTCAAGGACAGCGTCAAGGGCACCGCGACGGCGGCGAGCCTGTGGTCGACCGGAGCGATGGGGACGGCGGTCGGGCTGGGCAGCTACGACGTGGCCGTGACTCTGTCGCTGATCACCTTGCTGACCCTGTGGGTGCTCTCGCCGCTCAAGAGCGAGCTGGCCCGGGCGCCGGACGGCATGGATATCGGGGCCGGGAATTCCGAACCGAAGGCGAGCGACGAGGAGCGAGGATGAGCGGCGGGGAGAAATCTTCGGACGAGCCGCCCGGGCTTCGCGGCGCCAGGCTGGAAGGGCAGCGGCGGCTCGACGAAGCCGCGCTGGCCTACGAGGCCGCTTTGGCCTCCGACCCCGAAAGCGAGTCGGCGGTCGACGGCCGCGCCCGGGTCGCGCTGCTTCGGAAGGAACCGGAGGCCGTCGAACATTGCCGCCGCGCCGTGGCCCTGAGAAACAGGGATCCGGAGCTTCAGCTCCAGATGATCCTCTCGGTGGCGGTCGAGCTGGGAGCGGACGCCATTCCGCTGCTCCACGATTTCGTGCTTCGACACCCCGAGGCGACGAGCGCCCAGGAGCGCCTGGCCGAGATGCGCGCCGAGGCTGGCGAGGGGGAGGCCTTCGCCGACGCTTATGTGGCGGCGCTGCGCCGGCACCCCCGGAACAAGGGGCTTCGGCTTTCATACTGCATGAGCCTGGCCCGGGCGGGGCATCCGGAGCGGGCGCTGCAATCGGCCGAGGCGGCGCGCGCCCTGCTCGGCGACGACCGCGATTTCCTCCTTCTGGAAGCCTTCGTCGCCACCCATGAAGGCCTCAGCGACCGCGCCGGAGCGCTCCTCGACCGGCTCGACGACCTTCCCGATGCCCAGCTTGCCCGGGGCCAGCATTATCTCCAGGCGGGCCGGCCGGCCGAGGCGAAAAGGGTCCTCGAGGCCGCGGTGCGCGCCAATCCGGCCAATTTGATGACCTGGGCCGTTCTGGGCGTGGCGTGGCGGGTGACCGAGGATCCCCGCCATGCCTGGCTATGCGAGCAGCGCGGCCTCTACAGCATCGTCGATCTCGGGCTGAGCGCGCCCCAGCTGACCGGCCTCGCCCAGGTCCTTCGAACGCTTCACAGCGCCCGCTTCCATCCCGTCGGCCAGTCGCTTCGCGGCGGCACGCAAACGCGCGGAAGCCTGCTCACCCGGCCCGAGCCGGAGATCGCGGCGCTCGCCGATGTGATCGGGCAAGCCGTTCGCCGCCATGTCGCCAATCTTCCTCCGGCGGATCCCGGCCATCCCCTGCTTCGCCACCGCAATTCGGATCTGTCCCTCGGCGGCAGCTGGTCCGTCCGGCTCGCCGACGGCGGCTTCCACGTCTCCCATGTCCATCCCGGCGGGGTGATCAGCTCGGCCTGCTACGTCAGCCTTCCCGAAAGGCTCGGCGGGGACGACCCGAAGGAAGGCTGGCTCGAGGTCGGCCGCCCGCCGCCGGAGCTCAAGGTGGACCTTCCCCCGATCGCGACGGTGGAGCCGCGTCCGGGAAGGCTGGTCCTCTTCCCGAGCTACGTCTTCCACGGCACCCGCCCCTTCCGGGCGGGCGAGCGGCTCAGCGTCGCCTTCGACGTGGTCGCCGGAAGCTGAAGGCGGGGCGGCAGATCTCGCAACCCTGACCACTGGAAGCGTGTAGATATTACCATCAAATTGCGGTAAACGTTGAGTAGGGTAAATTGGCAAGCCCTGCCGATTCTCGCATGTAGCGATATGGCAATCATGAACATCTCCCTCCCGGACAGCCTCGAGGGCTTCGTCGACGAGCAGGTCGCCGAGCGTGGCTCCAGTACCGGCAGCGAATATGTCCGCGAGCTGATCCGTAGGGATCACGACCGCCAACATTTGCGCAAGCTCCTGTTGGTGGGCGCCGCGTCGCCGCCCGCAGGTCCTGCCGACGAAGTCTGGTTCGAGGATTTGCGTGAGCGTGCGAGGAACCACGCGAAAAAGTGACGAAACCGGTCATACGCTTGGAATCGGCCCAAGCGGACGAGCGCCTGGCCGTCATTCATACGCGCGCGAGGCTGGCCTCGATCTCTCCCTTCGGTTTACCGAGGCGCTCAGAGATGCCTACCGCTCGATCGGCGATCGACCGGCTATCGGCTCGCCCCGCTACGGGGATATCCTGGGAATCGAGAACCTGCGCAGCCGCAAGGTGAAACCTGTCCCTGCCTCGTCTTCTACGTCGAGCGAGCCGACCATGTCGACATCTGGAGGGTGCTACACGCGCAGCGCGATATCGCGGCGTGGCTGGGAGATGCCAATTGGACATTTTTCGGTAAATCTGCCGAAAATGGCGGCCGGTAGCGGCGCTGACCGCGTTGCGGACCCCGTTGCGAATCCCGTTTCAGTGCATCTCCATTGCAGGATGCCTGATGACATTGTCGTCGCGCCAGCAGTCAGGGAGCATGGGCTGATCATCTATCAGGCGCGGAACGTTTAGAGCATGATCATTTTAGACTGAAGCGCTGTCTCATCCCGTCATGCTGAACTTGCTTCAGCATCCAGCTTTCCGCTTCCCGGGGCGAGCGACCAGCTGGACCCTGAAACAAGTTCAGGGTGACGCCGATGTCGGGGAAAAGTCCGCGATTCATTCTCAAGCGATCACGCTCTAGCCCAATCTCCGCTTGTCCCGTTCCCCTCCCGCGCCTATATGCGCTTCACCTTCCTCGACATCGTTAGACGTTGAGGCTGGTCCCGGGGACGGGGCCGGCGGGGGAAGAGTTTTGGTTTCGCGGAGAGCGTGTGGCGGATCTTGCCGAAGTGACCCGATTGATCGAGCCTGCGGCCGAGGCCGAGGGGCTCCGCCTCGTGCGCGTGAAGATGATCGGCGGCACTTCGGACCCGACCTTGCAGGTGATGGCCGAGCGGCCCGATACGCGGCAGCTCACGCTGGAGGATTGCGCCCGGCTGTCGCGGCGACTGTCGGAGCTGCTCGACGAAGCGGAGGCCGCGGGACGCGATCCGATCCCGCATGCCTATCGGCTCGAAGTGAGCTCGCCCGGGATCGACCGGCCGCTCACCCGACTCGAGGATTATGACGATTGGAAGGGCCATGAGGCCCGGATCGTGCTCGCCGAGAAGCTCGACGGACGAAAGGTGTTCAGCGGCGAGATCTCGGGAGTTGAAGGAGACAGCGTGCTGGTCGACGTGCAGGGGCTCGGGCCGACGGTCCTGCCGTTCGCGGCGATCCAGTCCGCCAAGCTCGCGATGACCGACAGGCTCATCGGGGCGACCGCTCCGCTCAGCGTGGAAGGCGCCGACGAAATAGAACCGATCGAAGAAACAGAAGAAACAGAGGAAGACTGACCATGGCCACCACCGCCCCGGGCGCTCCCGGCGCCGTTTCCGCCAACAAGGCCGAATTGCTCGCCATCGCCGACGCGGTCGCGCGCGAGAAATTGATCGACAAGGCGATCGTCATCGAAGCGATGGAGGACGCGATCCAGCGTGCCGCCCGTGCCCGCTACGGCGCCGAGAACGACATCCGGGCCAAGCTCGACGCGACTTCGGGCGACCTTCGCCTGTGGCGGGTGGTCGAGGTGGTCGAGGCGGTCGACGATTATTTCAAGCAGGTCAGCCTCGAGGATTCGCAGAAGCTTCAGCCGGGCGCGGTGGTCGGCGACTATATCGTCGACCCGCTGCCGCCGATCGAGTTCGGCCGGATCGCCGCCCAGGCCGCCAAGCAGGTCATCTTCCAGAAGGTCCGCGACGCCGAGCGCGAGCGCCAATATGAGGAGTTCAAGGAGCGCGCCGGCGAGATCATCACCGGCGTGGTCAAGCGAGTCGAGTTCGGCCACGTCGTCGTCGACCTGGGTCGGGCCGAGGGCGTCATCCGCCGCGACCAGCAGATTCCGCGCGAGGTCGTCCGGGTCGGCGACAGGGTGCGCTCGCTGATCCTGTCCGTGCGCCGCGAGAACCGCGGGCCGCAGATCTTCCTGTCGCGCGCCCATCCCGATTTCATGAAGAAGCTCTTCGCCCAGGAAGTCCCCGAGATTTACGACGGCATCATCGAGATCAAGGCGGCGGCGCGCGATCCGGGCAGCCGGGCCAAGATCGGCGTGATCAGCTACGACAGCTCGATCGACCCGGTCGGCGCCTGCGTCGGCATGAAGGGCTCGCGGGTGCAGGCCGTGGTCCAGGAGCTG
>DASQLT010000059.1:0-60493 GCA_035629855.1 Allosphingosinicella sp.
CATCCCGTCATGCTGAACTTGTTTCAGCATCCAGCTTTCCGCTTCCCGGGCGAGCGACCAGCTGGACCCTGAAACAAGTTCAGGGTGACGCCGATGTCGGGAAAAAATCCGCGATTCATTCTCAAGCGATCACGCTCTAGGCGCTGAGCAGCGCCGACGGCGTCACTTGATCTTCGCTTCCTTGAACTCGACGTGCTTGCGCACCCTCGGGTCGTATTTGCGGAAGGTCATCTTCTCGGTGATGTTCCGGGGATTCTTCTTCGTCACATAATAGAAGCCGGTGTCGGCGGTGCTGACGAGCTTGATCTTGACCGTGGTCGGCTTGGCCATGACAGCCTCTCAAAAAACGGGGTTTCGTAAAAAAATAAAGCGGCGTCCCCGCCGCTCATATGCCCCGCGGCCTCTGCCGCGTGGCGAAGGCGCTGTCAAGAGCGGCGCCGATTCGAAAGCCGGCCGCGGGAATTCGACTTTAGGCCTTGGGCCCTCGCGCCGTGAGGAGCCAAGGCTGCGACGAACGTTCGATTCCGCATCGATCGCCGATAGTTTCCGACCGCGGCTGCGCTATGCTGGCCCGCTGTGTGCGACCGTCTCAGCCGACCGGCTGGCAGGACGAGCGCGGGTGGAGGGGTTCTTCGATGCGATTTGTTGGTTTGCTGGCGACCGTGCTGGCCTTCGTTGCGCAGCCGGCCTGGGCCGACGATTCGCCGCGCCTGCGGTCCCTCGAGCAGCGGCTCGCGGCCATGGCCGCGGAAAATCCCGGCGAATATGGAATCGCCGCTCTGGACCTGGCCAGCGGGGAAACGATCAGCTTCAACGGCCAGCAGCCCTTCCCGATGGCGAGCACCATGAAGATCGCCGTTGCGGCGGCCTATCTCGCGGAAGTGGATGCGGGCCGCCGGACCCTGGACGATTCCGTCGCGGGCACGTCCGCGCTGAAGCTGATGGATGCGATGATCACCCGCAGCGACAACCGCGCAACGGACCTGCTGATGGCGACGCTCGGAGGGCCGAAAGCCATCGACGATTGGCTGCGCGGCAATGGGCTCAACGGCATCCGGGTAGATCGCACGATCGCGCAACTGCTCAGCGCAACAAGGGATTTGCGCGACGTTCGCGACTCGAGCACGCCGATCGCGATGCTGGGGCTGCTTCGGCTGATCGACACCGAGGGCGCTTTGTCGTCCCAGAGCCGCTACCTCCTTCGGGACATGATGCGGCGGTGCGCGACCGGCTCCAACCGAATCCGCGGGATCCTTCCCCCCGGCGCGACCGTGGAGCACAAGACCGGCACCCTTTCGGGCTATACGGGCGACGTCGGTTTTCTGACCACGCCCGGCGGACGCCGGATCGCGGTCGCCTTCTTCGCGCGCGGCGGCTCGAACCGGCCGGCGGTCATCGCCACGGCGGCCCGGGCGATTTACGACGCGCTTGGAGCCGAGACTCCGGGGACGGGATTCGGAGCGCCCGCGGCCGCGAGTCCCACGGCCTGGGCCCCCATCGGGCATTGATGAGAATTCAGCCGAGCCCGAACGCGCTTTAATGAAGCGGTAACCATATCGGCGCATCGTCGACCCGATCCAACAGGGGAGCGGGCGATGCGAACGCAAGCGGACGGGATGATGATGGTTCGGGCCGAGCTGTGCGAACGGCTCGCGAGCCTCCAGACGACGGCCAGGCGCCTCTCCCAGCGCGACTTCAGCGAGAGCGTCGCCGCGATCAAGCGGCTCGCCGCGGCTTACGGCCTCACCCCGGTGGTGCGCGTCGCCGACGCGCTCGAGCGGGCAGAGGCCGAGGATCGCGGCGCCTGCCCCCGAGCGCTCTATCTCGGGCGCCTCCAGGACGCGATCGGCTGCGAGCGGATGGAGGAGAGTGCGGCCGAGGCGATGCTCGCCTCGGTTTCGGTCCGGCTCTGCGCCTGATCGTTTTGGGCGCCTGAGCTTTTGGACGCGCTCCTCACCACCTTCGTCGCCGCCGCGCTCGCCGAGTGGGGCGACAAGACCCAGCTTCTCGTCGTCGCGCTGGCCGTGCGCTACCGCCGGCCGCTGCCGATTCTCGCGGGCGTGCTCGTGGCGGCGCTCGCCAACAGCCTGATCGCGGCGTTCGGGGGCACCTTCGTCCACGACATGATCACCCTGCGGGCCATATCGCTGCTGGTCGCATTGGCCCTGATCTTCGCCGGGATCGCCGGACTGATTCGGCCCAAGCCCTACGAATCGGCCGGGACCTCCCGCGCCGGTCCCTTCCTGGTCGCCGCCGCCTCTTTCTTCGTGCTCGAGTTCGGCGACAAGACCCAGTTCCTGACCTTCGCCCTCGCCGCCCAGTTCGACGCCTTCGCCCTGGCGGCAGCCGGAGCCACGGCGGGAATCATGGTTTCGAGCCTTCCGGCGGCGCTGCTGGGCGACTCGCTCGCAAAATCCGCGCCGCTCAAAGGCATCAGGATCGGGCTGGGCGCCTTATTCCTTGTAATCGGGCTGTTCGTCGCCGTCAGTGCCCTGCGGCTCATTTAGGGTCCGACCTCGACCCGCCACATGTCCGGCACCGCCCCCAGCCGAAGCGGGATCCCGCTGGTGCCCAGACCGGCCGTCACGACCAGCGTCCTGCCCGCCTCCCGGACCATTCCGCAGGCATAGCGCCGACCGTATCTGGACATGGTGGAGAGCGGGCCGATCAGCGGCGGAGCGATCTGGCCGCAATGGGTGTGGCCGGCCAGCATCAGGAATATGTCCGGGCTCAGGCCCGGAAACGGATCGGGACTGTGGCTCAGGATCAGCCTGGGGCCCTTGAGCCCGCGTAGCGCCGCGAGCGTCGCCGGGACGTCGGCGCGGCCGGTGAAATCGTCGTCGAGCCCGCCCACCGCCAGCGGCCCGACCTGCACCGCCTGATTGCTCAGCAGGCGCACTCCGGCGCGGGCGAGGGCCCGGCGGGCCGCGGCGGCGTCGCGCCAATGGTCGTGATTGCCGAGCACGGCGAGGGTGGCGAGCCGCGGCCGGAGCCCGGCGAGCGGTGCGGCGGCTTCGTCGTGCGAATAATAGCGGGTCGCCAGGCGCTTGTCGGTGACGAGGTCGCCGGCGATGAGGACGATGTCGGGAGAGTGCCGGTTGATCTGGCCGACGATCCGGCGCAGCCGGGCCGGCGGCATGTCGGGCCCGCCGACATGAATGTCCGAGATGAGCAATAGCCGAAGCGGACGCTCGCCCGCCGGCCAGCCGGCGACCGACACCCGGGCCATGCGGACGGCCGGCTCCCGAACCGCCGTCCAATAGCAAAAGAGGAGAAGGGCGGCGCCGGCCAGCACGGACGACAGGAAGACGCGCTTGAGTATCCGCCGTAGCCTCACTTACGCCCCTTCCGAGTCGGCACGTGGAAATCCGGGTCCTTGAGTTCCACCCAGGCGATGAAGCGCGCCAGCTCCGGATGCGAGCGCAGGGCCGCCGCCGAGGCATAGTCCCGAGCCAGCGCCTTGTTGTCCAGCGCCCGGTGGATGGCGCGGTGACAGACCGGATGGACCGGAACCGTCTCGCGGCCGCCCCGGCTCTTGGGCACCGGATGGTGCCACTCCACCCTCGTGCCCAGCTGACGCCCGCACAGGAAGCAAGGCGGCGCTTCGTCCTCGCTCACCGGGGGACGGCCTCCGCCTCCGGATAGTCGGTATAGCCTTCGGGGCCCTGGCTGTACCATGTCGCCATGACGTCGGGGGTAAGCTCGGTCCCGGTGCGCAGCCGGGCGGGGAGGTCCGGGTTGGAGATGAAGGGCCGGCCGAAGCTGATCGCGTCCGCCCGCTCCTCCTCCAGCGCCGCCTGGGCGCTGTCGAGCTGAAAATCTGAGTTCAGGATCAAAGGTGCCGCGAAGACCTTGCGGATGGCCGGCGCGACGGGCGGGACCTCGGACTTGCCGAACGTTCCCTCCGGCCCCGGCTCGCGAAGCTCGAGGAAAGCGATCCCGATCTCGGCCAGCGAAGCGGCCGCGGCGGTGAACAGGGCTTGGGGATCGCTGTCCTCGCAGCCTTGGGTCTCGCTGTTCGGGGAGAGGCGGACCGCCGTCCGCTCGGGCCCGACCATATTGGCGATGGTCCGGGTCGCCTCGGTGAGCAGCCGGATCCGGTTCTCGATCGGCCCGCCGTAATCGTCGTCGCGCCGGTTGGTGCCGTCGCGCAGGAACTGATCGATCAGATAGCCATTGGCCGCATGGAGCTGGACCCCGTCGAAGCCGGCGGCGATCGCATAGGCGGCCGACCGGGCGTAATCCTCGAGCAGGCCCGGTATCTCGTCGAGCCGAAGCGGCCGCGCTTCCGCATAAGGCTGACGCCCTTCATAGGTATGCGCTTTGTAGGGCGCGGTGGTGGCCGAGGCGGACACGGGCGCCTCGCCGCCCAGGAAGCTCGGATGGACGACCCGCCCCATGTGCCAGAGCTGGCAGAAGATCCGCCCGCCCGCCTCGTGGACCGCCTCGACGACCGGCTTCCAGGCCTCTCTCTGCTCCTGGGTCCAGATCCCCGGCGCATAGGGCCAGCCCAGACCCTGGCGGCTCATTCCGGTGGCTTCGGTGATTATCAGGCCCGCGCCCGAGCGCTGGCGATAATATTCGGCCATCAGCGCGGTCGGCACATGCTCCCGGGTCGCCCGGCCGCGGGTCAGCGGCGCCATGACACACCGATTGGGGCAGAGGGTGGCGCCAAGCTGGATCGGATCGAAGAGGGTCGGCATCTACATTCCTTGACGGCGGGGAGCGGCGACCCCTAGCGGCGCTCGAGCGACAATGCAGCAATCTCGATCATCTTGTGCGGACGGCGCCGGCCGCTACGCCTTTCCGGCGCTGATCGTCGGCAACCTCATCCTCGCGCTCGGCCCCTGGATGGTGCGCCTGACCGACGTCGGGCCGGTCGCCTCGGGCTTCTGGCGGCTTGCGCTCGCCATTCCGTTCCTGACCCTGCTGGCGTGGCGTCAGCAGAAAGGCCGCGCACCGCCGGCCTGGCCGCTGGTGGCGATGGTCGCCGTCGGCGGCCTGTTCCTCGCCATCGATCTCGCCGCCTGGCATGTCGGCATCGGACTGACCAAGCTCGCCAACGCCAGCCTGTTCGGCAATGCCTCGAGCTTCGTCCTCGTCCTCTACGGCTTCGTGATTCTGAGGCGGCTGCCCCGGGCCGTGCAGGCGGTCGCCCTCGCCCTGGCGGTCGCGGGCACGGGATTGCTGATGGGATCGAGCTACGAGCTTTCGCCGAAGAACTTCCGGGGCGACCTCTTCGCTCTGGCCGCCGGGCTTCTCTACACGGGCTATCTGATCGCGGTCGACCGGGCGAGGAAGACGATGGCGCCGATGCCGGTGCTCGCCATCGCCACCGCCGCCGGAGCCCTCCCGCTCCTTCTGCTGTCGCTGGCGCTCGGCCAGAAGGTGATGCCGGACGACTGGACTCCTCTGCTCATCCTCTCCTTCGGAAGCCAGGTGGTCGGCCAGGGCCTGCTCGTCTACGCGGTCGGCTATCTGTCGCCGGTCGTCATCGGTCTCGGCCTCCTCGCCCAGCCCGCCGCCGGAGCGGTGATCGGCCGCTTCGCTTATGGCGAGACCTTCAGCCTGGCCGATGCCGCCGGAGCGGTCCTGATCGCCGCGGCGCTGGTGTTGATAAGGCTGCCGGAGAAGGAGCGGGCGGAGGAATAATCCCGTCATGCCAGCGCAGGCTGGCCTCCCAGGGGGTGAAGGGCGCGGCGGTCTTGACCCCCTGGGGCCCCAGCCTTCGCTGGGGCGACGAGTCGCGCTTGCATCCTTCCCCCCACAGGATCATTCTCACCTCATGCCCGATATCGCCCCGAACGAGATGAATCTCGACGAGCTGCGCATGGCGCTCGCCCCGCTGATCCCCGCCAATGCGGTGTTCGACGGCTGGAGCGACGAGGCGCTGGCCATGGCCGCCGCCGAGCTCGGCGTTCCGGCGCCGCGCGCCCGGCTCGCCTTTCCCGGCGGAGCGACGGACATGATCGACGCCTGGTTCGACGCGATCGACCGGGGCATGGCGACCGCCTTCCCGCTCGAGAAGATCGAAGCGATGAAGATCCGCGAGCGGATCGCCGGGCTCGTCCTGTACCGGCTCGAGGTGATCAACCCGCACAAGGAGGCGCTGCGCCGGGCGCTCGCCATCCTCGCTTTGCCGCGGAACCTGCCGCTCGCCGGCCGGCTCGGCTGGCGCGCGGCCGACCGGATGTGGCGAATCGCGGGCGACAAGGCGACCGACTTCAATCATTATTCCAAGCGCGCGATCCTGATGGGCGTCTACGGCTCGACCAGCCTCGTCTATCTCGACGACGGCAGCGAAAACCTCGCCTCGACCCGCGCCTTCCTCGCCCGCCGGATCGACGACGTCATGCGCTTCGAGAAAGTGAAAGCGCAGTGGCGCGGCAATCGCGACCGGCTCCCCTCGCTCAGCCGCTTCCTCGGCCGGCTGCGCTACCCGGCGGTCTGAGCCATGGAGGTCCGCCGAATCGCCGAGGTCGCGAGCTATCACGCCCATATCTATTTCGACCCGGAGACCGAGCGCCCGGACGCGGTCGCGATCCGCGAGGCCGCGGGCGAGCGCTTTGCCGTCCGGCTCGGCGCCGTCCATGACCGGCCGGTCGGGCCGCACAGCAAGGCGATGTTCCAGATCGCCTTCGAGCCGGAGCTGTTCGGAACGCTGATGCCCTGGCTGATGCTGAACAATCGCGGGCTCAGCATCCTCGTCCATCCCAACACGGCCAACGAGAAGCGCGATCATTTGATCGACGCCGCCTGGATCGGCCGGCCGCTCGCCGTCGACGAGGGGCCGCTTCCGGAAGCGACCGAGCCGCAGCCGGCCGGCGAGGTGAACACGGCGCCGACGGTCGCCCCGTAGCCCGGTCGTCATGACGGTTCATTCGCTCCTCAATTCCGGAAAAAGGGCGTAGGATAGGCTCACCCGACAAGGAGTCGCGCCATGGCCACCCGCTCCCCTACCGCCCTTCTGATCGCCGCGCTCGTCGCGACCTGCGCCCCACAGGCGCTGCTCGCCCAAGACGTGGCGCCACCCGTCGAAGAGGAAGAATCGCTGGACGACGGTGACATCGTCGTCACCGGCTCGATGCGCGTGCGCCAGGGCGGGATGCAGGACATTCGCCACTTCCGCTCCGTCGCCGAAGGAGGCGACATGCCGCGGCCCGAGTCGCTGACCGCCGAGGGACTGATGGGCGAGCATGATCTGACGCTCGCGGCCAGGCGTCCGTGCGCTCAGCTGCTCTGCCTGGACACCGAGACGATGCCCGCCGCCTTCCCGGCCCGGCCCGAGGACAAGATGCTCGTCGGCCTCACCTTCGCGTCCAATATCGACTCCGCCACCTGGCGGCGGGATCCGCTCAACCTTGTCGCCGTCGTCGACAAATCCGGTTCGATGGACGGCGAGCCGCTCGAGCTGGTGCGCCAGAGCCTCAGGCAGATCGTCGGCCAGATGGGCGACCGCGACCAGCTCTCCATCGTCCTCTACGGCGACACCTCACATGTCCATCTCCGCCCGACCCGGATCGCCCGCGGCGGCCGCCAGGCCGTGCTCGCCGCGATCGACGCCATCGAGAGCGCGGGCTCGACCGACATGGAGGAGGGGCTGAAGGTCGGCTACGCCACCGCCTTCAGGAGCGAAGGCGAGTTTCGCGGCTCGACCCGGGTGATGCTGTTCACCGACGAGCAGCCCAATGTCGGAGCGACCGATGCGAAGAGCTTCATGGGCATGGCCGAAGCCGCCTCCCACCGGGGCATCGGCCTGACCACGATCGGGGTAGGGGTCCAGTTCGGCGCCGAGCTCGGGATGCGGATGTCGAGCGTCCGCGGCGGCAATCTCTTTTTCCTCAGCGACGAGGCGGAGGTGAAGTCGGTGTTCGAGAAGCAGCTCGACACGATGGTCAGCGAGGTCGCTCACGACGTCCGGATCACGCTCACCCCGAGGAACGGCTACAAGCTGACGGGGGTGTTCGGAGTCCCGGACGGGCTGATGACCGATGTGGGCGAGGGTGCGGTGACGATCACCGTTCCCACCGCTTTCCTGAGCGCCAATGGCGGCGGGATCTTCGCTTCCGTGGGCAAGTCGGGAAGCCGGGCCAACCTGCCCTCGGCCCGGGTCGAGCCCGGTGCGGCCCTGCTCGACCTCAAGCTCGCTTACGTGGCTGCGCGTGGCGGAAAGCGCGGCACCGACCGGCTCGCCGTGGCGGCGCCCCAGGGGGAGGCGAGCCCGGCGCTTCGAAGGGCCCATCTCATCGTCGACGAATATCTGTCGCTCAAGGCGGCGTCGCTCGCCTTCCACCGCGAGGGCGATCCGAAGAAGGCGTTCCAGCTCCTCTCCGCTTTCCAGGGGCGTCTGGAGCGTTCCGGGCTGGACAAGATGGACGGCGAAAAGACCTTGGTCGCCCAGATGCTGAAGCCGGCCTCACTCTATTCGGGCTATGGCGGCGAACCGCCCAAGGCGATCCCGGCGGCGCTCGGCTCCGGCTCCGGGGGCGAACCTCCCAGGGCGAGTCGGGCGCTGGCTCTGCTAGGCAGCTGGAAGGTGAGCCGGGTCGACGGGCCGGCGGCGATCCGGAGCGGCGACCGGTTCACCTTCACCGACGACGGCGAATTGCTGACCCGGACCGCGTCGGCGCGCAAGGCCGGCTGGGAGTCCGAGACCTACGCCGTCAACGGGACCAGGCTCGTCGTCACCGGCGAGGACAAGGACGATCCGTGGAGCTTCACCTGGCGGGCGACTCCGACGAGCCTCACGCTCGCCAGCGAGGACGGGACCCGCCTTGTGCTCCGGCGGGTGGCCGGCCAGCCCGAGGGGACGGACTAGGATCCGCCCATCGGCCGCGACGCCGTGACCGTCACCCCGGCGAAAGCCGGGGCCCCGGGGCGGAAGAGGCGCCTTTCGAGCCTGGGGTCCCGGCTTTCGCCGGGATGACGGGATTATTTTTTATCCAGCGCCTCGATCGTCGCGATCATCGGCGGCTCGCCTTTCATTGTCGCCGCGACCCGCTCCGCGGCCTCCATCGCCCGCAGCAAGTTGCCCCCCGCCAGCTTCGCCAGATCGGAGTCGCTCCAGCCGCGCCGGGCCAGCTCGGCGAGCAGGACCGGATAGGCTTCCACTCCTTCGAGGCCCTTCGGCGCGGTGCCGCTGATGCCGTCGAAATCGCTGCCGATTCCGACATGGTCGATGCCGGCGATCCGGCGGACGTGCTCGATATGGTCGGCGACCAATCCGAGCGGGACCTCGATCGCGGGATTCGCCTCGTCCCAGGCCTCGAGCGCGGCCTTTCTGCGCTCCGGCTGCCCCGAATAAAGGTTCTTCAGCCGCGCATCCTCGGCATCGCGCTCCGCCGCGCGGCGCCGGTAGGGCTCGGACAGGAAGCCCGGGAAGAAGTTCACCATGACCACGCCGCCATTGGCCGGAAGCCTTTTCAGGACGTCGTCGGGGACGTTTCGGGCATGATCCATCACCGCCCGGGCGTTGGAATGGGAGAAGATGATCGGGGCTCGGGTGGCGGTGAGGGCGTCGTGCATCGCCTTGGGCGAGACATGGCTGAGATCGACCATCATCCCGAGCCGGTTCATCTCGAGGACGATGGCCCGGCCGAACGGCGTCAAGCCGTCATGCACGGGATCGTCGGTCGCCGAATCGGCCCAATCGTTGTTCTTGGAGTGGGTGAGGGTCATGTAGCGGGTGCCGAGCGCGTGGAACTGGCGCAGCGCCGCCGGCGAATTGCCGATCTGGTGACCTCCCTCGACCCCGATCAACGACGCGATCCGCCCGGCTTTCCGGATCCGCCGGATGTCGGCCGCGGTCGAGGCCATCTCCAGGCGCCGGGGATAGCGGGCGACCATCCGGTGGACGACGTCGATCTGTTCGATCGTCACCCTGATCGCCTCGTCGCCCTTCAGGTCGGCCGGGATCCAGACCGACCAGAATTGCGCGCCGACTCCGCCCTTCTTCATCCGCGGCAGATCGGTCTGAAGCCTGGGGTCGAGCCTCGACGTGTCGGAGTCCAGGTCGAGCGGCTTGCGCCAGCTGTCGTAAGCGTCGCGAATCTCCCAGGGGAGATCGTTGTGGCCGTCGATGACGGGGGTCTTGGCCAGGACCCGCTCGACCCGCTTCTCGGGAGTCTGGGCCGGGGCGGCGGCGGCGGTGCACATCAGGGCTGTGGCGAGCAGGATCGGCAGGCTTCGCATCATTGCGTTCATCCCTTTTTTTCGCAGCCTAGGGGTCGATTTCACTTCCCGCAACGAGCGACTATCCGTCATGCTGAACTTGTTTCAGCATCCAGCGATGCGCCGCCTCGTAGGCGGAGAACTGGACCCTGAAACAAGTTCAGGGTGACGTAGAGGGTGACGACCGCCCCTAATCGTTATTGATAATCAATTGCAACTGGATTAGCCCAGCCGCATGTTTCGCCCCCTCGCGCCACTCCTCCTTTGCCTGCTCGCCCTGCTCGGAGCGTCCCCCGCCAGCGCCCAGACCGCCGAGGTCCAGACGACTTGGCGCCTGCTCGATTATGTCGCCGTCGATTATCGGGAGGCGGTTCGGGACGGCCGGATCGTCAACGACGGCGAATATAAGGAAATGGCGGAATTCACCGCCTCGGTGCGCCAGCGCCTGGCCGCGCTTCCCGAAAAGCCGGCGAAGGCGAAGCTGGTCGCCGGCGCCTCGGCCCTCCAGGCGGCCGTGGCGCGCAAGGCGCCCCCGCCGGAGATCGAGAAGCAGGCGCGCGCCCTGGGGGCGCAGCTGATCGCCGCCTATCCGGTGCCGCTGGCGCCGAGACGAATGCCGGATCTGGCGCGCGGCGCGGCGCTCTACGTCCAGAATTGCGCGAGCTGCCACGGGACGGTCGGGGACGCGAAGACCCCGCTCGCCGCCGGCATGGATCCGCCGCCCATCGCCTTCACCGATCGCCAGCGGGCGCGGGAACGGAGCCTGTTCGCGCTCTACCAGGTCATCGACCAGGGGCTCGAGGGCACGGCCATGACGAGCTTCGGCCATTTGCCCGAAGAGGATAAGTGGGCGCTGGCCTTCGCCGCCGGCCGCTTCGCTTATTCTCCGGCCCTGGCCGAGCAGGGCCGGCGCATATGGGAGGGCGATCCGGGCGTTCGGGCGCTCGTTCCGGACGCCACCGCCCTGATCGGGCTCAGCGAATCGGCGCTCGCGGCCCGGCTCGGCCCGGACCGGGCGCCCGCGGTGATCGCCTATCTGAGGAGCAACCCCGAAGCCGCCGCGCCGCCGGAAGGCTCCACTCTCGCCGTCGCCCGGCAGCGCCTTCGCGAGAGCCTCGCCGCCTATGAGAAGGGCGACCGCAAGGGCGCCACCGAGCTTGCGCTTTCCGCCTATCTCGACGGCTTCGAGCCGGTCGAGCCGATGCTCGCCTCGCGCGACGCCGGGCTGATGGCGCGGGTCGAGCGAGCGATGGCAGAGCTCCGCGCCGCGATCGCCGGGGCCGAAGACCCGGCCGTTGTGCGCGAGCGGGTCGCGGCGATGGACGCCTTGTTCGACGAGACCGAGCGGGCATTGGCCCCGGACCGGGGCAGCGACGCCTCCACCTTCCTCGGCGCCTTCACGATTCTTCTTCGCGAGGGCCTGGAGGCGCTTCTCATCGTCGTCGCGATGCTCGCCTTCCTTCGCAAGGCCGACCGTGCCGAGATGGTCCGGCCGGTTCACTGGGGCTGGGTCACCGCGCTCGTCGCCGGCCTCGCGACCTGGTGGGCGGCGACCCATCTGATCTCGATCAGCGGCGCCAACCGCGAGCTCACCGAAGGCTTCGGATCGCTCTTCGCGGCGGTGATCCTCCTTTTCGTCGGCATCTGGATGCACGGCAAGGCGCAGGCCGACGAATGGCAACGCTACATTCGCGAGAAGGTCGGCCAGGCCTTGTCCAGAAAGTCCGCCTGGTTCCTGTTTTTGCTCGCCTTCGTCGCCGTCTATCGCGAGGTGTTCGAGACCATCCTCTTCTTCACCGCTCTGTCGGCCGAAGGGCGGCTCGCGCCCCTGATCGGCGGGGCGGCGACGGCGGCGGCCCTGCTGGTGGTGATCGCGATCCTGATGTTCCGTTTCAGCCGAAAGCTGCCGATCGCCAAATTCTTCGCCTACAGCTCGGCTCTGATCGCCGTGCTCGCGGTGGTCCTGGCGGGCAAGGGCGTGGCGGCGCTCCAGGAAGCCGGGATGATCGGGGTCACCCCGCTCGGCTGGGCGCCTCGGATCGAGATACTGGGCCTTTATCCGACGCTGGAGGGGCTGCTGGCGCAGGTCGCGACCCTGCTCATCCTGCTGGCCGGCTTCGCCCACAACCGGCGGGGATCGAGCCGGTTGGCCAAGGCCTGACCGTCATCCCGGCATTCGCCGGGATGACGGAATGTCGGTAGCGCGGCGCGAGCGGCTCGCTTATGTCCCGGACGAACGCGAAACGTACGGAAGGAAGAGCGATGGCGGGCGTCAACAAGGTCATATTGGTCGGCAATCTCGGTGACGACCCCGAGAGCCGTTCGCTCAACAATGGCGGCGAAGTGGTCAATCTGCGCGTCGCCACCTCCGAGAATTGGAAGGACAAGGACGGCAACCGCCAGGAGCGGACCGAATGGCACCGGGTCGTCATCTTCAACGAGAATCTGGGCCGGGTCGCCAAATCCTATCTGCGCAAGGGCTCGAAAGTCTATCTCGAGGGCCAGATCCAGACCCGCAAATGGACCGACCAGTCCGGCGCCGACCGCTATTCGACCGAGGTCGTGCTCCAGCGCTTCCGAGGCGATCTGGTCCTCCTCGACAGCCGCGGTGGCGGCGGCGGCGGCGGCGGTGGTGGCGGCGAGGAATATGGCGGCGGCTACGACAGCGGCAGCTCGGGCTTCGGCGGAAGCGGCGGCGGCGGATCGCGTCCTCAATCCCGCCCGGCCCCGGCCTTCGACAGCGATCTGGACGACGACGTCCCGTTCTGACGGGTGCGGAGCATCCGTCATTCCCGGCGAAGGCTGGGATCCCGGGGGGTGAAAGGCTTGGGCGCTCTTCACCCGCCGGGGCCCCAGCCTTCGCTGGGGCGACGGATCATTTCTCCAACTTCCCCTTCAGCGCCGCAAGCGCCGCGAACGGGCTCGACTCGATCCGCGCCTCCTCCTCGTTCTTCACCCCCGCCGTCCTGAGCGCGGCTTCGGCGGCCGGGGAGCGGGGATAAGGGTCGAGGCCGAGCAGAAGGGTCTGCGCCACCGCCTCGCCGAGATCGATCGCTCCGGCTTCGTAGAAGACGACGTCGAGCTCGCCTTCGCCCAGCTCCACCTCATCCTCCGGACGGGCGTCGGCGGGCAGGGGGCGGAAGTCGATTCGAAATTCCTCGGTCACGTCCGCTTCCACCGGATCGCCCGAGGCGACGCAGCTCTGGATCACCCGGGCGCGAAGAACCCCAACGGCAGCCGCGGAATCGTCCGACCTGCACAGCGCCGCTTCGGCCGTCAGGAGCTCGACGGCGACAAGGCCGAAGCGGCGGGCGAGCGCCTCACGCTCTTCCGGACCGGCTTCGATCTCGGCTCGAAGCGGTTCGGCGGACAATGCTTCGAGTCGGTAAAGGCGGCTGAATTCGGTCATGGCCTGGGAAACCCTCCGGCAAGCAGCTTTTCCATCGCGGTCCCGGCAAGCCGCTCGTGAAGCCCGGTCAGTCGCGCGGCGACCCATTCGACCTGGGCGTCCGAAGCCGGCCCGTCCCGAAAGACGTTGCGCCGAACCGCCGGCTCGATGGGCGCGGCGCCGGCCATCGCTTCGCGCAGGGCGCCCAGCCTGCCGCCGAGCGCGCCTACCAGCTTGCCGACATGCTTGCCGACGACGAAATCGCCGATTCCGATCTGGCGCAGGGTGCCGTCCATGTCATCGATGAAGATTTCGGTGAGCGCCACCGATTCCGCCTTGGCGCCATCGCTTTCCGACTCCAGCCGGACGAGGGCCAGGGCGACCATCGTCGCGAGCATGTCGAAGCGGCCCTCGAGCGTATCGGGGACCGACCCCTCCCGGTACCAGGCCGGCTCGCGGGCGGCGGCGACCAGGGCGTCGTAGAGCGGCCTCAGCGCCGCGCGGTCGCGCCGTTCGCCGAACAGTCGGGAAAGCAGGGCCAGGGCGGGTCTCCTTATCAAAGGGCGCGTACTTGCGCCGTTCAGCTTTTGTCGGATATTGGAGGGCCTGGCCCTGCCGGCAAGGCAGGCGCCGGCGCGCGAGACTCGCGCCGGCCGGTTTTACGGAGTTTTTTCCAATATGAAGGTTTCGGGACGAAGAGCGGCATTGCTGATCGCCGCGGCGGCGGGGCTGGCGACCGGCGGCTGCACCAAGACGCAGGACCTCCAGGGCTATCTCGTCGACGAGACCCTGGTGAGCGCCGTCCAGCCCGGCATCGACAACAAGGATTCGGTCCAGAACACGCTCGGCCGGCCCACCTTCACCGGCACGTTCGACCAGAGCGATTGGTATTACGTCTCCCGCCGGACCAAGAATTTCGCTTTCAACCATCCCCGCGTGAACCAGCAGACGGTTCTCCACGTCCGCTTCGATCCGGCCGGCAACGTCGCCTCGGTCGAGCGCAAGGGCATGGAGCAGATCGTTTCGATCAACCCGTCGAGCGACAAGACTCCGACTCTCGGCCGCAGAACCAGCATCTGGGACGAATTGTTCGGCAATATCGGCGCGGTCGGTGCCGGAGGCATGACGCCCCAGGGCGGCGGCCCCAACTCACCGAACTAATTTTTGCCTCCCTGCGGCGAAGCCGTGGGGAGGGGGACCACCCGAAGGCTGGTGGAGGGGTAATCGCGCAGACCTTTGCCGTCTCGCGCATCATTCTATCGACCCGAGCCTTTTACCCCTCCACCATGCTTCGCACGGTCCCCCTCCCCATCTCGCGATGGGGAGGCAATTCAGCGAACCACCCCGCTCCCCGCGAGCACGCCGAGCGTCACCAGGTCCGACGCGCTCGCCGTCATCGCGGCGATCTGCACCGGCTGGGCCATTCCGACCAGGATCGGGCCGATGACCGCGTCGCCGCCCAGCTCCCTCAATAGCTTGGCCGAGATGTTGGCCGTCTGAAGGCCGGGCATGACCAGGACGTTGGCGGGGCCGGTCAGCCGGCTGAACGGATAGACCCGGGCCATGGCCGGGTTGAGAGCGACGTCGGGCGACATCTCGCCTTCATATTCGAAGTCGACGTCGCCGCGGCCGTCCAATACCTTCACGCCCTCGCGGATCCGCTCCAGATAGCTGCCCTCGGGATCTCCGAAATTGGAGTAGGAGAGGAAGGCGACGCGCGGGTCATGGCCCATCCGCCGGGCGACTTGCGCGGTATGGACGGCGATGTCGGCCAGCTGCTCGGCGCTCGGCCGCTCGGTGACCGTGGTGTCGGCGATGAAGGTCGTGTGCGACTGTCCGACCAGGACGTGGACTCCGAACGGGGTCATTCCCGCCTTCGGATCGAGCACTCGCTGCATCTGCCTCAGGCTCTGGGCGTAGGGGCGGGTGACCCCGGTGATCAGTGCATCGCCTTCGCCGAGCGCGAGCAGCAGAGCGGCGAAGGTGTTGCGGTCCTGGTTCACCATCCGCTCGATCTCGCGCTGGAGATACCCCTTTCGCTGCATTCGCGCGTAGAGATAGTCGACCATCTCGGGCACCCGCTCGTAGGTACGGCTGTTGAGCAGCTCGAAGCTCTCCGGATCGTCGATTCCGAGCGCGCGCAGCCGGTCGTGGACGTCGTCGCGTCCGACCAGGACGGGGATTCCGTAGCCGCCGTCGCGAAAGGCGATGGCCGCGCGAAGGACCACGTCCTCGTCGCCCTCGGCGAAGATCACGCGCTTGGGATCCGCCCGGGCGGCTTCGTAGGCGAGGGTGAGCACCGAGGTGGTCGGATTGAGCCGCGACTTGAGCTGGCTTCGATAGGCCGCCATGTCGTCGATCGGCTTCAAGGCCACGCCGCTCGCCATCGCCGCCTTCGCCACCGCCGCGGGCACGATCTCCATCAGCCGAGGGTCGAAGGGCGCCGGGATGATGTAGTCCGGCCCGAAGCTGTGCGCCTTACCGCCATAAGCCGCGGCGACCTCCTCGGGCACCTGCTGGCGGGCGAGCTCGGCCAGCGCTTCGGCGGCGGCGATCTTCATCTCGTCGTTGATGGTCGTCGCCCGGACGTCGAGCGCGCCCCGGAAGATGAAGGGGAAACCGAGCACGTTGTTGACCTGATTGGGATAATCGGAGCGGCCGGTAGCGATGATCGCGTCCGGGCGTGCCGCCTTGGCGTCAGGCGGGCTGATCTCCGGATCGGGATTGGCCATGGCGAAGATGATCGGCTGAGGGGCCATCTCCATCACCATCTCGGGCTTCAGAGCGCCCGCCGCCGACAGGCCGAGGAAGACGTCGGCGCCGACCAGGGCTTCCTCCAGGGTCCGCCGGTCGGTGTTCGCCGCATGCGCCGACTTCCATTGGTCGAGCCCCTCGCGGCCCTGCCAGATGACGCCCTTGCGGTCGCACATCAGGACATGGTCGTGGCGAACGCCCATCGCCTTGATCAGCTCGGTGCAGGCGATCGCCGCGGCGCCCGCGCCGTTGACGACGACCCGAATGTCCTTGAGCTCGCGCTTCGTCAGGTAGCAGGCGTTGATCAGTCCGGCGGCGGTGATGATGGCGGTGCCGTGCTGGTCGTCGTGCATGACCGGGATGTTCATGCGCTCGCGCAGGGTCTGCTCGATGATGAAGCATTCCGGCGCCTTGATGTCTTCGAGGTTGATTCCCCCGAAGCTCGGCTCCATCAGGGCGACCGCGTTGATGAAGGCGTCGGGATCTTCCGTGGCGAGCTCAATGTCGATCGAATCGACGTCGGCGAAGCGCTTGAACAGAACCGCCTTGCCTTCCATCACCGGCTTGGCGGCAAGCGCCCCCAAATTGCCGAGGCCGAGGATCGCCGTTCCGTTCGAGATGACGGCGACGAGATTACCCTTGGCGGTATAATCGTAGGCCTTCGCCGGATCCTCGGCGATCGCCAGCACCGGTACCGCGACTCCGGGCGAATAAGCGAGGCTGAGGTCGCGCTGGGTCGCCATCGGCTTGGACGCGATGATCTCGATCTTTCCCGGCCGGCCGCCCTGGGTATGGAAATCGAGCGCCTCCTGCTCGGAGAATTTGACGCTGCTGCCTTCGCTCATCGCGGCTTTCTCCCGAATTTTGGAGGTTCTGTAGGGCTTGAGGGTGGAGCCCGGCAACCCGTCATCCCGGCGAAAGCCGGGACCTCAGGGAGACCCATGGAGATTTCTTGTCCCGAGGTCCCGGCTTTCGCCGGGATGACGAAATGATCGTTCCCCCCCGCCCGCCAAGTCTCTAACCTCCCGGCCATGGCCACCCAGGCGAAGACCGGAACCGCCCCGACCCCGATGATGGCGCAATATCTCGCGCTCAAGGCGGAGGCGGAGGATTGCCTGCTCTTCTACCGGATGGGCGACTTCTTCGAATTGTTCTTCGACGACGCCAAGGCGGCAGCGGCCTGCCTCGACATCGCGCTGACCACCCGCGGCGAGCATGAGGGCGAGCCGATCCCGATGTGCGGGGTGCCGATCCACGCCGCCGAGGCCTATCTCGCTCGGCTGATCCGGGGCGGCTTCCGGGTTGCCATCGCCGAGCAGACCGAGAATCCGGCGGAAGCGAAGAAGCGCGGCGCCAAGTCGGTGGTCAACCGAGCCATCGTCCGGGTCGTCACCGCCGGCACGCTCACCGAGGAAGCTCTGCTCGATTCCCGGGCCTCCAACTGGCTGGTGGCGGCGGCCCGCGTCGGAGACCGTTTCGGCCTCGCCGCGGCCGACATCTCGACCGGACGCTTCGAGCTGGGCTCGATCGGCGCCTCGGCGCTGGACGCCGAGCTGGCCCGGCTCGGAGCCGCCGAGATCGTCGCCGCGGAACCCATTGCCGATCTTCCGGTCACCCAGCGCAAAAGCGGGTTCGACAGCCTCGCCGCCGAGCGCAGGCTGAAGGAAAGGTTCGGGGTCGCCACCCTCGACGGCTTCGGCGCCTTCGACCGCGCCGCTTTGTGCGCCGCGGGCGGTCTCCTTTCCTATCTCGACGAAGTGGCGAAGGAATCCCTCCCCTTCCTCCGTCCGCCGGTCGCCCGAGCCTCCGGCGACCATATGATGATCGACGCCGCCACCCGCGAGAGCCTCGAGCTCACCCAGGCGGCGACCGGCGGCCGAGCCGGAAGCCTGCTTCATGCCGTCGACCGGACCGTCACCGGCGCCGGCGCCCGACTCCTTGCCGCCGATCTCGGAGCGCCGTTGCTCGACCGGGCGGCGATCGAGGCGCGGCTCGATCTCGTCGCCTCGTTCGAAGGCGATTCCGGCTTGCGCGAGACTCTGCGGCGCCAGCTCAAGGCGCTTCCCGACATCGGCCGGGCGCTCGGGCGGCTGGTCGCGGGGCGCGGCGGCCCGCGCGACCTCGGCCAGCTTCGCGACGGCCTCAACGAGACCCGCCGGCTCCACGCCCGCCTCTCCGCCCTCCCCGAGGCTCCGCCTCTGCTCGCCTCTCTCCTTCCGGCCCTGACCGGCCATGGCGAGCTGACCGAGCTGCTCGACCGCGCCCTCGTCCCCTCGCCGCCGATCGATTCGGCGCAGGGCGGCTACGTCGCCGAAGGCTATGACGCCGCTTTGGACGATCTGCGCGCCACCGGCGGCGAGGGGCGGAGGGCCATCGCCGGGCTGGAGGCCCGCTATCGGCAGCAGACCGGGGTCGCCACCCTCAAGATCCGCCACAACAATGTGCTCGGCTTCCATATCGAGGTCCCGGCCCGCCATGCCGATCCGCTCATGGCCGTCGAATCGGGTTTCACCCACCGCCAGACCCTGGCCGGAGTGGTCCGCTTCAACGCGCCCGATCTCCACGAACAGGCGCTTCGGGTCGGCCAGGCCGGAGCCCACGCCCTCGCCGCCGAAGCCGCGCATCTGGAGGAATTGACCGGAGTGGCGCTCGCCCGGGCAGAGCCGATCGCGGCCGCCGCCGACGTCCTCGCACGGCTCGACGTCGCCGCCGGGCTCGCCGAGCGGGCGGTCGAGGGCGGCTGGTCGCGCCCTCGCTTCGCCGGCCACAATTGCTTCGAGATCGAGGGCGGGCGCCATCCCGTGGTCGAGGATTCGCTTCGGGCCTCCGGCGCCCGCTTCGTCGCCAACGATTGCGGCCTCTCCGAAGACGAGAGGCTGTGGCTGGTCACCGGCCCCAACATGGGCGGCAAGTCGACCTTCCTCAGGCAGAACGCGCTGATCGCCGTCCTCGCCCAGGCCGGGTCGTACGTTCCGGCCACCCGGGCGACCCTGGGCCTGGTCGACCGCCTGTTCAGCCGGGTCGGCGCCTCCGACAACCTCGCCCGAGGCCGATCGACCTTCATGGTCGAGATGGTCGAGACCGCCGCCATCCTTTCGCAGGCGACGGAGCGAAGCTTCGTGATCCTGGACGAGGTCGGGCGCGGCACCTCGACCTACGACGGTCTCGCCATCGCCTGGGCGGTGACCGAGGCGATTCACGACCGCAATCGCTGCCGCTGCCTGTTCGCCACCCATTATCACGAGCTGACGAGGCTCGCCGAGCGGCTCGACGCCCTCTCGCTCCACCATGTCCGGGCCCGCGAGTGGAAGGGCGACCTCGTCCTCCTCCACGAAGTGACGAAGGGCCCGGCCGACCGAAGCTACGGCCTCGCCGTCGCCAAGCTCGCCGGACTGCCCGCCCCCGTCCTCGCCCGCGCCCGATCGGTCCTCGCCAAGCTGGAGAAGGGCCGGGCCGCCACCGGCGGGATCGCCGCGGGACTCGACGATCTGCCCCTGTTCGCGGTCACCGCCCAGCAGGAGGAAGCCGCGCCCGATCCGCTCCAGTCGGCGCTCGCCGAGATCGACGCCGACTCGCTCAGCCCGCGCGACGCACTGGAGCTGGTCTACCGGCTCAAGCGGCTCGCCGCCGACCCCACGTCTTCTTCCCACGGCTGATGCCGGCCCGCTTCGCCTCGGTCCCAGACAAACGCGCGATCGTCGACCGCCGAACCCTGGCGGATTCGCTTGCATCGGCGCCCGATTCGGCGGCGGCGATCCTGAAGCGGGCGCTGGCCGCCGGTCGGGCGGAGATAGGCCGCCGGCTGGACGCCAAGCCCTATGCCGGCAGCGAGACCGCGGCCGCTTATGCCTTCCTGACCGACCAGATCGTCCGCTTGGCCTTCGACCATTCGGTCGCCGCTTTGCCCCCGCCGCGCCGGACCGACCGGCTGCTCCTGCTCGCCGTCGGCGGTTACGGCCGCGGCGAGATGGCGCTCCATTCCGATATCGACATCGCCTTCGTCACTCCGGCCAAGCCGGGCCGCTGGGCCGCGCAGGCGGTCGAGGCCGTCCTCTATCTGCTGTGGGACCTCGGCCTGAAGCTCGGCCCAGCGACCCGCTCGGTCGACGAGCTGATCGCTCTGGCCACGACCGACCACACCGTCCGGACCGCCTTGCTGGAGGCGCGCTGGCTGTGGGGCGACGAGCCCTTATTCGACGAGGTGCAGGGGCGCTTCTGGAAGGAGGTGGTCGCCGGCAAGGCGAAGAGCTTCGTCACCGAGAAGCTCGAGGAACGCAACGCCCGCCACCGCCGGATGGGGGACAGCCGCTATGTCGTCGAGCCCAACGTCAAGGAGGGCAAAGGCGGCCTTCGCGACCTCCACACCCTCTTCTGGATCGGCAAATATGCCTATCAGGTGCGAAGCGTCGCCGATCTCGTCGAGGTCGGCCTCCTCTCAACCAGCGAATTGCACCAGTTCCAGCGCTCCGAGCGCTTCCTGTGGGCGGTGCGCTGCCACCTCCACTGCGTCGCCGGCCGCGCCGAAGAGCGCCTGACCTTCGACTATCAGCGGGAGATCGCCGGCCGGATGCGCTATGCCGACCGGCCGGGCAAGCCGCCGGTCGAGCGCTTCATGCGCCATTATTTCCTTCACGCCAAAACCGTCGGCGACCTGACCGGGGTCTTCCTCGCCCATCTCGACGAGAAGTTCGCCAGGAAAGGCGGGCGCTTCGGCCTTCCGACGATCCGGCGCCGGCCGAGCCGCCTCGAAGGCTTCGTTCTCGATCGCGGCCGGCTCGCCCTGCCGAACGACGACTATTTCCGGGCGGACCCGGTCCGGCTCCTCCAGCTCTTCGCCCTCGCCGACCTCTACGGCCTCGAAATCCATCCCCAGGCGATGCGCGCCGCCGCCCGCGATTCCAAGCTGGTCGACGAAGTGCGCGACGACCCGCGCGCCAATGCCCTCTTCCTCGACGTGCTGACCAGCCCGCGAGATCCGGAGACGGTGTTGAGATGGATGAACGAAGCCGGCGTGTTCGGCCGCTTCGTCCCCGATTTCGGACGGGTCGTCGCCCAGATGCAGTTCGACATGTACCATCATTATACCGTCGACGAGCACAGCATCCGCGCGATCGGCCTGCTCTCCCGGATCGAGAAAGGCGAGCTCAAGGAGGACCACCCGCTCGCCACCGCTTTGTTCCGCCACATCGCCTCGCGCCGGGTCCTCTACGCCGCAATCCTCCTCCACGACATCGCCAAGGGCCGCGGCGGCGACCACAGCCTGCTCGGCGCGGACGTGGCTCGGGCGCTCTGCCCGCGGCTCGGCCTCGACGAGGCGGAGACCGAGACCGTGGCCTGGCTGGTGCGCTGGCATCTCTTCATGTCGGCCACCGCCTTCAAGCGCGACCTCGCCGACCCGCAGACCATCCAGGACTTCGCCGCCCGGGTGAAGAGCCCCGAGCGGCTTCGCCTTCTCTTCATGCTCACCGTCGTCGACATCCAGGCGGTGGGCCCCGGAGTCTGGAACGGCTGGAAGCGGCAGCTGCTTCGCGAACTGTTCGACGCCGCCGAGGAAGCGCTTCGCCTCGGCCACAAGCAGAAGGGCCGGAGCGAGCGGATCGCCGCCACCCAGGCGGCGCTTGCGGAGCGGCTGGGCTGGGACGAGGCCCGATTCGGCCGCCACGCCTGGCGCCTGCCGGACAGCTACTGGCTGGCCGAGCCGGCCGGAGTTCTCGAGAAGAACGCCGCCCTGATGGATCGCTCGGACCGGGCGCCGGCAACGACCCGGCCGCTCGCCGCCTCGGTCGAGGAGGAGCGCGGAGCGACCCTTCTGAGCGTCTATGCCAAGGATCGGCCCGGCCTCTTCTACCATCTCAGCGCCGCGATCAGCCTCGCCGGCGCCAACATCATCGACGCCCGGATCCACACCACTCTCGACGGCATGGCGGTCGACAATTTCCTCGTTCAGGATGCCAAGGGCAAGCCGTTCGCCGACCGCCACCAGCTGAAGCGGCTCGAGGAGAATGTGCTTCGGGCGGTCGACGGGCAGGAGCCGGCGATGGACCGGCTCGAGGCCAAGGCCCTGCCCCTGCTTCGCGCCGAGGCCTTCGCCATCCGGCCCGCCATCTTCGTCGATAACCAGGCGTCGAGCCGCTACACCGTCGTCGAGATCAACGCCCGCGACCGCGCCGCCTTGCTCAGCGGCCTCGCCCGGGCCCTCTACGAGTCCAAGGCGGCGATCCACAGCGCCCACATCGCCACCTATGGCGAGCGGGCCGTCGACGTCTTCTACCTGACCGATCTCGCCGGCGAGAAGATCGAAGGCCCGGCCCGCCTCAAGGCCCTCCAGGCCAACCTCCTCGAGGCGGCGGCCGAAACCGCCGATGGAAAATCCGGAACCCGCTCCCGCAACCGCCGGTCCCCAGCTCCGAGTGCCATCCCAAGCGCTTAGCGCCCGGCGCCAATAAAGCCTCGAATTTCGGGGTGAAATGCAGGATTTCTGCAACTGTCTCCTTGGACGACCGAGGACGCGGACTCCGCGGTCTCCTCGACATTGTGAGATCGACGACAGGCGACTCGCCCTTCGAGGACGCGGAAAGGCACGGACGCCGGCAGAAAATGGTGACAGTTACCAATTTCCCATTGGCGTTCGGCTCGACCTTCAAGTTGAGGGAAATTGGTAACTGTCACCAATTTTTATTCGCGGTGCCAATCGCGTTTCAGGCGGGTCGAGGCGAGGAAGTAGATGAGCGCGCTCAGGACGTAGAAGCCGAGGCCGTAGAGGATCGAATAGCGAAGCGAATCCTCGCCGTGCGCAGCCCCCATCCGGTCCGACATGAAGCCGAGGAAGAAGATTCCGAAGCCGATTCCGATCAGATTGTTGATGAACAGGAAGCTCGCCGACGCGGTCGCGCGCATGTTGGGCGGGACGATATGCTGGACGGCGGCGATCACCGGGCCGAGCCAGGCGAGCGCCAGCATCTGTCCGATCGCGAACAGGATCCAGCCGATCGTGAGCGACGGCGCGAACAGGCCGAAGGCGAAGATGGGCGCGGCGATCAGGAAGCAGATCGCCGGGATGAGCGCATAGGCACCGGGATTGGCCGCGCCGACGCGGTCGCCGATCCAGCCGCCGAGCAGGGTGCCGGCCACGCCTCCGATCAGGACGATCGACCCGTAGAACCCGCCGACCTCGGCGAGATCGAGCCCGAAGCTCCGGCTGAAGAAGCTCGGAAGCCAGAAGATGAGGCCGTAGCCGAGGATCGAGCCCGAGGCGGCGCCGAACGAGAGCAGCCAGAAGCTGGGCTTGCCGGCCAGGGTCGCGGCGACCTGGAGGAAGGGCGGCGCCGGCTCGCTCGCCCGGCCGTCGGCGGTGTCGAAGCCGCCGCGGACCGGCTCGGGAACTCCGAGCTTGACCAGCAAGGCGGCGGGCAGGCCGGCGAGCCCGACGATGAGGAAGGCGTGGCGCCAGTCGAGATGGCTCGCGATCCAGCCGCCGAAGAAAACGCCGAGCGCCGAGCCGATCGGGATCCCGAGCGAGAACAGGGCCAGCGCCCGGGCCCGCCTTTCCTTCGGGTAGAAATCCGAGATCAGGGCGTAGGAGGGCGCCACGCCTCCGGCCTCGCCGATCCCGACGCCCATCCGCGCCAGGAACAATTGCCAGAAATTCTGCGCCACCCCGCAAAGCGCGGTGAACGCGCTCCACAGCGCCACCGAAGCCGCGATGATGTTGACCCGGCTCTTGCGGTCGGCGAGCCAGGCGATCGGGATGGCGAGCCCCGAATAGAAAAGCGCGAAGGCGATCCCGCCCATCAGCCCGAGCTGCCCATCCGACAGCCCGAGCTCCGCCTTGATCGGCACCGCGAGCACGCCGATGATCTGCCGGTCGATGAAGTTGAAGATATAGGCGATGAGCAGGATCGCGAGGACCCGGCCGCCGGGGGAGGCGGATGGCTCGCTCAGACTATTGGGACGTGTCGACATCGGCTGCCTTCTACTTCCTCTCCCGTTCTTACGGGAGAGGGATGAACGGGCCCCGCTCTTGCTTCATCGCCTAGAACTTCACCCCGAGGCTGAGGAAGACCTGCCTGGGATTTCCGTAATAGGTGTTGACCACGCCCTCGCGGCCCAGCGACGGCGATACCCCGGGCTGCCCGAAGACCGGGGACGCCGGCGCGACCGACAGGACCGGCGCGCCCGTCACCGGGTTGACGTTGAGGAACTGATAGCCGGACGTGATATATTGCTTGTCCGTCAAATTCTTGCCGTGGAGGCCGATTGTGAAGCGGTCGTCGGCGCTCGTCCAGACCAGGCTGGCGTCGAACAAAGCGTAGCCCTCCTGATCGAGGAAGGGGCTCGGTGTCTCGAACTGGAAGGTCTTGCTCCGGTAGGAAACCGTGGTCGACGCGTTGATCTCGCCGCCCATCATCCTGGTCGAATAATCGAGCGTTCCCGACACCGTCCATTTGGGCGTATTCTGGATCCGGCGGAAATCGGCGACGTCGATCGGACGGGCCGCCCCCGGCGCCGGATTGCCGTTGGCGTCGAAATTGGCGACGTTGGTGATGAACTCGTCATATTGGGCGTCGAGATAGCCGAGCGTGCCCGCGAAGTTCAGGCGCGATCCGTCGCCGCCTCGGAACAGGGTCGCCAGGGCTTCGACCTCGACCCCCTTGAAGGTCGCCTTGCCGGCGTTGGTGGTGACCCCCACGAAGGTCGGAATGCCGTTGACGATGGCGCCGACCGAACCCGGCACCTGCACGTCCTTATAATCGGCATAGAAGCCGGCGACGGCGAGCCTCAGGCGGCGGTCGAGGAACGACGCCTTGTAGCCGATCTCGTAGCTGGTGACCTGCTCCGGCTCGAACAGGAAGTAATCGAAAATCTCGGTCGCCTCGCGGATTCCGTTTCCGTTGAGGTCGGGCGCCGCCGTCGAAAGTCCTCGAGGGTCGAAGCCGCCGCCCTTGAAGCCTTTCGAATAGCTCGCGTAGATATTGTTGTTCTCGTCCGGAGTGAAGCTGATCGAGGCGCGCGGAGTGAACTGATTGAACGTCTCCGACCCGGTGAAGTTGGAGGTGAGCGGGCCCAATTGGACCCCGGCGCCGCCCAGCTCCGGCGAGGCGCCGCCGGCCAAGTTCTTGCGAATCACGGTCGCGGTCCGCTTGTCGGTCGTGTAGCGGCCGCCGACCGAGAGATGGATCACATCGCTGATGTCGTAGGTGAAGTCCGCGAACGCGGCCCAGGTCCGGGTATCGACGTTGCCGATGGTCGAGGCGGTGAAGCCGGGGACCCCGATCACGGCGCCGGTGGTCGCCAGCACCACGTCGAAGATGTTGTTGGCGTTGGCGTTCAGATAATAGACGCCGAGGACGCCCTTGAGCGGGCCGCTGTCGAGCAGGATCTGGAATTCGTTGGAGAATTGCCGGTTGCGGTAGATTGCGGGAACGTCGACGTCCGCCGCCGGCAGACCCTCGAAGTCGATCGGGGTCGCCGACCGGTCGCGGCGATAGGCCATGATGTTGCGAAGCGAGACCGCGTCGGACACTTCGATGTCGACATGGGCCGCTCCGCCATAGGCCTTGATCTCCTGCTTTGGGGACACGAGGGCGCCGCGGGAATCGTAGACGTCGTCGAGGACGGGCGCCCCCGAGATCAGCCCGGGGATCAGCCGGTGGCCGCCGCGCGGATTGCTGTTGTCCTTGGTGTAATCGCCGGAAAAGCGGATTGAGATCCCGTCCGCCGGGTCGAGCTCGACCGTGGCGCGCGCCGCCCAGAGGTCGCGATTGTAATTCTCCTGGCCGGTGGTGAGATTGTCGCCGAAGCCCTGGCGGGTCAGCCGGGCGACCGACCCGCCGATCTTGACCCCGTCCGCGACGGGCGTGCTCGCCGACAGGATGAGGTCCGCCTGCCGGTAGGTGCCGAGATTGGCGCGGGCTCGGAAGGTCGGCACCTCGGAAAGCCGGCGAGTGACATATTTGATCGCTCCGCCGATCGTGTTGCGGCCGTAGAGCGTGCCCTGCGGTCCGCGCAGCACCTCGATCCGCTCGACGTCGTAAATGTCCAGCACCGCCGCCTGCGGACGGTTGAGATAGACGTCGTCGAGATAGAGGCCGACGCCGGCCTCGAAGCCGGCGACCGGATCCTGCTGGCCGACTCCGCGGATGAAGGCGGTGAGCGTGGTGTTGGTGCCGCGCGACGTCTCGATGGTGACGTTCGGAGTGGTGTCGGAGAGGTCGGTGATGTCGGTCGCCCCGGCCCGCTCGAGCGCCTCGCCCGAATAAGCGGTGACGGCGATCGGGACGTCCTGGAGGTTCTCCGCGCGGCGGCGGGCGGTGACGACGATGTCGGGATCCTCGACCGGTCCCGCGGTCGCGGACTCGTCGAGCGCCGCGTTGGCGGCGGCGGCGGCTTCCTCGTCGGTCTGCGCGCAGAGCGGGGCCGGGATGGCGGCGAGCGCGGCGACGGCGGCGCCGAGCCTCAGGGCGGTCAGGGTGCGGCTACGGGTCATGGCGGTGTCTCCTGGCATTCTAGACGATCTAGACGATGGTTTCGGATTGACGGACTGGCGGCAAAGTGGCCGCGAATTCGCGAAGAGTGGCGTTGAACAGATCGGGCTGCTCGAGATGCGGCGCATGGCCCGAGCGGTCGAAGGCGACTCCGCGAGCCTCGGGCAGGGCTGCGACGAGGTGACCGGCGGTGTCGGCGCCGTAGAGGTGGCTGTGGGCGCCGTGGACGACGAGCGTCGGCTGCCGGATCGTGGGCAGCAAGGGCCTGAAATCTTCCTCCACCAGGGATTTCCATAAGGCGCCGATGGCGGCGGGGTCGTTGGCGGCGAAAGCGGCGGCGGCAAGGTCGGCCTCGGCGCCCGGCGAGGCGAAGATGGCCCGCCCCGCGGCGGCCGCGAAGGCGGGGAAATCGCCGCGGATCGCCTGGCTGCGCGCTTCGCAGGTCTCCCGCGACAGGCCGAGGTCCCAATCCTGGTCGTTCAGTACCCGGGGGGTCATGTCGACCACCACGGCGCCCGCGAATTGCCGCGAGGCCGGCCCGGCCAGCACTCGCCAAAGCACCGCCGCGCCGAGCGACCAGCCCACCCCCACCGCTCCGTCCAGCTCTAGCGCCCGGGCAAGGCCGGTCACATCTTCGGCGAGTATCTCGATCGTCGGCGGCACGGGCCCGGCCGGCGATCGGCCGTGGCCCCTGAGGTCGACGGCGATCACTCTGAACGCTTCGGCAAGCGGCTGCTGCCGCTCGAAGAACCCGGAATCGGCCATCAGCCCATGGAGGAGCAATAGCGGGCGGCCCTCGCCTGCGTCCGAGTAAGCGATGCGCGCGCCGTCCGATGCCGTGAAGTGCCTCAATCCCTCTCCCCCGGCCGCGCGCTCCTTCGCGGAGTCTCGATACGGCCTGGACGCCATCATGCGCTAAGCTGAAACCTGAGTCAATATTCAAGTTGCCGTCGTCGCAGCGAAGGCTGGGACCCCAGCGAGACAATGCGCTGCGCCCTTCACCCCCCGGGGCCCCGGCCTGCGCCGGGGCGACGGCTGAATCCTATGCTTTGCCGCTCCGCCTCGCTAAAGCGCGGCGATGACCGCCGCCGCAATCTCCATCGTCGCGCTCGAAAAAATCTATGCCGGCGGCAAGAGGGCGCTGGACGGCGTCAGCCTCGAGGTACCGCAGGGAGAGATATTCGGGTTGCTCGGCCCGAATGGCGCGGGCAAGTCGACCCTGATCAACATTCTCGCCGGGCTGGTGAACAAGAGCGGCGGCCGAGTGACCATTTGGGGCTTCGATGTGGAGAAGCACCCGCGCAACGCCAAGGCCTCGATCGGAATCGTTCCCCAGGAGCTGGTCTTCGACCCCTTCTTCACCCCCCGGGAGACGCTCGAGATCACCGCCGGCCTCTACGGCGTCCCGAAGGAGCGCCGCCGGACGGCCGAGCTGCTTCGGGCGGTGCGGCTGGAGGACAAGGCGGACGCTTATGCGCGGACCCTGTCGGGCGGAATGAAGCGCCGCCTGCTGGTCGCCAAGGCGATGGTCCATTCCCCGCCGATCCTCGTCCTCGACGAGCCGACCGCGGGGGTCGACATCGAGCTTCGCCAGCAGCTCTGGGCCTATGTCCGGAAGCTCAATTCGGAAGGCGTCACGATCGTCCTCACCACCCATTATCTGGAGGAAGCGGAGAAGCTTTGCGACCGGATCGCGATCATCAACCACGGCCGCCTGATCGCCAACGAGACCACCCGGACGCTGGTCGGGATGGCACAGGAGAAAGCGGTCGAGGTCACCGTCGACCGGGATATCGCCACCCTTCCCGACGCCGGCTGCTTCGAGAAGATCGAACTGATCGGCGAGCGTACCCTCGCCATCACCTACCGCAAGGATAAGGTGAATGCCGGCGAAGTGCTCGCCGCCTTGCAGCGCGACGGTCTCGGGATCGTCGACGTCTCGACCCGCGAAGCGGATCTGGAGGACGTTTTCCTGAATCTGACCCGAGCGTCCGATGCGGCGGGATGAGGCGCAAGGGGCCATGAACAACGCCGTTCCCCCTGAGCCTGTCGAAGGGCCTTCCTTCTTTCTCTCTCCCCGGGAAAAGGGAAGGAGACGGCTTCGACAAGCCCAGCCCGAACGGTTTGGAATATCTCCGTGAGCGATACCACCCACGCCTTCGATGTCGTGATCATCGGCTCCGGTGCCGCCGGCCTGTCGGCGGCGCTCACGCTCGCGCCGACGCTCAAGGTCGCGGTCCTCGCCAAGGGCGGTCTCTCCTCGGGCTCGACCGCGCTCGCCCAGGGCGGGATCGCCGCGGTGCTGGAGCCCGGCGACACGTTCGAGAGCCATATCGAGGACACGATCGGGGCCGGCGCCGGCCTCAACCGGCGCGAGACGGTCGAGTTCGTCGTCGAGAGCGCTCCCGCCGCCATCGAGCGGCTGGCCGCGCTGGGCGTGCCGTTCAACAAAGGCGAGGAAGCGGGCTGGCACCTGACCCGCGAGGGCGGCCACAGCCACCGCCGGATCGTCCATGTCGCCGACGCCACCGGCTGGGCGGTTCAGCAGGCCCTCGAGGCCGCGGCGGCGGAGCATCCCAATATCGAGCTGATCCCGGACCGGGTCGCCATCGATCTCGTCACCGGCCGCCACACCGTCGCCGGCAAGGAGGACGGACGGGTCCGGGGGGTCTATGCGCTCAACCGGGAGACCGGCCGGGTCGAGCTGTTCACCGGCCGGGCCACCATTCTCGCCAGCGGCGGCGCCAGCCGAGCCTGGCTCTATTCGACCAATCCGCGCGGCTCGACCGGAGACGGCATCGCCATGGCCTGGCGGGCCGGCTGCCGGGTGGCGAACATGGAGTTCAACCAGTTCCACCCGACCTGCCTCTACCACCATGACGTCAAGAACTTCCTGATCACCGAGGCGATGCGCGGCGAGGGCGGCAGGCTCAAGCTGCCCCCCGGCGTGAAGGGCGGCGGTCGCCGCTTCATGAAGCGCTTCGACCCGCGCGAGGAGCTGGCGCCGCGCGATATCGTCGCCCGCGCCATCGACCATGAATTGAAGCGCCTCGGCCTCGATTACGTCCATCTCGACATCAGCCACCGCGAGCCGGATTACATCCGCGAGCATTTCCCGAACATCGCCGCCCGGCTCGCCCAGCCCGACATCGGGATCGACATCACCCGGGAGCCGATCCCGGTCGTCCCGGCCGCCCATTATACGTGCGGCGGCGTGATCACCGACCTCGACGGCCGGACCGACGCGGAAGGATTGTACGCCGCCGGCGAAGTGACCATGTCGGGCCTCCACGGCGCCAACCGCCTGGCCTCCAACTCGGTCCTCGAATGCCTCGTCTTCGGGGTCGCGGCCGCCGAGCATATCAACGGGAGCTGGGCCGATCTGCCGCCGCCGGCGGCGATCCGTCCGTGGGACGAAAGCCGGGTCACCGATTCCGACGAGGAGGTCGTCGTCCACCACAATTGGAGCGAGATCCGCCGCTTCATGTGGGATTATGTCGGGATCGTCCGGACCACCAAGAGGCTGGAACGGGCCCTGAACCGGATAAACCTGCTGCGCCAGGAAACCCACGATTATTACCGCCACTTCCGGGTGACGGCCGACCTGGTGGAATTGAGAAACCTCGTCGAGGTCGCCGAGCTGATCGTCCGCTCCGCCCTCGCCCGGAAGGAGAGCCGGGGGCTCCACTACACGCTCGATTATCCGGAGCTGCTGCCCGACGCGGTCGATACGGTGCTGGTGCCTTAGGAAGGCCGCCGTCAGTCCCGCTTTCGCGGGGATGACGCTAATCAGCCAGAAACCTCTTCAGCTCCGCCCCGAACCGGGCCGGCTGGTCGTACATGATCATGTGGCCGCTATCGTCGACTCGAACGAGCCTGACCCCGCGCTTGAGCGCATAGGCCGCCCGGTAACGAGCGTCCTCGGCGGCGCGGCGGCTCGGGTCGGGGCTGGCGTAGACCACGGTCAGCGGCGCCGCGATCCGCGGCAGCTCCGGGGTCAGGTCGGTCAGCGCGAGCTCGTGGGTCGCTCGGGCGGTGACGTCGGGATCGGCGCCGCCCTCGGGATTGCCGAACAGGCGGATCGCCGATTCGACCAGGCGCCGGCCGCCCGGGGTCGAGCCGAGGTCGCGCAGGCTGTCGGCGAGGCCGCGCATCCCGGCGGCGTCGCCGCCGAGGATTCCGGCCGGCTGGGGCAGCATGTCGACGACCATCACCTTGCCGGCGAGGCCGGGGTGGCGGGCGGCGACCATCATCGCGACCGTTCCGCCCATCGAATGGCCGACGATCGCCGGCCGGCGAAGCCCTCGCGAGCTTATGTAGCGGGCGACTTCCTCGGCCAGCGGAGCGACGACCTCGCCCCGAGCATTGCCTCGGACCGGCGTGTTCGCGAAGCCCGCGACCTGGACGAGATGGTAGCGATAGCCCGGAACCGCCGCGGCGCTCCCCCTCCAGACGTCGCGAGAGCCGGTCAGACCGGGAATGAGGATGACGTCCGGGCCGGTCCCCTGGACCACGACCGAGAAGCGGGCCGGCGCGAACGGCCTGGCGGCGGAGGGCGCGGTCGGCGGCAGCGGCGGCGCGGCTCCGACGCAGGCGAGGCCCAGAGCGGGGGCGAGGAGGATCGGCCATTTCATGGCGCAGTCGCTACGGACGCCGGGTTGAACCTCGCCTTACTCGCCGGGAGCTAATTCGGGGACACAATACTTAATGGCGGGGAAATAGGTATTGTGTCCCCGGATTGTGGCCTTGCCCTGCCCGGCGCTAGCGATCGGCCAGGAAGGTCCGGAAGGCGGCCTGGAAGGCGGCCGGCTGGTCCCACATGATCGTATGGCCGCTTCGGTCGATCCGGACGAGCCGGGTGCCGGGCCGCCTCGAATAAGCGGAGGCATAGGCCCGGCTTACCGAATTGCAGGCGTAGCGGAGCGTCGCCGAGCAGGCATAGACCACGGTCAGCGGGGCTCGGATCAGGCGCAGCTCGGGAGCCAGATCGGTCGCGATCAGCTCCGCCATGGAGCGGCCGACGACTCCGGTGTCGTTGCGGCTCTCCAGCCAGTGGGAATTGCCGAACCGTCCGACCAGCGACTTGAGGTCGCGCCGGAGGCGGCCGGCACCGGCCATCTCGCCGCCGATCAGCTTCGCCAGCGGTTTCACGGCAGCGGGGGGAACCCCCAACGGGCGGACCGGTGAAGGAAGCATGTCGACCACCATGACCCGGCCGGCGATCTCGGGATGGCGGGCGCCGATCATCATCGCGATCGAGCCGCCCATCGAATGGCCGACGATCGCCGGCCGGCCGAGGCGGTTGGCGGCAATGTAGCGGGCGATCTCGTCGGCGACCGGCGCCGCGACCCGTCCGGCTCCGTTGCCGGCGGCGGGCGTGCCCGCGAAGCCGGCGACCTGGACGAGGTGGTAGCGATAGCCCGGGACGGCGGCGACGGTGCCGTTCCAGACCCCCCGCGACGAAGCGAGGCCGGGGATCAGGATCACGTCGGGCCCGCTGCCGCGCACCGCGACCGATATCCGGGTCGGCTTGAACGGCGCCGCACCGGCGGGCGCGGCGAGCAATGCCACAGCGGCAGGGAGGAAGGGCCAGCGACTCATGCGCCCAGGCTAGCGCAGCATGGTTAACGAATCCCAGACCGTAGAATCGCTGTCACCCGTCATCCCGGCGAAAGCCGGGACCTCGGGGAGGCCCACCGTGACTCCTTGTCCTGAGGTCCCGGCTTTCGCCGGGATGACGGGAAGGCTTGCCTGCGCTAGACCGCTCGCCATGCCACATCTCTATCTCGTCGACGGGTCCAGCTACATCTTCCGCGCCTATCACCGGCTGCCGCCGCTGACCAACCGGCACGGGCTCAATGTCGGCGCCGTCTACGGCTATACGACGATGCTCTGGAAGCTCGCCGAGAGCCTTCACAAGGAGGAGGGCCCGACCCACCTCGCCGTCATCTTCGACGCCGGCTCGCATACGTTCCGAAACGACATGTACGAAGGCTATAAGGCGCAAAGGCCGCCGCCGCCGCCCGACCTCGTCCCCCAATTCCCGTTGATCCGCGACGCCACCCGGGCCTTCTCCTTGCCCTGCATCGAGGAGGAAGGGCTCGAGGCGGACGACATCATCGCCTGCTATTCCAAGGCGGCGCTGGCAGCGGGCTGGCGGGTCACCATCGTGTCGTCGGACAAGGATCTTATGCAGCTCGTCGAGGACGGCAGGCTCGACCTCTACGACACGATGAACGAGCGCCGGATCGGCCGAGACTATGTGATCGAGAAGTTCGGGGTGCCGCCCGAGCAATTGGGCGAGGTGCTGGCGCTGATGGGCGACAGCGTCGACAACATCCCCGGGGTCCCCGGAGTCGGGCCGAAGACGGCGGCTTTGCTCATCCAGCAATATGGCGACGTCGAGACCGTCCTCGCCCATGCCGACGAGATCAAGAAGCCCAAGCTCAGGCAGAATCTGATCGACCATGCCGACGCCGCCCGGATGTCGCGCGAGCTCGTCCGGCTGGTCTGCGATTCGCCGCTGCCCGAGCCGCTCGAGGATCTCGAGATGAAGGGCATTCCGGACGTTCCGCTCCGCGAGTTCCTGGAAGAGCAGGGCTTCAAGTCCCTGCTCTCCCGACTTAACGGCACTTCCCAGGTCAGGGCGCCGAGCGACAGCGCCGCGCCGGTGCAGCGCGAGGTTCGGCCGGAACCGAAGATCGATCGCTCCGCCTACGTCACGGTGACGGATCCGGCGGTGCTCGACGCGTGGATCGCCGAAGCGGCCCGGAACGGCCTGGTCGCGGTGGACACCGAGACCGACGGCTATGACTGCGTCACCGCCAATCTGGTCGGGATCAGCCTCGCCACCGAATGCGGCAAGGCCTGCTACATCCCGCTCGAGCATGGCGGCCACGACCTGCTGTCGGAGCGTCCGGACCAGATTTCGGCGCAGGTCGCGCTCGCGAAGCTGAAGCCGCTCCTCGAAGATCCCGCCATCCTCAAGGTCGGCCACAATTTCAAGTTCGATTGGATCGTCTTCGACCGCCGAGGGATCAAGGTCGCCCCGGTCGACGACAGCCTGGTGATGAGCTTCAACCTCGACGCGGGCGGCCTCAACAGCCATTCGATGGACGATCTGGCGAAGAAGCATCTCGACCACGATTGCATCGCCTTCAAGGACGTTTGCGGATCGGGCCAGAAGCAGATCAAGTTCAACCAGGTTCCGCTCGACCGGGCGACCGAATATGCCGCCGAAGACGCGGACGTGACCCTTCGCCTCTGGACCCGCTTCAAGACCCGGCTGCCGCACGAGCGCGTGGCCCGCATCTACGAGATGGTCGACCGGCCGCTTGTCCCCGTGGTGGCCCGGATGGAGCGGGAAGGCGTCAAGGTCGACCGCGAGGAGCTGAACAAGCTCAGCCAGGAATTCCAGACCCAGATCGTCGCTTTGGAGGAGAAAGTCTGCGGCGAGGCCGGCTGCCAGTTCACCATCGGCAGTCCCCAGCAGCTGGGCGAAATATTGTTCGGCAAGATGGGTCTGAAGGGCGGCCGCAAGGGCAAGTCCGGAACCTGGTCGACCGACGTCAACGAGCTCGAGCGACTGTCCCGAGAAGGGGTCCCGATCGCGGCGCTCGTGCTCGAGTGGCGCCAGCTCTCGAAGCTCAAATCGACCTATACCGACGCCCTTCAGCAGCAGATCAACAAGGAAACGGGGCGGGTCCACACCAGCTATTCGCTGTCCGGCGCCCAGACCGGCCGGCTCTCCTCGACCGACCCGAATCTCCAGAACATCCCGATCCGGACCGAGATCGGCCGAAGGATCCGCGACGCCTTCGTCGCCGAACCGGGCTTCGTCATGCTCGCGGCGGATTACAGCCAGATCGAGCTTCGGCTTGCCGCCCATATGGCCGACGTGCCGCAGCTCAAGGCGGCCTTTTCGGAAGGGGCCGACATCCACAGCCTGACCGCCCAGGAATTGTTCGGCGAGGTCACCCGCGACACCCGAGCGAGCGCCAAGACGATCAACTTCGCCATCCTCTACGGAATCTCGCGCTGGGGCCTGGCCGGCCGCCTTTCGATCACCGCGGACGAGGCCCAGGCGATGATCGACCGCTATTTCGAGCGCTTCCCCGGGATCCGGGATTATATCCATTCGACCTTGGAAGGGGTGCGGGAGACGGGCTTCACCACCACCCTGTTCGGCCGCAAGACCCACTTCCCGATGATCCGAAGCAAGACCCAGCACGAGCGCCAGGGCGCCGAGCGGGCCGCGGTCAACGCGCCGATCCAGGGCACCAGCGCCGACATCATCAAGCGGGCGATGGTCCGGATGTGCCCGGCGCTGGAGCGAGCGGGACTGGGCTCGGTGCGGATGCTGATGCAGGTCCATGACGAGCTCGTCTTCGAGGTGCCCGAGGGCGACGTTCAGCCGGCGAGCGCGGTCATCCGCGGGGTCATGGAGCGGGCGGCGGAGCCTGCGGTCACGCTCAGCGTCCCGCTCGGAGTGGATATCGGCACCGGTCCGAACTGGGGCGCCGCGCATTGAGCGCGGCCCCGCCCGGGGGCGGAGAGGATATCGCCGTCCTCGCCCGGGGCGGGAGGACCAACTTCTTCGGTTTCCTGATCCGGCTCGCCGCTCGGCTGCCGTTCCTGTTCATCGCCGGCCGGCTTTACGGCCCGGAAGCGCTCGGCGCCTTCGCTTATGCGGTCATCGTCATGGAGTTCGCGGCCCAGCTCGCCACCCTCGGCCTCAAGCGCGGTCTCGCCCAGCAGCTCTCGACGACGGACCAGCCGCACAGCTGCGTCGTCACCGACGCGATCCTCGCCGCCTTCATCGCCTCCGCCCTGTTCACCACCCTCCTCATGCTCTTCCCCCAGGCGATGTTTCCGGCGGGCGGAATCCATGGCGCCGACTGGCTTCTGCCGATGGTGATCTTCGGGATCGCCGGCGCCGACGTCGCCCTGGCCGCCTTGGCCTATCGCCACGACATAGGGGCGACGGTACGGGCGCGGGCGATCGTCGAGCCGTGGACGATCAGCATCGCCGCGGGCGTGTGCGTCCTGATCTTCCCCGCCGCGGAGGACGGCACCCGCTCCCGCGACGGCCTCATCATCGCTTACGTCATTTCGGTGACCGCCGGGATGGTGGCGTCGCTTTGGCCCCTCTACCGAAGCTACGGCCTGCCGCCGCAGTGGAAACCGAACCCGGCCAAGCTCCTCTACGTCGCCCGCCTGAACGTCCCGCTCGCCGCCGCCGACGCGATCGAATGGGGCTCGCGCCGGCTCGACATCGCCATCCTCGGGTTGTTCGTGGCGCCGTATTGGGTGGGGGTGTATTACGTCGGCCAGCAGGTCGCGTCGCTGCCCCAGAAACTGAAGACGAGCTTCGATCCGATCCTGGCACCGGTCATCACCCAGAAGCTGGCCGAGGGGGACCGGCGGGCGGTGGCGAAGCAGGTTCGGCAGGTCGGCTTCTGGGTGATCGCCGCCCAGGCCGGGATCGCGCTCGCTTTGGGAATCCCCGGCGAGGCGGTGATGGGCATGGTCGGGGCGGCCTTCGTCGGCGGTACCGCCGCTCTCGCCTTCCTGCTCGCCGCGGAGGTGGTGGCGGCCACCGCCGCCGTCTCGGAAGGCGCGCTCGTCTATGTCGCACGCCACCGCAATTTGATGATCTCCACCCTGATGATCGCCGTCCAGGCGGCGCTGACCCTGCTCTTCATCCAAGGCGTGAAGCTGCTGCCGCTTCGGCCGGAAAGCGTCCAGGCCTATCAGGCCGCCAGCGCCGCGGCGGCGCTCATGCTCGCGCTCGGACTGGCATCGATCCTCAAGGCGCGCCTTCTGGGCCGGCTCCTCGAGGCTCCGGTCCAGGGCTGGCGCTGGCCCCTGGTCTGGGCCGCGGCGGCCGCGGTGCTGGTGGGACAGCTGTTCACGATGCTTCCCCAGTCCCTCGAATGGATCGAGCTTGCGCTCGGCATCCCCGCCATCCTGGCGACGTTCGGGATCGTCGTCTGGCTGAGGGGCTTCACCCATGATGACCGGGTCCTGTTCCGGCTGAAGAAGGACGAGAGCCCGGAGCTTCCGCCGCCCGCTTAATGGCGGAAGTGGCGCATTCCCGTGAAGACCATGGCCAGGCCCGCATCGTCGGCGGCGGCGATGACCTCGTCGTCGCGGATCGAGCCGCCGGGCTGGATCACGGCCGTCGCGCCCGCCTCGACCGCGGCGAGAAGCCCGTCGGCGAAGGGGAAGAAGGCGTCCGAAGCGACCGCCGAGCCGATCGTCCTAGCCTCGGTCCAGCCGGCCTTCTCAGCGGCGTCGCGCGCCTTCCAGGCGGCGATCCGGGCGGATTCGAGCCGGTTCATCTGGCCGGCACCGATTCCGGCGGTGGCGCCGTCCCTGGCGTAGACGATGGCGTTGGACTTGACGTGCTTGGCCACGGTCCAGGCGAACAGGCAGTCGGCGAGCTCCCGCTGGGTGGGGTGCCGCCGCGTGACCACCTCCAGCTGCTCGCGCCCGATCCGGCCGTTGTCGCGCGACTGGAGCAGATAGCCTCCGGTGATCGACTTCAGGACCAGCCCCGGCCGGGCCGGATCCGGAAGGTCGCCGGTGAGGAGGAGCCGGAGGTTCTTCTTGCGCGCGAAGATCGCCCGGGCTGCCTCGTCGGCGTCGGGGGCGATCACGACCTCGGTGAAGATCCGGGTCATCGCCTCGGCCGCCGCTTCGTCGATCGTCCGGTTGACCGCGATGATCCCGCCGAAGGCGGAGACGGTGTCGCCGGCGAAGGCGGCCTCATAAGCCTGCACCAGGCCGGCGCCGACCGCCACCCCGCACGGATTGGCATGCTTGACGATGACGCAGGCCGCCTCGCCCCCCCGGAATTCGGAGACCAGCTCGAGCGCCGCGTCGGAATCGTTGAAATTGTTGTAGCTGAGCGCTTTGCCCTGGACCTGTTCGGCCTGGGCGATGCCTCGGCCATGGGGTCCCGCCGGCAGGTAGAGCGCCGCTTCCTGATGGGGATTCTCGCCGTAGCGCAGGGTGTTACCTCGCTTCAGGGTGAGTGGGAGGGTTTCGGGGAATTTCAGGCCCTGGTCGGCGAAGGCGAACCATTGGGCGATCGCCGAATCATAAGCTGCCGTCGCGGCAAACGCCTTTGCCGCCAGATACTTGCGGAATTCGAGTGACGTCGTGCCGTCATCCGATTCCAGAGCGGAGACAAGTTGAGAATAGTCGCCGGGATCGACACAAATCGCCACGAATCGATGGTTCTTTGCGGCCGAGCGCACCATCGAGGGGCCCCCTATGTCCACATTCTCGATGATCTCGTCACGCGGCGCGCCTCGGGCCACGGTCTCGGCGAAGGGGTAGAGGTTGACGACGACGAGGTCGATCGCCCCGATATCGTGCTCCGCCATCGCCGCCGCATGGTCCGGATCGTCGCGCACGGCGAGGAGGCCGCCATGGATTTTGGGATGCAAAGTCTTCACCCGCCCGTCCATCATCTCCGGAAAGCCGGTGAGGTCGGAGACGTCCTTCACCTCGAGCCCGGCCTCGCGCAACGCCCTGGCGGTGCCGCCCGTGGAGACCAGCTCGACTCCGCGTCCGGCCAGCACCCTCGCGAGCTCGACGAGGCCGGTCTTGTCCGACACCGAGAGCAAGGCCCGGCCTACCTTCACTTTGTTTTGCAAAGTACTCTCCTACCCCGCGCGGCGGAAGATCCAGGCGATGGCGGCGCCATCCGGCGGGCTCTCCCCCCCGATCACGAGCTGCGACGTCTCGCGAAGCCGGGCATCGCCGTCGATCCACAGGCTGTCCTCGATGGCGAGCAGGCCGCCGCGGCAGCGGAACTGCCAGACGGTCCGGCCGCGGACCCTGAGCAGGGCGCCCTGGCCGTCCGCCGTGGTCGCCGCCTCGACGTCCGGGTGGAGATGGAACCGGACCGCGTAGGGAATCGGCTCGGAGCGGCGGCGGCGGCCCTGGACGATGAGCATATCCTGGCCGCGAAGCTCGCGCCCGTCGGCGGCGAGGACGAGCTGGCGCTGATGGACGAGGCCGAAGCGGCGGACGTAGCCATCGTGGCTGGCCTCGACCATGACCACGCCCGCCGTTTCGTCGCGCACCAGCTCGACCTGGCCGACGCCCTTGCCGAGGCTGCCGTCGTCATGGACCGCGGTCGAGTTGCGGTCGCCCAGGGTCAGGGTCGAATGGGCGGCGCTGCTCCTGAGCGCGTGAACGAGGTCGGCGGGCAAGGCGCCCGCCGCCGAGCCCGGGCCGCCGCAATTGACGACGAGCCGGTTGGCCCCTTCCGAAAGCTCGAAGGCGAGGGTGGAGGCGCAGCCGCCGGCGAGCGCTCGGCTGGGCGGAGGGGGCGCGGCATCGAACAAGGCGATCACGCTCTTGGCTTCGAGCCTCTGATAGCCCCATCCGCGCGGCTGGCGGAGCGGGCGCACCCTCAATCCGCTGCCTTCGACGGCGGCGGCGATCCGCCGCTTTGAAGCCATGTTCCCGCTTTGCCAGCTCGACAGCGCCTCGTCGCCATGCGTGACCCCGAGCAGGACCCCCACCGCTCCGGACAAAGCGTCGGCCACGGCCTCGGGCATCTCACGGTCGCCGGCATAATAGACCGCCCGAAGCTGGGCGAGCAGCTCGACCAGCCTGAGCTGCTCGTCGGGCGATCGGCTGACGAGACCGCCGTCGTCGTGGAGCGAGGCGGCGAGCGCCCTGAGCAGGCCCGCCTCGCCGCGGCCGAGCCGTGGGGAGCCGCCCTGGACGATCAGGGCGGCGGCGATCACGCCCGCCCAGGCGGTGATCCGGGCAAGGCCGGGGCGCGCTTTCTCCGCGGCCTTGTCGAGATGGCGGGCGCCCCTCGAGAGCGTGTTGAGGAGCAACGCGCGATAGGCGGAGTCGCGGCTCGAAAGGATGTAGGGCGCGTAGGCCGTCCAGAAGAGGATCCGGCGCCCCCACAGATCGGCGCGCCAGGCGGGTTCGGCGACCGTCTCGGCATGCGCGGCCAGCCATTTCTGGACCAGCTTCTCGCCGAGCTTGGCGCCGCGCTCCCGAGTCGCGGCGGCGGCGAGGTCGCGCAGCCATTCGAAGCTCTGCAGATATTCGGAAAGGTCCGCCGGCAGCGCGGGGTCGTTGAAATCGAGGCTTTCGACGGCGAATTCCTCGCCTCGGCGAACGAAGCGGCCGCCAAGGATCGACTCGCCCGCGGCTTTGTCCCCGGCCACCGGGTCCTTGGGCACCGCGATCAGCTTGAGCGGATGGCGGCCGCGCAGGCGCAAGGCGTGGAAAGGCGTTCGCCAGGACAATCGATGCAGAAGAGAGGAAAGCTGCTCGCCGAGCGAGACGCCCTGGCCGCCGCCGACCCGGATCAGCCTTTTGCCCGGCCCGATCTCGTCGCTTTCGGGCGGATCGATCTTCTCGAGCAGGCTCATCTCCGAAGAGCCTCGATGTTCGCCGCATAGCGCTCGGCGCCGCCGCGGAAAGTCGCCGTCCCGGCGACCAGGACGTCCGCGCCCGCGTCGATCGCCCGGCGCGCGGTGCCGGAGTCGATGCCGCCATCGACTTCGAGATCGACGGCAAGGCCCTGCTTGTCGATCTGCTTGCGGACCGCCTCAATCTTGCGCAGCTGGCTCTCGATGAATCCCTGCCCGCCGAAGCCGGGATTGACGCTCATTACCAGCACCAGATCGACCTCTTCGAGGACGTAGTCGAGCATCTTGGCGGGGGTGGCCGGATTGAGCGCGATCCCGGCGCGCTTGCCGAGCGCCCGGATCGCCTGGAGCGTGCGATGGAGATGCGGCCCCGCTTCGGGATGGACGGTCAGGATGTCCGCCCCCGCTTCGGCGAACGCCTCCAGGAAGGGATCGGCGGGCGAGATCATCAGATGGACGTCGAACGGCTTGGCGCTGTGCAGCCGGAGCGCCTTCACTACCGCCGGGCCGATGGTGAGGTTGGGCACGAAATGGCCGTCCATCACGTCGACGTGGATCCAGTCCGCCCCGGCCCGGTCGACGGCGCGCACCTCCTCGCCGAGCCTGGCGAAATCGGCCGAGAGGATGGACGGGGCGATACGGACGGGCTGCTGCACCCGGGAACGTTAACCTTGCCCGAAGAGCGCGGCAAGGAAAGGGCACGACTTATCCCCGCTTTGTTGGGGGTGTCGCCCCCGGCGCATGTGCCGGACCCGCAGCGGCCCCGCATTTTCGTTCGAATTGCAGAGCCCACGCCGGATAACCGTCGCCCCGGCGAAGGCTGGGGGCCCAGCGGGTGAAGACCTCGGCGCCTTTCACCCGCTGGGATCCCAGCCTGCGCTGGGATGACGGTTCGGAGCGTTAACCCCCGTGACCGATCCGCTCCGTCATCGTCCTCGGCTTACGCCCAATTGGACGGTTTCGGACCCAATAATCGTCGTTTGGAACCCGGCGCGGGCATATCGTTCCGGGGCCGGGCGGACCTTGAAACGAGTCGAGGCGAATTCCGGCGAACCGTGGGAGAATGAGGATGATCAGGAATCTCGGCTTGAAGAAGAAAATGGCGCTGGCGCTCGCGTGCGCCACGATCAGCACGGCCGCCTTCGCGGTGCCGCCGGGGTGGGGCCAGAGGGACCCGGTGTGCGACCAGCGGGTCACGGACGGATGCGTCGTCTTCTGGCAGGACCTCGGCTACCCGACCTATGCTGACTGCGTCAGGCTGGAGCTGTGCTACAAATGCCCTCCGAGCTACGGCTATCTGTGCGGGTACGACCCTCGGGCCGTCGACGGCGCCATCAAGCCCGAGATGCCCTGGTGACTGGGGCTCCCTCTCCCTGAAGGGGAGAGGGACAGGCGGGCGAAGTTCGCCAGGGTGAGGGCATGGCCTCGCCGGCTCAGGCCCTCACCCTCCCTCTCCCCTGCAGGGAGACGGGTAATTTGAACGCATTCGGACCCAATCGTCGTCGTTCGAACCCGGGCGCAGGCGTATCGTTGCGGGGCCGGGCCGATCGTTCGAGCGAGTCGCGCGGGCGGTTTTCCGGCGAACCGTGGGAGAAGGACGATGTCCAGGAATCTCAACCTGAGGAAGAAGACGGCGCTGGCGGCGTCGATGATGTTCGCGGGCGCCATGATATTCAGCTCGGCGGCTTCGGCGATTGGGGTGCCGCCTATCCCGAGGGACCCGGCATGCGACCAGCAGAAGGTCACTGCTTGCGTCTCGACGTGGCAGTCCGCGGGCTATTGGAGCTACGACCATTGCGTCGCGCACCGGCAGTGCGCGGAGTGCCCGCCCTGGTACGGCTATATGTGCGGCGTCGGCCCCAATTACGCCACCGAGCCCGCCCGGGCCGCCAAGCCCTGGTAAGCCGGGGCGGGAGGGCTGGGGCCCGCCTCCAAACCCTCCCGGCCGCCGAGCGGCTTCCCGCCGGGCCTTCGCCCCGGCGAGCCTCGGCCGCGGCCGGGGGAATTCGGATTCGAAAACCTGAAAGGAGAGCGACGATGATGAAAGGGTTCAAGAGGATGAGCTCGACGATGCTGGCGTCCGTGGCCCTCGCGGCCGCGGGCCTGTTCGCGCCCGCTCCGGCGCAGGCGAATTTCGGCCCTCGTTGCTATCTCGCGGTCTGGCAATATTGCTCGGCCAATTGGCAGGCCCTCGGCTTCTACAGCGCCGACGATTGTGCATGGTATTGGACCGACGTGGCCTGCAATCAATATCCACACCAGCCGTGGGATCCCAACTGGCCCTATCTGCCTCCGGTCCCCTGAGCCGAGGTCCCGAGGAGGGCCGGATCTCGAGCCTCCGGACCCTTCTCCCTGCAGGGGAGAGGAGTAAGGGCGGGCCGGCCGGCCCATTCTATTGAACGCATTCGGACCCAATCGTCGTCGTCCGGCGCAGGCGTCAGGCGTATCGTTTCATTGCCGGCCCGATCGTTCGAGCGAGTCGCGCGGGGGTTTCGGCAATCGTGGGAGAATGACTATGGCTGGAAAACTCAACCTGAGAAATTCGATGGGGCTGGCGGCGGCGCTGACGTTCGCGGGGCTGCTGGCGCCCGCGTCGGCGAATGCGCAAGTGATCTACCTCCCGGGATGCATAGCCTATTTCGAAGGCCAGTGCGCGGCCAGCTGGCAGGCGCAGGGATTCGCGTCCTACTCGGCCTGCGTCGCATTCTACACCGAGACGGCGTGCAGGGGCACTGTCATCTATCCGGATTACTCCTCCGCTTCGCCGTCGGCAAATCGCCCGGACTGAAGAACCGTAGCGAGCGGAACCCCATCGAGGCTGCTTCGACGGGAACCCGTCATCCCGGCGGAAGCCGGGACCCCAGATCGAGAAGTCTCGGCGGGTCTGCCCGAGGTCCCGGCTTTCGCCGGGATGACGGGTTAGGACCGCCTCGTCCCTGTCCCTCAGGGACCCCGTCTCCGGCCCCCAAATTGGACTGTTTCGGACCCAAAGTTCGTCGCGCCGGCCGGTCCGGAGCCTATCATTCCGTGGCCGGGCCGAGCGTTCGAGCGAGTCGCGCGGGGGGTTTCGGCAATCGTGGGAGAAGGATCATGTCCAGGAAACGCATGCTTGGGAAGACGAGAGCGCTGGCGGCGTCGCTGGTGCTCGCGGGCGCCGCGATCTTCAACACTTCGGCTTCGGCTTATTACCAGACTACCCCGAATTGCTGGACGACGGTCGCGAGCGAATGCACCACCGAATGGCAGGCCTGGGGCTACCGGAATTACGACGATTGCGTCCGGATCGAGCCGTGCGCTTATTGCACCAATTGGTATCATTGCGGCTGGATCGACTATTATCCCTACCCCGGGAAGCCCCGGCCGGACTGAGCCGGGCCGCCGTCCATCCAGCCTTTATTCTTGGCGACCTGTCGGGGGCGAACTCCGCCCGCACTGAAATAGACGAGGAATGAGACATGCCGAACGGAAGCAGGACACTATTGGCCGCCTTTGCCGCTGCGATGTCGCTGGCGGCTGCCGGGCTGCCGGCGGCGCCGGCGGCGGCGCAGACCGGGCCCGGAGGATATGGCGCGTGCCAGTACGAGCCTTATTGGTACGGCTGGTACAGGAGCTACGTCACCCATCGAGAACCCTGCACCCCGACCCCGTCGGAGTATTTCGGCACCTGCGTCTATGAAGAATCGAGCGGGAATTGGTACAGGTTCTACGTTACGCACATGGAGCCTTGCGATCCTTTTTCATAGGCGGCCAGGCCGCGCGCGCGGATTCGGCGACAGGCTGACCGCCTACTGAGGCCCGCGGCGTTTGCGGGAACGGGGGATTTCGGGACGGGCAGACCGATCGTCCCGGAGTCCCGGCTTCAGGGACCCGATACGCCGTCGACTCGGCGGCCCGAGCTCCGAGCGGGATTGGACGGTTTCGGACCCAATGCCCGTCGTGCCGAATCCTCCGCAGGAGTATCGTTGCGGGGCCGGGCCGAACGTTCGGGCGAATCGAACGGGCGACGTCCGGCCAAACCGTGGGAGAATGAGGATGGCTGGGAAACTCAAGAGGATCATCACGCTGGCGGTGTCGCTGGCGTTTGCGGGCGCGGCGTCGGCCGCCGGGATCGGAGGCGGACAACCGAGGGATCCGGCGTGCGATCAGCGGGCGGCGAACGGATGCGTCAGCACCTGGCAGACCCTGGGCTGGCCGAGCTACCAAACCTGCGTCTGGGGCCAGCAGTGCATCGAATGCCCGCCGAATTATGGCTATTTGTGCCCCTACCCCGGCATGTACGCGGCGGAGCCGAAGGCCGTGAAGCCCTGGTAGGCGGACTTGAACGGTTTCGGACGCGATGCCCGCCGTTGGTGCGGGAACGGGGCTCCGGACCAAATCGACAAGGAGAGAGACGATGGTGAAGAGACTCGCAAGGACCGCCCGCATGCTTCTGGTGTCCGGGACGCTCGGCCTGGCCGGCCTGTCGGCGACGGCCGACGCCAACATGAAGCCCATCAACCAGTGCGAGCTGGACGTCCACGCCTGGTGCGCGGCGCACACGATGGCTTATGGCGCCGATTATGCAATGGCCTATCAGGCTTGCGTGACCTGGGAAATGTACATGAGGTGCCGTTGGACCCAGGAAGGCGGCTGGGAGTAGATCCGAGACCGGATTTCAGGCGCGCAGGCTCCATCCCGGGAAAGGGGCCGGAGCCTGCGACCCGTTGCGGTCAGGCTCGCCGGAAGCGGGCGATGAAGAAGCCGTCGGCGCCGCCGGCTTCGCCGAACAGGCCGGGAAGGATCCGGATCCTGTTGCCTTCGACCGGAATTTCCGGCGGCAGCTCTCCGGCCTCGATCTGCGCCGCCTCGAAGTCGCCGCGTCCGGCGAGGAAGGCCTCGACGACCGCCTCGCCTTCCTCGGGCTCGAGCGAGCAGACCGAATAGACCAGGGTTCCGCCGGGCTTCAGCCAGCCCGCGGCTCGGGCGAGCATCGCCTTCTGGCCCTCGGCGAGCTCGGCGATCGCCCGCGGGCGGACCCGGTGGAGGACGTCCGGATGGCGGCGGTAGATCCCGGTCGCCGAGCAGGGCGCGTCGAGGAGGATGGCGTCCACCTTCTCGGGCGGCGACCAGCGCAGGATGTCGGCGGCGATCACTTTCGCCGACAAATTGGTCCGGGCCAGATTTTCGGAAAGTCGGGCGAGACGACTTTCCGACGAATCGACCGCGGTGACCTCGAAGCCGGCGCTGGCGAGCTGCATCGTCTTGCCGCCGGGCGCCGCGCACAGATCGAGCGCGGTCCGCCCCTTCCCTGGGCCGAGCAGCCGCGCCGGAAGCGAGGCGGCGATATCCTGGACCCACCAGCCGCCTTCGCCATAGCCGGCGAGGCCGGCCACCGCTGAGCGAGCGGGAAGGCGCAGATGGCCCGGCATCAGGCTGACGCCTTCCATGTCGGCCGGAGGCTCGGTGCCGTCGGCGAAGACGAGGTCGAGCGGCGGCGGCGCGGCGAGCAGCCGGGCGGCCTCGATCGCGACCGCCTCGCCCCAATTGCGGATCCACCGCGCCTCGACCGCCGCCGGAAGCGACGGCAGGGCCGGAAGCGCCGAATTCTGCCGAACCAGGGTGCCGAAGACCCCGTGGACCAGCTTGCGCGGCCCGCCGTCAACCAAGGGCAGGACGGTCGAGATCGCCGCATGGGGCGGAGTGTCCAGCGCCAGCGCCTGGACGAGCGCGATCCGAAGGGCGAAACGGGCCTTGGCGTCGTCGGGAAGGCGGTTTCGGGTGGCGCCGTCGATGAGGGCGTCGAGATCGCCGAGCCGGCGAAGGGTCTCGGCGGCGATGGCATGGGCCAGGCCGCGGTCGTTCGGCGCCAGCCCGCGGGCGGCGGTGTCGAGCGCGGCCTCGAGCGGAAGGCCCTTGCGGAGCACCGCGTCGAGCAGGCTGAGCGCGGCTCGGCGGGCGGGGACGCCCGCCGGATCGGTAGGGCGGTTCACCGGCGGCGCCGGCCGAGGGGGTCGAGAGCGCTGGCTCCGGTCCGGCGGGTTCGAGGCTTCGGCACGAATTCGCCGGCCATGGCCTGAAGCGCCGCGATCCGGTTGCCGGTGTCGGGGTGGGTCGCGAAGAAGCCGTCGCGGCCCGTGCCCGACGGCACGATGTAGAGCGCCGCCGCCGCCGGGTTGCGCATCACGACGGGGCTGGGGACCCGCGCCGCGCCCTGGTGAAGCTTGGCCAGCGCCGAGGCGAGGGCGCGGGGATCGCCGCAAATCTCGGCGGCGGCGCGGTCGGCGCCATATTCGCGGGTCCGGCTGATCGCGAGCTGGACGAGCATCGCCGCGAACGGCGCGAGCAGCACCGCCGCGATCATCGCCACCGGGTTGGCGCGATCGCCGCCTCGGAAGAAGAAGCCGAAATTGGCGAGCATCGAGATGGCGCCGGCGATCGTCGCCGTCATCGTCATGACGAGCGTGTCGCGGTTGCGGACGTGGCCGAGCTCGTGCGCCATCACCGCGGCCACTTCCGCCTTGGTGAGGAGACCGAGCAGGCCGGTGGTCGCGGCGACCGCGGCATGGGCCGGGTCGCGGCCGGTGGCGAAGGCGTTGGGATGGGGGGAATCGACCAGATAGACGCGCGGATTGGGAAGGCCGGCGCGGGCCGCGAGATCATGGACGATGCCGACCAGCTGCGGGCAATCCCTCGCCGTCACCTCCTTCGCATCGTGCATGGCGAGGACGATCCGGTCGGCATTCCAGTAGGTCACCAGGTTCATCGCGGCGGCGGCGATCAGGGCGATGAACGCGCCTCGCGGACCGCCGAGGAAGAAGCCCAGGCCCATGAACAAGGCGGTCATCGCCGCGAGCAGCATCAGGGTCCGAAAGTGGTTCATCCTTGCGTACAGGCCTCCGTCACCCGAAATGTGGGGGATGGACGAGCCATCTTCAATCGGCAGGGCCGGGCGGCGGCCCGGGCATGTAATGGCGCCGACTCACCTTTCGCCGAGCCCGCCGGTCCCTCAGCCGGGGGCCGCCGCCGAGGCGGAGGAGCATGGCGGGCCGAAGGGCGAGGAACCGACCCGCTACGGCGATTGGGAGAAAAAGGGGATCTGCTGGGATTTCTGACGTCTTCCCCTCTCCCTGTAGGGGAGAGGGAGGGGCCCGCGAAGCGGGAGGGTGAGGGCTTACACAAGTGAGAAAAAGGCCCTCACCTCCCACCGCTTCGCGGCGGGCCCCTCCTCTCCCCTACAGGGAGAGGGGATTAGACCCCTTCCGAGCGCAACGGCCTCGACAGAAGCCTCTCGACCACCTCGTCCACGCTCGCCTCGCCCGCGAGCAAAGCGCAGACCGCCGACACGATCGGCATGTCGACCCCGGCCTCCCGAGCCGCCCGCGCCAGTACCGGTGCGGTATGGGCGCCCTCCGCGACCGTCCGCCGGTCGGCGAGCAGCTCCTCCGCCCGGCGGCCTTCGCCAAGGCCCTTGCCCAGGCTGAAGTTGCGGGAACTGACGGAGGAGCAGGTGAGGACGAGGTCGCCGAGGCCCGACAGCCCGGCCAGCGTCTCGGCGCGGGCGCCCCTGGCGAGACCGAAGCGGGTCATCTCCGCGAAACCGCGCGAGATGAGCGCGGAACGGGCGTTCTGGCCGAGCCGGCGGCCCTCGACCACGCCGCAGGCGATGGCGAGAACGTTCTTGACCGCCCCGCCTATCTCCGCGCCGACGACGTCGGTGGCCGCATAGGGACGAAAGGCCGGCCTCGCCACCTGGGCGGCCAGGCCCTGCGCGAGCGCGAGATCCTCGCAGGCGAGCGTGACCGCCGTCGGCAGCCCGGCCGCCACTTCGTGCGCGAAGGTCGGCCCCGACAGCACGGCGATGGGGGAGCCCGGATGCTCCTCCCGGGCCACCTCGTGCATCAACCGGAGGCTTTCGGCCTCCATGCCCTTCGAGCAGAGGATCAAGGTTTCCGAACGGGTCGGGAGATCGTTCAGCACGCTTCGCATATGCTGGGCGGGAGTGACGACGAGGATGGGGCTGACCTCCGCCACCCAGGTGAGATCGCTCGTGGCTCGGATCGCGGTCGAGAGCTTCAGGCCGGGTAGGAAAAGCGGGTTCTCGCGATCCCGGTTGATCGCCTCGACGACCTCGGCTTCTCGCGCCCAAAGCCGCACCGGGGTTCCGTCGGAGGCCAGCACCTGGGCGAGCGCCGTGCCCCACGCGCCCCCGCCCAGGACTCCGATCGGCCGGCCGCTCACGCCTTCACCCCCGCGCCGCGGACCTTCTCGGCCTCCGGATCGAGCGGCCAGCGGGCCCGGGCGGGGGCGTCGAGCGGGTCGGTGAGGCCGGCGTCGAAGCGGAGCGCCCCGGCCCAGGCGATCATCGCGGCATTGTCGGTGCACAGCCAGAGCGGCGGAGCGGCGAAGGGCAGGCCGTGCGCCTCCGCCAGCCGGGTCAGCGCCGCCCGGACGCTTTGATTGGCGGCGACTCCGCCGGCGACGACCAAAGCCGTCGCCCCGGGCACGCGTTGCAGCGCCCGGCGGGTGCGGTCGACGAGGCTGTCGACCACCGCCTGCTGGAAGGAGGCGGCGATGTCCTGCGTCGCGTACCGGCCGCTTTCCAGAGCGCGGAGCACCGCGCTCTTCAATCCGGCGAAGGAGAAATGCGGCTCGGCCGAGCCCAGCAGGGGCCGCGGCAGCGGCACCGCGGCGGGATCGCCCGCAAGCGCCGACCGCTCGACCGCCGGACCGCCGGGGAAGCCCAGGCCGAGCAGCTTGGCCGTTTTGTCGAACGCCTCGCCCACGGCGTCGTCGATCGTCGTGGCGAGGCGGCGATAGCGGCCGAGGCCTTCCACAAAGAGCAATTGGCAGTGGCCGCCGGAGACGAGCAGCAATAGGTAAGGGAAATCGAGGCCGGGATCGCTCAGCATCGGCGACAGCGCATGGCCCTCGAGGTGGTTGATTGCGACGAGCGGCTTGCCGGCGGCGAGCGCCAGCCCCTTGGCGGCGACGAGCCCGACCATGACTCCGCCGATCAGGCCGGGGCCGGCGGTGGCGGCGACCGCGTCCACCTCGGCGAGAGCGACTCCGCTTTCCGCAAGGGCCTGCTCGATCAGCTTGGGCAGGATCTCGACATGGGCCCTCGCCGCGATCTCCGGAACCACTCCGCCGAAGGGGCTGTGGGCGCTCTCCTGCCCGGCCAGGCAATGGGCGAGGATTCGCCGGTCGGAGGTCACCAGGGCGGCCGCGGTCTCGTCGCAGGAGGATTCGATGCCGAGAATGACGCTCATACGCGCTTCCCTGCCACCGCCGCACCCGCTAGCACAAGCCGCGCATGCAGCCGATCCTTCGCCTCGGAACCCGCGGATCGCCGCTCGCGCTCGTCCAGGCGCGGCTGGTGGCGACGGCGTTGCGCGACGCCCATGGCTGGGGCCCCGAGCTGATCGAGATCGAGCCGATGGCGACCAGCGGCGACCAGCTTCGCGACCGGCCGCTTTCGGAAATGGGTGGCAAGGCCTTGTGGACGAAGGAGCTGGACTCGGCCCTGATCGAGGGCCGGATCGACCTCGCCGTCCATTCGATGAAGGACGTCGAGACGATCCGGCCGCCCGAGCTCGCCCTCGCCGCGATGCTGGAGCGGGCCGATGTGTGCGACCGGCTCGTCGGATCGCCGAGCCTTGCAGCGCTTCCGCAGGGCGCCCGGGTGGGAACGTCGTCGCCCCGGCGGGCGGCGCAATTGCTGGCGCGGCGGCCTGACCTGGTCGTCGTCCCCTTTCGCGGCAATGTCGAAACCCGCCTGCGCAAGATCCAGATGGGCGAAGTGGACGCGACCCTACTGGCCGCCGCCGGGCTCGACCGGCTCAACCGATCGGATTGCGGGGCCCTTCTCGACGATTTCCTGCCCGCGCCCGCGCAAGGGGCGATCGGGGTCGAGGTCCGAAGCGCGGATCGCCGGGTGCGGACCTTGCTGGCGGCGATCGACCATCGCGCCACGCACCTTTGCGTCGCCGCGGAGCGCCGGCTGCTGGAGGGGCTGGGCGGGAGCTGCCACTCGCCGGTGGCGGCTCTGGCTACCCTCGAGGGCGACCACATCCGACTGCGCGCCGAAATACTGACCGAGGACGGCACCGAAGCGCAATGGTGCGACCGGCAATTCCAAAGCGGGGACGAAGCCGCTCCACTGGAGCTCGCCCGCGAAATGCTTGACCGGGCGTCGCCCAGGCTGCGGGCGCTGTTCGCTCCGTGAGGCTCCTCATCCTGCGGCCGGAACCGGGCGCTTCCCAGACCGCCGAGCGGGCCCGGGCGATCGGACTCGATCCCGTCGTCGCCCCCCTCTTCGCGATAGTCGCCGTGGCCGGGCCGCCGGTGGCGGCCGGGAGCTTCGACGCGGTCCTTCTGACCAGCGCCAACGCCGCCCGCCACGCCCCGGCCGGCCTCACCGCCTTGCCCTGCTTCGCCGTCGGCGAGAGCACGGCGGCGGCGGCTCGAGCGGCAGGGTTCGCCGACGTCCGGACCGGGCCGTGCGACGGCGCCGCGGCAGCCGCGATGATGGCGGCGGCGGGAGTCGGGACGGCGCTTCATCTATGTGGGCGCGACCATCTCCCCGTCGAGGCGGCGGGAGTCGCGATCGCGCGGCACATCGTCTACGCGGCCGAGCCGATACCCCTCCAGCCAATCGATGGACCGGCGGTGGCGATGATCCATTCGGCCCGCGCCGGGGCGCTTTTCGCCAAGCTCGCCGGCGAGCGCGTGGCGATCGCCATCGCCGCGATCAGCCCCGCCGCCGCAGCGGCCACGGGCGAGGGATGGGCGGTGAAAGCGGTAGCGAGCGCGCCGCGCGACCAAGCCTTGCTGGAGCTTGCCGCGAAGCTGTGCAATCATGACATCGACTTGGCGAGGGACGGCAATGGACTATGAGCCGGGACGGGTGGTGACGGCGAAGCCGAAGCGGCCGCTCTGGGCGCTGCTCGCGCTGCCGCTCGTCGCCTTCCTGGCCGGACTCGCGGCGATGGGCTGGCTGCTCGCCAATTGGAGCACCGGCGCGGCTTTCCTGGGAGTCGCCCCCGCGCCGCCGGCGGTGGCGGTCGAACCCGCGCCTCAGCCGATGTCCCTTGAGCGCGAGCCGGTCCCGGGCCCGCCCACCGAGCCCCAGGCGGGCGAGCGGTTCGTGATCGACCCGGAGACGACCCGCCGGGTCAACCGGCTCGAGGAAAGGCTGGCTCTCCTCGATCTCCAGTCGCGCGCCGCGGTCGGCAACGCGGACCGGGCGGAAGGCCTGCTCGTCGCCTTCGCGGCGCGACGGGCGATCGATCGCGGCGTGGCGCTCGGCTATATCGAGACCCTGCTCCGGCAGCGTTTCGCGGGGACCGAGCCGCAGGCCGTGGCGACGATCCTCACCGTCGCCCGGGCGCCGGTCACCGTCCAGAGCCTTCAGAAGCAATTCCAGGAGGTCGCGCCCCACCTTTCCGGCGGCGGCCAGGGCCAGACCTGGTGGGCGGCCTTCAAGACCGAGATGGCCGGCCTCGTCACCATCCGGCGCGAGAACACGCCCTCGACCCAGCCCGCGGAGCGCCTCCGCCGCGCCGGCCAGAGCCTCGAGGCCGGCCAGGTCGAGGTCGCCTTGCTCGAAGTGCTTCGGCTGCCCGGCCACGAACGGGCCGATCCGTGGATCGCCAACGCCCGCCGCTACGTCGCCTCGCACCGGGCCCTCGACCGGCTGGAGAGCGCGGCTTTGCTGGAGCCGAGGGCGCCGGTGGTGCAGGCGCAGCCGGGGGTGAGGGTTCGCTGAATCCCAATTTCGTCATCCCGGACTTGATCCGGGATCCATGAACATCGGACTTCGAGATCTTGGCCAAGCCTGTGTTCGTGGGTTCCGGCCTTCGCCGGAATGACGGCCTAGATCTCCAGAAGCGCATAAGGCCGGCCGAACGCCGGCTCGACCACGAACTGGGCGACGTTGAACACCGGCACTCCGCCGGGCGTGTGGCCCGAATAGGCGCCGCGATGGGCGTGGCCGTGGACCACGGCCTTGACGTTGTCGAAGCGGTCGATCGCATGGGCGAGACGCGAGGAGCCGAGGAAAGGGTAGATTTCGAGCGGCTCGCCCTCCACGGTCTCGGGGATCGGCGCATAATGGAGGACGGCGACGACCCGGTCGGTCCTCAGCGAGCGAAGCGCGTTTTCGAGAAGCCTCGCTTCGTTTCGCGCCTCGTCGACGAAGACCTTGATCGCGTCCTCGCCGAAGGCGCCGAGCTCGCCGCGGCCGAAGCCGCCGATGAAGCCCTTGGCGCCCGCGAAGCCGACGCCTTCGATCACCGTCGCCTGCTCGCCGAGCATGGTCACCCCGGCCGACTGGAGGATTCGGACCACCGAGTCCGCCTCGCCGGCCTCGTAATCGTGATTGCCGAGCACGGCGACGACCGGGATCGTGCAGGCGCGAAGATCCTCGGCGAGGATCTCGGCCTCGGCGACCTTGCCGAAATTGGTCAGGTCTCCGGCCAGGACGAGAACCCCGGCGGCCTCGCTGATCTCCTCGAACAAGGCCCGGTAACGGTTGTGACAGGTCTCGGTGACGTGGAGATCGCCGATCGCCGCGACGATGAGCGTCTCAGTGATGCTGGGGTCGCTCATGCTTCTCGTCCACTCCCTTTCCGACGACGTCGGCGAAGCCCCACTCGGTCACGTCGATGACGTAGTCGGTCGGGCTGATCAGCCGGCCGCGGCAGATCTTGATGCTGGCGGCGGGCATCTGGTCCTGGGCCTTGAGTCGCTCGATCAGCTCCCCGTAGAGCCAGCGCGGTATGAGATCGCGCTCCGTCGGGTAGACGAAGCGGAAATTGAGGATGTTGATCAAAAGCACCTCCCAGTAGAGCTCCATGTTCGAGAGCAGCCACTGCCAGTCGATCTCGTCATGCTTGATCAGGATCGTGTGGACGATGTCGGCGCCGTCGTAGCGGTACCGGGTCTGGAGGAAGAGCTTCGAGAGGATGAACTGGGTCGGAGGCGTGACCCTGACGTTGGTCCCATAGACCTCCGCTTCATAGACCTCCTGGAACCATTCGTCGGTGATCGGGATGCTGGCCGATGAAATGTTGAAGATCACGTCGAAAAAATTGTCGCCGAGCCAGACCTTCCCGATCCACCGTTCGTCCTCCACCTCGATCTCGAACCCGCGGCCCTTGAAGAAGGCGAGGATCTTGGGCGCGTCGCTGGGCTTGCAGAAGACGTCCAGATCCTTGGTCGGCCGGGTGATCCCGGTGAAGCAGGACAGAGCGTAGGTTCCCGACAGGAGGAAGGGTATCCCCGATTCCTGGAGGAGCTTCAGGCTTTCCGAATAGAATCCGACCGCCTCCGGGGGCGGCTCGAAAGCGGACGAATCGAAATTGTCGAGTTGCTTGCTCATTGTCCCCGCTACGGCGACCCGGCGGCGGCGACGGAGCGTCGTGCCTGCCGGACGTCGGGAGAACGGGGGTGGCCCGGATGCGTTCCGCGAAGCGCTTAGGGTTGGGGCTGGGGCTGGGTTTGGGGCTGAGGCTGGGGCTCGGCCTGAGGCGGAGCCGCCTGCGCCGCCGGCCGCATGTCGATCAGGGCGACGATGAACTCGAGCTCGGCGTTCGGCGGGATGGCGCCGGAGCTGCCCTCGGCCCCATAAGCCAAAGCGGACGGGATCCAGAAGCGGTAGCGGCCACCCTTCTGCATCAGCTTCAGCCCCTCCGCGAAGCCGGGAACGACGCCGGTGACCGGAAAGGCGGTCGGCTGCGGGCTGGCATCGAACAATGTGCCGTCGGCGAGGTGGCCTTCGTAGGTCACCAGGACCATGTCGGCGTCCGTCGGCTTCGGGCCCGTCCCGGGCTTCAGGGTCTCGAAGCGAATCCCGGACGGAGTGGTCACGACGGCGCGCACGGAAACCGGCGGGATGAAGGAGCGCGGCGGAACCGGCTTCGGGGCCGGGGCGGCGGCGGCGAGCAAAAGGGCAAGGCTGAGCATCGTGACTCCGGGCCGCCCGGAATGGCGGCTGAAAAACTGGAGCGGGCGAAGGGATTCGAACCCTCGACCCCAACCTTGGCAAGGTTGTGCTCTACCCCTGAGCTACGCCCGCTCTGAGCCGTACCGGCAACGCCTTCGCGCCCCCGGATGAGGTAAGGCGGCGGCTGCTAGCATGGGGTCCGTCACCCGGCAAGGGGCTAGTCGCATCGAGGTTAAGCTTGGCGCTGGAACCGCACGAATTCCCTCTCCCGTCCTTTTACGGGAGAGGAGGGGCCCAAGCGAAGCTTGGGAGGTGAGGGTCTGTACACCGGATTCGGAAAAGACCCTCACCTCCCACCGCTTCGCGGCGGGCCCCTCCTCTCCCGCGAAAAGCGGGAGAGGGGCTAAGTTGCCTTGAATGGCTTGGCAGATACGCCCGACATCCCACATAGGCGGCTCGAAGGCGTTCTGGCTGGAAAGGCTTACATTGTGGCGACATTGGGCATGAGCGCGGCTGAGAAGGAAGCGCTCGAGGGTTTCCGGCGCGACGTCATCGAACCGTCGATGACCTCGCTCGTCATCGTCGACTTCTGGGCGGAATGGTGCGGCCCCTGCAAGCAGCTGACGCCCATTCTTGAGAAGGTCGCGGCCGATTACGCCGCCAAGGGCGTCAGGCTGGTCAAGATCAACGTCGACGAGAACAAGCTGATCGCCGATCAATTCCGGGTGCAGTCCATCCCTACGGTCTACGCCATCTTCCAGGGCCAGCCGGTCGCCGATCTGTCGCCGGCGCGCACCGAGGGGCAGCTCACCCGATTCCTCGACCAGATCCTCGAGCAATTGCCGGTCGAGGGCGAGGCGCAGCAGATCGAGGCGGAGATCGAGCCCCTGATCGCGATGGCCGAGGAAGTCCTCGCCGGCGGCGATGCCGAGCGCTCCGAGAATGTCTTCCGCCAGATATTGGAGATGGCGCCGGACCATGCCGGAGTGATCGGCGGCCTCGCCCGGGCGCTGATCGCCGCCGGCCGGCCCGACGAAGCGGGCGCGCTGCTCGACGCCGCGCCGGACAGCGCGGCCAAGGATCCGGCGATCGCCCGGGCCCGCTCGGCGCTCGCGCTGGCCGAAGTGGCCGCGCCGGACGTCGATACCGGTGCGTTCGAGCGCCGGATCGCCGCCGACCCCGACGATCATGAAGCGCGCTTCGAGCTTGCCGGGGCGCTGATGGCGGCCGGGGACCGCGACTCCGCCGCCGACCAATTGTTCGAAAGCATCGGGCGCGACCGCGACTGGAACGAGGGTGCGGCGAGGAAGCGGCTGCTTCAGCTTATGGAGGTGGTCGGGCTGGAAGATCCCTGGGCCGGGGCGCAGCGCCGCCGTCTCTCCGCGATCCTGTTCACCTGATGGCGGATAGCAAGGTCGCGGGCGGCAAGCCGCTTCGAATTCCGGTTTTCCCGCTCGCCGGGGCACTGCTCCTGCCCCGGACCCAGCTGCCGCTCCACATTTTCGAGCCGCGCTATCGGGCGATGATCCGCGATTCTCTCGCCGGCGACCGGCTGATCGGGATGATCCAGCCCCGCGGACCGGGGGAGCCGCCGCCTCTGTTCGAAATCGGCTGCCTCGGCCGGATCGACGGGGCCGAGGAAATGGAAGACGGGCGGTTCAACATCGTCCTCGAAGGCCTCGGACGCTTCCGGGTCGCCCGGGAGGCCGATGTCGAGACGCTCTACCGACAGGTCGACGCCGACCGCAGCCGCTTCGACGACGACAGCGAGCCCGAGCCGCTCGGCCTCGCCCAGCGCGCCGAGCTCGAGCGGGAGGCGCGCCGCTATGCCGACGCTTTGGGCTATTCGGTGGACTGGGAGGCCGTCACCCGGCTCGACGACGAGATGCTGGTCAACGCCATCGCCCAGGTGGCGCCGTTCGACACCGGCTCGAAGCAGGCGCTGCTCGAGGCGCCCGACATCGCCGAGCGCTGCGACCTGCTCGTCCAGTTCATGCAATTCCAGCAGATGGTGCCCGGCGGCGCGGAAGGCCCGGAGACGCTGCAATGACGGAGGAACTGCTGGCTCTGCTGGTGTGCCCGGTCACTCGGACTCCGCTGCAATGGGATGAGGCGCGGCGGGAATTGGTGTCGAAGGCGGCGGGACTCGCCTTTCCGGTGCGCGACGGAGTGCCGGTGATGCTGGTCGAGGAAGCGCGTATCCGTCATCCCAGCGAAGGCTGGGAGCCCGGGGGGTGAAAGGCGCCGAGTTCTTCACTCCCTGGGGCCCCAGCCTTCGCTGGGGCGACGTTCTTCTCAGATCGTCAGCCCCCGGAGCAACAGCGGCAATTCCCCGGTCTCGCCCCTCGCCTCGGCCATGAACTGGCTCTTCAGCGGCCCGACGCGCTGGACGATTCCCATTCCGAAGCGGCGGATCGCCGAGGCGGTCCGGCCGGGCACCGCGTAGATCCGGGTCAGCCCGTCGGTGGCGGCGGCGACGGTCAGGGTATCGAGGCTGCGCCAGCGCTCGTATCTGGACAGGAGCTGGGCGTCCCCGGGATCGAGCCCGATCCGAGCGCCTTCGACCAGGACCTGGGCGAGGGCGGCGACGTCCCGGAAGCCGAGATTGAGGCCCTGACCGGCGATCGGATGAATGCCGTGGGCGGCGTCGCCGGCCAGGGCCAGGCGCTCGCCCGTGATCGTCGCCGCGTGGTGGAAACCGAGCGGATAGTTCCAGCGCGGGCCGGCAAGCCGAACCTCGCCCAGGAAGCCGCCCATCCTTTTGGCGATCTCATGCGCCATGGCCCGGTCGGGCAAGTCGATCATTGCCGCGGCGTCGGCCGCTGGCACCGACCAGACGATCGCCGACCTCGTGCCGGGCAGGAGTGGGAGGACGGCGAACGGGCCCGTGGGATAAAAGATTTCGTAGGCGGCATTTTCGTGATGGCGTTCGTGCGCGACGGTCAGAACCACCGCCTTATGGTCGTAGCTCCAGCGGGCGAACGGGATGTTGGCCGACTCGCGGGTCGGCGAGTTGCGGCCCTCGGCGCCCACCAGCAGGGCGGCGGCGGCGGCTCGGCCGTCCTCGAGCGCGACCCGGACCCCGGCCGAATCGCGAACGACCTGCGCCGCTTTCGCCGGCATCATCAAAGTCACCCGGCCGGAATCGAGCGCCGTCTCCCGGAGCACCTGCCGAAGCCGGCGGTTCTCGACCATGATCCCGAGCGGGTCGCCCGCCTCGGGCGCGTCGAAGACGATTCCGCCGGGCTGGAGCCCCTCGCTGACCCGGATGGAACGGATCGGGCAGCCTTCGCCTTCCAGCCGCTCCGCCACGCCTAGCGCCTCCAGCATCCGCCAGGAGGCGCTGGCGATCGCGGTCGCCCGGCCGTCGAATGCGGGGGCGAGGTTCCGTTCCGGGTCGGCCGGATCGACGACGATGGACGAGAGGCCGTGACGGTCCAGCGCGATGGCGAGGGTCAGGCCGATAAGCCCGCCGCCCAGGATGATGACGTCCGCGCGATCCATGGTCAGCCTCTTAGGGTCCGGACCCATCACCGGCAACGGCCATGACGGGGCGGAGAGGCGGTCAGGGCTAGGAGCGAGCGAGGGAGCGATGCTGGTGCATCGTGACCGACGAGCGACGACGCCATGGCCGCCTCTCCGCCCCGCCGCTGCGCGGTCGCCCGGAGAAGGGCTCCGGCTACGTCGGAGCGCTTGTGCGGGCAACCAGCCCGCCCTTCGCACGCCTCCTTGCCGGAGCCCTTCTTCGGGCGATCATGGCCATTGCCGGTGATGGGTCCGGACCCTTGGATGATTTTACCGCCCTACCGATGCAAAGCGGCAACGCCAAGCGCTTGACCGCGGACTCCCGAGGGGCGCATTGTCGCGCTCGGAACATTTGGGGCACGGAGAATGGCGGCTTCAGCAGCGCAGAACGCCCGTCAGCTGCGGCTGGCGCAGTGGCGGACCGGAATGAAGAACGGCATGCGCCGAAGCTGGGCGCTGCTGATCGGCGGAGCGCTCGGCGCCGCGGCCCTGCTCCTGCTGCTGGCCCTGGTCAGCTACAATTCGACCGACCCCTCGCTCAATACCGCCGCGGCCGGCCCGGTCAGGAACTGGGTAGGGGCGCCGGGCGCCTGGAGCGCGGATCTTCTGCTTAGCCTGTTCGGGCCGCCGGCGGCGTTGCTCCTGCCGGTCGTGGTCCTGATCGGGATCCGGATCGCGACCGGCGCTCCGTCCACCCGCTGGCTGCGCTCGCTCGCTTTCACGATGGCCGGGCTGACCCTGGTGGGCGGCGGCGCCTCCCTGCTCGTCGGCGAGGCGGTCAACGGACTGCCGGCGAGCTGGGGCGGAGCCGCCGGCCTCTCGCTCGCCAAGTTCGTGGAGCTCGGGCTCGGAGCGATTGGCGAGCCGGGGATCGTCGAGCCTTTCCGGATCGTCACCGTCGGGCTCTTCGGAGCGCTCGGCTTCGCCTTGTGCTGGCTCGGGCTCGGGCTCCGGCCCGACGAGCGGGCCTGGATCGCCTCGCGCCGGCTGCCGCCGCGCGAGCGCGCCTTCGCATCCGACGGCGACGAGCTTCCGGAGCCGGAAGACCGGCCGGCGCGCACTCCGTTCGTCGCTCCGGCCGAACCGCCCCGTACCGTCATCAACGACCGCGTCCGTACCCCGGCCCAGGCGAAGCGACCGCTGCGCGAGCGCCAGGCGTCGCTGGCGCTCGGCGACAGCTATCAGCTTCCCGGGATCGAATTGCTCTCCCCGGCGCCGCCGCCGGTCGGCGGAGCGCTCGACAAGGCCAGCCTCGAGCGAAACGCCCGCTTGCTCGAATCGGTCCTCGAGGACTTCTCCGTGAAAGGCGAGATCGTCGAGGTTCGGCCGGGCCCGGTCGTGACCATGTACGAGCTCGAGCCGGCGAGCGGGATCAAGGCGAGCCGGGTCATCCAGCTCGCCGACGACATCGCCCGCAACATGTCCGCTCTGTCCGCCCGGGTCGCCACCATTCCCGGGCGAAGCGTCATCGGGATCGAGCTTCCCAATCCCAAGCGGGAGATGGTGGTCCTTTCCGAGCTGATCGCCAGCCACGCCTTCGAGGACCAGGTCGCCCAGCTTCCGATCGTATTGGGCAAGAACATCTCCGGCGATCCGGTCGTCGCCGATCTCGCGCCGATGCCCCACCTGCTCGTCGCCGGAACCACCGGCTCGGGCAAGTCGGTCGGTTTGAACTGCATGATCCTGTCCCTGCTCTACCGGCTCACTCCGGAGCAGTGCAAAATGATCATGATCGATCCGAAGATGCTCGAGCTGAGCAGCTACGACGACATCCCGCATCTGCTCGCGCCGGTGGTGACCGAGCCGGCCAAGGCGATCCGCGCCCTGAAATGGACCGTCGAGCAGATGGAGGAGCGCTACCGGATGATGGCCTCGGTCGGGGTCCGGCAGCTTTCCAGCTTCAACGCCAAAGTGCGCGAATCGAAGGCCAAGGGCCAGTCGATGGGCCGGCGGGTGCAGACCGGCTACGACGCTGAGACCGGGCAGCCCAAATATGAGATGGAGGAGCTGGACTACGAGGTCCTGCCCCAGATCGTCGTCATCGTCGACGAGCTCGCCGACCTGATGATGACCGCGGGCAAGGAGGTCGAGTTTCTTATCCAGCGCCTCGCCCAGAAGGCGCGCGCCGCCGGGATCCACCTGATCATGGCGACCCAGCGCCCCTCGGTCGACGTCATCACCGGAGTCATCAAGGCGAACCTTCCGACGCGCATTTCCTTCGCCGTCACCTCCAAGATCGATTCCCGGACGATCCTCGGCGAGCAGGGCGCCGAGCAGCTGCTCGGCAAGGGCGACATGCTCTACATGCCCGGCGGCAAGCAGATCGCCCGGGTCCACGGCCCCTTCGTCTCCGACGAGGAGGTGCGCGCGGTCGCCGACCATTGGCGGGCGCAGGGCCATCCCAGCTACGTTCAGGCGGTCACCGAGGAGCCCGAGGACGGCGGCTACATGTTCGAGGGCCAGCCGACCGGAGAGGACGATCCGGAGGCGCAACTCTATCGAAAAGCGATCCAGACGGTGGCGGAGAGCCAGAAAGCCTCGACCTCCTACCTCCAGCGCCAGCTCCGGGTAGGCTACAACAACGCCGCCCGGCTGATCGAGCGAATGGAAAAAGACGGCATCGTCAGCGCTCCCGACCATGTCGGCCGCCGTGAGGTGCAGGTCGATTCGGAAGGACGTCCGCTGCACTAGAAGCATGATCATTTTAGACTGAAGCGCTGTCTCATCCCGTCATGCTGAACTTGTTTCAGCATCCAGCTTTCCGCTTCCCGGGCGAGCGACCAGCTGGACCCTGAAACAAGTTCAGGGTGACGCCGATGTCGGGGAAAAGTCC
>DASQLT010000060.1:0-51503 GCA_035629855.1 Allosphingosinicella sp.
GGCGATCTCGTCCGAACGCTCGGCGAGGTTGCGGCTGATCACCTGGACGTTCTCGAGGATCGCCGCGATCGAATTCTGGTTGCGGTCGCCGAGCAGCTCGGTGAGCCGGGCGGTCAGCGCCGAGACCCGCTCGAGCAGCTCCGGAGCGCTGTTGAGCAGCTGGCCGAGCGCGCCCGGCTTGGTCGGGATGAGCGGCACTCCGAACGGACATTGCGCGTCGGGATTGACCTCGGGGCACTCGATCGGACGGCCGACGCCGGCGGGCTTGCGCGGGTCGCGCTCGGGCGGGTCGAGCTGGATCGAGGCGATGCCGGTGAAGGTCGCCTTCATCGTTGCGGTGGTTCCGACGATGACGGGGGTCTCCTCGTCGACCGATATCCGGATCCGAACGAATTGCGGGGTCTTCGGCATCAGGTTGATCGATTCGACCTGGCCGACGGGAACTCCGGAGAACGTGACGGCGCTGCCCTTGGCGAGACCCTCGACCGCCTGGCTGAAGAGAATGTCGTATTTCTTGTCCTGGTCGCCGCTGGCCTGGCTGAGCCAGACGACGAACAGGACGACGGCCACCAGCATGCCGAGGACGACGGCGCCTACCAGGATATGGTTCGAACGGGTTTCCATTATCTCTCAGTTCCCCCGTTCGCTCCGGCGATGCGTGCCTCGGCTTCCTCGCTGGCCTCTTCGGCCGCACGACCGCGCGGGCCTCTGAAATACTCCTGTATCCATTCGTGGTCCAAAGCCAATAATTCCGGAATGGTGCCGACCGCGATGACCTTGCGGTCGGCGAGGACGGCGACTCGGTCACAGATGGTATAGAGCGTGTCGAGATCGTGCGTGATCAAAAAGACGGTGAGGCCGAGCCGCTCCCTCAGATCGACGATGAGCTGGTCGAACGCGGCGGCGCCGATCGGATCGAGACCGGCGGTGGGCTCGTCGAGGAAGAGCAGGTCGGGATCGAGGGCGAGGGCTCGGGCGATTCCGGCGCGCTTCTTCATTCCGCCCGAAAGCTCGGCGGGAAATTTGGGGCCGGCGTCGGGGGACAGGCCGACCATGACGATCTTGTAGGCCGCAATCTCGTCGAGCAGCTTCTCCGACAGGCGCGGATAGAATTCGCGGAGCGGCACCTGGACGTTCTCGGCGACAGTCAGGGTCGAGAACAAGGCGGCGCCCTGGAAAAGGATGCCCCAGCGCTTGCGAATGCCTTGAAGCTCGGATTCGTCGCGGTCGAGCATCGTCTCGCCGAACACGCGCACCTCGCCCTCGTCCGGCGTCTGGAGGCCGATGATGGAGCGCATCATTACCGACTTGCCGGTGCCCGAGCCGCCGACCACGCCGAGGATCTCACCGCGCCGTACGTCGAGGTCGAGGCCGTCGTGAATGACCGCCTCGCCGAAGCAATTGCGCAGGCCCTTGACCTCGATGACGATCTCTTCCGCTTCGCTCACAGCCATCCGATCTCGGTGAAGAAGACCGCGAAAAAGGCGTCGAGGACGATCACCAGGAAGATCGCCTGGACCACCGCCGTGGTGGTCCTGAGGCCGACCTCTTCGGCATCCGACTTGACCTGCATGCCCTGGAAGCAGCCCGCCAAGGCGATGATCAGGCCGAAGACGGGCGCCTTGATCAGCAATTGCCAGAGGTCGGTCAGCGGAACGACCTCGCGCATGCGCTGGACGAAGGTGACCGGCGGGATCTCGAGCGAGATCCAGCAGAAGACGGCGCCGCCGACGATCGCCACGATGGCGGCGTAGAAGCCGAGCAACGGCATCATCAGAACGGTCGCGAAGACCCGTGGGAGGACGAGCGCCTCCATCGGCGAGACCCCGATCGTCCGCATCGCGTCCACTTCCTCGGCCAGCTTCATCGAGCCCAGCTGCGCGGCGAAGGAGGAGCCGGAGCGGCCGGCGACCATGATCGCCGTCATCAGGACGCCAAGCTCCTTGATCGAGCTTCGGCCGATGAGGTTGATGGTGAACACTTCGGCGCCGAACTGGCGGAGCTGGACGGCGCCCTGCTGGGCGATGACGATCCCGACCAGGAAGCTCATCAGGCCGATGATCCCGAAGGCGTGGACCCCGACCACCTCGAAGCGCTGGACCACCGCGTTGATCCGGAAGCGGCGCGGGTGACGGAAGACGTTGGCGATCGCGATCAGCATCGCCCCGAAGAAGCCGAGCAGGCCGACGAAGGTGCGGCCGGACTCGACCGTCGCCTCGCCGAGCTGGGTCAGCACCCGTTCGAACGGCGCCGGCGGATCGGGGCGGACCTTGACCGGCTGATCGGCTTTCTCGACCTGTCGAAGCAGATCCGCCGCGCCTTCGCCGGCGCCGACGATCTCGCCGCCCCGGTCGCGCGCGGTGCGATGGACGATCCAGGCGCCGATCGTGTCCATCCGGCCGATGCCGGAAAGGTCGATCAGGAAGTCGTTGCCCTTGAGGCGGTCGAGCCGGTTGGGCAGGACCCCCAGCCGGGGCAGGGTCAGGTCGCCCTGGAAGCGGAGCACGCGGCGACCGTCTTCGACGCTGTCAGTGAAACGGGCGACCGAGCTCATTGCGGCGTCATGCTTCAATTCCCCACTGCGGGCAACTATGGACAAAGGCTAGGTCGGGATGCTTGAGCCCGAAATATGAAAGCGCGGCTCGCCATTTACGACATGGACCGGACAATCACCCGGCGCGCGACCTACACGCCGTTCCTGATCCACTCGGCGACGAGGCTCGCGCCCTGGCGGCTGGTCCTTCTGCCGGCCGTGCTTTCGACGATGCTCCTTTATGTCCTGAAGCTGCTCGACCGCGGCCGGCTTAAGGAGATCAACTACAATCTGCTCATCGGCCGGAGCATCGCGCCCGAGCGGCTGGAGCCGGTGATCGAGAGCTTTGCCGAGAAGCAGCTCGCCTCCAACATCATGCCCGGCGCCCGCCGCGCCATCGCCGCCGACCGCGCCGCGGGGCGGCGGCTGGTCATGGCCACCGCTTCCTATCGCCTCTACGCCGCGGCCATCGCCCGCCGGCTCGGCTTCGACGACGTCATCGCGACCGAGACCGGGATCGACGCGCAGGGCCGGATCGTCGCCCGGATCGACGGCGCCAATTGCTACGGCCCGGCCAAGAAGGACATGATCCTCGCCTGGCTCCAGCGCGAAGGGCTGGAGCGGGACGCCGTCCACATCCGCTTCTATTCCGACCATGTCTCCGACCACCACGTCCACCGCTGGGCCGACGAAGCGGTCGCCGCGAACGCGCATTCGCGGCTGGTGAGGCTGGCCAGGACGGAAGGCTGGGAAGTGGTGGACTGGTCGAGCCACTGATCCTCCCCGCGCGAAGCGTGGGGAGGGGGACCAGGCGAAGCCTGGTGGAGGGGTAACCGCACAGGCCTCGCCAGTTACCCCTCCACCACCCTTCGGGCGGTCCCCCTCCCCATCTGCGATGGGGAGGATTTACACCGCCCCCAAGGCCTGGTCGAAGTCGGCGATCAGATCGTCCGGATCCTCCACGCCGATCGAGATCCGGACCAGGTTGTCGGTGATCCCGAGCGCCTGCTTGCGTTCGTCGGGGACCGACAAATGGGTCATCGCTGCCGGGGCGCTCGCCAGGGTCTCGGTGCCGCCGAGGCTGACGGCGAGATGGGCGATCTTGAGCGAATCGAGGAAGGCGAAGGATTCGCGCTCGCCGCCTTTCAGGTAGAGCGAGAAGGTCGAGCCGGCGCCGGTGCAGTGGCGCCGGTAGATGTCGGCCTGCCTCGAATCGCCGCCATCCTCGAGGAAGCCGAGATAGCCGACGCTCTCCACCTTGGGATGCCGGCGGAGGAACTCGCAGACCTTGGCGGCATTCTCGCCGGCCCGGTTCATCCTCAGCTCCAGGGTCTCGAGGCTTCGAAGGAGCATCCAGGCGGTGTTGGGATCGGTGATGGTGCCGATCGTGTTGCGAAGCATCCGGATGGTGTTGATCAGCTCCTTCGAGCCGGTGATTCCGCCGGCGACGAGGTCCGAATGGCCGCCGGCATATTTGGTGAGGGAATAGACGGAGAGATCGGCGCCCTGGCGAAGCGGCTGCGCCCAGAGGGGGCCGAGGAAGGTGTTGTCGATCGCGATCGGCGGGCGTTCGTCGCCGAGCACCGCCGAACGCGCGGCGGCCACCGCCTCGACGTCGACCAGGACGTTGGTCGGGTTGGCGGGGCTTTCGAGGTAGATGAGCGAGACCCGGCCCATGGCCTTCGCCCGCTCGAGCACGTCTTCGATCTCCTCGCGGGTCGCGCCGGCGGGGAAATCCAGCCATTTGACCCCGAAGCGGCCGAGGATCCGGGCGATCAGGGTTTCGGTCGCCGCATAAAGCGGGCCCGAGTGGACGACGACGTCGCCGGGCTGGACGAAGGCGAGGAGAAGCGTGGAGATCGCCGACATGCCCGACGAGAAGGTCAGGGCGTCCTCGGCATCCTCCCAGAGGCTCAGCCGGTCCTCGAGTATTTCCTGGTTGGGACCGTTGAAACGGGAATAGACCAGCCCTTCGGCGCCTCCCGGGCGCTTGCCGGTGACGCCCTCGAAGAAGCGCTTGCCGGCGGCGGCGGTCTCGAAGACGAAGGTCGAGGTCAGGAAGATCGGCGGCTTCAGCGAGCCTTCGGACAGGGTCGAATCATAGCCATAGCCCATCATCAGCGTGGAGGGCTTGAGCCGGCGGCCCCCGATCTCGAGAACGCTCGCCTTGGGGCGGCGGCGCGGAGTCGTTCCGGTGATGTCGTTTTCGTCCTGCATGTCATTGCCTCCCTGTCGTGGAGACCGAGCCTGCCGTTGGTCAGGCTCACCGGCCGCGCGTGGAAGCGCGGCCCCGGGGGGTGAGGTCGGTTGCCCGCGGGCTCCCTAGCCCATCAGGCCGCCGCGCCGCTAGCCGAGAATCGCCCCGATCCCCCAGACGATCCCGACCATGATCGGCACTCCGGCGAGGTCCATCAGCAAGCCGGCCTTGAGCATCCGCGGCAAAGCGATGTGGCCGGTTGCCCAGGCGATGGCGTTGGGGCCGGTGCCGGAGGGGAGCATGAAGCCCCAGCTCGAGGCGAAGGCGGCGGGGAGGGCGAGAAGGATCGGATCGATCCCGGTGGCGGCGATGATTCCGGCGACGACGGGAATCGCGGCGCTCGCCGTCGCGACGTTCGAGGCGAATTCGGTGACGATGATGACGATCCCGACGAGCACCGCCGCGACGATCAAGGGGTGGACCGAGCGCAAGGGCTGGAGGGCCACGCCCATCCAGTCCGCAAGCCCCGATTCGCCGATCCCCGCCGCGAGGGCGAGGCCGCCGCCGAACATCATGATCACGCCCCAGGGCGCCCGGTTCGCCTCCTCCCAATTGAGGATGGCTCGGCCGGTGCCGTCGGGAATGACGAACAGGAGCAGAGCGGCGACGATGGCGATGGTGCCGTCGGTCAGCGAATCCCTGGGAAGGAAAGCGGCGACGAACGGGACCGCGACCCACGCCGCGACGGTCAGGGCGACGAGCGGGACCAGGCGCTTCTCGGCGGTCGACCAGGGGCCGGTCTCGCCGATCCCGGCGCGGGCGGCGGCGGGGTCGAAGTCGGTCGCGGAGACCCTTTGCACCTTCATCAATATCGCCCAGCACAAAGGCACGCAGATCAGGACGAGTGGGATTCCGTAGAGGGCCCAGGTCAGGAAATCGATCCTGAAGCCGGTCGCCTTCTCGACGATCCCGGCGGCGATGGCGTTGGTCGGCGAGCCGACGAGGGTTCCGAAGCCGCCGATCGTCGCGGCGAAAGCGATGCCCATGACGAGGGCGCCCGCGAAGCCGTCGGTGTGGCCGGGCTCGACCCTGGCGGCGCGGAGCACGGCAAGTCCGATCGGCATCATGATGAGGGTGGTCGCGGTGTTGGAGACGATGGTGCTCAGCAAGGCGGTGGCGGCCATGAAGGCGAACAGCATCTGCGCCGGCCCGCCGCCGCCGCGGCTGACGATGGCGAGCGCGAGGCGGCGGTGGAGGCCGGTGCGCTCGATGGCCAGGGCGACGATGGCGCCGCCCAGGACGAGGAACAGGATCGGCGAATAATAAGAAGCGGCGGATTCGGTCGCGGTCATGACCCCGAGCAAGGGGAAGGCGAGGAACGGGACGAGCGCGGTGGCGGTGAGCGGAAGCGCCTCGGTCATCCACCAGCAGGCCATGAGGACGATGATCGCCGTCGTCCGCCAGGCGGCCGGCGACATCCCGCCCGGAGCCGGGAGCAAAAGCATGACGGTGAAAGCGGCGAGCCCGCCCCAGAGGCCCCAGCGTGCGGCCATTCGATCCCCCCTGAAAGTTTGGCGGGTGATGGCATGGGAGACGGGAGCGGGCTACCCCTCGTCGCCCAGCGCAGGCTGGGGCCCCGGCGGGTGAAGAACGCGGCGCCTTTCACCCCCTGGGGTCCCAGCCTTCGCTGGGACGACGGGTTTCGGTCAGCCCGGGAAATTGCGGGCCATCACCGGGGCCAGCGCCGGCAGCCGCTCGGCGCGAAGGGCGATGGCCATGAGCTTCGGACAATGCTCCGCCAGCCACGGCCGCCGCGGCCGCCAGTGGGAGAAGATCGTCACGTAGAGATCGAGCGCTGAGGGCGTGTCCCCGAGCACCCACTCGCCGTCGCCGTCGCCGACGTCCGACTCGAACTGCGTCCAGAGCGATTGCCGGAAAGAATCCACCCGCTCGGCGAGCTGGGCGGCCGCGTCGGGCGCCCAGCGCTCCGGATAGTCGCGATAGGTGAAGGTCGGGTAGAGGGCCGAGACGAACCAGGCGAGCCGGTTGAGGAAGGCCGCGCGCAGCGGATCCGCCGGCGGTGGCGCAAGTCCCGCTTCGGGCCTCAGCTCCGCGAGCAGGAGGACGATCGCAGCGCTTTCCGTAAGCGCCTCGCCGTCGGGCGCGGCCAGGGTGGGGACCCGGGCCAGCGGGTTGACGGCGATCAGCCGGTCCCGCGCCGGGCCGGGCGAATCGAAGCCCTCGACGTCGACGAACTCGAACGGCTCCCCCACCCAGGCGAGCGCGCCTTCGGCCAGGGTCGATCCCCAGCCGCGGGCCCCGAACAGCCTCCAGCCGCTCATCGGCCGGTCCCGAGGGCGATCAGGCTCAGCTGGCGGCCGTAATCCCCCTCGCCTTCGTGGGTCGCCCGGCGATAGCTGAAGAAGCGGCCGGGTTGCGAATACGTGTCCTCGCCCAGCGCTTCGATCCGGGTCAGGCCGCTGGCCGCGAGCCGGGCAAGGACGAAGCCCTCGAGATCGAACTGATAATGGCCCTCGCGGCCGAGTGCGAAGAAGCGCTCGTGCTCGGGATCGGCCTCGGCGAAGCGGCGAAGGAAGCCCTCGTCCACCTCGTAGGAGCGGCGAGCGATGCACGGCCCGACCGCGGCGGCGATCCGGCCGCGCCTGGCGCCCCGCCGCTCCATCTCCACGACCGTCGCCTCGACCACTCCGCCGAGCGCGCCCTTCCAGCCGGCATGGGCGGCTCCCGCCACGCCCGCCTCGCGGTCGGCCAGCAGCACCGGCGCGCAGTCGGCGGTGAGGATGCCGAGGGCCAGCCCGGGGCGGTCCGTCACGATCGCATCGGCCCTGGGCCGGGCGTCGTCGGGCCAGGACGAGTCGACGTAGAGGGCGTCGGCGGAGTGGATTTGATGAAGCGTGACCAGGCTCGCCGTCGGCGCCACCGCGGCGATCGCCCGAGCGCGATTTTCAACGACCGCCTCGCGGTCGTCATTGGAGCCGAGGCCCACGTTGAGGCCCGCGCAAACGCCTATCGACACGCCGCCGCGGCGCCCGAGGAAGCCGTGCCGAACGCCTTCCAAGGCGCGGCTTCGGAGGTTTTCTACAGGATCAGCTGCCATATCTCGTCTTCGTCCGCCTGGTCGCCGACCATGAACTTGTAGGGGCCGACATAAGTGAAGCCGTAGCGACGGTAGAAGGCCTTGGCGCGGTGATTTTCGGTGAAGACCGAGAGATAGAGTAACTCGGCGCCGCGCCGCCGCGCCTGATCGATCGCCCATTCGGACAGACTCTGGGCCACTCCCGAGCCCTGCCATTGCTTGAGCACGTAAAGCTGCCGGAACTCCAGCGCCGGGCGCGACGGCTGGACCGGAAGCGTGATCGGCCCGAGCTTGACGAAGGCGACGGGCTCCCCTTCCGCTTCCGCGAAACGGACCTGATGCTCGCCGTCGAGCAGCTCCGCCCGAAAGCCCTCCTCGGTCAGCTGCCGAAGGAACGCTTCGAGGTCCTCCGGCCGGTAGAGATGGGCGAAGGTCTCGACGAAGCTTCGGCGGTGGAGATCGGCGAGCGAGGCCGAGTCCTCCGGGGTGACGTCGCGATATCGGATCATTGAAATCCCTCCGGATCGGGCCAGGCCGGCGCCGAAAGGCCCATGACCCGGAACAGCTGTCCCATCTGCCCGGGCGAAACGAGCCGGTTCGCGGCGGTCCTCAGCTCTTCCCCGCGGTTCGGAGCGGCCGCCGCGAGCGCCTCGGCCCGGGCCTGGATTCCGAGCCTTGCCAGCCAGTCGCCCTGGGCGACCGGCCCATGGACTCGAAGGCCGGTCCCGGCAGCGGCCTCCATCAGCGCTTGGAAATCGACATGGGCGGTCAGGTCCGCCTCGCCTGGCCCCGTCCACGGATCTGCATAATTATGCATTCGCACCGCCTGCAAGGTTTCGCCCGCTGAAGTGCGATCGTGACCGTAATCGGCGATCAACGCCACGCCCCCCTGCATGTTTATGCGGTCGGCGAGCAGCCTTGCGCAGGCGAGCGACGCCGGCGACGTCTCGATGATCGTTCCCCGGGGAGCGGCGCGGATATGATCGGGAATGGCGGAAGCGGGAATCGGCGGTCCGGCGGCGGGGACGAAGCGGTCGCCGTCGACGCCGACGAGGCGTTCGCGCCAGCCGCTGTCGGTCGCGACGAGTTGGCGGATCGGCAAGGCATCGAAGAATTCGTTGGCGACGGCGAGGATCGGGCCGTCGTCGGGCAGGGCCGAGATATGCTCGTGCCAGGCGGCGCCGGGTACGCGCTCGGCCTGGGCGGAACGCAGAACGGGGCTGGTCTCGACGAAATGGACTTCGGGCTCGAGCCCGGCGGCGCGCATCGCCCGCAAGGCATCGGCGGCGAGGGTGCCTCGGCCGGGACCGAGCTCGACGTAGCGCATTCCTCCGGGGCGGCCGGCGCGGTTCCAGACGTCCGCCAAGACGAGCCCGATCAGCTCTCCGAACATCTGGCTGATCTCGGGCGCGGTGATGAAGTCGCCGGCGGCGCCGAGCGGATCGCGGGTGGCGTAATAATGCGCGTTGGCGAGGGCCATGTAATCGGAGACCGGGATCGGGCCCTGGGCGGCGATCAATCGGCGGAGGCGGTCGGCGAGAGACATCGCGCCCTCACCCTCCCACCTGCCTGGGGCAGGCGAAGCGGTGGGAGGGTGAGGGCATGGCTAAGCCACGCTCTCCGTCCCCGCGATCGGCTCGACCCGCTGCCTTCGCCCCTTCGCGGTGGCGATGAGCCAGGCGCCGCCGAGCACCATCGGAACGGTCAAGGTCTGGCCCATGGTGAGGCCCCAGGGCAGGTTCTCGAGGCCATGATCCGGCTGGCGGACGAGCTCTATCACGAAGCGGCTCAGGCCGTAGACCAGCAGGAAGGCCCCAACGAGCTTGCCCGGCTGGTAGCGGGCGTCGGTCTTCCAGAACAGGAACCACAGGATGAAAAACAGGAGAATGCCTTCAAGGCCGGCTTCGTAGAGCTGGCTCGGATGGCGGGGCGGGCCGAGCAGGCACGAGGGGCCCACTTCGCCCCCCTCGCAAAAGCGAATTGCCCAGGGAACGTCCGTAGTCCGGCCCCACAGCTCGCTGTTTACGAAATTGGCGAGGCGGCCGAAGAACAAGCCGAAGGGGACGCAGCAGGCCACGTAATCGTGGACCCTGAGCCAGTCGAGCTTGTGCTTGCGAGCCAGCCACAGAATCCCGAGCGAGGTGCCGATGACTCCGCCGTGGAACGACATTCCGCCGTCCCAGAGTTTCAGGATCTGGATCGGATCGGCGAAATAGAATTCGGGCCGATAGAAGAGCACGTAGCCGAGCCGGCCGCCGAGGATGATGCCGAGGGTCGCGTAGAAGACCATGTCATCGGCGTGGCGCCGCGCCATCGGCGCGCCCGGCCGGTCGATCAGCTTCATCAGATACCACCAGCCGACGAGGATCCCGGCGAGATAGGCCAGCGAGTACCAGCGCAGCGGAAATGGCCATTTGAACAGCGTCGGCTCGAGCCCGAGGTCGGTGAAGCGCACATAATCGCCGCTCGCCATCGACAGGCTTGTCAGTAAAGCATCCATCAAGGCTTCCCCCTCTCGCTGCAGGCCCTAATAGGAGGGGGAAGTGGAAACGGAAAGGGAGAGTCGGATGCCGAGTGAGCTGGACCGCAAGTTCGACGCGGTGCTGGCGCAGGTGACCGGACCCGGCGGCCGAATCCAGATCGCGGAGGATCCGGAAGGCCGCAAGATCGTCGCCAACCTGCCCCCGACCCTCCCCGGAATGTTCGACGCCTTCTGCATGCTTCACGGCGCGACGACGGCCGTCATCGCCGACGGCGAGCGGCTGACCTTCGCCGAGATCAACGAACAGGCGACCCGGCTGGCCCGGGCCCTGGCCGGCGGCTGGGGCGTCGGCAAGGGCGACCGGGTCGCGATCGCGATGCGCAACTGCCCGGCCTGGATCGTCACCTACATGGCGGTCCTGAAGGCGGGAGGCGTCGCCACCCTGGTCAACGGCTGGTGGCAGTCGGACGAGCTTCGCCACGGCCTCGCCTTGACCGAACCCTGCCTCGTCCTGTGCGACGCTCCGAGGGCGAAACGGCTGGAGGCGACCGGTCTCGGCATCGCCGCGGTGACCCTTCCGGTCGAAAAGCCGATCGCGGAGGCGCTGGCGCCCCTGCTCGGGCGTGACGAGGCCGATCTGCCCGAGGTCGCGCCCGAGGACGACGCCACCATCCTGTTCACGTCCGGATCGACCGGGACCGCGAAGGGCGCCCTTTCCACCCACCGCGCCGTCACAACCGGGATCTACAGCTATTCGATCAGCCTGCTCGCCCTGCTCGGAATCATGGAGAGCGAGGGCCGCGGGCCGCCCAACCCGCCGCGCACCCTGATCAACGTGCCCCTCTTCCACGTCACCGGCGAAGTGCCGGTGCTCCTCAACAGCTTCGTCATCGGCCGGGGCATGGTGCTGATGGCGAAATGGGATCCGGGCGAGGCGCTGCGCCTGATCCAGGACGAGAAGGTCACCTATTTCGTCGGCGTCCCGACGATGAGCCTCGAGCTGATGCAGCATCCCGACCGCGAGCGATACGACCTCTCGTCGCTGACCGACATCGCCGCCGGGGGAGCGCCGCGGCCGGTCGCCCACGTCAAGCGGCTTCAGGAAAGCTTCAGGGGCGCCCAGCCCGCTTTGGGCTACGGGCTCACCGAGACCAACGCGGTCGGCTGCGGCAATTTCTGGCAGAATTACGCCGACAAGCCCGCCTCGACCGGCCGTCCGCACAAGCCGACGGTCGAGCTCGCCATCTTGGGCGAAGGGGATCGTCACCTGCCGATAGGCGAAAGCGGCGAGATCGCCATCCGCTCGGCCGCCAATTTCCGCGGCTATTGGAACGACCCCGCCTCGACGGCGGCGGCGTTCACGGCCGACGGCTACCTCAAGACCGGCGACATCGGCTATCTCGACGAGGACGATTATCTGTTCATCGTCGACCGCAAGAAGGACATCATCATCCGCGGCGGCGAGAATATCAGCTGCCAGGAGGTGGAAGCCGCCGTCTATTCGCATCCGTCCGTGTCGGAGGCGTCGGTGTTCGGAGTGCCCTGCGAAAGGCTGGGCGAGGTGCCCGCGGCGGTCATTTATTGCGAGGACGATCGCGACTTCGACGAGGCGGCGCTGCGCCGGTTCCTCGACGGCAGGATCGCCTCGTACAAGATCCCGCAGTACATCTGGGTCCATCATGAGCCGCTGCCGAAGCTGGGGACGGGGAAGATCGACAAGAAGACTCTGAGGGAGAGATATTCGGCGGAGGTGGAGTAAACGTCATCCCAGCGAAGGCTGGGATCCCAGGGGGTGAAAGGCGCCGGTGGCCTTCACCCGCCGGGGCCCCAGCCTTCGCTGGGGCGACGGGGGTTTCCCCATCCCCCCTCCCCCTCTATCAGCCCTACGATGGCGCGAGGCGGCGAGACGAGGGGGATCAGCCGGCGGTCACTGCTCGTCAGTGGGGGCGCCGGGGCCGGGCTGCTCCTCGCCTGGGCCTTGTGGCCGCGATCCTATCCGCACAATCTGCGCGCCGGCGACGGCGAGCAGGCGTTCAACGCCTTCCTCAAGATCGGCAATGACGGCCGGGTGCTCGTCGCCATTCCGCAGTCGGAGCTCGGCCAGGGGAGCTGGACCGCGCTCGCCCAGATCCTCGCCGACGAGCTCGGCGCGGACTGGCGCACGGTGGGCGTCGAGCCGGCGCCGATCGGACCGCTCTACGCCAACCGGCTGCTCGTCGAAGGACCGGACGACGGTTCGTTCGCGGGCGGGGTCCGGCGCTGGCGTGCCCAAAATTTCGAAGGCGGCGAGGCGGGTATTCTGACCGCGGGATCGACCTCGGTCCGCGCCTTCGAACGGCCGATGCGCGAGGCCGGAGCGGGCGCCCGGGCGCTACTGATGAAAGCCGCGGCGGGCCGCTGGGGGGTCGAGTGGGAGACTCTCGATACCGGGGCCGGGTTCGTCTTCGACGGCCAGCGAAGGCTCGGCTTCGCGGAGCTGGCGGAGGCGGCGGCCGGCGAGATTCTTCCCGAATATCTGCCGATCCGCGCCGGAATCGACAACCGACTGACGGGAAAGCCGCTGCCGCGGCTCGACCTGCCGTCGAAGGTCGACGGCTCCGCGCCCTTCGCCGGCGACATCAGGCTGCCCGACATGGTCTACGCCTCGGCCCGAGCGGGGCCGACCGAGGACAGCCGGATGGTTGCCTGGAAGAAGGACGAGGGGCTGAAGGTGCCGGGCGTGCTGGGAGCGCTCGACTCGCCCGGTTGGGTGGCCTGCGTCGCCACCGACTGGTGGGCGGCGAACCGGGGCGTCGAGGCGCTGGAGCCGGTCTGGGAGGTGCCGCATCCGCCGGTGTCGAGCGAGAGCGTGGATTCGGCCCTGGTCGGCGCGCTCGAGCGGGGCGAAGGGCGTCAGGCCTACAGCCGCGGCGATCTCGCCGGCGCGTTCGAGGGCGGCAATGTGCTTCGCGGCCATTACAGCGCCGGGCCGGCCGCCAGCGCGCCCCTGGAGACCCTGACCGCGACCGCGCGGCTGAGCGGGGACCGGCTGGAGATCTGGGCGCCGACCCAGGCTCCGGGCCTGGCCAGGGCGGCCGCGGCGCGGGCGGCGGGGCTCGGCGAGGGCCAGGTCGCTCTCTTTCCGACTTTGATCGGCGGCGGCTACGGGCGCAAGCTCGAGACCCGGGCGATCGAGCAGGCGGCGATGCTCGCGGTTCGAACGAAGCGGCCGGTGCAGCTTGCCTGGTCCCGGATCGAGGAGAGCGTCCAGGACGGCTTCCGGGCGCCGGCGCGGGCGCAGCTGCTCGCCCGGCTCGACCCGAGCGGGATCGTGCTCGGCTGGCACGCTCGGATCGCCGCGCCCGATACCGGAAAGCAGCTTTCGGAGCGGCTGCGCGGCGGCGAAAGCGCGATGGCACGGATCGGCGATCCCGCCGCGGGCGCCGTCCCGCCTTACGCCATCCCCGCCGTGACGGTCGATTACCTGCCGGCTGAGACCGGCGTCCGGATCGGCGGATGGCGCTCCGGCGCGCACAGCTACACGGCCTTTTTCACCGAGAGCTTCATGGACGAGCTTGCCCGGATATCCGGGGTCGAGCCTTTGTCCTTCCGGATGCAGATGCTCGGCGACAATCCCCGGCTGGCGCGGTGCCTGACGACGGCGGCGACGCTGGGCGGCTGGGACGGCGGAACGCCGGGAAGCGCGATGGGGATCGCCTGCCACAGCGCTTTTGGAAGCCATATCGCGGCGCTGGTCGAGGTCGAAGTGACGGCCGACCAGAATGTGCGCGTGCTCCGGGCGGTGTGCGCCGTCGATTGCGGCCGAACGGTCAATCCGGACCTCGTCCGGCAGCAGGTCGAGGGTGGGCTGGTCTTCGGGATCGCCGCCGCCACCGGCAAGGCGATCGGCTTCGAGAACGGACGGCCCGACGCGCGCGGCTTCGGGCATTTCGGTTTCCCGACGCTCCAAGCTTCCCCGGAGGTCACGGTCGAATTGCTGGAGAGCGAGGAGGAGCCGGGCGGAGCGACCGAATTGGGCGTTCCGGTCGCGGCGCCGGCCATCGCCAACGCGCTCCACGCCTTGACCGGGAAGCGGCTTCGGTCGCTGCCCCTGAGGGTGGGCGGATGAGGCCCCCCGCGGATCATCCGCCGGTGCCGGAGCCGAAGGTCGGCGTGCTCCTGATCAACCTCGGAACGCCCAACAAGCCCGAGCCGGGCTCGGTCCGGCTTTACCTCAAGGAATTCCTGTCCGACCCCCGGGTGATCGAGATTCCGCAGCTGGTCTGGCAGCCGATCCTTCGCGGAGTCATCCTGACGACCCGGCCGAAGAAGTCGGCGCACGCCTACAGCCAGGTGTGGACGGACGAAGGCTCGCCTTTGGCCGCGATCACGGCGCGGCAGTCGAAGGCGCTTCAAGGCGCGTTCGGCGATACTGTGATCGTCGATCACGCGATGCGTTATGGCGAGCCTGCGATCTCGATGAAAATCGACGCGCTCAAGGCGGCAGGGTGCGAGCGGATCCTGATCGCCCCGCTCTATCCGCAATATTGCGCGGCGACGACGGCGACCGCGAACGACGAAGCCTTCGCGCATCTTCGGCGATTGCGGTGGCAGCCGGCGATCCGGACGCTTCCGCCTTATCATGACGACCCGGCCTATATCGCGGCCCTGAGGTCGCGGCTGGAGGAAGGGCTGGCGGGCCTCGATTTCGAGCCTCAGGCGATCCTGGCCAGCTTCCACGGAATGCCGCAGCGAACGCTGGAGCTGGGCGATCCTTATCATTGCCACTGCCGAAAGACGGCCCGGCTGCTGAGCGAGGCGAGCGGGCGCGAGCTCATGGTCGCCTTCCAGTCGCGTTTCGGGCGGGCGAAGTGGCTCGAGCCGGCGACCGACACGACGCTTGCGGCGCTGCCGGCGAAGGGCGTCACCAAGGTCGCGATCTTCGCGCCCGGCTTTTCCGCCGATTGCCTGGAGACGCTGGAGGAGCTGGCGATACGGGGCCGCGACACCTTCATCGCCGCCGGCGGAACCGACTTCGCCTACCTCCCCTGCCTCAACGACAGCCCCGCCGGGCTTGAAATGCTGCGCAGCATTTTAGGCCGCGAGCTTGAAGGTTGGAGACGCTGAACGTAAGGCGCGCGCACAACATAAATCAGGAGAGCGAAATATGGCACGCGTTGCGATCGTCACCGGCGGCACCAGAGGCATTGGCGAGGCGATCAGCATCGCCCTTCGCGACCAGGGCGTGACCGTCGCCGCCAATTACGGTGGCAATGACGAGAAAGCGCGCGCTTTCACCGAGCGCACCGGGATCAGGGCGTTCAAATGGGACGTCGGCGATTTCGACGCCTGCCAGGCCGGAGTGGCCCAGGTCGAGAGCGAGCTGGGACCGGTCGACGTTCTCGTCAACAATGCCGGGATCACCCGCGACGGAACGATGAAGCGGATGGACCGCAAGGCCTGGGACGAGGTGATCGACGTCAATCTCGGCGGCTGCTTCAACATGGCCAAGGCGGTGTTTGAAGGGATGCAGGGGCGCAAGTTCGGCCGGATCGTCAACATCGGCTCGATCAACGGCCAGGCGGGCCAATACGGCCAGGTCAATTACGCCGCCGCCAAGTCGGGAATCCACGGCTTCACCAAGGCGCTTGCGCAGGAAGGCGCGCGCGCCGGAGTGACGGTGAACGCGATCGCGCCCGGCTATATCGACACCGAGATGGTGGCGGCCGTGCCCGCGGACGTCCTGGCCAAGATCGTCGCCCGGGTCCCCGTCGGACGGCTCGGCAAGGCGGAGGAGATCGCCCGGGGAGTCGTCTTCCTGTGCGGCGAGGAGGCGGGGTTCATCACCGGATCGACGCTCAGCATCAACGGCGGCCAGCATATGTATTGAGCTTGGAATGGGGACCGTCACTTCCAGACCCGCCGTGCGCGTTCCAACACCGCCGCGGGTGAAAGTGACCGTCCCCGCTCAGGCGCCATGAGCGGACCCGTCAAGCGCTCGATCATGATCGCCGGTCATTCGACGTCGATCAGCCTGGAGCCCGTTTTCTGGGACGCGCTGAAGGCGCAGGCCGAGGCCGAGGGCCTGCCGGTGAGCGCGCTGGTGGCTCGGATCGACTCGGCGCGAATCGAAGAGCGCGACCCGCCGAACCTGGGCAGCGCCCTTCGCACGTGGCTGTTTCTGAAGGCCAAATCCGGGGCATTCACTTTGTAGGAGAATTCCTGTTCTGATTATGTTCTAATCAGGCCATGGGGGAATTCTGCGTCCTGAAGCGCTTGCTGGCCGCTGTCGGCGAGTTTCTGCGACAATTCTGCCTCCCCGCGAGCGAAGCTCGGGGGGAGAGGGACCCTGCGAAGCATGGTGGAGGGGTAATCGCGCAGGCCTTCCCAGTCACCCCTCCACCACCCTTCGGGTCGTCCCCCTCCCCATCCTGCGGATGGGGAGGCAAATCAGCGGCCGAGCAGCACGCGCGCCTGGGTGGCGATCTGGGCCAGCATCGGGGCGGTCGTCACCGGCGCGTTGCGGACGCGTTCGACGACTCGGCGGAACTGGTCGATCCGGGGGCCCTGCGCCGCGACCCATTGGTCGACCGCCTCGGTCGGCTCGCTTCCGCGCTTGCGGTTGAGGAAGTCGAGGCGGAGCTGCTCGAAGTCGCGGGCCAGGCCCGCGGTCAGGAGCCGCTCCCACTGATCGCTCGCCCGGAACTGGTTGGCGGCGCCCTGGGCCCAGTCGAGGCCGAGCGCCTCCCCGAGACGGGTGTAGGCGTTGGTGAGCCCGATCACGTCGACCCCGAGGCGCTTGCCGAGCGCGGCGATCCCGACCGCGCCGTTCAATTCGAACAGCCGGACGATCTTTCGGGCGAGGTCGTCGGGGGCTCCGAGATCGATCAGCCGCTGACGGCGTTCGCCGGCCTCGCTCGCCACTTCGCGGCGGAGCAGGCCCTCGACCGCGTCGTCCAGCGCATTCAGCCCGGGCGCGAGATTGTCGACCATCTCGGCGAGCTTGGTGGTCGCCGAGGTATTGCGGAGGATGTCGGCCATGTGGAGCTGAAGCGCCTGGCTGGCCTGGTCGAACAATTCCAGGCGAAGCTGCTCGGGCAGGTCGGCGGCGTCGAGCCGCTCCCAGAAGCTTTGCATGTCGAACAGGCGCTCGGCCGCGACGAAGGCCGCCGCGACCTGGCCGAAGGAGGCGCCTTCCTCCTCCGCAAGAGCGAAAGGCGCGGTGATCCCGAGCCGGTTGACGAGGCGGTTGGCGATCTTGGTGGCGATGATCTCGCGGCGAAGGCGGTGCTGGAGGATGGCATCGCCGTGGCGGGCCCGCATCGTCTCCGGAAAGGCGCCGCACAGCTCCGGAGTGAGGGTCGGGTCCTCGGTGATCTTGCCGGATTCGAGCGCGGCCTGGAGCGCCATCTTCGAGGACGAGAGCAGGATTGCGAGCTCGGGCCGGGTGAGGCCGCGGTCCTCGTGGGCGCGGCGCATCAGATCCTCGTTGGATTCGAGACCCTCGACGGCGCGGTTGAGCCGGCCGCCTTCCTCGAGCATCTCCATCGCCCGAAGCAAAGGCGGAAGGCCGGCGGCGCCGCCGCGCTCGGCGATCGACAGCGCCAGGGTCTGGAGCCGATTGTCCTCGAGCACGATCTCGCCGACCTCGTCGGTCATCTCGGCGAGAAGGGCGTTGCGGTCTTCCAGGCTGAGCCGGCCCTCGATCATCTCCCGGTTGAGCGGGATCTTGATGTTGACCTCGTTGTCGGAGCAGTCGACCCCGGCGGAATTGTCGATGAAATCGGTGTTGATCCGCCCGCCCAGCGAAGCGAATTCGATCCGGCCGGCCTGGGTGATGGCGAGGTTGGCGCCCTCGCCAAGGGCCTTGGTTCGAAGCTCGGCGCCGTTGACGCGGATCGAGTCGTTGCCGGGATCGCCGACCTCCGCATTGCTCTCGCTCTTGCCCTTGATGTAGGTGCCGATGCCGCCGAACCAGAGCAGGTCGACCGGCGCCGAGAGGATGGCGGTGAGCAGGGTGGCGGGGTCGGTTTCCTCGGCCTCGAGGCCGAGCAGGGCCCGGATCTCGGGCGAGAGCGGGATCGACTTCTGGGCGCGCGGGAAGATGCCGCCGCCCTTCGAGATCGAATTGCGGTCGTAATCGTCCCAGCTCGAGCGCGGCAGGGCGAACAGGCGGTTTCTCTCCTCCCAGCTCGAGGCCGGATCGGGATCGGGATCGAGGAAGATGTGGCGGTGGTCGAAGGCCGCGACGAGCTTGATCGATTTGGACAGCAGCATGCCGTTGCCGAAGACGTCGCCGGACATGTCGCCTACGCCGGCGACCCGGATCGGCTGAGTCTGGACGTCGATCCCGATCTCCCGGAAATGGCGCTGGACCGAGATCCAGGCGCCCCGGGCGGTGATCCCCATCGCCTTGTGGTCGTAGCCGTAGCTGCCTCCGGACGCGAAGGCGTCGCCGAGCCAGAATCCGCGCTCGATCGCGATCGCGTTGGCGACGTCGGAGAAGGTGGCGGTGCCCTTGTCGGCGGCGACGACGAAATAGGGATCGTCGCCGTCGAGAACCATGACTCCCTCCGGAGGAACGATCTTGTTGCCGACGATATTGTCGGTGATCGAGAGCAGGGCGCGGATGAAGATCCGGTAGCTTTCGGTGCCTTCGGCGAGCCACGAATCGCGGTCGGCCATCGGCGGCAGCTGCTTGGGATAGAAGCCGCCCTTGGCGCCGGTGGGCACGATGACGGCGTTCTTGACCAGCTGCGCCTTCATCAGGCCGAGGATTTCGGTGCGGAAGTCGTCGCGCCGGTCGGACCACCTGAGGCCGCCGCGGGCGATCGGGCCGCCGCGCAAATGGATGCCCTCGACCCGCGGCGAATAGACCCAGATCTCGCGCCAGGGGAGCGGCTGCGGAAGGTTCGGAACCTTGGCGCTGTCGAGCTTGAAGGCGAGCGCCTCCCGCCCGGCGGGCGTGAAAGCGTTGGTGCGCAGGGTCGCCGAGACGACTCCGTGGAGCAGCCTGAGGATGCGGTCCTCGTCGATCGCGGCGACTTGGGAGAGGCCGTCGCCGATGGCCCGCTGGGCCGCCTCGATCGAGGCCGGGCGCGGAGCTTCGAGCTTCGGATCGTGGAGGGCGTCGAACAGGGCGATGAGCCCGTGGGCGACTCCGGGCGCCCGGCGCAGGGCCTCGACGACCGTCACCATCGAATAGGACAGGCCGACCTGGCGCAGATAGCGGAACCAGGCGCGGAAGAGGACGACGTCGCGGGGCGCGAGAGCGGCGGCGACGAGCAGCTGGTTGAACGGGTCGTTCTCGGCCCGGCCCTCGAGCACCTCCGCGATGGCGCGCTCGACCAGCTCGGAGCGGTCGAGCACGTGCGCGGCCTCGCCGGAGCGGACCTCGAGCAGGAATTCGTGGACATAGCCCAGCCGGCCCTCGTCGAGGGCGGTCGGATGCTCCTCGAGGACCCGGAAGCCGAAATTCTCGAATACCGGCACAGCGTCGGACAAGGGGATGATCTCGGCGAGCCGATAGGTGTTGAGCCTGAGCCGCTTGGGGCCGTCCTCCGGCTGACGGTAGAGCCTGGCGTCGCGCTGCCCGGCGCCGTCGAGCGCGCAGATCCGCAAGATGTCCTGCGCCGCCTCGGCGGGCGGGACCGCGATCCGATAGGCTTCGGGGAAATCCTCGAGATAGGACAAAGCGAGGCGGGTCGCGCGCTGCGGCCCGACCAGCTCGCCCAAGGCCTCCTCGACCGACGGCTCCCAGCCGCGCACCATCTCGTCGAGGCGGCGGTCGAGCGCGGCGACGTCCGGGTTCGGGGTCTCGGGTCCGACGTAGAGCGTGTAGCGGATGAGGGCGAGGTCGCCGTCGCCGAGCTCGACCGACCAGTTGGAGATACGGCCCTGCGAAGCCTCCTCGATCATCTTTCCGATGGCCAAGCGCCGGCGGGTCGTCAACTCGTCACGAGGAAGCCAGATGAAGGCGAACATATTGCCTTTGAGGATCGACCGGACCAACGCCAGCGTCGGCCGCGGCCGATCGGCGAGCGACATGGCGGTGGTGACCAATTCGCGCACCGCCTCGTCGCTGAGGCTGACGAGAAGGTCGTGCGGGAGAGCGGTGACGGCGTGGCGAAGCGCCTTGCCGCTGTGGCCGGACGGGTCGAAGCCGAACTCGCGCTCGAGCTGCTGGAGGCGCCGGCGGAGCAACGGCACTTCCTCGACGGGCGCACTCAGCGCCTCGCTGGTCCAAAGGCCGGCATGGACTCCGATCCCGGTGACCTTGCCGTCCTTCCTGACCGGCACGACGACGAGGTCGAGCGGGACCCGGCGGTGGACCGAAGCGCGGCGCTCGGCCTTGGCGAGGAGGGGGACGTCGCCGCCGGCCTCGAAATAGCGCATCGCTCCGAGCGCTCCGCCGGGGTCGGTCGGCTCGCCGGGGGTTCGGAACAGTCCGAGCGTGTCGGTAGGCTGGCCGTCCGGACTCTCGACTTCGTAGCCCAGCAGGGTCATCGCCCCGTCGGCGAACCAGCGCAGCAGCGCGGCGCCTTCCTCATTGCCCGCGGCGTCGGCGTCGGCGCGCATCCGCGCCTGCATCGCCCGCCAGTCGGCGACCGCGGCTCGGACGTCGGCGAGGACCCTGTGGAGATCGGCGGCGATCTCGCGCCGGCCGCGCGCGTCGGCGCGGTCGACCTCGAGATACATCATCGATTCGCGGGGCTGCGGCTCATCGCAGAGCGGATCGACGGCGGTGAGCGTCCCGTCGTCGCCGCGGGTGACGCAGACGACCGGATGGAGGAGGCGATGGACGGTGAGGTTGCGGGCGGCGAGCGTGTTGGCGACGCTGTCGACGAGGAAGGGCATGTCGTCGTTGACGATTCCGATCCGCATCCGGCGATGGCCCAGGGCTCCGCCCTGCGGCTCGACCCGGACGAGCGCCATCCCGGCCGGACGGCGAAGCGCGCAGCCCGCGATGAACCGGGCGGCGGCGATCCGGTCCGCATCGATGAATTCGGCGAGCTCGCCGGGAAGGGCGCCGTCGACGAGGGCATGAGCGAGGGCGTCGACGATCTTCGCGTCGGCGGCTGCGGGCTCCGCGACGAGGCTTTCCGAACTCATAATTGGCTCCCAAAGGGGCGGCGTAGAGGCGCCGTCTTAATGGTCCGCGCCCTATGCCCCCGGCGACCTGAGGGGGCAACCCCTTGGACTTGCCTCCCTGCCGCGAAGCGGTGGGGAGGGGGACCACGCGAAGCGTCGTGGAGGGGTAGTAGGCGCCGTCTTCCGAGGTTGCGCGGGAACCCGCCGAGGCCCTCGCCCTTTACCCCTCCACCGCCTACGGCGGTCCCCCTCCCCATCTCACGATGGGGAGGACAAGGAGGACTCGATGCCCCGCCAAGCCGACCACCCAATCGACCCCCTCTTCCTCGATCGCTGGTCGCCGCGCGCCTTCGACGGATCGGAGATGCCCGAAGCGGACCTCCTCGCCCTGTTCGAGGCCGCCCGGTGGGCGCCGTCGGCGTTCAACTCGCAGCCCTGGCGTTTTCTCTACGCTCGGCGCGGCGAGTCGGATTGGGAGCGCTTCCTGGGGCTTCTCATTCCCTGGAACCAGGCCTGGGCGCGGAGCGCCTCGGTCCTGATCTACATCCTTTCCGACACCTTGCCGATGACCGGCAAGGCCGGCGAGCCGGCGACCTCGCACACCCATAGCTACGATGCGGGGGCGGCCTGGGTGAGCCTCGCGCTCCAGGCGACCCGGATGGGCTATCAGGCGCACGGAATGTCGGGCGTGGATTTCGACCGGGTCCGGGAGGAGCTGGGAGTGCCGGAGCGATTCCGTGTCGAGGCGGCGGCGGCGGTCGGGCGGATCGGGGATCCGGCGGCCTTGCCGGAGAAGTTGCGGGCTCGGGAGGTGCCGAGCGGGCGCAAGCCGATGGAGGAATTCGCTTTCGAGGGAGGTTGGCCGGGCGACTGACGTCGCCCCAGCGAAGGCTGGAGCCCCAGGGGTGAAGAGCGCGGTGCCTTTCACCCGCCGGGATCCCAGCCTTCGCTGGGACGACGTGACTTGTGCGACCGCCTCTTCTGGTAGAACATTCCCCACCATGACCGTGGACACGACCAGCGAAGGAAGGACGAAGCGCCTCGTCACCCTCCCCGCCCGCCCCGAGCCGATCCGGGTCGCCGCGGAGGAAACCGCAATCGTCGTCGTCGACATGCAGAACGCCTACGCCTCGTCCGGAGGCTATCTCGATCTCGCCGGCTTCGACATCGGCGGGGCCGCGGCGGTGATCGAGCAATGCGCCAAAGCGGTCGCGACCGCCCGCGGCGCCGGCCTGCCGATCATCTATCTCCAGAACGGCTGGGACGAAGCCTATGTCGAGGCCGGCGGCCCGGGCTCACCCAATTGGCACAAGTCAAATGCGCTGAAGACGATGCGGGCGCGGCCGGAGCTGGAGGGGAAATTGCTCGCCCGCGGCGGTTGGGACTACGAACTGATCGAGGCCCTCGCGCCGCATCCCGGCGACATCGTCCTTCCCAAGACGCGCTATTCCGGCTTCTTCAACTCGCAGCTCGATTCGGTGCTCCGATCGCGCGGCATCCGCAACATCGTGCTGGTGGGCATCGCTACCAACGTGTGCGTCGAATCGACTTTGCGCGACGGCTTCTTTCTCGAGTATTTCGGGATCATGCTGGAAGACGCCACCCATCAGGCCGGACCGGAATATCTTCAGAAAGCGAGCGTCTACAATGTCGAGACCTTCTTCGGATGGGTTTCCACCGTCGCCGATTTCTGCGGCGCCTTCGGGCAGGTGGCGGAGTGAGCATGCCGACCCGCACACCCGTTCGGCCTGAGCCTGTCGAAGGCCTGTCCTTGCACTTGCCCGCCGAAAAGGGGAGGGCTTCGACAGGCTCAGCCCGAACGGAGTGGGGTGGGCTCGTCACTTAGCCGGAGGCGCCGATGCCGTTCGAATCGATCAACCCGCCCCAATTCCCGACTCCGATCGCCCCCTATTCGGCGGGCACCAAGGCCGGCGGTACCGTATATGTGTCGGGTACGCTGGCGCTGGGCCCGGGCGGCACCGTGCTCCATCCCGGCGATGCCGAAGCGCAGACCCGGCACGTCCTGGAGACGATCCGGATCACCCTCGAAGCCGCGGGCGCGACCATGGCCGACGTCGCCTTCAACCACATCTTCCTCACCGACTGGACCGATTATCCGGCGATGAACTCGGTCTATGCCGAATATTTTCCGGGCGCCAAGCCGGCGCGCTACTGCATCCAGTGCGGGCTGGTGAAACCGGGGCTGGTGGTCGAGATCGCCTCCGTGGCGCACATCGGCTGATGGTCCACGCCGGCGGCCTCTGGTACGAGTGGCACGGCCCCGAGGACGGCGAGGCGCTGATCCTCTCGCCCGGCCTCGGCGGCGCGGGCTCCTATTGGGCGCCCAACCTCGCGGCGCTGTCGCGCGACCATCGAGTCCTGCTCTACGATCATCGCGGGACCGGCCGCAGCGGTTCGCTCCCCGACGGCCCGGCGTCGATCGCGTCGATGGCCGCGGACGTCCTCACTCTGATGGACGAGCTCGGAATCCACCGACCTTCCTTCGTCGGCCATGCGATCGGCGGGCTGATCGGGCTCGAGCTCGGAAGCGTCCTGGCCAAAAGGGTGATCGTCAACGGCTGGCCGAGGCTGGACCCACATACCGAGCGATGCTTCGAAACGCGCCTCGAGCTGCTTCGCTCGAGCGGCCCTCAAGCCTATGTCCGGGCCCAGCCGATCTTCCTCTACCCGGCCGGTTGGAGCTCGATGAATTCGGGGATGCTCGACATCGAAGCGGAGCATCAGCTCGAGCGCCTGCCTCCGGCCGCGACCATCGAAAGACGGATCGCCGCGGCCCGGGCTTTCGAGCTTCGGCCCGGCCCGGCCTGCCCGACCTTGCTCGTCGCCGCCGACGACGACGTGCTCGTCCCGGCCCTTTGCTCGGAATTGCTGGCGGGCGAGCTCGCCGACGCGTCGGTCGCCCGCCTCGAATGGGGCGGTCACGCCTGCAACGTCACCGATCCCGACGCCTTCAACACTCTCGTTCTCGAATTCCTGAGGAGCTGAACAAGCATGGAAATCGGCATCTTCGTTCCGATCAACAACAATGGCTGGCTGATCAGCGAGAATTCGCCCCAGTATATGCCGAGCTTCGACCTCAACAAGGACATCGCCCAGCGCGCCGAGAAATACGGCGTCGATTTCCTGCTCTCGATGATCAAGCTGAGAGGCTTCGGCGGCAAGACGCAGTTCTGGGAATATGGGCTCGAAAGCTTCACGCTGATGGCCGGGCTCGCCGCCGTCACCGAGAAGATCAAGATCTACGCGACCTGCCCGACCCTGGTCGTCCCGCCCGCCTTCGCGGCGCGGATGTGCAACACGATCGATTCGATCAGCCACGGCCGCTTCGGGCTCAATCTGATCACCGGCTGGCAGCGCCCCGAATACAGCCAGATGGGGCTGTGGCCGGGGGACGAGCATTTCCGCAACCGCTACCAGATGCTCGGCGAATATGCCCATATCCTGAGGGAGCTGTGGGCAACGGGGGTCTCCGACTTCAAGGGCGAATATTATCGGATGGAGGATTGCCGGGTCCGCCCGGTGCCCGAAGGCGAGATGAAGATCATCTGCGCCGGCTCGTCGGACGAGGGCCTCGCTTTCTCGGCCCAATATGCGGATTACGCCTTCTGCCTCGGCAAGGGCGTCAACACGCCCGCCGCCTTCGCGCCCAATAACGAACGGCTGATGGCGGCGACCGCCAAGACCGGCCGCGACGTCCGGATCTACGCCCTCTTCATGGTCATCGCCGCCGAGACCGACGAGGAAGCGATGGAGAAATGGATCTCCTATCGCGAGGGCGTCGACGAGGAGGCGGTGGCATGGCTCGGCTTCCAGGGCGCGGCCGACAAGACCAGCGCCACCACCAACGTCCGCCAGCTCGCCGACAAGGAGAGCGCGGTGAACCTCAACATGGGAACCCTGGTCGGATCCTATGAGAATGTCGCCCGGATGCTCGACGAGGCGAGCGAGGTTCCCAACACCGGCGGAGTGCTGCTCACCTTCGACGATTTCATCGAGGGGACGGAGGCGTTCGGAACGAGGATCCAGCCGCTGATGAAGTGCAGGGCGGCCACCGTCTCCTGAGGTCCTCAGGCAGGCTCCGCACCGGCTTGCCTCCCTGGCTTGCGAGGCGCAAATTGGCGACGGGGGCGGCCGCAGGGATCACGGCCGCTGCGGCTTGGGGGGCATATGGGGGCACCGCGGAAATATGAACCCAGCTGGGGCGAGATCGCGGCCCAGGTGGCGCGGCAGCTCGGCCTGACCACGGATCGGTCGCCGACGCTCCGCCAGGCCATCGAGCGAGGCGTCAGATATATCAATGTCCGCAAAGGCGAGCTCGTCTTCGACACGCGGGCGATGTTCCTGGGCCTGTTGGCGGCGGGAACCGAGGACCGGGATTCGATACGATATGGAAATACCGCCTCCTGGTTCCGCGGCTGGCTGACCGAACAGCTTGGGGAGGACAAGGTCCTGGGGATCCTCGCAGGTCAGGCGATGTCCCCGCCCGAACAGGTGTTTCCGGCTGTTCAGAATGGCCACAAAGTGATCCTTTCGGTGTCGGTCAAGGAGCTGCGCAAGCTCGCCGCCCAGATCGCCAAGAAGACCGTCGGCCGGTCCTTGTTCGAGGCCCGGCACATGATGGGGGCGATGATCGTCAAGGGGACGATCGTCGACCAGGTCCAAGAGATATTCCTTCGCTCGCTCGATTCCGGCGAAGTCGAGGCCCTCAAGCGTTTCTTCGTCGAGCGGATCATGGGCTCGCCCGAGGAGGGCGAGGATCGCGAAAAATGGTTCGACGCCTTGTTGCTGAGCGGCCCTGGAAAGCCGGAGAAGGGCGGGGATTCCGAGGGTGCCAGGCCCGCCGCGCCCTGGCGGGACGCAGTGGTGCCGTTCAGCCGGGACACGATCACGATCGGCTCCGACGTGCTGCAGACCGCCGGCGATGCCCGCGCCCTGGCGCGCCTGATCTGCCTGCGTGACTCAACGCCGCTCGCCGTCGCCATCTTCGGAGGCTGGGGCTCGGGTAAATCCACCTTCATGGAGCGGCTGGACGCCGAGGTGACGGCCATCGTGGACGAGGAAGCGGAATGCGTCCGGACCTTCGCCGAGGCCGACCTGGCGCAGCGCCCCTTCATTTCGCGCGTCGTCCAGATGCGCTTCAACGCCTGGCAGTTCGTCGACTCCAATTTGTGGGCCAGCCTTGCCGCGGAATTCTTCGATCAACTCAGAGCGGGCGGCTGGAACCGGACGAGCAAGGTGCGCCATGCCGGCCTCGTCGAGCGCGTGAACCGGCACGTTCATTCCCTCAGCGCCGACGCCGAGGCCAGGCGACAGGCGGCGATCGAGGGCGGCAAGGATGTTCTCAAGGCGCAGCAGGAGCGCGACGCTGCGGCACAGGCGGCTCGGGAGGCCGAGGGCGCCACGCTCGGCCAGGCGGCCATCGACGCGCTCCGGGACTTGTACGAAGCTCGTAAACCCGAATTGACGGCCTTGGGGATGCGCGCGGCCGGAGTCGATACGGGCGCGGCCGTCGACGCCGTGGTCGACATCGTTCGCAGCTCCAATTCGATCCTCGGCCGGGCGGGGCAGATCGGGTCCCTTCTCGCCAAATCCCGCACTCGGACCGCCGTGACCCTGGTCTCGCTCGCTGCGTTTGCCATCGCGGGCTGCCTGCTCGCGCTCTACCTGACCGAGTCGCCGGAAGTCGGGCGACGAACGCTGGTGGCCTTGATCACCGCGCTCGGCGCGCTCGGCGCGGCCGCTACCGCGGCGGCGCCCGCATTCAGGCTCGTCAATTCGATTGCGAAGCGCGGCGCCGACATTGCCCAGGCGGTCCGGACGGCAGACGACAAAGCGGTCAAGACGCTGCTTCGCACGGAGGTGGAGCTGCGGGATGTGACCGCGGAAGCGGAAGCCCTGGCCGGGGCCGCGGAACGGGCGGACCGGGCGCTGTCGCGCTATGTGGATCCGAACGCCGCTTCCAATCCGCCGCGGCTGCTCCGTTTTGTCCTGGAAGACGATCCGGACACCAAGGCGCTCGCGTCGGAGATCGGCCTGATCGGGCGAACCCGCCGGCTATTCCAGGCCGTGGACGACATCGTCCGCGAGGAGCGCGGGAAGCCGCTCAAGGAACGGCTCGACGGGGAAGTCCCCGACAGGATCGTTCTGTACATAGACGATCTCGACCGATGCACGGAGGAACAGGTCTACGCCGTCCTCCAGGCGATCCACTTGTTGCTGGCCTTCGATCTTTTCGCCGTCGTGGTCGGCGTCGACGTGGCCTGGGTCGAGAACGCTCTGGCGAAGATGTTCGAAGAGAAAGAGAGCGGCGGCGCCTCCGTGATCGATCGCCGCCAACGGGCCGTCCGCTATCTTGAGAAGATTTTCCAGGTGGCCTTCTGGCTCGCGCCGCTGAACGCCTCGGGCGGCGACGGCGGCAGCTTCGGCCGCTATGTCCGGCAGCTCGCCGCGAGACCGGCACCGCCGCCCGCTACGCCCTCTCCGCCCCAGGCGGAGGCAACCCCCGGCGAGACGGACGAAACCGACCTGTCACGACAAGGCGGTGAGGCCGGGGATCCCGCTTCCGCTGCCGGCGAAAGCGGAGACGAGACGGAATTTGACGGCGGCACGGTCGGCGATACGCGCGCCGCCATCGAGACGATAACCTTGGAGCAGGACGAGATCGATTTCCTCGCTTCCCCTGAAATCGCGGCGATCGCGGCCGCGACTCCACGTTCCGTGAAGCGGCTCGTCAACGTCTACCGGCTGGTGCGGACCAGGCTGGCCGAGGAGGGAGCCTCGATCATGGGGGGCGACGGACAACCTCCGGACTATCCTCTCATCGCGTTCGCAGTGGCGATCGAGACCGGCCAACCCATCGATGTCGCCGACGCCTTCTTCGAAGGACTGAAGTCGCTGGGCCCCGCTGAGAATTTCAGCCGGCTCCTCTACGAGAATTATTTCGGGGTGGAGGATGACGCCGACGTGGACGGCCTGCCGCCGCTGACCAGGGCGCTCGTCAGGAGCCCGGGCCTGAACGATGCGCTGGAACGGATCCTGACCCTCAGGCTCAACGATCTGCTGGCCGCGGACGCCTTGCGGGTCGCAAAGGTCGCTCGGCGATATTCGTTCAATCGCTACGAGTGAGACGATCGCCGCCCTAAGCCGCCACCTTCCTGATCGCCCGCTCCAGCATGGCTTCGTCCACGACCGGCGCGAGCACCGCGAGCCCGCCGACTTCGTCGCGGCGGGCGATGAGGAGGACGAACTCCTCCTTGCCCGGAATGTCGACATGGCCGAGCGGCCGGGCGGTGCGAAGCGCGGCGCGCGCGGCTTCGCCCAGGTCGGGCCCGGGCTCCGGGCGCCGGGCTCGCCGCTCGGCCTGGACGAGGGCCTTGAGACCCTCCCCCTCGAGGCGTTCGCGCAAGGTCCCGGCGGGGAGCGCCCGGCGTCTCGCCCAGCTCAGGGCGGCGGCGAATTCGGTGAGGCGGCCCTTGTCGTAATCGTTTCCGAAGACGAGCTTGACGACCGGGGTCATCGGCGCCCGCGACTGGACCTTGAGCCCGGCGTCCTCGAGCAGCTCGGCATAATTCTCGCGGTCCGCTTCGGCGGCGAGAGCGAAATCGTAGGCGAGGCCCAAGGCCCGATAGAGAGCGGCGCGGCTGCGCTGGTCGACGCCGCGGGCGGCGTCGGCGCTGTCGCGGGCGATTCCCAGGCGATCGGCGAGACCGGCGTCGAGATCGAGCTCGGGCTCGTCCCAGGACGACGCAGTGGGAGCGTCGAGCTCGAGCGGCTCGGCATTGGGGCCGTCCGCCCAGACCGGGCTCGCGCCGGGTTGGGCGGCGGAGGCGAGCGCGGCCTGCTGGGCGATTGCGGAAGTGGTCGCGCTGTCGGCGATCTCCTTCCAGTTGATGACCCCGTAGATGAAGTCGATGACGTCCCCGGTCGAGGAGAAGGGCAGAAGGATGCCCCGGTACATGGTGTTCCTGCCGCGCTGGCCGACGAACTCGGCCTCGAAGCCGATCGGCGCCTTGTTGGCGATGATCTGCATATAATGGTCGGTGAGCCGCGACAGGAGCGAGCGCTTGGGCACCTCGCTGATCCGGCGGACGTCGCCGATCAGGTCGCATTCCTCGCGAAGCGCGTCGCCGAGCCAGACGAGCCCGGGATCGTCGCCGCCGTCGGAGAAATCGAGAAGGACGCTGTTCGGGCCGAAGTCGCCGAGCGCCTCCGGATCGAGCGTCTCGATGGAGGGGTAAGCGCGCCCGTCGAGGAGCGAGACCCAGTAATTATAGGCCCGGACGTGCATGCGCCGCTCGTCGAGGCCGATCTCCGGCGGCACCTCGATGCCGCTGTCTTCCTCCGCGACGCCGTAGTCCGACTGCTCGTCAAATGCCCGCAGGCTGTCCATCAGGCGGTCCTTGTGATCCCCGTTCGCTGAGCTTTCTGCACCGGACGTGGTTGAAAAACCGTTAAGGTTTGTGAACGTGGCGGAGAGGCGGAGCGTCACTTGTCATCGCCTGCCGCCGCTGTTAGACGCGCGCCCTCCCCTAAGGAGCGCCGCTTTAGCTCAGCTGGTAGAGCACATCATTCGTAATGATGGGGTCAGGTGTTCGAGTCACCTAAGCGGCACCACCTTTTGACAGGCCCGCCTTTCCGGGCCTCGCGCACCGAAAATTATCCCTGGGTTTCAAAAGGTTCCCTTTGTATCGGAACCGAATCCCGGCGGACGGGTTTTCAGCGTCGTTAACAGCTTCTTCACCCTCTCGGCTGTTCGAAAGGCGAAAATTGGGGATCGACCGCGCGCTGCGACCGGCGTTGCTTCTCTGCTTCGGCAGGCGTTCCGCGCGCGCCGTCGGCCAAGTTCGTATCCGTCCTATCCGTTCCACGACATGTGAGCTCAAGGCTTGATGCCGCACCCGATCCTCGGGGTCGCGGTGGCGCCGCGCTCACGGTCGCGTCACGCCATAATTGACCAGGGAGTAATCGGGATGCCGAAATTCAGGCAGAATAACTTTACGTCGCGCCTGTTCGCGGACAGCGAGCCGGCCAGCACGTTCGGCTACGACATTTATTCGCGCGGGCTGTTCGCCTCCCAGGCGGCGGCTCGGCAGACCGCGCTCGACGTCGGCGCCGCCGGCGGATCGATGACGACCAATGCCCCCATCACCCCCGACAACTTCCAGCCGGTCGAATCGGCTTGGTACATTCCCGGCCCGACCGCCCTCATCGACGTCTATACGCCCGCCCCGAACACCACCGGCACGCTGGTGGTCGACGATCCCAACCACGTCCTGGCGGCAATCGACACGCCCGGCGACAACGACTGGTTCGCGGTCACGCTGACGGCGGGCGAAACCTACGAGTTCGGTCAATATGCCCGCGCCGGTGGCATTCCGGGCGCGGAAGGCAACGGCATCCCGCTCGCCGATGCCTATCTCGAAATTTACGATTCGGCCGGCAATCTGCTCTCGATCGCGGACGGTGGCGGGCCGAACACGCCGTCGGGGCTCGATGCGCTCATGACGTTCGAAGCGCCTTATTCGGGTACTTTCTATGTCAACGCCACGTCCTACGACAATAGCGGCGACGGCGCCGGGGATTTCGCCGGCGATTACGAGATTTTCGCCAGAACCGCGACCGGAAGCGTCTATGTCACGCATTATGACATTTCGAGCCCGCTCCACTCGATCGACTGGGGCGGAGTCATGGTCAACCGCGAGCACGTCTCGGTGCGCAATCCCGACGGCATGGAAGGCCCGCGACCGACCGGGGAAGCGGCGGCGAATCCGCTTACCGTCGAGGGCAACACCCTCGGCTACCCGGGCAAGAACGTCATCTACCTTTATTTCGCGGGCGAGGGCGATCTCTACGCAAATGCCGATACAACCATTCCGGTCACGGTCACGGTCCAGAATCCCTATCAGTACGAAATCCGGGCCATGCTCGCCGCGGCGGCCGAATTCTCCAAGGTCGCCGATGTGGTCTTTGTGTCCAATTATACGCTGAACCCGACGACCAACCTCTACGAACGCGATCCGACTATCGAGTACAAGCCCGGACCATTGGGCCCCGAGGCCGGCATCAAATATGCCACCGGAGTAGCCGATGACGGCTTCGACGCCGATTTCTTTTACTTCTCCTATCCGGGCACGCCGGGACCGGGCATTTCCCTGCTCGGGTCGATGAACCCGCCCGATAATGGCGACGAGGGCGTCGCCCAGTTCAATTCCGCCGACGAGCGCTGGAACGCCCAGATGCTTCAGCCGGGCGGCTTCTCCTTCGTCACTTTGATCCACGAATTCGGCCATGGCATGGGTCTCGCGCACCCGCACGACACCGGCGGCGGCTCGAGCGTCATGCAGGGCGTGGTGACCAGCGGCGTCCCCGGCGATGATGGCGGAGCCGGAGCGTTCGACCTCAATCAGGGCGTCAACACGATGATGTCCTACAATGACGGGTGGGAAAAGTCGCCCTACGGCCAGCCCGAGACCACCAACGAGGGCTATGGCTGGCTCGGCAGCCTGATGGCGCTCGACATCGCCGTCATCCAGGACAAATATGGCGTCAACGAGGATTGGGCCACCGGCAACGACACCTACGTCCTGAAGGACGTGAACGAGTGGGGAGTCTATATCGATTCCGCGACCGGGCAGCCGGCCCAACACGACGCCACCAATCAATTGACGCCCCGCGACGGCTATTATGTGGGCCAGAGCACCTATTATTCGTCGATCTGGGATGCCGGAGGGGTCGATCGGATCACCTATAGCGGCGCCAGGGACACCAATATCGATCTGCGTCCGGCGACTCTCCAATATGAATATGGCGGCGCCGGATGGATGTCCTACGCCACCGGCATCTATGGCGGCTACACCATCGCCAACGGAGCCACGATCGAGAATGCGTCCAGCGGCAGCGGCAACGACAAGCTGACCGGCAACGCCGCCGACAACGTCCTCGAGGGCAATGCCGGCAACGACAGTCTCTATCTGTGGTTCGGGGGCGGTAACGACACCGCGCTCGGCGGCGCCGGCAACGATAACATTTTCCTCGGCGGCACCCTGGATTCGGCGGACGTCGTGCGCGGCGGCGCGGACAGCGACGTGTTGGTGCTTCAGGGCGCCTATGGAGCCCTCACGCTCACCGCCAGCGTCAGCGAGATCGAGGGCATTTCGCTGCTCGCCGGCTCGAACACCAGTTTCGGCGAGCCGGGCGGCAATCGCTACGATTACGTCATCACCACCCATGATTCGAATTTCGCGGCGGGCCTTCAGGTACGGGTCAACGGCGCGGCCCTGCTGACCGGCGAGGACTTCACCTTCAACGGCTCGGCCGAGACCGACGCCAAATTTGTCGTCTACGGCGGCAAGGGCAAGGACACGCTCACGGGCGGCCTCGGCAACGACATCTTCTTCTACGCCGAGGAGAGGTTCGCCACCGGCGACACGGTCGACGGCGGCGCCGGCTATGACGGCATGTTCCTTCGCGGCAATTATACGATCGACTTCAACGCCCCGGGTTACACCGGCCTCTTCACCAATATCGAGAACCTGACCCTGACCTCGGCCACCGACGAGCGCTACGCGCGCGGCGGCGGCACCGAGTTCGACTATAATCTGACCCTGTCGAACGCGATCGTCGGCGCCGGCCAGACGCTGACCATCAACGGCGGCCTGCTCATGACCACCGAGACGATGATCCTCGACGCAAGCCAGGAGGCCGACGGCTTCCTGCGCCTGTTCGGAGGACGGGCCGACGACGTCCTGAAGGGCGGCGGCCAAGCGGATATCCTTCATGGCAATCTCGGCGCCGACACGCTCACCGGCAGTGGCGGCGCGGATGTGTTCCGATTCGACTCGACAGCCGAATCGAACGCTGCCTCGAGGGACCATATCCTCGACTTCACGCCCGGCGCCGACAAGATCGACCTCAGCCGGATCGACGCCAACAGCGTCGTGGCCGGCGACCAGGCTTTCGCCGTCATTCCGATGTCCAGCAACCAAGCGTTCAGCGGCACCGCTGGCGAGCTCATGATCAAGAATCTCGGCGGTACAGAATGGCTGATCCAGGGCGACACCGACGGCGACGGCCTCGCCGACCTCGTCATCCTGGTTACCGGTCCGCCGACGATCCCGCTCGGGGGGAGCGACTTCATCCTCTAGATGAGCGGGCTCTCCGTTATGCCAGCGCAGGCTGGCATCCCAGCGGGTGAAAGGCCCCGGCGGCCTTTACCCGCCGGGGCCCCGGCCTTCGCCGAGGCGACGACGCCAACCCCGCCGATCAGCAGATGCTTCTGCACCTTGCCCGCAGCGGTTCGGGGGAAGTCGTCGACATATTCGAAATTGACCGGCACCTTGTAAGCGGCGAGGCGAGCCCGGCAGAAGGTCTCGAGCTCGGCCTCGGCCGGACGCGCCGTCCCTTCCTTCAGCCTCAGGAAGGCGCATCCGATCTCGCCCCAGCGCGGGTCGGGAGCGGCGACGACGGCCGCCTCCGCGACCGCCGGATGGCCGGCGAGCACATTCTCGACCTCGGCCGGATAGACATTCTCGCCGCCGGAGATGAACATCTCCTTCCGCCGCCCCGCCACCCAGTAGAAGCCGTCGGAGTCGCAGCGCGCGAGGTCTCCCGATCTCAGCCAGCCGTCGGCGGTGAAGGCGGAGCGGGTCGCTTCGGGGTCGTTCCAATAGCCCGGGGTCACCGCCGGGCCGGCGAACTGCAGATCGCCGACCTCGCCCGCGGCAACGTCGCGGCCGTCCTGGCCGACGATCCGGACCGAGACCAGAAGCTGGGGCTTGCCGACCGAGCCGATCCGATCCCACGCATCGGCCGGAGCGGCGAGGAAGGCGGTCGGGCCGGTCTCGGTCATGCCCATGCCGTTGCAGACCCTGAGGCCGAGGCCGCGGCAGCGCCGGGCGAGCGAATCGGGCAGGGGCGCTCCGCCGCAGGCCCAGTGGCGGACGTGGCCGAGCGGCGCCGAGCCGAATCGAGGATGGTCGACCAGCGCCTGATAGACGGTGGGCACGGCGAAGAAGGTGTCGACCCGCCGAGCCTCGAGTAGCTCGACGACCGAATCCGCCTCGAAGCCCGGCAGGAGGAGGACCCGTCCGCCCTGGAGAAGGGTCGGCAAAGCGTGGAGGTTGATCCCGGCGGTGTGGAAATTGGGGAGGAAGCTCAAGGTCGTGTCCGACGCTCCGAGGCCGATCGCGGTGCCTATGTTGACGAGGTTCGCGAGCGCCATCCTGTAGGTGTAGATCACGCCCTTGGGCCGTCCGGTCGTTCCCGACGTGTAGAGCAGATACCAGATGCCGTCGGCCGGCCAGCGGCGGCGGCCGGCATAGGGCGCCGCGGCCTCGACCCGGGCTTCGAAGTCGCCGTCGAGGTCCAGTGCCGGCGGCGGCTCTGCGAGCCGGCGCACGAGCGCTCCATCCTCTCCGCCGTGGAGCAGGAGCTTAGGGCCGGAATGGGCGAGCAAGGGGTCGATCTCGGCCGGCGGCATGCGCCAGTTGAGCGGGACGAGGATCGCTCCGAGTCGCGCGCAGGCGAACAGAGCCTCGAAGAAGGCGAGCCGGTTTCGGCACAGGATGGCGACCCGGTCGCCGTCGCCGACGCCGAGGGCTTCGAGCAAGGCGGCGGCTCGGGCGGCCCGTTCGTCGAGCGCCGCATAGGTGAGGCTCCGGCCGGTCGCCAGTTCCTCGAGCGCGACCGAGTCCGGGGTCAGCTCGGCCCGGCGGGCGATCAGGTCGGGAAGGTCGGCGGACGTCACCTCTTCCTAAGCCCCTCCGAGACCAGTTCGATGGCGATGTCGGCGACCTCGGCGGGGCTCAGATCCTCGTCCCACAGGCCGTAGCGCATGCCCAGGAAGACGCTCATCCCGATCAGGGCCCAGCCCCGCGCTTCATCCTCGCGGGCGCCGTGGCCGCCATCGGCAATCTCGCCGCGCTCGCGCGCTCCGGCCAGGTTTCGGCGATAGGCGTCGGCGAAGCTGAGATAATGCTCGCGATAGACGTCGTGGGCGACGAATTGCGCTTCCTCGATGATCCGGTAGAGCTCGGGATGCCGGCGGGTGAAGGCGATGAACGCCTCGAGCCCGATCCGCTCGGCCGCGAGCCGGTCCGGGGCGCCCTTGACCGCCTCGGCGACATGCGCGCGGGTCGCCCGGCTCATGTCGAGGACGAGGGCGCGGAAGACCTCCTCCTTGCTCTCGAAATAGGTGTAGAAGGTACCCAGCGCGACTCCGGCGCGGCGGGTGATCCCGGTGATGGCCGCTTCGTGATAGCCGCGCTCGCCGAATTCGGCCGCGGCGGCCTCGATCAGGCGCCGAAGCGTCTTGCGCCCGCGCTCGGTGCGCGGCTCCTTGTCGCCGTTGGCGGCAATCGTGGCCATAGTCTCTCCCTGCCCAGGAAGTTGAACCGCTTTTCAGTTTCGCGCAAGGCGAAGGGCTATCTCCACGCTCCAACGTCACCCTGAACTTGCTTCAGGGTCCAATCTGCCGTCCGCGAGGCGGCTCGTCGCTGGATGCTGAAACAAGTTCAGCATGACGGCGTCCCTTATTCGCCCGACGAACGCTCCCGTCCCGGCAGCGGCAGCAAATCGTGGCGGATGCTGACGAAGCGGGCGGCCAGCCGGATCTCGGCGAGGAAGAGGGTAAGGCCGACGATGAGCAGGGTCATCGCGACGATGAAGAGGACCGCGATCGGCCGGGCGAAGGGGATCCGGGCGAGATCGGCGACGAACAGGATCGCGACCACCAGGCAGACGAACAGGGCGCTTGCGGTGCAGGCGGTGATCGCCAGGTTCACGATCCGCATCCGTCGGATGATGATCAGCAATTCCTCGCTGGCCCGCTCCCTCGTGGCTTCGTCGAACGAAACGAAATCGCGCTCGAGGCCCCGCCCGCGGTCGACGATCCGGGCGAGGCGCGACGCCAGGACGTTCAGGATACCGGCAATTCCGGCGAGCAGGAATACGGGCGCGATCGCCAGCTGGATCAGATGGGCGATGGTGGAGACGTGCAGCGTCGGGTCCATGCTTTGGCCACACGCCCCTCGCCGCGAAGTGTCAAGGGCCGCCCGGCGGCTCGGAATGGACTGTAGCGCGTCCCCGAATGCCCTCGCCCGGACCATTGCAGTCATTGCGAGCGCTTCGTGAAGTGCTACCGCAGGCCATGGCCTTTCCAGTTCCAGAGCACTTCATCGTCGCTGCAGAAGAAGCACTGGGGCGAACGTTTCCGAGAGCATTGAAGGCTCGGCTTGCTATATCCAACGGCGGTGACGTCGCAACCTCTGTTAATGACTGGATTCTGAACCCGGTGCGCGATGCCTCCGACCAAAAGCGCCTGTCGAGATCAGCAAACGACCTAGTTCGAGAGAGCTACGCGGCTCGGCAGTGGCCCCGGTTTCCCAGCGGCGGCATTGCCGTTGCCTCGAACGGCAGCGGCGACCTGTTGGTGCTGCTACCTGGATCCGACGACATCTTTCATTGGTATCATGAATCGGGAAAGCTCAGCTTGGTTGATGTTGACTGGGACTAAATGTCTCTTTTCACCCATTGCCCACGTACCGACCGGCGTCGAGTGCCGAAAGCCCTTCCCTCGCCGTCCTCGCCGCCGCTATGGCGCGCCGACCATGTCCTTCCAATCCACCCGTTTGAAATCCCGTTCCGCCGCCAGGCTCGCCGCCGTGCAGGCGCTCTACCAGCGCGAGATGGAGCAGACGCCGATTCCCAAGCTGCTTCACGAATTCCACCATCACCGTCTCGGCGCGACGATCGAGGGGATCGAATATGCCGACGCGGAGGTCGATTTCTTCGACGACCTGGTGAGCGGAGTGGCCGCCCGCGAGGCGGAGCTGGACTCGGCGATCGCCGCCCGGCTGACTCCGGACTGGCCGCTCAATCGACTCGACCGGCCGATGCGCCAGATATTGCGGGCCGGCGCCTACGAGCTGGCGGCCCGGATCGACGTCCCGACCGGAAGCGTCATTTCCGAATATGTCGACGTCGCCAAGGCCTTTTACGGCCAGAAGGAGGCGGGGTTCGTCAACGGCATCCTCGACGCGGTGGCGAAGGACGTACGGAAGAACTGATCCTCCCCATTCGCAGGATGGGGAGGGGGGCCAGGCGAAGCTTGGTGGAGGGGTAGCTGGCGCAGGCCTGTTCCAGCTACCCCTCCACCACACTTCGTGTGGTCCCCCTCCCCACGCTTCGCGTAGGGAGGTTGGGTGAACGAATCCGCCTTCATCGAGTCGCTCAGGGCGCTGGCGACTCATCCCGCCGCCCGCGGGCTGCTCGACGACGCCGCCGTCCTCGAGATCGCAGGCGGCTCGCTCGTCCTCACCCACGACATGCTGGTCGAGGGCGTCCACTATCTGCCGGGCGACCCGGCGTCCGACGTCGCCTGGAAGCTCCTCGCGGTGAACCTGTCCGACCTCGCCGCCAAGGGCGCGCGGCCGGTCGGTATCCTGCTCGGCTACAGCCTCGGCGAGGACGAATGGGACGAGGCCTTCGTCGCCGGCCTCGGCACCGCCCTCACCGCTTTCGGCCTGCCGCTGCTCGGCGGCGACACCGTCCGCGGGAACGGGCCTCGCACCCTTGCGCTGACGGCGCTGGGCGAAGCGTCGAGCCGGGTGCCCGCCCGCTCGGGTGGGCGGGCCGGCGACCACCTTTGGGTCAGCGGTACGATCGGCGATGCCGGCGCCGGCCTTCGCGGGTTGAAGGGGGAGGCCGCCCGCGACCCCTTCCTGACCGATCGTTACCGCAACCCCCGGCCTCGGCTGGAGGCCGGCGAAAAGCTCGCGCCGCTGGTCGAAGCCATGATGGACGTGTCGGACGGCCTCCTGATCGACGCCTCGCGCCTCGCCGAAGCGAGCGGGGTCGCGGTGGAGGTCGACCTGGCCTCGATTCCGCTGTCGGAGGCCCTGCTCGCCGTTTCGGGAAGCGGGCGCGACGCCCGGCTGGCGGCGGCGGCGGCGGGGGACGATTACGAATTGCTGTTCGCTGCTTCGCCGGAGCGAACTGCCGAAATCCTCGACCTTCAGAATTCGCTCGGGCTCCCCCTGAGCCGGATCGGCACCCTCGCCGCCGGCTCCGGCCTGAGCCTGACCGATTCGGGCGAGCCCGTGCCGCTTCCGGCCCGGCTCGGCTGGGTACATTGCTGAACTAAGGTTGAATCCTTGTCGCAAGCCCCCTAAAGGGCGCGGCATATCCGGGCGCGTTCGCGCCGGGGGCTTTGCCCTGCCCGGTTCAGCATCAAAGGGGAATCTCAATGGAAGTCGTGCTCATTGCCATAGCCTGCGGAATAATCGCAGTGCTCTACGGCATCCTCACCAGCCTCCAGGTACTGAAGTCCCCGGCCGGCAATGAGCGCATGGTCGCGGTCGCCTCCGCCATCCAGGAGGGCGCCAACGCCTACCTGCGCCGCCAGTACACCACGATCGCCGTCGTCGGCTTGGTCGTCGCGGCCCTGGTCTTCTTCCTCCTCGGCCCGATCGAGGCCGTCGGCTTCGTCATCGGCGCCGTGCTTTCGGGCGCCGCCGGCTTCATCGGGATGAACATCTCGGTCCGGGCCAACGTGCGCACCGCCGAGGCCGCCCGTACCAGCCTCCAGCGCGGCCTGACCGTCGCCTTCCGGGCCGGCGCGATCACCGGAATGCTGGTCGCGGGCCTCGCCTTGCTCGCCATCGCCGGCTTCTTCTATTATCTGGTCGCGGTCGCCGGTGCCGATCTCGGCGTCGACGCCGACCGCCGCGAAGTGGTCAACGCGCTCGTCTCCCTCGCCTTCGGCGCCTCGCTCATCTCCATCTTCGCCCGTCTCGGCGGCGGCATCTTCACCAAGGCCGCCGACGTCGGCGCCGACCTCGTCGGCAAGGTCGAGGCCGGAATCCCCGAGGACGACCCCCGCAACCCGGCCGTCATCGCCGACAACGTCGGCGACAACGTCGGCGATTGCGCCGGAATGGCCGCCGACCTGTTCGAGACCTACGTCGTCACCGTCGGCGCCACCATGGTCCTCATCGCCCTCCTCGTGGAGGCCGGCGCCGAGCAGATGCTGGCGCTGATGAGCCTTCCGCTGATCATCGGCGGAGTCTGCATCATCACGTCGATCATCGGCACCTACATGGTTCGGCTGGGCTCCAAGCAGTCGATCATGGGCGCCCTCTACAAGGGCTTCTGGACGACCGCCGCTCTCTCCATCCCCGCCATCTTCTACGTCATGTGGCAGACGCTGGGCGGCGACATGAACGCCGTCATCGGCGGAGCGACCGAAGCGGCGGGCAGGGACGTCGCGGCCGACGTGGCCCGGACCGCGGTCGAGGACGGCTTCACCGGCATGGATCTCTTCTGGTGCTCGCTGGTCGGCCTCGCCGTGACCGGCCTCATCGTCTGGATCACCGAATATTATACCGGCACCAACTACCGGCCGGTCCGCTCGATCGCCAAGGCCTCGCAGACCGGCCACGGCACCAACGTCATCCAGGGCCTGGCGATCAGCCTAGAGTCGACGGCGCTTCCGACGCTCGTCATCTGCGTCGGGATCATCGTCTCCTACCAGCTGGCCGGCCTGATCGGGATCGCCTTCGCCGCGACCGCGATGCTCGCCCTCGCCGGGATGGTCGTCGCCCTCGACGCCTACGGCCCGGTCACCGACAATGCCGGCGGAATCGCCGAGATGGCCGGGATGGAGGAGGACGTGCGCACGCGCACCGACGCCCTCGACGCGGTCGGCAACACCACCAAGGCGGTGACCAAGGGCTATGCGATCGGTTCGGCCGCCCTCGGCGCTCTGGTGCTGTTCGGCGCCTATACGGAGGATCTCAAACATTATGCGGGCGAGCTCGGCATCGGCGCGAACGGAATCGATTTCGCGCTGTCCAACCCGTATGTCGTCGTCGGCCTGCTGCTCGGCGCCCTCCTCCCCTATCTGTTCGGGGCGATGGGGATGACCGCGGTCGGCCGTGCCGCCGGCAACGTCGTCCTCGACGTTCGCGAGCAGTTCCGGACCAACCCCGGGATCATGGACGGCACCTCGAGGCCCGATTACGCCCGCACCGTCGATCTCGTTACCAAGGCCGCGATCAAGGAGATGATCGTCCCGTCGCTGCTTCCGGTGCTGACTCCGATCGCCGTCTTCTTCGCCATCTCCGCCATCGCCGGGCGCGAGCAGGGCTTCGCCGCCCTGGGCGCCCTGCTTCTGGGCGTGATCGTCTCCGGCCTGTTCGTCGCCATCTCGATGACGTCGGGCGGCGGCGCCTGGGACAATGCCAAGAAATATATCGAGGACGGCAATTACGGCGGCAAGGGCTCGGAAGCCCATAAGGCCGCGGTGACCGGCGACACGGTCGGCGATCCCTACAAGGATACGGCCGGCCCGGCGGTCAATCCGATGATCAAGATCACGAACATCGTCGCTTTGCTCCTGCTCGCGGCGCTGGCGGGCGGCGGCGGCTGATCGGCCCGTCCATTCGCTCGAAAAGCCCCGCCCGAAGCGATTCGGGCGGGGTTTTTCTTGCGCGGCTAAGGACTTGCCAGAAGCCGCTTGGGCTTTAGGTTACCCCGGTCGATTTCCCGGGGGCGCAAGCATGCTGAAAGTCTTCGCCGGGCGCGCCGCCTTGGCCGCGCTCGTCTTCCTGTCCGCGCCGGGCTTTGCAGCCGCGCCGGCGGCGCCCGAGCGGATCCCGATCGAGGTTTTCGGAGCCCTGGCGAACTATGCCAGCCCCGAAATCTCGCCGAACGGAAAGCATGTCGTCGCCGAAGCGCTGAGCGGCAAGCAGAAGGCGGTCATCGTCTACGATTTCGACGAAGGCTCGAGCGCGTTCACGCGCATCAACGTCGGCGAAAAGCTCGAAGTCATGTCGACCCGCTGGGCGGGCAACCGCCGGATCCTGCTCAGCGTCTTCGGCACCGGCAAGGTTCTCGGTTTCGAGGTGCCGATAACCCGCCTTTTCCTGAAGGACCTGGACACGGGCGCGCTCAAGGAGCTCGGGAGGGACAAGGTCGAAGGCCTTTTCGGGGGCGACATCGTCTTCGTCGATCCGGAAGGCGCCTATGTCCTTCTGTCGGCCCAGCGCAGCTTCTTCGCTTCGCCGTCCGTGCTTCGAGTCGATCTCGCGACGCTCAAGTCGAAGGAGGTCGCGCGCGCGCAATCGGGGGTTTGGAGCTGGTATGCCGATCCGAGCGGAATCGTCCGCGCCGGTCTCGGCAGCGACGTCGACAGCTGGTGGCTCTATTATCGCGAGCGGGACTCCCAGAGCTTCCGGAAGATCAAGGGCAAGCGCTCCGCCGGCATGAGCCTGTCGAACCTGGAGATGCTGATCCCGGTCGCGGGCAGCGACAAGGGCTATGCTATCGCCAACAAGGCGACAGGGCGGTACGGCGTCTATCGCTACGACTTCCTCACCGACACCCTCGGAGACCCCGTCTTCGAACATGCCCATGTCGACGTCGAAGGGATCGTCCGCTCGAACCGGACCGGCGAGCCGGACGCGGTGGTGTTTACCGACGAGCGCGAGCGCATGGCCTGGCTCGACAAGGAGATGCAGGCCATTCAGGGCCGGCTCGACAAGGCGTTGCCGGGACGGGTGAACCGGATCGTCTCGCGCGACGCCGCCGACAACCGGATGATCGTCCTGTCGACGACGGGATCGGATCCCGGCGCTTATTATCTGTACGATCGCTCGAAACGGACCCTCGCCGAGCTCGCGAAATCCCGCGACGCCTTGGCAGGCAAGGCGCTCGCTCCGGTCGAACCCGTCGGCTTCGCCGCGCGCGACGGCCTTGCCATTCCGGCCTATCTGACCCGGCCGATCGGCCGCGGCGACAAGGCCCTGCCACTCATCGTCATGCCGCACGGCGGGCCGTTCGTCCGCGACAAATGGACCTACGAGCCCTGGGTCCAGTTCCTCGCCAATCGCGGCTATGTCGTCCTCCAGCCCAATTTCCGAGGCTCGACCGGCTACGGCAAGGCGTTCGTCGACGCGGCGTCCGGTGAGTTCGGCCGCAAGATGCAGGACGACCTCGACGACGGCGTCCGCTGGCTGGTCGACAAGGGCCTCGTCGATCCCAAAAGGGTGTGCATCATGGGCGCTTCCTACGGCGGCTATGCGGCGATGTGGGCGGCGGCGCGGAACCCGGACATCTATCGCTGCGCGATCAGCTTCGCCGGAATCTCGGATATCCGCCCGATGCTCCGCTACAATCCCTCGCAATGGATCGCCCAGCGTTACTATCGCGACTGGCGCGACCGAATTCGCGGCGATTCCAAATTCGATCTCGAGCGGGTGTCGCCGCTCGCCCGCGCCCGCGACATCCGCATTCCCTTGCTCCTCGCCCACGGCAAGGACGATTCGAGGGTTCCTCCTTCCCAGTCGACCCGGCTTCACGACGCGCTTCAAAAAGCGGGGCGGCCGCATGAATATGTGCTCTATCCGGAGGAAGGCCACGGCTTCGCCAAGCCGGAAAATGCGGTCGATTTCCTGAAGCGGGTCGAGGCGTTCCTCGAGAAGCACAATCCGGCACGCTAGCCGCGTCCGGAAGCGGACACGGCTCGTCCGCCGACGAGCGGAGCTTGGCGGAGTCCGGCCCCAATACTCGGCGGATTTTCCCAATTGTTGAGCCTGGACTTGGCTCGGCCACGCGTTGCGTCAACAGAAAATGGCGGTTTTCGGCCATTTCTTCGGTTTGGCACGCCCCCTGCAATACCTCCGATATGGCCGACGGAAAGTCCGGACGGCCGGATCAGGGAGACATAGAATGACCTTCAACCTCGCCAGCCTTCAGCACATCGCGGTTTCCGCCATCGGCGCCATCTTCACCGCGACCCTCTTCATCTCCGCCGCCGTCGGCCCGGCCGCTCAGATCCTCTGAGCGTCCGGCCCCCGGGCGAAACGCCGATAATCGTCATCAATCGCGAGAAATCGCCACAATAGTGAAGCAACCGCAATGAACTCTCCTTTCACCCTCGACAAAGCGAATGGCAAAATGATGGGCGTCTGCGCCGGCCTCGCCGACGCCACGGGAGCCGACTCGACGCTCATCCGGCTGGCCGCCGTCCTCAGCTTCTTCGTTCTGGGCCCGGTCGCGATCCTTCTCTACCTCGTCGCCGGCCTGGTCGCGCCGAACCGGGCGTAGCGCCCCCGTCATCCCGGCGAAAGCCGGGGCCCCAGGGCAAGAAAGCGCGGTGGGCCTCCCCGAGGCCCCGGCTTTTGCCGGGGTGACGGCTATTCCGCCGCCACGCTCCGGGCAGCCCGGATCGCGGCCAGGCGTTCGGAATGGCGGGCGTCGATCTCGGCAAGCCGCCCAAGCACATCCTCCATCTCCTGCGGCCCGGCGAAGTCGCCGCGCGGCAGCTCCACCATCAGCGGCGCTCCGCATTTCATGCAGCCGTCGTCGCCGTCGAAGGAATAATGGCCGCAGCCGCGGCACAGCCGGATCTCGCCGTCGGGATTGTTCGGCTGCTTCGAAACCGGATAGGCGCTTTCCGGAAGCTCGACCCCTTCCAGGGTCTCGAGCGCAAGCCGCCACAATCCCTGGTCGAAGGGTTCGCCGGGCGCCGGCGAGACCTGCTCGAACCGCTCGCGCAGCCCCGAGTCGCGAAGGGTCCGGGCGCGATGGTCGCACATCGGATTGTTGCCCGGCACCCCCAGGAGCGACCCGGCCGTCCAGGTGCAGCCCGACTTGCACACCGACTTGTAATAGCAGGTGCCGCAAAAGCCCCAGGCCGGCCGCTCGACGTTGGGCCGAACCGACTCCTGCATGGCCAGCCAGATCTCGCTCAGCGAGCCATGGTCGCGGACGTTGCCGCCGCCATATTCGCCTTTGTGAAGCGAGGGGCAGCCCTTGACGACCCCGTCCGCCTCGATCGCCATTCCGCTCTCCGCGGCGCCGCAGCCGTCCCAATAAGCCGGCTCGTCGGTCATCGTCCGCCAGAGATGCTCATAGGGTCCGAAATAGCCGATATTGTTGCCCGAGAAGAGGCGGAAGCCGGACTTGCGGCCGCGCTCGAACAGCCGGGCGAGCGTGTCGTAGGTGTCCGGTATCTGCCAGGGCTGGAGGATCAGGTCGACCTGCTCGGCGGCGTTGCCGGCCGGGACGGTGAGCTGGATCTGCCACATCCGGGCGCCGGCGGCGTGGATATGCTCGTAAGTCTCCTCCAGAACCGGCGCCGACAGCCGGTTGATCTGGGTGTTGCAGCCCGGAGTGATCCCGGCGCGGGCGAACTCCTCGATCGCGGTCAGCGCCTGGCGGAAGCTTCCGGGAACTCCGCGAAGCCGATCGTGCACCGCCTCGTTGCCGTCGACCGAGACTCCGGCCGAGGACAGGCCCGCGTCGACGGCCGCCTCGATCTTGGCCTGAGTCAGCGCCCGGCCCCCGGTCTGGAGCCCGCATTTGATCCCGGAGTCGGCGACGGCGCGGACGATGTCGAGCCAGTCGCGGCGAAGATAGGCCTCGCCGCCGATCAGGCTGATCTCGCGAGTCCCGAGCTCGGCGAGCTCGGCGACGATGGAGCGGATCTCGTCGGTGGTGAGCTCGTCGCTTCGCGGACGGCCGGCGCGGGAACCGCAATGGGCGCACCTCAGATTGCAGGCGAGCGTCAGCTCCCAGACGACATGGACCGGATGACGGAGCCGGCGGTCCGCCTCGGAGCGGATTCGGACCGGCTCCGTGCGCGACCCACCGGCATCCGCCATGACGTCAGTTCCCGCCGCCGCGGCGCTGGATCTCGGCGTCGAGACGTTCGAGCGCCGCCCTCAGATCGCCTTGGGCGGCCAGAACGTCGCGGGCATGATCGCGGTGGGCGACCAGCTCCTCGAGGCTGGTCGAGGGATCCTTGAGCGCGTCGCCGATGGCGACCCCGTAAGGGGGCACCGGGCTTCTCGTGGCTTCCGCCATGTCCTTCTCCCTCCGACTGCTCAGCCGCGGCTGGCGATCTCTTGCTCGAGCTTCTGGAGCGAACCGGCGAGATCGCCCTGCTCCTCGAGCTGCCGGCGGCCCTGGTCGCGAAGCTCGGTGAGCCGCTCCAGAGTCGTCTGCGGGTCGGAGACCGCGTCGTGGATGACGACTCCGTAGAGCGGAACCACGCCGCCGCCCGGTTTGCCGTAGCCGCCGCCGCGCGACTGGATCTCGGCCTCGAGCTTTTCGAGCGCGCCGGCCAGGTCGCCGGTCTCCTCGAGCTCGCGGCGCCCCTGGTCGCGCAGAGCGGTCAGGTTTTCGAGCGTCGAATTCGGGTCCTGAAGGGCATCGCTGATCGCCACGCCATACGGCCTGACCTGCCCACCTGTCGGAGTCACCATGGAATTCCTCCCTTTGTTGGTGACCCTTGTTAATCCCGGTAGATCGGAGGAGTCGATTTGGATTGGCCCCGAAACGGTTCTAATTTAATCGGCCCCCCGCCTCGCCATGTCTTTGCTTAGTCTCATTTGGTCCCGCGAATCGCGCCGAGAGGGTGACGGGAAGCGCGAATGCGGCTAATCGGCGGGTGGGAGGAAGTTGAAAGCATGGAAGGCTTGGAGCTTGGCACCGTGGTGCTGGTAACGTCGCTCGTATTGGGCGCCATCGCGCTGCCGATAACGGCGGTCGCGGTCCACCAGCGCCGGCGCCGCAATTTCGAGAAAAGGGCCGGGGTCCGGCGCAAGGAAAAGATCCAGCTCTGAACGCCGATCGACCGCCGAGATCGTCCTGAAACAGGACCGGCGGGGCCCCTTCAAAAAAAATCGGCGTTCGATTCGCCGCCGCTTTCGACCGGCTCGTCGCCGCGGATTTCCGCGCTTTTCGGGCTCGTCGGCGAGGGCCTGAGCGTGCCGGCGCCGGCTTCGTTCATCCTGAAGCCATGAAACTCTTCGGACTCATCGGTCGTTGGGCCCGAAAGTGAGTGGAAAGGGAGCCGAAGTAATGGCGACGAGTATCCTTGAAGCGCGTGGAGGCTGCATCATCCCGCAGGCCGACCAGCGCGGTTATCATATCGTGTATCGCGAGCATGAGACGAACTATTGCCCGGGCTGCGGGCGGACGCACTGGTACATCGGCCGGTCGATGGCGGAATGCGCCTTCTGCACCACCGCGCTGCCGCTGGAGAACGCGCCGATGATCGCCGGCGGCGCCATCGTCAGAACCATTCGCCGCCCCGGTTTCAGCAACGAGCAAGCCTACGCGGCCTGAGCACCGCTGGCGGCGCCGGCCTCCGCGAAACAATGTTTGCTACGTCATTCCGGCGAAGGCCGGAATCCATGAACACAGTCGCTTGCAAGCGATCACGAACGTTGTGTTCATGGATCCCGGCCTTCGCCGGGATGACGAATTCAACGCCTAGGCGGCACCTTCCGCACCGGCACCTGGGCGTTGCAGATGTCGACCCCGCCCGCCGGGCGCTGGAAGAAGTCGCCGCCGCGATTGGCGCGGCCCGTCACATATTGGCTGAACGCCATGCCGTCCGAGCGCATCGCTTCGTAAGCGGGACGCTCGGCGGCCGGGATGTCGGCGGCGAGCCGGGCGTGGGCGATCCCGATATGCTGCGCCGGATCCTTGTAGAAGCCCAGCGCCTCGGTGCCACGCGGGCGGGCCGAGAGCAGGGCCATGCCTTCGACGACCCGGCCGATGACGGCGATGTTGAGGTCGAGGTGGCGCGGCGCGTGGCCGATCACCGCATAGAGCTCGCCGCCGGTGCCGGTGTCGGGCGCGAGGTCCCGGCCGACGCCGACATAGCCGTAGCAATGGGTGAGCCAGGCGCGCCCTTCCTCCGGATCGTAGCCGACCGGCCAGCCGTTCCAATGCCCGACCATCGGGGCGTAGCTGTCGGGGAAGCCGAGCGGGCGCACCTGCAGCCCGGCGAGCGGCCGGTGATATTCGTGCGGCGGCTGGCGGACGATTCCGGCCGGGAGCTCGGTCTTCGAATCGCCATTGCCCCATTGGGAGACGTAATTGTCCTGGACCCGGTAGATCCCGGCATTGTCCCACCATCGCGCCCTGGCGAAGGCCCGGACGTTGGCGATGTGGACGGGCGCGAAATCGGGCGCGAGCTCGATGACGACCCGGCCGCCCTCCTTCAGGTCGATGACTAGGAGGTTGGCGGGATCGACCGCTCGCCAGGCCTCGGCGGGGGCGTCCTGGACGATTTTGTTCGGATCGGGCGCCTCGACCACGGGCGCGGGACGCCAGAAGGAATAGCGGGCATTGGCGGCGGGCTCCGGAGCAGGCTTGCCGGTGTCCGCCGTGCAGCCGGTGAGGAACGGGGCGGAGAGGTATGAGGCGGCGAGGGCGGCGGACATCATTCGGCGCATCGTTTTTCCTTCCGGTGGCGCGCCTAACTGACCCAAGCCCGGCCCAGGGGCAAGGCTTGAAGCCGGCTGGCCCGTTCCGTTCAGATAGAATCGTTTCCCGGAGAAGGCCGCGTGCCGCTGGACCCCGGCCTTCGCGGGGGAGCAGGGGTTTCACCTAATGAGGACCGAGCCCGGTTCCTGCAGCGGCACCGTCGCCGCGGAATCCGTCGCGGAGATGTGCATCACATAGAGAATAAGGCCCTAGGCCAGTCCGGGTGGGACCGGATCGGACGCTGCGGCGACCTGGGCGAGGGTGCGCATCCGCTCGAGATGCTGCTCGGCCAACTGCAGATGGCAGCGGGCGGCATTGGCGTTAGCGCAGCGGCGCGCCTGTTCGAGCTCGGCCAGGGCGCGACTCGAATGGTAGCTGATGTTGTCGTCCATGGCTTCACCTTTAACGAGCCGCGCTTCGTCGTCCTTTACTTCAATTAGGCCCCCGCCGAATTCTGATTAACTTAGGTTTTCCTGAGGAGTTGCTAAGTCATTGCGGACCTCGCTGCGCTCGCAATGACGGTCGATTCAGTCGACGAGCCTGAGGTGCGGTTTTTCAGCTGAGTCGCTGAGTGCCTTCATTCAGCCGAGATGGAGCTCCGACAGCGCCAGATGGGCGATCGCCGCTTCGGGCGACATTGCGCTGCGAGCGCGGTCGAGCTCTTCGAATGCGCGGTCCACATGGTGGCTGATTCGATCCTGACGGGACATCCGACCGATCCCCTGATTTGGGGTGGTACTCTACAGCGACTCAAATTTCGCTCATCCGGTTAATAGGCGCAATTACATGGATCAGCCGCGCTGGCCGGTTCCGTTCATCGCGTCGTGGTGCAGATAGCGCTCGTTGAAATCGGCGGCGGCGCGCATCCGGCCCCAATCCTCGATCGTGATCGAGCGGCGCTCGCGGCGGATCAGGCCCTCCTCGCCGAGCTGCTTCAGAACCCGGTTGACGTGGACCGAGGTCAGACCGACCGCGTCGGCGAGCTGCTCCTGGGTCATCGGCAACTGGTAGTGGTGGTTGCTGGCGAGCCCGGCCGCCTCCAGCCGAAGCGAGAATTCGCAAAGCAGATGCGCGACCCGGGCGCGGCTGTCGCGGCGGCCGACATTGACCACCCATTCCCTAAAGATCGAAGCGTCAATCAGAGTGTCGATCCACAGCGCCCGAGCCAAAGCGGGCCGAGTCAGCGCCAGTTCCTGCAATATTGCCGACGGGATGAACGCGACCTCGGCCTCCGTCAGCATCTGGACGCTATGATCCGCGATGCTGAGAAAACTGTTCTGGAGGTCGAGGAATTCGCTGGCGACGTGAAATGAGATGATCTGCCGTCCGCCCTCGCCGGTGATCTTATAGCGATAGGCGAAGCCGGACAGGAGCAGGCAGCAAAGCTCGGCCGGGTCGCCGTCGCGGATGACATGGGCGCTGGCCGCGAGCTTTCTGACCGTATGTGGAAGGGTGAGCAGCGTCTCGCGGTCGGCCTCGGGCAGGGGCGAGCGGCGCTCCAGGCGGCGCACCATCCTTTCGAATGTCGAATGCAGGTTCGGCACGGTCATTCCTCGTCAATAACGAGCACAACCGCAGCTGGTTTCATGCGAGCGCCCCCTTGAGCCGCATGCTTAAGCGGCGGTTAAACTGCCCGTCTTTAATCCCAGTTAGGTTCGGAATTTTATCCGCATTTTCCGACGCTTGCGTGAAAGCAGGAGGTGCGAGCCTCCCGTGCCGACAATGGCCGGGGCCTTGGCGGACTAAAGGGCCGTGCTTTTCACCCGCTGAGGTCCCGGCTTTCGCCGGAAGACGATCAGCGTGCCGGCTGGAGATTTACGGGGCCGCCAGCTTCGAAATGAAGATAGCGGGTGTTGAAGTCGCCAATCTGCTGAAGCCGATCCCATTCGACAATCTCGACCGAGCGCTTGTTGCGGTTGATCAGACGCAGGCGGCTAAGCTCTTTCAGCACCCGGTTGACGTGGACCGGAGTAAGTCCGGTGCAGTCGGCGAGCTGCTCCTGGGTCATCGGCAATTCGTAGCGGTGATTCTCGGCCAGCCCGGCCTCCTCGAGGCGGAGGGCTATCTCGCATAGAAGGTGTGAGATCCGGCTGATCGAATTGCGGCGGCCGACATTGACGACCCATTCGCGGAAGATGGCGGAGTCGACCAGAGTTTCGATCCACATCGCCTGGCCGACCCGCGGCCGCTCCTCGGAAAGCCCGCGCAAGGCCGCCACCGGCACCCTTGCGACCTCGCAACGGGTAAGAGCCTGGACATTATGGTCGGCGACTCCGAGCAGGCTGTTCTGGAGGTCGAGGAACTCGCCAGGCATGTGGATAGACATGATCTGGCGCTGGCCGTCGCCGGTGATCTTGTGGCGGTAGGCGAAACCGGTGAGGAGGATGATGCAATATTCGACCAACTCGCCTTCGCGCACCATGTAGGAGGCAGATTCCACGGTTCGATTCTGGATGGGGAGCGAGTGGATGGCGGCGCGATCGTCTTCATCCAGCCGGACGCGGGATTCAAGTCGGCGAAGGACGGGCTGAAGAGTGACCGGGATCGTCATAAGTCGCTTTCCCAGGGGGGCGGCGTGTCGGGTCTTTCAGCCACCGACCTCTCTCAGGCCGGTGATGAGACTAATTTAGCTTATGATAGCACGATTGTATCTTAACGTTGATAGTCACAGTATGTTTATCCCATGTTGGGTTTGAGGGCATAGCGCTGGTTTCCAGCAGTGATTTTATAACATGGATTATATGATCTCTGTTTCGGCGCAAACAAGCAAAGCCTGCACCGCAACTCCACTGGCGCCGCCGACGCAGGCGACCTACCCCTCGGTTCGAATGGATTTCGAGGGAGACGGCAATGCGTTTCGGTGTGGCGATGAAGGCGGCCTTGCTCGCCGTGACGGCGGCGACGGCGACGGGGCTGGCGGGGGCCGGAGCGGCGGCAGCGCCGGCTGCGAGCCAGATCGAAATTCCGCCGCTCCAATATAAGGAGCGCCGGCTCGGCAACGGCCTCAGAATCATTTCGATGCGCGACACGAGCACGGCCAACGTCTCGGTGTCGGTCTGGTACGAGGTCGGCTCCAAGCACGATCCCGAAGGCCGCTCCGGCTTCGCCCATCTGTTCGAGCACATCTTGTCCCGCAAGACCCGAAACATGCCCTACAACATGATCAACCGGCTGGTTGAGGATGTCGGCGGCGAGCGCAACGCCAGCACCTCGTCCGACCGGACCAATTATTACGAGAGCGTGCCCGCGCGCTATCTCGAGACGATGCTGTGGACCCATGCCGAGCGAATGGCCCGACCGGTCGTCGATCCGCAGGTGTTCGAGACCGAGCGCAACGTCGTCAAGGAGGAGTATCGCCAGGGCATCCTCACCCCGCCCTACGGACGGCTTCGGCTGCTGGTCACCGACAATGCCTTCGACGTCTCGCCCCACCGCCGCTCGACGATCGGAAGCATCGAGCAGCTCGACGCCGCCACGGTCGCCGACGCCCGCGCCTTCCACGAGGCCTATTACGGTCCGGACACCGCGACCCTGATCGTCTCCGGCAATTTCGACCAGGCGCAGCTGGACTCCTGGGTCGACAAATATCTCGGCCCGATCCCGGCGCGCGCCGGCAAGATGCCGCTTGCCATAACGACGCGCGATCCGAAGCGGACCGCGCCCCGCAGCGCGACCATGTATGCGCCCAACGTGCCTCTGCCCGTGGTCGGATCGGTCTGGAAGATCCCGGGAATGGCGCATCGCGACATGGCCGCGATCCAGGTTCTCGATGGGATCCTCACCACCGGCGAGAGCTCGAGGCTGCACAAGAGCCTGGTCCGCG
>DASQLT010000061.1:0-2827 GCA_035629855.1 Allosphingosinicella sp.
GCTCGACCCCGCTTTCATCGCCGACGCGGTGCTTCCGCCGAGCGAATCGTTCATCGGCGACCAGATGGCGGTCGTCGATCCGGAGGCGATCCGCCTCGCCCGCGATTTGATGCGGGCGGAGCTGGGCCGGGCGCTGGAGCCCCTGTGGCGGGCGGCCTACGCTTCGACGGCGGCCAATCGCTTCGAATATTCGCCGGCGGCGAAAGGCGCCCGGCGGCTGAAGACGGTGGCGCTAAACTATCTGATGGCGGCCGGGGCCGAGGACGCGCCCGCGCTCGCCCGGCGGCAGCATGACGAAGCCGACAACATGACCGACCGACAGGGTGCGCTCGGGGCGCTGGCCAGCTCGGACTCGCCCGAACGGCACGGCGCCCTTGCCGCCTTTTACGAGCGCTATCGGGCCGATCCCCTGGTGCTCGACAAATGGTTCACGGTGCAGGCGCTCGCGACCCGCGACGATACTTTGGAGAGGGTGGAGAAATTGGCCGGGCATCCCGACTTCTCACTGGCCAATCCGAACCGGATGCGCTCCCTGGTCGGCGCCTTCGCCGCCAACCAGCGCGCCTTCCACGATGTGTCGGGCCGCGGCTACCGCTTCCTCGCCGACATGATCCTGGCGGTCGACCGGCTCAATCCGCAGACGGCGGCGCGGCTGGTGCCCCCGCTCGGCCGCTGGCGCCGCTTCGATGTCGCCCGCCAGGACCTGATGAAGGCCGAGCTTGAGCGGATCGTCGCCACCCCGGGCCTCAGCAAGGACGTGTTCGAGCAGGCGAGCAAGTCGCTGGGCTGATCTTCACCCCGGCGAAAGCCGGGGCCTCGGGGAGACCCGCCGAGGCTTCTTGTCCCGAGGTCCCGGCTTCCGCCGGGATGACGGACGGCCTCTAAGCCGGATTTAACCATTACAGGTTAAGGCCTTACCAACCGCGGTGGGGCGCTGGCAGCGGAGACGACACAAACGTGGGAGAGATGGGCGAAATCGAGCCGGAAGCCGGTCCCGCGGACCGGGTGGCTCCACGCACCAATTTGCTGCTCGCCGCGACGGCGGAGGTCGGCGGGCGAAGCCTGCCCGTGCGAATCCGCAACCTCTCCGAGACCGGCGCAATGCTCGACGGGGCGGGCCTGCCCGAGGCGGGAATGCCGCTGGTCCTGATGCGCGGCGATCTCCAGGTCGCGGCGACCGTCGCCTGGGCGGCCGGCGCCCGGCGCGGGGTGAGGTTCGCCGGGCCGACCCCGGTCAACGAATGGACCGGAGGCAAGCCGAGGGCGACCGACCGCGGCGGCCCTCACGACCAGAGGCGAGTGGACTCCATCCAGGCCGAGGCCCGCGCCGATCCGCCTTTGGGCCGGGCGCTCCGCTCGACCGAGGCGGCCGCCCCGCCGTCCGCCCTCCCGCCCGACCTCGACGAGAGGCTGGCCGACGAGCTCGGCTACGTTCAACGCCTGCTTGAAGGGCTCGGCGACGAGCTGATCGCCGATCTCCTCCTCATCCAGCGCCACGGCAAATCGCTCCAAAGCCTCGACCGGGTCGGCCAGATCCTCGGCCACGTCTCGTCGATCCTGCGCGCCGACGACAAGGCCTCGGTGGTCGAGGAGATCGGGATGGAGGATTTGCGGGCGCGGCTTAAGCGGACGGCGATCGGTTGAGGGTCATCCCGGCGAAAGCCGGGACCTCGGGGAGACCCGCCGGGATTTCTCGTCCTGAGGTCCCGGCTTTCTCCGGGATGATGGGATTATCCCACCCAGGCCGCTATTTCCGAGGCGACCTGGTTGGCCGCCTGGTTGAGCGCCGCGGGGGCGCTCGCCGCATCGAGGGCAGCGACCGGGACCCGGGCTTCGAAACGCCTCGTCTCGATCGAATCCTTGCCGCGCGAGACGGCGGCGTCGTAGACCAGGACCGCTTCCATGCGGTCGGCGTCGAGGCCGAAGGTCTGGAGCGTTCCGGTCAGGCGCTGGCCGGGATCGAAGGTGAACTGGGTCGGGTCGAGGACCACCCGGCCGGTCTTGGCGGCGATCGTCTCCGAAACCAGGCGGGCGAACAGGATCGTCGGGACTTCCACCCACTGTGCGTCCTTCACGTAGGCCACCTGGGTGGCGCCGGTCCTGACCGGGACGCGCGGCGTGTTGAGCTCGGCCGGGGCGGTGGGCGGGACCACGGTGATCGCCTCGCCGGCGGGCGCGGTCCGGCTCGAGGCCGCGATCTGGGCGTCCGAGGTCAGGCGCATCAAGGTCGGCGGCACCTTGGCCCCGAAGCTAAGGCAGCCGGACACGGCGAGAGCCGCGGCCAGTACGACGGTGGAGGCGAGGAAGGGGCGCGTCTGTCTCATCATTTCCTCGGCTTGTAGTCGGGCAGCTTAGAGCCGCCGATGATCCCGCCCGCGCCCTGCGTGTTGAGGCGCTGGGCGACGGCGTTCAGGGAATTGGACATCTCCCTCAGGTCGCGGACGAGCTGGCCGACCTCGGGAATGGTCTGCTTGGAGAAGGCCTGGAGACCCGGCCGGGCGTCGCCCAGCGTCGCGTCGAGAGTGCCCATGCTGGTCTCGGCCGCCCGGATCGTCTGCCTCAGGTCGGCGAGCATCGGCCGGACGTCGCCGGCGAGGGTCTTGTCGGCGGTGTCGGCGAGCTGGCCCATCTCCTGGGCCGCGACACCGGTCTGGCGGATGGCGACCCGGGCCTCGGCGAGGGTGGCGGCGATCTCGTCCGAACGCTCGGCGAGGTTGCGGCTGATCACCTGGACGTTCTCGAGGATCGCCGCGATCGAATTCTGGTTGCGGTCGCCGAGCAGCTCGGTGAGCCGGGCGGTCAGCGCCGAGACCCGCTCGAGCAGCTC
>DASQLT010000062.1:0-10548 GCA_035629855.1 Allosphingosinicella sp.
CTTGCCCGCGCCGTTGGGCCCGAGCAGGCCGTACATCCCGCGAGGGATCGACAAGGTCACATGGTCGAGCGCGCGAGTGCCGTTCGGATAGACGTGGCTGACGTCGGCAAGTTCAAGCATTTGAAGGCGTTCCCCAACCCGGATGTTCGCCCGGGGGTCTGCCAGACCGTCTTAGGTGTGTAAAGCACCCTGACTTACCCCGGCTTGCGAATTCCGGCCGGGAGGTCCAGGGGCCGAAGCCATGAAAACGCTCGCCCTGCTCCTCTCCGCTTTTCTCCTTTCTACCCCTGCCGCAAGCGCCACTCCTCAGGAGATAGCCGACACGGTGAGCCAGGAGAGGCTCCGGGCCGTCGTCGAGAAGCTGGTGAGCTTCGGGACCCGCCACACCCTGTCCTCGCAGACCGATCCGAAACGCGGCATCGGGGCGTCGCTCAAGTGGACCGAGGCGGAGTTCGGCCGCTATTCGCGGGCCTGCGGCAATTGCCTGAGGATCGTCACGCCTTCCGACGTCGTCACCGGCCGCCGGGTGCCGACCCCGACCAAGGTCACCAACGTCTTCGCGATCCAGCGCGGAAGCGCCGATCCCAACCGGGTGGTGATCATCTCCGGCCATATCGACAGCCGGGTCACCGATCCGATGAACGCGACGTCGGACGCGCCCGGCGCCAATGACGACGGTTCCGGAACCGCCGCCGTGATCGAGGCGGCCCGGGTCCTTTCGAAGCACAAATTCCCCTACACCATCGTCTACGCCGCGCTCTCCGGTGAGGAGCAGGGCCTGCTCGGCGGCAAGATCATGGCCGATTACGCCAAGGCGCAGGGCTGGGAGGTGATCGCCAACCTCAACAACGACATTATCGGCAACAGCTGCAGCTCCGACGGGGTCTGCGACGACGCCCATGTCCGGATTTTCTCGGAGGGGCTGCGCTGGCAGGGTCACGAGGATCTCGCCGCCCGTATCCGAAGCCTCGGCGGCGAGAATGACTCGCCTTCGCGCAACATCTCGCGCTGGATGGACGATCTCGCCGACGACCTCAGCCTTGGCCTCGACGTCCGCCAGATCTGGCGCAACGACCGCTTCGGCCGAGGCGGCGATCATACCGAGATGCTCAACGCCGGCTTTCCGGCGGTCCGGATCACGGTCGCGATCGAGAATTACAATTGGCAGCACCAGGATCTGAGGAACGAGAACGGGATCCAGTATGGCGACACCATCGACAAGATGGACTTTCCTTATCTGACCAAGGTGGTGAAGCTGAACGTGGCGGCGCTGGCGGCGCTGGCCAGCGCTCCGCAGCCGCCGGCGCCGGTCGTCGAGGGTGCCGTGTCTACAGATACGACGCTTGCATGGCCGATCGTAAAAGGCGCCGACGCTTATGTTGTTCGGTGGCGCCCGACCGACGCCGCCGCCTGGAGCAACAGCCTCAGGCTGGACGGGAACGACATTCGCATCTGCGCAGTTACCGGCAGCGAGCCGGGCTCCAATTCGAGGAACAACCGGTCTGAGTGCAGGGCCACCTTGCCGCGCGTTCGGGTCGATGATTTCGTGTTCGGAGTTTCGTCGGTTTCTAAGGACGGCTACGAGAGCCCGGTCGCCTCCGCCGTGCCGGGCGGGGCCTTCCGGACCTACACGCCCCCGCCGCCGGCCCAATAAGGTGGGTCGTCATGCCGGACTTGATCCGGCAACCATGAACGGACGTCCGCGGATGCCCTCCGGCGGCGGTGTTCATGGGTTCCGGCCTTTGCCGGAATGACGGAGGGTGGCCGTGTTCACGGATCCCGGATCAAGTCCGGGGTGACGAGGTTTGAGACGTAGATGGCCAAGAAACCCACCCGAGCCGGCCTACCCAGCCGCCAGCAGATCCTCGACTTCATCGCCTCGAGCGATACTCCGGCGGGAAAGCGCGAGATCGCCCGCGCCTTCGGTCTGTCCGGGCAGGACAAGATCGTCCTCAAGGCGCTGCTCCACGACATGGCCGACGAGGGGTTGATCGACGCCTCGCCCGGCCGCGCCTTCCACCAGGCCGGCGGAGTGCCCAAGGTCACCGTGCTCAGGATCGTCGACATCGACGAGAGCGGCCAGGCCTGGGCCGTGCCCGAACGGTGGGAGGCGGAGGCGCCCGAGCCTCGGCTTCGGGTCCTGGAGCGCAAGGGCAGGGGCTCGGCGCTCGGGGTCGGCGACCGGCTGCTCGCCCGCACCGAGCAGCGCGGCAACGGCTACGCCGCCCTCCCGATGAAGAAATTGCTGAAGGGCAGCGAACTCGTCCTCGGGGTCGTCCACCAGGAAGCCCAGGGCTTCTGGCTTCGCCCGGTCGAGAAGAAGGAGCGGCGGGAGCTCGCCATTTCCGATATCGGCGACGCCCGGCCGGGCGACCTCGTCCTCGCCGAGAAGGTCGGGCGGCCGCCGCGGCTGACCGCCCGGGTTTCGGAAATCCTCGGCGATCCGTTCGCTCCGCGCAGCTTCAGCCTGATCGCCATCCACAAGCTCGGAATCCCGCACGAATTCCCGGAGCCGGCGATCGAGGAGTCGGAGCGGGTGGCGCGGCAGGAGCTGGGCAGGCGCGAGGACCTGACCCACATCCCGATCGTCGCCATCGATCCCGCCGACGCCCGCGACCATGACGACGCGGTCTGGGCCGAGGCCGACGACGATCCGGCCAATCCGGGCGGCTGGCGGGCGATCGTCGCCATCGCCGACGTCAGCTTCTACGTCCGCTCGGGCTCCGCGCTCGACAGGGAGGCGAGGAAGCGCGGCAACAGCGTCTATTTCCCCGACCGGGTCGTTCCGATGCTTCCCGAGACTCTGAGCGCCGACATCTGCTCGCTCAAGGAATGTGAGGACCGCGCCGCCCTGGTCTGCCATCTGCAGGTGTCGAAGGAGGGACAGCTCAAGAGCTGGCGCTTCACTCGCGCCCGGGTCCGGATCGCCGCCAACATCGCCTATGAGGACGCCCAGGCGGCGATCGACGCGCTTGGGGAGGAGGACACCGCAACCACCGTTCGGCCTGAGCCTGTCGAAGGCCCTTCCTTCCCTTCCACCGGGCCGGGAGAAGGCGAGGGGTTCGACAAGCTCAGCCCGAACGGATTGGAGGATGGTGGGTCGGTAGAGCTCTACTCCTCCCCCTGCGCCATGCCCGAGATCAAGCCCGTCGATCCCCCCGTCGATCCCGCCCTGGTCGAATCGACCCTCAAGCCACTCTGGGCCTGCTGGAAGGCGCTCTACGCCGCGCGCGAGAAACGGGCGCCGCTCGATCTCGACCTTCCCGAGCGGCGGGTGGTGCTCGACGAGAAGGGGCGGATCCTGTCGGTGGCGCCGCGCGAGCGGCTCGACGCCCACAAATTGATCGAGGATTATATGATCGCCGCCAACGTCGCCGCGGCCAAGGCGCTGGAAGCGAAGAAGGCGCCGGTCATGTACCGCGACCACGAACCGCCGGGGCGGGAGAAACTGGTCGCTCTCAAGGATTATCTGAAGACGTTCGAAGTCGAGTTCGCGCTCGGCCAGGTCATCCGGCCGGCGACGTTCAATCATATCGTCGAGCGGATCGGCGAGGCCGACTTTCGTCCCCAGATCATGGAGCAGATCCTCCGGACCCAGACCCAGGCTTATTATTCGCCCGGGAACAAAGGACATTTCGGACTGGCGCTCGGCTCCTACGCCCATTTCACCAGCCCGATCCGCCGCTATGCCGATCTCGTCGTCCACCGCGCCCTGGTCCGCGCCTACGGTCTGGGGGAAGGCGGCCTCACCGATGCCGAGTCCGAGGCGATGGAGGTGACCGGCGAGCTCATCTCCCAGCTCGAGCGGAGGGCGATGGAAGCGGAGCGCGACACCCTCGACCGCTATGTCGCCGCCTATCTGTCCGAGCGGGTCGGAGACCTGGTCGACTGCCGGATCACCGGAGTCCAGCCCTTCGGCTTCTTCGCGACGGTCGAGGGGCTGGGCGGCGACGGCCTCGTCCCGGTCTCGACGATCGGATCGGACTATTATCGCTACGAGGAATCGAGCCGGAGCCTGATCGGCGACGACAGCGGCGAGCGCTTCAGTCCCGGCCAGCGGCTGAAGCTTCGGCTGGTCGAGGCCAATCCGGTTTCCGGCGGGCTGAGGTTCGAGCTTCCGGACTCCGGCCGCGGCCCCGCCGTGCCCCGCGGCGGCCCGCGCCGCGACGGCCGCCGCGGCGACGGCGGCCGGCCGCGCCCGCAAGGCCGCCGCGGCCGGCCCTCGAACATCCGCCACCGCGGGCGTTAGGGCCCCGTCATCCCGGCGAAAGCCGGGACCTCGGTGAGACCCGAGAGCCCTTTCCGCCACGAGGTCCCGGCTTTCGCCGGGATGACGGAGGGGGTAGGCGTTTCGCCCCCATCTCGCTTTTTCGACCAACCACCGCCACGCTTCTGCCGACGACCCGTCCGCCTATAGGGTCCGGCGCGGGCACCGCTTACTCTTGGGGAAGGGATGAAGACATGAGGAGAGCGTAGATGAGTATCAAAATGATTTTAGCCTCGACCGCCGCGCTCGCGATGGTCGCCGGGACTCCGGCCTTCGCGGCCAAGGACCAGGACCGGCAGGTCGCGGCGGCCGAGGCCGGCGGCGCCGGGGCGAAGAAGATCTGCCGTACGTTCAGCAACACCGTCTCGCGCGTGAAGCGTGAGAAGCTGTGCCTGACCAAGGCGGAGTGGAAGAAGTTCGAGCAGGATCAGCTGTAATAACGCCGCGCCGCACCTGCGCCGTCATCCCGGGCCCGACCCGCGACCCATGAACACGGCTTCTCGATATCTCTCGCCGATCCGTGTTCATGGGTTCCGGCTTCGCCGGAATGACGGTCGGGCGCTACAATTTGGGAAGGGTCACTCCGCGCTGGCCCATATATTTGCCGGCCCGGTCGGCATAGCTCACCTCGCAGGGCTCGTTGCCCTGGAGGAACAGGAACTGGCAGGCGCCCTCATTGGCGTAGACCTTGGCGGGGAGCGGGGTGGTGTTCGAGAATTCGAGCGTGACATGGCCTTCCCAGCCGGGCTCGAGCGGGGTCACGTTGACGATGATCCCGCAGCGCGCATAGGTCGACTTGCCGAGGCAGATGACGAGCACGTCGCGCGGCACCCGGAAATATTCGACCGTCCTCGCCAAAGCGAAGCTGTTGGGCGGGATGATGCAGACGTCGGTCTTGCGGTCGACGAAGCTGTTCGCCTTGAAGTCCTTGGGGTCGACGATCGCATTGTCGACGTTGGTGAACAATTTGAACTCGTCCGAGACCCGGGCGTCGTAGCCATAGCTCGACAGGCCGTAGCTGATCGTGCCCTCGCGCCTCTGGCCGTCGACGAACGGCTCGATCATGGCGTGCTCGAGGGCCTGCTCGCGAATCCAGCGGTCGGACATGATGCTCATCTATTTTCCCCGTCATCCCGGCGAAGGCCGGGATCCATGAACACGGCTCGGCGAGAACCTGCAACGACGGTGTTCATGGATTCCGGCTTTCGCCGGAATGACAGAGGAGGGCAAGACCCGCCCACCTCAGCCGCGCCCTCACTTGATGTGAAGGACGCAGATCAGCGTGAACAGACGCCGGGCCGTATCGAAGTCCATCTCGATCTTGCCCTTCAGGCACTCGCGGAGCAGCTCGGCGGCGTCGTTGTGGAGGCCGCGGCGGGCCATGTCGATCGTCTCCAGGCCCTTGGGCGAGGCGGAGCGGACGGTTTTGAAATAGGTGTCGCAGATGGCGAAATAGTCGCGGACCGGCCGCTTGAAGCGGGCGAGGCCGAGGCGGATCGTCTCCAGTGGCGCGCCGGCCTCGTCGCGCAGGTCGATGGCGAGGCTGTTGTCCTCGATCCTCAGCAGGATCCGGAACGGCCCGTCATGGCCGGCGGGCTGGAAGCTGTTCGATTCGAGCAGGTCGAAGATGGCGACCTTGCGCTCCCGCTCGATATCCTCGCTCCGGCGCAGGATCGTTCGCTCGTCGAGCTCGATGTCGATGATCCGCGGGTCGGGCATTCGAGGGCGTGTAGCGGGGGCGGGCTGCCGTGTCATCGTCATGGAGTTGAGGTTAGGGTCTCGGCACTTCACATCGTCACCCTGAACTTGTTTCAGGGTCCAGGCCTCCGCCGCCCTGCCGCATCCGGACTGGATGCTGAAACAAGTTCAGCATGACGGCAAAAAGCTTATCCACAGCAGTTCCACAGACTTGCTGGCTTGAGCCGTCGGCCGGAAAGGAGGACAAGGCCCCATGGTCGACAACATCATCCGTCTCGCCGGTGCGCCGGAGCCCGAATCGTCCGCTCTGCCCCAGAATGTGGAGGCCGAGGCGGCCCTGCTCGGCGCCTTGATGATCGACAATCGCCTGGCCGAGGACATCCAGCTCAAGCTTCGTCCCGACCATTTCCACGAGCCGCTCCACGCCCGAATCTACGAGCAGATATTGAAGCTCGTCGACCGCAACATGATCGCCTCGCCGGTCACCTTGAGGCCTTTGTTCGAGGCCGATGCGGAGATGAAGGAGCTCGGCGGCCCCTCCTATCTCGCCCAGCTCACCGGAAGCGGCGCGGCGATCATCGGCGCCCGCGACATGGCGGAGCAGATTTACGAGCTCGCCCTGCTTCGGGCCCTGATCGGGGTCGGCCGCGAGATGGTCGAGGCTGCGCTCGACACCAGCGAGGACGTCGATCCCAAGGGCCAGATCGAGGCGGCCGAGGCGGCGCTCTACCGGGTCGCCGAGGAGGGCGGGGGCGAGGGCAGCGTCAAGAGCTTCGCCGAGGCGACCCGCATGGCCGTCCAGATGGCCGAGAAGGCGCTCAACACCGGCGGCGGCCTTTCCGGAATCACCACCGGCCTGGAGACGATCAACGCCAAGACCGGCGGCCTCCACCACAGCGACCTCGTCATCCTCGCCGGCCGACCGGGCATGGGCAAGACCGCGCTCGCTACCAACATCGCCTTCAACGCCGCCCGGCGGTTCATCCGCGATACGGTCGACGACGGCCTCGCCCCGGAAAAGTCGGCCGGCGCCGGAGTCGCCTTCTTCAGCCTGGAGATGTCGGCCGACCAGCTCGCCACCCGGATCCTCGCCGAGCAATCGGGAATCAGCTCCGAGAATCTGCGCATGGGCAAGATCGGCCAGCAGGATTTCCGCAACCTCGCCCGGGCCGCGGCCGATCTCGAGAATTTGCCGCTCTATATCGACGACACGCCCGGCCTCACCATCGCCGCGCTCCGGACCCGGGCCCGGCGGCTGAAGCGCCAGCGCGGGATCGGCCTCGTCGTCGTCGACTATCTCCAGCTCCTCCAGGGCACCGGCAAGGGCGGGCACGAGAATCGGGTCAACGAGATTTCCGAGATCAGCCGGGGCCTCAAGACCCTCGCCAAGGAGCTCAGCGTCCCGGTCATCGCGCTGTCGCAGCTCAGCCGCGCCGTCGAGCAGCGGGAGGACAAGAGGCCACAGCTCTCCGACCTTCGCGAATCCGGCTCGATCGAGCAGGACGCCGACATGGTCTGGTTCGTCTATCGCGAGGAATATTATCTGGCGAACAAGCAGCCCGCCGACGACCATAGCGATTTCCCCGCCTGGCAGGAGGAGATGAACCGCGCCTACGGCCTCGCCGAGCTGATCGTCGCCAAGCAGCGCCACGGCTCCACCGGCAAGGTGAAGATGAAGTTCGAGGCGAAGCTCACGAAATTCTCCGACTATATCGACGAGGGCTATCTGCCCGAAGCGAGGGGGTAGCGGGACGATCCGGCGGAAGCGGCGAGGGAGGAGGGCAGAGCCTCGGATTCCTCCGCGTCATGCTGAACTTGTTTCAGCATCCAGCGACGAACCGCCTCGCGGGCGGAGAACTGGACGCTGAAACGAGTTCAGGGTGACGGCGCGGGGCGAGGGGGTAGGAGCGACGGGTGCGCAAGTGGGCACGCTGCCCATCCCCCATGCGTCACCCTGAACTTGTTTCAGGGTCCAGGAAGGAGCAGCGCCGGGTCTGGCCGGTTTCTCGGACACGGGAGCAACGCTATTCTGGATGCTGAAACAAGTTCAGCATGACGGCTCGGCGGGGCCCAGGCGCGGGTGATCGAGCAAGATCGGCTTATTGTTCCCGCCTCCCGCCGCGACTAGCGTGTCCGGGACGAAGCACTCGGAGACTCGAATGACCTTGGTTTTCAAAGCAATGACGGCGGCGATATTGGTGACGGCGGGAACGGCGATGGCGCAAGGCTCGGGCACGGGCGATCCGCACGAATGGCTCGAGGACGTGCGCGGCGAGAAGGCGCTGTGCTGGGCGAAGGCGGAGAGCGAGAAGACGCTGAAGGGCTTCCAGTCGGACCGGCGCTATCAGGGCCTCTACGACCGGGCGCTGGCGGTGCTTCAGGCGAAGGACCGGATCCCCACCGTCCAGATGCGCCCCGACGGCCTCTACAATTTCTGGCAGGACCAGACCAATGTCCGCGGCCTGCTCCGGCGCACGACCCTCGCCAGCTATCGGACCGCGGACCCGGTGTGGGAGCCGGTGCTCGACATCGACGCCCTCGCCAAGGCGGACGGCAAGTCCTGGGTCTACAAGGGCATTCAATGCCTTCCGCCCGCGATGAACCGCTGCCTCGTCAATCTTTCCGACGGCGGCGGCGATTCGACCGTCATCCGCGAATTCGACACCGTCACGCGTCGCTTCGTCGACGGCGGCTTCTCGCTCCCCGAAGGCAAGCAGGATGGCGAATGGGAAGACCGCGATTCGATCATCGTCGCCCGCGACTGGGGCCCGGGGACGATGACCGAATCGGGCTATGCCTTCGTCGCCAAGCGCCTTCGCCGCGGCCAGAGCCTCGACAAGGCTGTCGAAATCTATCGAGGCGAGGCAAGCGACGTGAGCGCCGGCGTGTTCGTGCTTCGGGACAGCGCCGGCCGGTCGCACGGGCTGATCGGCTATCGAAGCGTCGGTGCGCGGGAGACGCGCTTCACCTTGCTCCGGCCGAAGGCCAATGTCCCACTCAACCTTCCCGATCGAGCCAGTCTCTCCGGGATCGTCGACGGCCGGCTCCTCGTTCAGCTGAGCGAGCCCTGGCAGGCGCCGGGCGGCACGCGCTTCGCGACCGATTCGCTCATCTCCTACGATCTCGAGCAATGGAAGCGCGACCCGATCGCGGCCCAGCCCAGCCTCGTCTTCGCGCCGGGTCCGCGCCAGACGCTGAGCGGAATCGCAACGACCGAGGGGCGATTGCTGGTCAATGTGCTCGACAACGTCCGGGGCCGCGCCTTCGTCTACGATTATGCGGACGGCAAATGGCGCTCCGACGAGATCGCCCTCCCAGGCAACGCCACCATCGGGATCACCTCGGCCTCCGACACCGAGGACCAGGCGATGTTCTCGGTGACCGACTATCTGACCCCGTCGACCTTGTGGTTCTACGACGCCGCCACCCGCAAGCTCGAAACCCTCAAGACCACGCCTCCCCGGTTCGACGCCTCGCGCCATGTCGTCGAGCAGCTCGAGGCGACCTCGCGCGACGGTACCAAAATCCCCTATTTCCTGATCCGGCCGAAGACCATGAAGCCGGACGGATCGACGCCCACGCTCCTGAACGCCTATGGCGGATTCCAGGTCTCCCAGGTCCCCGGCTATTCGGGAACCATGGGTCGTCTCTGGCTCGAGGCGGGCAACGCCTATGTCGTCGCCAACCTTCGCGGCGGCGGCGAGTTCGGCCCCAAATGGCATCAGGACGCCCAGGGCGCCAACAAGCAGCGGACGTGGGACGATTATATCGCGGTCGCCGAGGATCTCATTCGCCGCAAGGTGACCTCGCCGCGCCGGCTGGGCGTGATCGGCGGAAGCCAGGGCGGGCTGCTCGTCGGAACCGCCATCACCCAGCGGCCGGAGCTGTTCAACGCGGCCATCGTCCAGGTGCCTTTGTTCGACATGCTGCGCTACCATGTGATCGGCGCCGGCGCGTCGTGGATCAGCGAATATGGCGATCCCCGCAAGCCGGAGCAGCGGGCCTGGCTGGAAGCTTATTCCCCCTATCAGAAGCTGGCTAAGGGCGTGAAATATCCGATGCCGTTCATCCACAGCTCCACCGCCGACGACCGGGTGACCCCGGTCCATGGCCGAAAGGCCGCGGCGCGCCTCGCCGAGCTCGGCCATCCTTATTTTTACTATGAGAATATGGAAGGCGGCCACGCCGCCGCGGCCAATCTGCCGGAGACGGCGCGGCGCCTGGCGATGGAATATGTCTACGCCACGCAGAGGCTGGTGGACTAGCATGCTCCCCATGCGCGCAGCGTATGGGGAGCGATGACCAACAATGGTGGAGGGCTTGAGCTGGCACCGGGCCTACGCCCTCTCAACCCAACCAAATGGTCACAATTGTGCGAGCTATCGCTGGAGCATCCGGCGCGTTTTGACCGCGCCGTGATCGTCGCGCCGCACTTCCGTATCCGCTAGAGCGTGATCGCTTGAGAATGAATCGCGGACTTTTTCCCGACATCGGCGTCACCCTGAACTTGTTTCAGGGTCCAGCTGGTCGCTCGCCCGGGAAGCGGAAAGCTGGATGCTGAAACAAGTTCAGCATGACGGGAT
>DASQLT010000063.1:0-11759 GCA_035629855.1 Allosphingosinicella sp.
CTAGGTGTTTGGTCCCGATGATTGATGGTGCATTATCCGCCAGCGATTGGAGGGATGCACTATGGGCCAGATTCTACACGGGAGCGCCCGCACGACAGAGGCGGTCCGTCGAGCGATACAGCATAGTCAAGAGAGCCTGAGGGTCCTGGCGAAGCGCCACGGCATCAACCAGAAGACTGTCGCCAAGTGGAAGAAGCGCGTTGCGGTCAAGGACCTGCCTACGGGTCCGAAGGACCCAAGATCAACGGTGCTGTCGATCGAGGAGGAGGCAGTCATCGTCGCCTTCCGGCGCCACACGCTGCTGCCGCTCGACGACTGCCTCTACGCCCTGCAGGCGACGATCCCACACCTGACCCGCTCGTCCCTGCACCGATGCCTGGCCCGCCATGGCATCAGCCGGCTACCCGAGGTGACCGGCGACAAGGAGCCCAGGCGCAAGTTCAAGTCCTATCCGATCGGCTATTTCCACATCGACATCGCCGAGGTTCAGACCGCTGAAGGCAAGCTGCGCCTGTTCGTGGCGATCGACCGCACCAGCAAGTTCGCCTTCGTCGAGATCCACCAGCGAGCCGGCAAGATGATCGCCGCCCAGTTCCTGAGGAACCTGGTCGCAGCCGTCCCCTACGCCATCCACACCGTGCTCACCGACAACGGCATCCAGTTCACCAACATGGCGCACCATAAATACGCCTTCCACCACATCTTCGACCAGGTCTGCGACGAGAACGGCATCGAGCATCGCCTCACCAAGGTGAAGCACCCCTGGACCAACGGACAGGTCGAGCGGATGAACCGCACCATCAAGGAAGCCACCGTCAAACGCTACCACTACGACAGCCATCGGCAGCTCGAGACCCACCTCAACGACTTCATCAACGCCTACAATTACGGACGCCGCCTCAAGACCCTGCGCGGCCTCACGCCCTACGAGTACATCTGCAAATGCTGGGCCTCACAGCCCGAACGCTTCACATCAAACCCGCACCATCAATCGCTGGGACCAAACATCTAGGTAATCACGGCCAGGAGGCGTATTTGGGATCGATCGGGGGCGTTGCGCCGCTGAGCGAGGCGAATTGTGCTGATCACCATCTTTGCCCCCGCCAAGGCGCATTTGCTTGAAATCGCTGGCGTTCGCGATGCGCTTTTCGAGGCGAATTGCAAGATGCAGGCCGGAGAGCCGTATCGCGTCCGGTTGATAACCGAGCACGGAATTCCCGCGGAGAGCGCATCCGGCGTGAAGTTCGTGCCTGACGCGGGCGTGCGAGAAGCGACCGACCCATCCGACACGTTGATTGTAGTCGGGCCTTATGGAGTGTCGGAACCTTCGAGCGAAGACGTTCTGCGCTGGCTGCAGGAGCAGGCCCTGCAGTCGCGGCGCTACGGCTCGACGTGTACAGGCGCCTTTCTCCTGGCAGAGGCGGGACTGCTGTCGGGGCGCCGAGTCACGACCCACTGGCAATATGCTGAACGACTTGCCGCCGAATATCGCGATATCCGGGTCGAACCCGACCGAATTTTCGTTCGAGACGGACCGGTCTTCAGCTCCGCCGGAGTGGCTGCGGCGATCGACCTCGCCTTTTCGTTGATCGAGGAGGATCACGGGCGCTCTCTGGCCCTGTGGGTGGCACGCCGGCTCGTCGTTTTTCTGAAGCGGCCAGGCGGGCAGTCGCAGTTCAGCGCCACTTTGACCGCACAGACGGCCGCTACCAGTCCTATCGACAGAATTCGGCTTCACATCCTCGAAAATCCGCGCTCGGGCCTGGAACTTTCCGCCGTTGCCGGAGTGGCCGGCGTTAGCCCCCGCCACCTGTCTCGGCTGTTCCAGGCCGAGCTGGGCATCACCCTGGCCGCTTATGTCGAACTGACTCGCGTGGATATCGCCCGCCGTCTCCTGGAAGACAGCATGTCGCCGCTCAAGATGATTGCCTACGTCGCAGGCTTCGGGTCGACGACAACCCTCCGACGAGCGTTCTTGCGCAGAATTGGCGTCACGCCGTTGGAATATCGCCGTCGGTTTCAAACCACGTCCGAAAGCACGAGAGACGACGAGAGTGACGCTGATTTGTCCTGAACTGTCGCCTTCCTGAACTTGTGGCGAATGGACGCGCCGCCGCATGGTCGTGCCCGGAGGCTATGTCATGCGACACGTTCCTGCGGCGGCCCTGCCGCCCACTGCTTCAGCTGCCGCCCAGCCCAGCGCCGTTGTCCTTGGGCCCACCGTGCACGCCGGCGGCCCCTCGGAAGGACATGAATCACTCGTTGTGGACTTTTCGACCCGGCAAATACTGAGGCCTGCGCCTCGGATACATCCGATCGCGACTAGGCCCCATGCAAGGGCGAGGGTTTCGAACCTTGTCACCATTGTCGATGACGACCATGCGATCGAGGCCTCTACGACTAGCCTGCTCGAGCGGGCCGGCTACAGGGTCGTGATATTCGGGAGCGGCGATGCCTTTCTGGCGGGCGAACGTCCCGGCGACTCTGGCTGCGTCCTGCTCGACATGCGGATGCCGGGCATGGACGGTTTAGGAGTGCTCAGGGCCCTCAGGTCCCGGGAAAGCATGCCGCCGGTCCTGGTGCTTTCGGGCCACGGCGACATTCATGAGGCCGTCGAGGCGATGAAGCTTGGCGCCGTCGATTTCCTCGAAAAGCCCTTTCCGCCCGAGTCCCTCCTCGCAGCCATCGGTCGTGCGATGGATAGCGGCCCCAAGAAGAAGGTCGCCGCCATCGACCGCGATGCCGCAGCGAGGATTGCCTCTTTGTCCCAACGCCAGCTCCAGGTGCTCCAGGGCATACTCAAGGGAACGCCCAACAAAATCATCGCGTACGAACTTGGCCTAAGCGTTCGAACGGTCGAGGCCTATCGCGCCGATTTACTCATAAAACTGAGCGTCCGCGGAACCGTCGAGGCGATGCGCCTCGCCATGGCGGCAGGCATTTTGTAAATTACTGAAGCCCGCAGTCTTTATCGCTCGATACGCCCTGATTTGCCGTCCAGATCGAGTTCCCCGGTGGAGTCTGGCGGAAAACTGCGCAGCCGCTTGCCCGCGAGACCGGCTTCTTCAGCATCACCATTGTGAGCTCGGCGCCCGAATAGTCGGTGATCCGACGGCCGAACGATCGGCGGATCCGACATATGTATCGGGCTGGAATGAACACGCTTTACATTCTAGTTACAGATATTGCTTCTGCCGGGGGGCGCAGGGCGAAGCCATTTATACGCCACTCAAGGTCCAACGACGCCAAAGACGACGGAAGTGACTCTGATTTGTCCTGAATTGCCGCCCGCCTGAAGTTGTGGCGACGAGGCCGGTGCCGCATGATCGCAGCCCGGAGACCAAATTATGCGACTTGCTCTTGCCACAGCGGCGCTGCCTGCCCCGTCACAGGCCCAACGTGCGGCGCAGCGCGATGATGCTTGAAACCAATGAGGGGGCCGACCGGTCGACAGGAGCACGCCTGCCCACGCTTATCGACGACTCAAGGCAGGTGGCGCATTTGGTCGGCCTGACCCGCGACGTGACCCATGCAGCGGGCATCGATCGTTTGACCGGCCTGCTCGATCGCTACGGTTTGCTCGATAGGCTGCAGGCGATGAACGCGCAGGCACCATCTGCCCTGCTGATGGTCAAGGTGGATATCCTCAGGTTCCATGATGTCAACAGCGGCTTCGGCTACGACGTCGGCGACGCGCTACTTTGTTCGGCTGCCGCGCGCCTGGCGACTCTGCCGGCCGCGGCCGTGTCGCGCGTGGCCACGAACACCTTCGCCGTCGCCTTCGAGCTCAACGATCCCAGCCGCGCCGCGAGGGCGGTCGACGATATCGTGGAGCTGTTGAAGCCGCGCTTCGTGCTTCCCGGAGCGTCTCTGGCGGTCCAGTTTGCCGCCGGCTTCGCGCTTGGGTCCGGAAGCATCGATCCGCTTCAACTCGCTCGGCAGGCCGGCGCGGCATTGCAGAGGTCGAAGGTCATGCCCGGGCACCCGGCCAAGGCCTTCGCGGCCGCCGACGAGCGCGACGCCCGCAATCGCATCCGGCTGGCGAGCGAGCTGCAGACCGCGGTTTCCAACCAGGAACTGCTCTTTCACTATCAGCCGCAGTTCGACCTCAGCTCCGGCAAGTTGATCGGGGCCGAGGCCCTAATGCGTTGGAACCACGGCGCGTTTGGCCTGCAACCACCAAATCGATTCATCGGTATCGCGGAAGAGACGGGCGCGATCCTTGAAATCGGAGCCTGGGGTTTGCGCACCGTCGCTGCGTATGCGGCGCAGGTCAATCGAGGCCGTGGCGCGCCGATAGGCTTTGCCGTCAATGTATCGGTCCTCGAGTTTACGCAACGCGACATGGTAGCCTTCGTCCAGCAGGTGCTCGACGAGACAGGCTGCCGAGCGGAATGGCTGACGCTGGAACTCACCGAAAGCCTGATGGTCGGCGAGCCAGAGAATATTCGACGTGCGTTCGGGCACCTGCGCCGGCTGGGCGTCGGCATCTCCATCGATGACTTCGGCACAGGATATTCTAGCCTGCAGTACCTGGAGAGCTTTCCGCTCAGCGAGATCAAGGTCGATCGAAGCTTCGTTCACGACGTTACCCACAGCCCGGTCAAGCGAGTCATCGTAGAGAGCGTTGTCAAACTTGGCGCGGCGCTGGACATCCGAGTCGTCGCTGAAGGGATCGAGACGGAGGCCGAATGCGCGATCATGCGGGCCTTGGGCTGCACCGTCGGTCAAGGGTACCTCTTCGCCGCGCCCATGGAAGAGTCCAGATTGCAGCGGTTGCTCGACCAGCAGCTGGTCGTTCGTGAGGGATGGGATGCACGGCGATTTCTGTCGATGCTGAATGGGGGAGCGCCGTAGCCTGGGGCAAAGGCGGTAAGCGGGCGCACGGGCTGCTGGAGCTCACCCCTGTAACGGGATTCCAAGTGCCTACCGCTCAAATCGACCTCGACACCACCTCCTTCATGATCTCGTTCGTCCCCCCGAAGATCCTTGTCACCCGCGCATCCCGCCAAAGCCTCGCGACAAGATATTCGTTCATGTAGCCGGCGCCGCCGTGGAGCTGGAGGGAGGAGTCGCAGGCTTCCCATTGGAGCTCGGTGTGCCAGAGCTTGGCGGCCGAGGCTTCGGCGGCGGTGAGCTCGCCGGCGACGTGGCGGAGGATCGCCCAGTCGAGATGGGCCCAGCCCACCTGGAGCTTGGCGGCGAGGTCGGCGAGGGTGAATTTGGTGTTCTGGAAATCGAACACGGTCTTGCCGAAGGCCTTGCGGTCCTTGGTGAACTTGACCGCCTCGTCGAAGGCGCGCTGGGCGGCGGCCTGGGCGGCGCAGGCGATCGAGAGGCGCTCCTGGGGAAGCTGGTTCATCAGATAGGCGAAGCCGGCGCCCTTCTCACCGAGGCAGTTGGTGATCGGCACCCGGACGTCGTTGAAGAACAGCTCGGACGTGTCCTGCGAATGGAAGCCGATCTTGTCGAGGTTGCGGCCCCTCGCATAGCCTTCGCGGTCGGCCTCGACGAGGATCAGCGAGACTCCCTTGGCGCCCAGGGAGGCGTCGGTCTTGGCGGCGACGATGACGAGGTCGGCATGCTGGCCGTTGGTGATGTAGGTCTTGGAGCCGTTGAGGACATAATGATTGCCGTCGCGCCTGGCGGTGGTTCGGATGCCCTGGAGGTCGGAGCCGGCGCCGGGCTCGGTCATGGCGATGGCGGTTGCGGTCTCTCCGGAGACCATGAGGGGGAGCCAGCGCATCTTCTGCTCCTCCGATCCGTAGGCGACGAGATAATCGGCGACGATGTCCGAGTGGAGGGTGATTCCGGCGGTGGAGCCGGCGTAGGCGAGCTCCTCGTCGATGACGGCGTTGAAGCCGAAATCGAGGCCGGGGCCGCCATAGGCCTCGGGCACCGTCGGGCAGAGCAGGCCCGCCTCGCCGGCCTTGTTCCAAAAGGCGCGGTCGATGATTCCCTCTTCTTCCCAGCGGCTTAGATGGGGCAGAAGCTCGCGGTCGAAGAAGCGGCGGACGCTGTCGCGGAATTGCTCGTGCTCGGGGGCGAAGGCGGTTCGGCGGGAGGTGTCGAGCATGGTCAGTCCTTGGTTTTGAAGCGGGGGGCGGGGGCGGGTTGGGTGATTCCGGATATGGTGGGGAAGGTGCCTCGGAAGGCGTTGTGGGGGTGGAGCGGCGCTTCGGAGAGGGAGAGGATCGGGGCGAAACAGGCGTCGCAATGTTGAAGAATGTTGCACCAATGTTGGCGATCGTGGCGAAGGAAGGTGGCGGCGAGCTCGTCACCGAGGCCCGGATCGTGCTGCCCGCATTCCAGGCCCATCCTGTCCTTCAGGACCGCGAAGAATTCGGGCTCGAGCGCGCCCACCGCCACCCACAGGCCGTCGGCGCATCGGTAGACGTCATAATAGGCCCGGCCGGTGTCGAGCAGATTGACCCCGCGCTCGTCCTTCCACATCCCCGCCGCCTTCAGCGACCAGGTCAGCGCCGACAGCAAGGCGGCGCCGTCGACCATCGCGCAGTCGATCACCTGCCCCTTGCCCGTCGTCCGAGCCGAGAGGATCCCGGCCAGCATCCCGAAGGCGAGAAGCATCCCGCCCCCGCCGAAATCCCCGACCGCGTTGACGGGCGGAGTGGGGGGACCGCCGGCGCGGCCGTAGGTGTGGAGCGCTCCGGCGAGGGCGATGTAATTGATGTCGTGCCCCGCCGATTGGGCGAGCGGCCCGTCCTGCCCCCATCCGGTCATCCGGCCGTAGACGAGCCGGGGATTGTCCTCGAGCAGGACGTCCGGGCCGAGCCCGAGCCGCTCCATCACCCCGGGACGGAAGCCTTCGATGAGGCCGTCGCAATCGCGGGCGAGCTCGCGGACCCGGGCGAGGCCCTTCCCCGACTTGAGATCGACCCGCACCGTGGAGGCGCGGGAACGGCCGAGGATGTCGAACTCGGCCGGGATGACCGGCGGCCGGTCCTCGCGCTCGACCCGGATGACGGTGGCGCCGTGATCGGCGAGCATCATCCCGGCGAACGGCGCCGGGCCGATTCCGGCGAGCTCGACGATGCGGATGCCTTGGAGAACCCCTGCCACGAGGCCCTGATAAAGACAGCGGCGGTGGCGCGCCAGAGCCCAGCTGACGCGAGGGACCGCGGATCAATGCACAATTGATTCGACTTTTTCTCTTTATTTGCCGTAACTAACCTTGCGCTTAACTGAAATCGTCGGGGCGGGGGCGGGCATTTTACATGGCTGAGTTCAACGGTACGGCGCAAGCCGATAGTCTTTTCGGTACGCCCGGAAGCGACGTGATCTCCGGTGGGGGCTCGGGCGACGCTCTGCATGGCGGACCCGGCGGCGATGTCCTGAGCGGCGACGACGGGGACGACACGATCAACGGCGAGAGCGGCGACGACGCCATCGACGGCGGCGCCGGAAGCGACGCCCTGCGCGACGGTGCCGGCAACGATCTGGTCCATGGCGGCGAAGGGAACGACCACATCCTCAGCGACATCGGGTCGGACCAATTGTACGGCGACGGCGGCAACGACCAGTTCGACATCTCGCGCATCGTTTCCGGAAGCAGCGTTTCCGTCTTCGGCGGCACGGGCGCGGATTCTCTCCTGGTGGGATCGCTCGCGGCCGGCAACAGCATCGTCGCGGACCTGGGCGATGGAGACGACGCCGTCTCCTTCTCCGCGCTCCGAGGCTCGATGACCCTGACCCTGGGCGCGGGCCGCGACTATGTGAGCGGCTCCTCCGATTTCAGGGCGCTTGCCGCCTCCGGCAACCAGATCCGGATCACCGACTGGGAGGGAGGCCCGGGCGGCGACTTCATCAACGTCGCCAATTTCGTCTCCAGGGGGACTGGCTGGAACGGCTCGACCAATCCCTTCAGCGCCGGCTACCTGAAGCTGGTCCAGTCGGGCAGCGACGTCGCCCTCTCTTATTCCCCGACGGCGAACGGAGTCTTCGCGGACGTCGTCATTTTCCAGAACATCGCGCTGTCGGCCTTCAGCTCGGAGAATTTCGGCGGCTGGTCGCACGACGGGAGTGTGGCCGCGGGCACCCATGTCGTCGGCACGGATGCGGACTATGAGCGGCTGTCGGGCAGCAGCGGCGACGACCTCATCGAGGGCGGCGAGGGACGCGACAGCATCAGTGGCGGCCAGCTTGGCGGCGCGGGCGACGACGAGCTCCGCGGCGGCGGCGGAGACGACTTCCTGGTGGGCGGAGTCGGCGACGACATCCTTCGCGGCGGCGAGGGCAACGACTTTCTGGACGACGGCAACGGAAACGATTCCTTCTACGGTGACGGGGGCGACGATGAAATATTCGTCCAGAACCGGCAGACGGGGGCGGTGACCGTCTTCGTGTCGGGCGGCGACGGCAACGACTTCATCGAGACCAACATCTCCAGCGCGGTCCAGTTGACTATCGATGCGGGCTCGGGACACGACCGGATACTCTTGGGCGGACTTGACTCCTCGGTGACGATGACGCTCGGCGAGGGTATCGACGTTGTCAGCTTCTACGCGTCGAGCGTCACCCAATCCCACGTCAGCCGGATCACCGATTTCGAGGCCGGCGATTCCGGCGACCGCCTGGAGATCGATAACAATCCCGCATTCGGCTCCGACCCGTTCGGTTCCGGCTACCTGCGGCTGGTGCAGGACGGCTCCGACGTACTGGTCCAATATGATCGGGACCGAACCTCGGCCGGCTATGGTTGGATCACGCTCGTTTCCCTCGCCGACAGCGACCTGGCCGATTTTACCCCCTACAATTTCAGCGTCGCCAGCTTCGGCGGAGTCGCGGGCCCCGGGCTGGTCCTGGCCGGAACGGCCGGCGACGACAGGATCCACGGCGCTTTCGGCCCGGATTCGATCGGCGGCGGCGACGGCAGTGATTTCATCGAGGGACTCGGCGGCAACGACGCGCTGAGCGGCGGCCTCGGCGACGACCGGCTGGAGGGCGGCGACGGCAACGACCTGCTGGAAGGGGGCGAAGGCGCCGACACCTTTTCGCTCGGCGACGGCGACGACATCGCGTTCGGCGGCGGCGGCAACGACCGCATCACGGTGGAGGACTATGGCAACGACACCGTCCATGGCGGGGACGGCGACGATCATATCGATCTCTGGCGCTTCACCAGCAACGAGCATATCGTCCTGAATGGCGACGCCGGCAACGACCGGATCCTCATCAGGCCCTACAGCAGCGGGAGCACCGTCCTCCAGGTCGATGTCGACGCCGGGAGCGGCGACGACCTGGTGACCCTGGAGACCCGCACCGCGAGCCGGATCACCCTAGGCGCCGGGCGCGACGTGCTCGAACTGGGCCGGGCCCTTCCGCTCAACGGAACGGTCGTCGTCACCGACTTCCAGGCGGGCGAGGGCGGCGACATGCTGGACTTCGACGCGTGGCTGAACGGCTTCGCTCAGACGCTCGACCCGAACGCCAATCCATTCCTGACCGGCTCGATGCGACTGATGCAGAGCGGCTCGCACGTGCTTGTCCAGATATGGAACTCCGGCTGGGTCACCGCGGTCACCTTGCAGAATGTCGACATGACGGCGCTCAGGGCGGCCAATCTCGATAATTACCAGCTCCTGATCCACCATGGAACGGAATCGGCCGACATTCTGGAGGGAGGCTATTTGGGCGACACGCTGTACGGCGAGGGCGGCGACGACGTCCTACGCGGTGATGCAGGCGCCGACGCGCTGTACGGCGGCGGGGGCAACGACATGCTGGACGGCGGCGCCGGCGGCGATGCCATGCGGGGCGGCCAAGGCAATGACAATTATGTCGTCGACAGCGTCTCGGACGGCGTCATCGAGGCGGCGGGCGAAGGCGTCGACGGCGTAGCGACGAGTCTCGCCACCTATGTGCTCGGCGCAAATGTGGAGACCCTCACCGGCGTCCGGGCCGGGGATCAGTTTCTCATCGGCAACGGCTTGGCGAATGTCATCACCGGCGGCGGCGGCGACGACACGATCGACGGCGCCGCCGGCGCCGACACGATGCGTGGCGGCCTGGGCGACGACATCTACTTCGTCGACGATGCCGGTGACGTGGCCGACGAGCTGGCCGACCAGGGCTTCGACACGATCTATACGTCGCTGGCCGTCTACAGCCTGGTCGGAACCCATGTCGAGGAGATCGGCTCGGCGTCCGGCGTCGCCCACGATTTCCGGGGCAATTCGGCGAACAACGTGGTCACCGGAGGCTTTGGAAGCGACGTCCTGCGCCTCCAGGACGGCGGCGACGACGTTGCGAACGGCGGCGCCGGCAACGACACCCTCTTCTTCATCGGGTCGCTGACGGCGGCGGATGTGGTGAACGGCGGCGACGGTGCCGATACTCTGGTGATCCAGGGGCCCTACGGGTCGCTGGCCTTGAGCGCCAGCGTTACTCAGATCGAAAACGTCTCGATCCTGGGCGGCAACAACACCAATTTCGGCGAGCCCGGGACCAATCGCTACGATTACGTGCTCACCACCAACGACGCGAACTTCGCGGCCGGGGTACAGGCCCGGATCAACGGCGCGGCTTTGCTCGAGGGCGAAGATTTCACCTTCGACGGCTCGGCCGAGACCGATGCCAAATATGTCGTTTACGGGGGCAAGGGGAAGGACACTCTGACCGGCGGCCTGGGCGCCGACATCTTCTTCTACGCCGAGGAGCGCTTCGCTTCGGGCGACGTTGTCAACGGCGGTTCGGGCTACGACGGCATGTTCCTTCGCGGAAACTACACGATCGACTTCACCGCTCCGGGCTACACCGGCCTGTTCACCAGCATCGAGAATCTGACCCTGACCTCGGCGACCGACGAGCGCTATGCGAGGGGCGGCGGCACCGAGTTCGACTACAACCTCATCTTGTCGAACGCGATCGTGAAGCCGGGCGAGCAGCTCACCCTCTCGGGCACGCTCCTGATGGCGAGCGAGACGATGATCCTGGACGGGAGCCAGGAGACGGACGGGCTGCTTCGGCTGTTCGGAGGCAAGGCTGGCGACACCCTGAAGGGCGGCGGTCAGGCCGATCTCCTCCATGGCGGCCTCGGCGCGGACATCCTTGCCGGCAACGGCGGCTCGGATGCGTTCCGCTTCCAGGCCGTCGAGGAATCGAATGCCGCCAGCATGGACCAGATCCTGGACTTCACTCCGGGCACGGACAAGATCGAGCTCGACCGGATCGACGCGAATACGCTCGTCGGCGGCGATCAAGGGTTCAGCTGGATCGGCTCGAACGCGTTCAGCGGCTCGGCGGGGCAGCTTCGCGCCTATCAGCAAGGCGGAACCTGGTTCGTCGAGGGCGACGTCAATGGCGACGGCGTCGCCGACCTCGTCATCGCGCTGACCCTGCAAGGGCCGACGCCGCTGGGGGCGGGGGACTTCCTGCTCTAGACACCGTCATCCCGGCGAAAGCCGGGACCTCGGCGAGAACAAGCGCTGGCGACTTCGCGGCCCGGGGTCCCGGCTTTCGCCGGGATGACGGGAGGGGCCCGTGTTCATGGAGCCCGGGTCGAGCCCGGGATGACGGCGCCGGGCCGACGCCGCTGGGGGCGGGGGACTTCCTGCTCTAGCGACCGTCATCCCCGCGAAAGCCGGGACCTCGGCGAGAACAAGCGCCGGCGACTTCGCGGCCCGGGGTCCCGGCTTTCGCCGGGATGACGGATCGAGCCGCACTGCCTCACTGCGCGGTTTGAACAAAATCGGCAGGGTGGATCGCTACCCTCGGCCCTGGCGGCGGTGTTCTTAGGCTGG
>DASQLT010000064.1:0-81505 GCA_035629855.1 Allosphingosinicella sp.
AAGCGAAGGCAATCCGGGACCCGGCGGCTCTTCACGAATGAAGTCTGGACGCTTTCGAGTTAACGACACGAAAGCAAAGCAAAGTCGTCCAGCCCCGGGTGCCCGTGGCAAGGACGCGCCGGCCGTTTCTTCCCCCGTCTCCAGCGGATGCACCCGCGCGTCCGTCTTCCGTCATCCCGGCGAAGGCCGGGACCCCATCGAGGAAAGGCACGGCGGGTCTCCCCGAGGTCCCGGCTTCCGCCGGGATGACGAATGGACCGGGATGGGCCTGGCGGCGTCCACCGACCTCCGTGGTTAACCATCCTCTAACACCCTGGCGATAGAGCGAGGCTCCTTATTGAAGCGGGGCCTCGTTCGAATGCTGCACAAATCGATGCTGAGCCTGCCACTGATCCTTGTGGGCGCTTCATGCGTGCCTCCGGTCGCGGCGGGGCAGGGGGTGGCGGCCTCCAGCGCGGTTCCCACACGACAGGCTTCGGCCCGAGCCGTTCCGCTTCCTTCCGCCGAGGCGATCGCTCCGGGGCAGGCCGCCGAGCCCTTCGCCGTCGGGAATCGAAGCGAGCGCGACGTCGCGGCGTCACTGACCTGCCTCACCGCCGCCGTCTATTACGAGGCGCGCTCGGAGAGCGTGGAAGGCCAGCGCGCCGTCGCCCAGGTGGTCCTCAACCGGGCCCGCCATCCGGCTTTCCCGAACAGCGTCTGCGGAGTCGTCTACCAGGGCTCGCACCGCCGCACCGGCTGCCAGTTCAGTTTCACCTGCGACGGCTCGATGCGCGGCCGGCGCGATCCTGCTTCCTGGGATCGGGCCCGGAGGATCGCCGGCGCCGCTCTGGCGGGAAGCGTCTACGGCCCGGTCGGCCACGCCACCCATTATCACGCGTCCTACGTCAGGCCCTGGTGGGCGGCGTCGCTGACCCGAGCGGTGAGCGTGGGCTCGCACATCTTCTACCGCTGGAGCGGCGACTGGGGCGATCCCAAGTCCTTCCGCCGGCCCTATCTGGGGGCGGAGGCGGCGGAGAGGCCCGACCGCCCTGACCCCCAAGTCCTCCGGATCGCGGTAGCCTCCGGTCCGGCCGAATCGACCAGGGCGTTCGGAGTCACCGTCCGCCGCGGCGGCCCGCCGCCCCGCTTCCTCGCCTCGGCCGAGGACGAGGCCCCGCCCGAGCGTCATTCGAGCGCCGCCGGGGTCCGGGTCCATAGCGGGCTTCCCGATTTCGTCGAGGTCGAGCCGGCCGAGTCCGTAGCCGAGGTCGCCGTCCGCTGAGCAGCGGTCGCCGTGCCTACCTGACCCGTTTCACATAGACCCGCCCGTCCTCGCGCCTCTCGGTCGCGAAATTGGGCACCGCGTCGATCAGCTCGGCCAGGCCCGCGTAACCGTAGCTCCGGGCGTCGAACGAGGAGCGGTTGCCGGCGCGCTGGCCGACCTCGGAGAGGCTGGCATAGCCGCGCCCGTCGCGCTTCGATCCCCGGAAGGCGGCGCCGAGCAATTTGACCAGCTCCTCGTCGACCTTGCGCTTGGGCGGGGGCGGGGCCGCCTCGGGCGCGGCCTCGTGCGCCTCGCCCTGGACGAGCGCTCCGACGTCGATGAAACGGCTGCACGCCTGCTGGAAGGAAACCGGCGCCCGCGACGTCCCGAAGCCGTAGACGGGCACCCCGTCCTGCCGGATCCGCATCGCCAGCGGCATGAAGTCCGAATCGCTCGACATGATCCCGAAGCCGTCGACCCGGCCTCCGAACAGCAGGTCCATGGCGTCGATCGTCATCTTCATGTCGGTCGCGTTCTTGCCCTTGGTGATGTCGAATTGCTGGTGAGGCTCGATCGCGTGGCGGTGGGTCATCTCGGCCCAGCCCTTCAGGGCCGACTTGCTCCAATTGCCGTAGGCGCGGCGGATATTGACCGTCCCGAGCTCGGCCAGGACGGTGAGGACCGCGTCGAGATGGTCGGACGAGGCGTTGTCGGCGTCGATGAGGAGGGCGACGTTGCCGTCCTGGCGGTCGATGTCGGCCATGCTAGCGGCGAGCGCTGGAATTGAGCCGGGCGTCGAGGCTCCACGGCCCCGGCCCGGCTGCGGCGATATAGAGGAAGACGAAGCAATACAGGATCGCCGCGTCGCCCATGTTGTTCACCGGAAAGAAGTTCTGCGGTGCGTGTGCGTACCAATAAGCGATCGCCATCGTGCCGGAGGCGAGGAATGCGGCGGGGCGAGTGAACAGGCCGATGGCGATCAGGAGGCCGCAAACGAGCTCCACGATTCCGGCGAAATGGCCGGGATTATCGAGGGCCCAGCCGCCTCCGGCCATCTGGCCCGCCGGGAACGAGAGGAATTTCTGAGTCCCATGGGCGAGGAAGATCAGGCCGGTAACGATTCGAAGAACGCTCAGCAGGCGCGGCGCCCAGGCCGCGGGCAAGCCCAGATCGCGCATAAAAATCCCTTCTTCCAAAGTGAAGGCCGAGTGCCTAACACCGCTGTTCGACGCGGGAAAGCGGTGACCACCAAGCCTTTGAGCCGGCGCGATTAATTCCCCGCTGGTACTTTCCGCCTTTCTGCGGCAGAAAGCCGTCATCCCATGCCCAATCTGCGCAGCCTCTACGACGTGCTCAATGTCGCTCCCGAAGCGGAGCCGGTCGTCGTCGAGGCGGCCTACAAGGCGCTGATCAAGAAATATCATCCCGACCAGGCGGTCGAGGCGCCCGTCTCCAAGGACGCGACTCAGATCAACGAGGCCTTCGCGGTCCTCAAGGACCCGACCAAGCGCGCCGATTACGACCACCGGCTGTGGGCCAAGCAGCAGACCCTTCGACTCGCCGAGCTGCAGGTCGCGAGCGCCGGCCGGCCGCCGCGCTTCGTCGCCGTCAGCGGCTGGCTGATCGCGGGTCTGCTCGCCGCCGCTCTGGCCGCCGTCGCCATGGGCAAGAACGTGGTTCCGCCGCGCCTTGGCCAGATCGCCGAAGCCGCCGAGGTCCATGATTCCGAAGCGCCGGCCCGAGCCGCCGCGCTCAAGGCCGCCGCCGCCGAAGCCGCTTACGACCGTGAACCCATGCCCTCGGGCGCCGCGGTGATCGCCCGGGTACGCGCCGAGCAAGGGGTCCGAGCCGAGCAGGGGGTTCGCCCGGTCGTCGTGGAGGCCCCCGAGCGGCCGGCCCGGGCCGCGTCCGGAGCGTCGCGCAGCCGCAAGGCCCGCCCCTCGGCCCGAGCCCGGACGGAGCCGCGCAGGGAAAACGATTTCCTCGAGCGCCAGGGCTATATTTATTAATCCTCCCCGCCGCGAAGCGGTGGGGAGGGGGACCATGCGAAGCATGGTGGAGGGGTAGCCGGCGCGGGTTGGATCGAGCGCGATATGAATAAGCCGCGGCAGTCACCCCTCCACCACCTTTCAGGTGGTCCCCCTCCCCACGGCTTCGCCGCGGGGAGGACAAGCAGCTCACCCCCGGCAGGGCACCGCGCAGGGCTTTTGCGGCTCGCCGCGGCTGCGCCTGCGAACCCGGTCCTCGCCCGCCGAGCGCTCGACCTGGTTCCTGAGCCCGCCCTTCTCCTTCCTGTAGCCTTTCGCCTCCAGGCAGTCGTAGGCGTTGAGCAGCGCCGCGATCGGATCCATCCAATATTTGCGGTTCGAATCGCGGGTGCAGGAATCGACGTCGACCTGCTGCTCGGCCAGCGTCTTGGTGGGATGCGACACCTGCGCCGTGCAGGCGGCGAGGACCGAGGCAAGCAGAGCGGGCGCCAGGAGCTTCATCCGCGCCTTCTTGCATCCGAGCGATCGGATCGCAACTTCGGGGGCATGAACAATGCCCTTGCCGCGCTCGCCTCCGTCCTGCTCATCGCCGCCTGCGACTCGTCGAGGCCGGCCTGGGCCGACGGCCGGACCATTACCGAAGCACGGGTCGACGATGGCCGGGCGCAGGATCTGACCCGGCTCGAGACCCGCCTCCTCGCTCTCCACAATCGCGAGCGGGCGGCGACGGGCGCCCGGCCCTTGCTCTGGGACTCCGGCCTCGCGGCCGCCGCGGCGTCCTACGGCCCGGCCCTCGCGAAGCTCGGCAAGCTCGCCCATTCGCCGGCCGACTCGCGCCGGGGGCAGGGCGAGAATCTGTGGATGGGAACTCGGGACGCCTACGAGCTGGAGGAGATGGCGGGCGGCTGGGCGGCGGAAAAGAGCCTCTTTCGCCCCGGCATCTTCCCCGGCGCCGTCAGCCGAAGTGGCCATTGGAGCGACGTCGGTCATTATACGCAGATGATCTGGAAGGGCACGACCCGGGTCGGCTGCGCCGTCCACAGGGCCCGCAAATGGGACTTCCTGATCTGCCGCTATTCCCCGCCGGGGAATGTGGTGGGGCAAAGGGTGCCGTAGCAGGGGCTCGGAGAAGAGGGGCAACCCATCTTCACGTCATGCTGAACTTGTTTCAGCATTCAAGGTCGAGCCTCCCCGAGGGCGGAGAACTGGACCCCGAAACGACTTCAGCCTCCTCGCGAGCGGAGAACTGGACCCTGAAACGAGTTCAGGGTGACGGGCCGGATGACATTGCGCCTTGTCCGCTTCGTTCAAATCGTCTCAATCTCCCCCGAGACAAGGAGGGGCCGCTTCATGAACCTGTTCGCGCGCAAGGCGGTCGTCGCCGACGAGGATATGGCGCCGGAGCACCGGCTCCACCGGAGCCTCGGCTGGCCGCATCTGATCGCGCTCGGGGTCGGCGCCATCGTCGGAGCCGGGATCCTGGCCCTGATCGGAGTCGGAGCGGCCAAGGCGGGGCCGTCGGTACTGCTCTCCTTCGCCATCGCCGGAATCATCTGCGCCGCCGCCGCTTTGGCTTATGCCGAGATGGCGACGATGATCCCCGCCTCGGGGAGCGCCTATACCTACACTTATGTGGTGATCGGGGAGCTGCTCGCCTGGATCATCGGCTGGAGCCTGATCCTCGAATATTCCCTGGTGGTAAGCGCGGTGGCGGTGAGCTGGTCCGAATTCGCGGTGCCGCTTCTGAACGAGCTCGTGAGGTTCCCGGCCGCGCTCTCGAGCGGGCCGCATGCCGGCGGCATCGTCAACCTGCCGGCGGTCTTCATCGTCGCCGTGGTTGCCGGATTGCTGCTGGCCGGAACTCGGGAAAGCGCCTCGATCAATGCCGCCCTGGTCGTTCTGAAGATCGTCGCTCTGATCGTGTTCGTCGCCGTGACCCTGCCCTATTTCGACTCGGCGAACTTCGAGCCGTTCATGCCTTATGGCTTCAGCAAGTCGGGACCGCCGGGAAGCGAAGTCGGGGTCATGGCGGCGGCCGCGATCATCTTCTTCGCCTTCTACGGCTTCGATGCCATCGCCACCGCGGCCGAGGAATGCAAGAATCCCGGGCGGGACCTCGCCATCGGCATCGTCGGCTCGATGCTGATCTGCGTGATCATCTATATCGCCGTCGCCGCCGCGGCGATCGGAGCCGTGTCCTACTCCGTCTTCGCCAACAGCGGCGAGGCGCTCGCCCTGATCCTGAGGGAGCTCGGTCACCCGTGGACGGCCCGCTTCGTCGCGGCCACGGCGGTGATCGCCTTGCCGACCGTCATCCTGGCCTTCTTCTACGGCCAGAGCCGGATCTTCTTCGTCATGGCCCGCGACCGACTGCTTCCCCCGAGCCTCGCCCGAGTCTCGGGCCGGGGCTCCCCGGTCCGGATCACCGTCTTTACCGCCCTGGTCGTCGGAGCGCTCGCCGGCCTGGTTCCGCTCGGCGAGCTGGCGGCGCTCGCCAACGCCGGCACGCTCACCGCCTTCATCGCCGTCTGCGCCTGCATGCTGATCATGCGAAGCCGCGCGCCCGACGCGCCGCGCAAGTTCCGAACCCCGCTGCCCTGGGTGGTCGGAACCTTCGGGATCCTCGGCTGCCTCTATCTGCTCTACAGCCTGCCCTGGGCGACCCAGCGTTATTTCATGATCGCCCACGTCGTCGGGCTGGTCATTTATTTCGCTTATGGGGCGCGGCGGAGCGTGGCGTCGCGATAGCCGTCATCCCGGCGCAAGCCGGGACCTCGGGGAGGCCCGCCGCGACTTCCCGTCCTGAGGTCCCGGCTCGCGCCGGGAGGACGGAGGGCCCTAAGCCGGAGCGAACTCGCCGCTGCCCTCGTCCAGCATGTGAAGCACCCCGTCCGAGATCGCGAAATAGGCGCCGTGGAGCTTGAGGCGGCCGTCCGCCTCGCGCTCGCTCACCCAGGGAAAGGTGCGCAAATTGGCGAGGCTGACCCGCACCCCTTCGAGCTCCATCGCCCGGAAATCCTCGCCGTGGCTTGCGCGGACCTTGTCTCGCGCCTGGCGCAGCAGCTCGATCCAGTCGGCGATGAAATGGCCCTCGCCATGGGCCGCCTCGTCGAACTGCCCGGTCAAGGCCGCCGCGCAGCCGCCGCAATAGCCGTGGCCCATCACCACCACCTCCTCGACCTGGAGCTGGGTGACGGCGAATTCGAGCGCCGCCGACACTCCGTGATGGCCGCCGGTCGTCTCGTAGGGCGGGACCAGGGCGGCGACGTTCCTGACGACGAACATCTCGCCAGGCCCGGAATCGAATATCTGGGTCGGATCGACCCGGCTGTCGGAGCAGGCGATCACCATCACGCGCGGGCTCTGCCCCTCGGCCAGCCGCGACCAGCGCTCCCGCTCCCGCGCCCAGCCGCTTTTCCGGAAGCGGTGGTAGCCCTCGATGAGGTTCGTTATCGCGGCCAAGCCTGGTCTCCCCCCAACCGTTCGGGCCGAGCTTGTCGAAGCCCTCCCTTGTCGGCGGCGCCCTAAAAGATGGAAGGCCCTTCGACAAGCGCGGGGCGAACGGCGGTGGGCTCGCCGGCGCCGACGCGCCGAGGTGGCGCGGAAGCCGCGACGACGCTAAACAGGTCGCGATTGCGGGAGCGTTCCATGGCCAGTGCGAAAGTCACCAAGAAGAATGATTCGATCGAAATCCGGCTGCCGGACGAGACGAAGGCCGCCTTCAGGGAGAAGTGCCGGAGGGAAGGGCGGACGGCGAGCGACGCCGTGCGTTCCTTCATCGACGAGCAAATCGATCCTCGAGTGAGCGTGCGCCGGCGGCGCAGGTCGCTTTGGCGAATCGGCGCTGCGGTCGCGGCCGGGGCTGTTCTGGGCGGTGGCCTGGCGGCGCCGTCCATCGCCGCCTCCGCCGACGACAGCCGGTCCGCATTCCACGAGATCGACCGGAATCGCGACGGCACGCTCACCTACGAGGAATTCCGTTCCCGCTGACGGGTCCGGGTCGGACCGGTTGCCGGGACACGATTTCGGAGTGTCCGGACACGGCTTCGCTGGCGCTTCGGAAAGCAAAAGGCTTGGTCGGAACCATGACCGACAGCCCCAAGACGAAGCGGCGGACGAAATGGGTCGCCGAAATCCGCAACCTGGCCGGACTGCTCCTGCTCGTGGTCGGCTTCCATAGCGCGGTTGCGAAGCCGTTCTACATCCCGTCCGAATCGATGATGCCGGGACTGCAGGTCGGCGACCGCCTCCTGGTCAGCAAATATCCCTATGGCTGGTCGTACGCATCGCTGAGCTTTCACCTGGTGCCGTTCACTGAAGGCCGGCTGTTCGGCCGGATGCCCGAGCGGGGCGACGTCGTGATCGTATCGCGGCCCGGGTCCGGAACAAGCGAAGACCTCATCAAGCGGGTCATCGGCCTGCCCGGCGAGACGGTACAGATGGTGCGCGGCCGGCTATGGCTCGATGGAAAGCCAGTCCCGACCCTCGACCTGGGCTGCCGCCGGCCGCGGGCCGGCGGGAATCCGCCTTGTTCCGCCAGCGATCCGAAGGCGCGCCCGGCAAGCGATCGCGGCGGACATGTCCTGAGGGAAACGCTGCCCGGCGGTCGCTCCTACGACGTCCTCGACCTCTATCCGAGCCGCCAGGACGACACGGAGCCGTACAAGGTCCCCGCGGGGCATGTCTTCCTGCTGGGGGACAATCGCGACAATAGCGCCGACAGCCGATTCCCTTTGGCCTCGGGCGGGCTGGGCGGAGCCGTGCCGGTCGAGGCTATCGGCGGACGGGCCGAGTTCATTACCTTCTCGCTGAAGGGCGAGGCGACCTGGAATCCGATGACCTGGCTCTCGGATTTCCGGACCGGCCGCTCGGGCGTCTCGCTCCGGCCCAAGGATGACGCGCCGGCTTGTTGTTAAGAGGGGCGAGCATCGCTATCTGGCCCCCATGAGCGAAGCCGATCCGATCCTCGTCCCGGCGCCCGCGCCGCGGCAGCGCAAACCCGACTGGATAAGGGTCAAGGCGCCGACCAGCGCCGGCTTCGCCGAGACGAAGAAGCTGATGCGGAGCCTCAACCTCGCCACCGTCTGCGAGGAGGCGGCCTGCCCCAATATCGGCGAATGCTGGACCAAGAAGCACGCCACGGTGATGATCCTGGGCGACACCTGCACCCGCGCCTGCGCCTTCTGCAACGTCAAGACGGGAATGCCGCGCGCGATCGATCTGCTCGAGCCCGAGCATGTCGCCACCGCCGCCGCCGAGCTCGGCCTCACCCATATCGTCGTCACCTCGGTCGATCGCGACGATCTGCCCGACGGCGGCGCGAAGCAGTTCGTCCGGGTGATCGAGGCGCTTCGCCGGACCACGCCGTCGACGACGATCGAGATCCTGACCCCCGATTTCCGCAACAAGCCGGAGAGCGCGATCGCGGCGATCGTCGCCGCCCGGCCCGACGTCTACAACCACAATCTCGAGACGGTGCCGCGCCTCTATCCCACCATCCGCCCCGGAGCGCGCTATTACGCCTCGCTTCGCCTTCTCGAGAGCGTCAAGCGGCAGGATCCGACCATCTTCACCAAGTCGGGCGTGATGGTCGGGCTCGGCGAGCAGAGGCTCGAGGTCCATCAGGTGATGGACGACATGCGCTCGGCCGACGTCGATTTCCTGACCATGGGCCAATATCTCCAGCCGACCCCGCGCCATGCCAAGGTCGACGAGTTCGTCACCCCGGCGGCGTTTTCCGCCTACGGAGCGATCGCCCGCGCCAAGGGCTTCCTGCTCGTCGCCGCAAGCCCGCTGACCCGCTCCAGCTACCATGCCGGCGACGATTTCGCGAAGATGAAGGCGGCAAGGGAGGCGAAGCTGGCCGCCCGTCATCCCGGCGAAAGCCGGGACCTCGGGGAGACCCGCCGTGACTTTCCGGCCTGAGGTCCCGGCTTTCGCCGGGATGACGAGCTAATGCCCCGACACACCGAAACCCGGCGCCTGCCCTATACGCCCGAGCAGATGTTCGATCTGGTCGCCGACGTGAAGCGCTATCAGGAATTCCTGCCCTGGGTGGCGGCGACCCGGGTGCGCTCGGACAGCGACACCCTGATGATCGCCGACCTCGTCGTCGGCTTCAAGGCGATCAAGGAGACCTTCGCCTCGCGGGTCGAGAAGCAGCGGCCGACCCGGATCCACACCGAATATATCGAGGGGCCGCTCAAATATCTGAAGAACAGCTGGGTCTTCAGGCCGGATGGCCAGGGCGGTACCGAAATCGACTTCTGCGTCGACTTCGCCTTCAAGAACCGCCTGTTCGAGAGCCTGGCCGGCCAGATGTTCGACCGGGCGCTTCGGCGGATGATCGGGGCGTTCGAGGACAGGGCGCGGGAATTGTACGGGGAGGGCGAGGCGGAGGCGCGGAGCGTGGTGGCCTGAACCTCGTGATCGTCATGCTGAACTTGTTTCAGCATCCAGGGCCGAGCCGCTCCAGGGCGAGGGATTGGCCCCAAACGGCCGCGCTGCTCGACGCTGGACCCTGAAACAAGTTCAGGGTGACGGCACTTGCTCCCGATCCGATTCCTTCTCTACCGGCATCAGCAGCTCCAGAGCGCAGAGCGCCGCCTGGAGCCGGACGCCGCCCCGGCCGAGATCGCCGAAATGCCTGGTGTCGGCGACTATCTCCTTGGGATCGGCGCCGCGCCGGGCGCGGGCGAAGATCACCGTTCCGACCGGCTTCTTCTCGGTTCCGCCGCCGGGCCCGGCAATCCCGGTGACCGCCACCGCGGTGTCGGCCGAGCAGCGCTTCAATGCGCCCTGCGCCATCCCCCAGGCGACCGCGATCGACACCGCTCCGAAGGTTTCGACCACGTCCTCGCTGACCCCCAGCAAGGCTATCTTCGATTCGTTCGAATACGTGATGAACCCGGCCTCCAGGACGTCCGACGAACCCGGTATCTCGGTCAGCGCGGCCGCGACGAGGCCTCCGGTGCAGCTTTCCGCCACCGCCAGCCTCAGCCCGGCCGAACGGCTCGCTTCCACCACCCGGCGGGCGGAGTCGAGGAGCTCGGGGGGGAGGACGGAGTCGCGAACCTCGCTCACGGCTGAGCCGTCGGGCAGATCAGCGGGGGCTTCCTGGGCCTCGGCTGCACCTGCACGTGCACGTGCACCGGCTGTCCGGACTTGGATTTGGACTTGGCCTTGGACTTGGGCTGCGCATCGAGAACCGGCTGCGGCGTCGCCATCGGGGTGCCACGGCTCTCGCTTCCGAATTCGACGGCCAGTACGACAAGGCCGGCGAGGTTGCGTGGCGGCATGGGGGAGAGCAGGTCCGCGGCCCGGTTGATCCTCACGCATTGCGCCTGGCCCTCCGCGGACTTCAGGCCTCCAAGGACGAGGTCGTGGAGGAGTCCGCGCGCCGTCGTTTCACTGAGGTTCGCCGGGAACTCGTTTTCGGCCATGGTGGTGAGCGCGGCGCTGGCGCTCGCCCAGCGGCCCGAGCTCTCGGCCGCCAGGGTGCGGGCGAGCGCGCGCCCGCCGTTCAGAAGATAGGCGTCGGCGGGCAGGGCCGGGGCGCAGGCGGTCGCGGCCGCTTCGAGCAAAGGCGGAAGTGCGAACAAGGCGGAATCTTCGATCTGGGCCTGGGTGAGGCAGGGGCGTTGCGCCTGCTCGGCGGTGGGGGCGGCAAGCAAGGCGGCGATTAGGACTGATTTCACGGCTGTTCCTCTGGAAGACGGACGGTTGCGATCGCCTGGGCGGCCATGCCTTCGCCGCGTCCGGTGAAGCCGAGGCGCTCGGTGGTCGTGGCCTTGATGCTAACCCGCGCCGGCGCCAGCTGCAACAAGGCCGCGACGGAGGCGCGCATCGCCTCGCGATGGGGGGCGAGTCGCGGGGCCTCGCAGATCAAGGTGACGTCGACATGGTCGATCCGGCCGCCGAGCGCCTCGATCAGGCTTCGGGCATGCTCGACGAAGAGGGACGAGGCCGCGCCTCGCCATTGCGGGTCGCTCGGCGGGAAATGATCGCCGATATCGCCCGCGCCGATCGCGCCCAGCAAGGCGTCGGTGAGCGCGTGGAGAAGAACGTCGGCGTCGCTATGGCCCTTGAGACCGCGCGCGTTCGGGATCCTGATTCCGCCCAGCCAGAGTTCCTCGCCGGCAGCGAAGACATGGACGTCGAAGCCCATTCCGGCGCGGCTGGTCATGAGGCCGGCCAGGCGGGCTTCGGCCCGGGCGAAATCCCCATCGTGGGTGAGCTTCTCCAGCGCTTCGTCGCCGGCCACTGCGCCGACCCGAAGGCCCGCGGCCCGGGCGACCTGGGCGTCGTCGGTGGCGGCGCCCCCGCGCCACTGCCGATGCGCGGCCAGGATCGCGTCGAAGCGAAAGGCCTGGGGAGTCTGCACCCGAACCAGTCCCTCGCGGTTCACCGGCTCGCCGACTTCCGCTTCGGCGCGGGCCAGGGTGTCGACAACGGGAAGAACGGGCACCGCCCCATCGGCCCTGGTGAGCCCGTCCCGAAGCCGTGCCACCACCGGCCCCGGCAGAAAGGGACGCGCGGCGTCGTGGATGAAGACGGCATCCGCTCCGCCGTCGGCGGCGATGGCCTCCAGGCCGTTGCGGACGCTGTCCTGCCGCTCGCGGCCGCCGGCGACCGGGGCGGGGAGGGGGCGCCCGCCGATCGCCTCGCGATAGAGCGCCTCCTGGCCCTCGCCGATCACCACCCGGGCCCGGGAGATCCCCGCATGCGCCAGGCCGTCGAGGGCATGGACGAGCAACGGCTTGCCGGCCAATCGCCGATATTGCTTGGGCAGGCCGCCGCCCGCGCGGCTTCCACTCCCCGCCGCGACCACCAAGGCAACCATCCTCTCCATCGGGTCGGACTAGCCGAGCGCAACCTTGCCCGCCAGCGACTTTGGCCTTATCTCCGCGCCTCCCATGAGCAAGCTGTCGCCCATCCAGATCGGACCCATCCGGATCGACTCGCCCGTCATCCTGGCGCCGATGACGGGAGTCACCGACCGGCCGTTCCGAAAGGCGGTGAAGCGCTACGGCGCCGGCCTCACCGTCACCGAGATGATCGCCAGCCAGGCGATGATCCGAGAGACCCGCCAGTCGCTCCAGAAGGCGGATTGGGACCCGATCGAGGATCCGGTCTCGATGCAGCTCGCCGGCTGCACGCCCAAGGAAATGGCCGAGGCGGCGAAGCTCAACGAGGATCGCGGGGCGGCGATCATCGACATCAACATGGGCTGTCCGGTCCGCAAGGTGGTCAATGGCGACGCCGGCTCGGCGCTGATGCGGGATCTGAAGCTGGCCGCCGAGATCGTCGATTCGACGGTGAAGGCCGTCAAGGTGCCGGTGACCCTGAAGATGCGGATGGGCTGGGATCACTCAAGCCTCAACGCGCCCGAGCTTGCCCGGATCGCCGTCGATCTCGGCGTGAAGATGATCACCGTCCACGGCCGGACCCGCAACCAGATGTACAAGGGCTGTGCCGACTGGGCCTTCGTCCGCCGGGTCAAGGAAGCGGTCGAGGTTCCGGTCATCGTCAACGGCGACATCTGCACCATCGACGACGTCGAGACGGCGCTCGCCCAGTCCGGCGCCGACGGAGTGATGATCGGCCGCGGCGCCTATGGCCGGCCGTGGCTGCTCGCCCAGTCGATCCACTGGCTCCGCACCGGCGAGCGACTGCCCGACCCGAGCGTCGACGAGCAGTTCGCCGTCTTGATCGAGCAATATCGGGACATGCTCGCCCATTACGGCTCGGAGATTGGGGTGAATGTCGCCCGCAAGCATGTCGGCTGGTATACCCGCGGACTTCATGGCTCGGCGGAATTCCGCAACGCTTTCAACAAGGAAGGCGACGCGGCGAAGGCGCAGTCGAGGCTGTACGATTTCTACGCGCCGTGGCTGAGCCGCGCCGCCGCCTGAGCCGCCGACTCTCGAGGTGCGGCCAAGCGAGCCGTTGACGCTACATACTGTGTTCTTTTTACCACAGGCTTGTGGTAACCCTGTCTCGTGAACGCCGAATTGCCGATCCTCGCTGAAGCCAAGCCCCGGTGGCGCCGGCGCGTTTCAGTGGCCTTGAGGCGCGGGCGCTTCATGCCGCTGGTCGAGGGCCTGACCCTGATCGCGCTCCTCATCGTCACGACGATCAGCTATTTCATCATCACCGAGGAAGGGTCGCCGGGGACGTTGCTGACGCCGCCGATGGTGGCGGCATTGCTGGTGGCCAACCTCGTCCCGGCCATGGCTCTGATGGTCCTGGTGGCGCGCCGTCTCGCCATGCGCCGTGCGGCGGAATCGCCGATCGGGGGCAGGGGACGGCTTCACGTCCGGCTGGTGGCGCTCTTCTCCGTGATTGCCAGCGTTCCGACCCTCCTCGTCGTCATCTTCGCGTCGTTGCTGTTCCAGAGCGGCTTCAATTTCTGGCTTTCGGAGCGCGCCCAGACCGTCATCCGGAATGCCCAGGAGGTAGCCAGTCAATACCGAAAGGATCAGCGCGCGGATGTCCAGCTCGAGGTCCAGACCATGGGTAGCGACGTGGTCGCCTGGGTGAACGACCAAGGGATCGACCATCCCGAGTTCGGCAATTTCATGTTCGCCCAGACGAGTCAGCGCAAGCTTCTGGAGTCGGCGCTGCTGACGATAACGCCCAAGGGCGAAATCCAGATGCAGGGCGGCGTCAATCTCTACGACCGGCCGCTCGAGGAGCGTTTCACCGTGGCGACCCTGCGCAAGCTGAAAGCGGGACAGGCCATCGGCAAGGAAGAGGACGGTGACCGGGTCGAGGCGGTGGTTCGGCTCGACCCGAAGGCCGAAGTCTATGTCTATGGCGCCCGCGAGGTGAACCCCCGGCTGCTCAAGCTGGCCGAGGAAGCCCAAAGCGCCGCCAGCGATTATCAGAAGACGGTGGCGCGCGCGCGAACCTTGCAGTTCCGGTTCAACGGCATCATGCTGCTCGTCTCGCTTCTGATCGTCGGGCTTTCCATCTGGATCGCCCTCAAGCTCGCCGATCGCCTCGTGCGGCCGGTCAGCGAATTGGTCGACGCCGCCCGGCGCATCACCGCGGGCGATCTCACGACACGAGTCACCGCCGGCGAGCTCACCAGCCGAGTGACCGGGATGCGGGTCCAGGACGAGATCGGCATATTGGGGCGGGCGTTCAATCGGATGACCAAGCGCCTCGAGGCGCAGACCGGGGACCTCGTTTCGGCCAATTCCCAGCTCGAAAGCCGCCGAGCCTTCATCGAGGCCGTATTGTCGGGGGTGACGGCGGGTATCATCTCGCTCGATCAGCAGCGCAACGTCCGGCTCATCAACAGCTCGGCCGAGGGACTGCTCAAGACCGACAAGGGCCAGGCCGTCGGTCGCAAGCTCGCCGAGCTGGCCCCCGAGCTCGACGCGCATCTCGACGGCGACGCGCGCGAGGACATCATCCAGTTCGCCTCGGGCGGCGAGCCGCGGACCCTCGCCGTGAAGAGGGTGCGGGTCGAAGGCGGCCATGTGCTGACTTTCGACGACATCACCGAGCAGCTCCTCGACCAGCGCCGGGCCGCCTGGTCCGACGTGGCTCGCCGGATCGCTCACGAGATCCGCAACCCCCTGACCCCGATCCAGCTCGCCGCCGAGCGGCTCCAGCGGCGCTACGGCAAGGAGATCACTTCCGACGCCGCGACCTTCGAGAAGCTGACGGGAACGATCGTCCGGCAGGTCGGCGACCTGCGCCGAATGGTCGACGAATTCTCCTCCTTCGCCCGAATGCCCAAGCCCGTCTTCCACGAGGAGAAGATCGCCGAAATCGTCGGGGAATCCCTCTTCCTCCACCAGGTCGCGCACCCCGACATCGCCTTCAAGCTCGAATCGCCGGAGCCTTCGCCCTTGCTCGTCTGCGACCGCCGCCAGATGGGGCAGGCGCTGACCAACGTCATCAAGAACGCGGTCGAGGCGATCCAGCAGAAACGGGAGGACGGGCGCAGAGACGGGGACGACCGGGTCGCGGTCACCATCCGCGATTCGGACAGCCGGATCGTCGTCGAAGTGGCCGACACCGGCATCGGCCTCCCGATCGAGCGCGGCCGGCTGACCGAGCCTTATATGACGACCCGAGTGAAGGGCACCGGCCTCGGCCTCGCCATCGTCAAGAAGATCGTCGAGGAGCATTTCGGAAATATCGAGTTCGACGATTCCGCCGGCGGCGGCAGCCTCGTTCGGCTGGTCTTCGACGCCGAAGCGCTCGCCCGGCTCGCCGCCGCCGCGGACGAGCAACCCCAGACCATATCGGCAGACGGATAGAACATGGCCCTCGACATACTCATCGTCGACGACGAACAGGACATTAGGGACCTCGTCTCCGGGGTGCTGGAGGACGAAGGCTATGCGTGCCGAACCGCCGCCAACAGCGGCGAGGCGCTCCAGGCCCTGGCCGACCGCCGGCCCTCCCTTCTCCTGCTCGACGTCTGGCTCCAGGGGTCCAAGCTGGACGGGCTTCAATTGCTCGAAGAGGTGAAAAGGCGCGATCCCTCGCTTCCGGTGCTGATGATCTCCGGCCACGGCAATCTCGACACGGCGGTCGCGGCGATCCGCCAGGGCGCCGCCGATTTCATCGAGAAGCCGTTCGAGGCCGGCCACCTCGTCCATCTCGTCGCAAGGGCCACCGAGACCGACCGGCTTCGCCGCGAGAATGCCAGCCTTCGAGCCCAGATCGGCCAGGAGACCGAGTTGACCGGCTCGAGCGTCGCGATAAACGCGGTGCGCGCCACCCTGAAGCGGGTCGCGGGGACCGGGAGCCGGGTGCTGATCTCAGGACCGGCGGGCGTCGGCAAGGAGGTCGCGGCGCGCCTTCTCCACGACTGGAGCAACCGCGCCAAGGCGCCCTTCATCGTCGTCAGCGCCGCCCGGATGACTCCGGAACGGGTCGAGGAGGAATTGTTCGGGGTGGAGGAGGGGGGCGAGCTCGCGCGGCCGGGCCTGCTCGAGCAGGCCCATGGCGGCACCCTCTTCCTCGACGAGATCGCCGACATGCCGATCCCGGCCCAGGCCAAGATCCTTCGGGTGCTGACCGACCAGAGCTTCACCCGGGTCGGCGGCCAGCGAATGGTCAAGGTCGACATGCGGGTGGTGTCGTCGACCTCGCGCCATCTCGCCGACGAGATCGCCGGCGGCCGCTTTCGCGAGGATCTCTTCTACCGCCTCAACGTCGTCCCGGTGCACCTGCCGGCGCTGGCCGAGCGGCGCGAGGACATTCCCGCGCTGACCGCCCATTTCGCCGCCCGCTACGCCGCCGAGCAGAGGCTTCCCACGCCGGAATTCTCAGTGGACGCCGTCGCCGCGCTCCAGGCCTATGACTGGCCGGGCAACGTGCGCCAGCTTCGGAACGTCATCGAACGCACCATCATCCTCGCGCCCGGCGCCCGGGTCGGCTGCATCGAGCTGGACATGCTTCCGCCCGAGATCCTCAACGAGCAGGCGAGCCTCAGCTCCGGCGAAGCGGTGAAGGCGATCATGGGCACCCCGCTCAGGGAAGCGCGCGAGACGTTCGAGCGCGAATATCTGAAGGTCCAGATCCGCCGCTTCTCCGGCAACATCTCCCGAACCGCCACCTTCATCGGAATGGAACGCTCGGCTCTGCACCGCAAGCTGAAGGCGCTGGGCATCGGGGATTCGAAGGGCGAGCCGGAGGAATAGGGCTTCGACCGCAAATCCTGGCCGGCCGCAGGCCAGTCATTTTTAAACGCAACGACGCGACGATGCTGCGTGCTTCATTCGCCGCAGGTCTCCTTCGCAATCTCGGCATCGTTGCGTCGTTGCGTTCAAAAACTGAAGGGCGAGGCGCCCGATGGAAATCGCTTCGCGAGGCGGGCGCTGGCGCCGGGTTCGGGGCCCTGCTATTGTTTCCGCAACGGCACGCTCCACATTATGAAAGACGCCTTCAGCGGGCGCCTCCGCGGACAACGATCCGCCAATAAGGAGAGTGGGACATGGCCGACAAGGTCAACAACCTCCAGGATCTGTTCCTGAACGGCCTCCGCCGTTCCAAGACGCCGGTGACCATGTTTCTGGTCAAGGGCGTCAAGCTTCAGGGCATTATCACCTGGTTCGACAATTTCTCGGTGCTCCTGCGCCGCGACGGCCAGGCCCAGCTCATCTACAAGCACGCCATCTCGACGATCATGCCCGCGCATCCGCTCGACCTGGGCGAGATCGAGCGCGCCTTCGAGGACGGCGGCAGCGGTGGCAGCGGCGGCGGCAAGAAGCCGGCTCTGCTCCAGGAAGCCTTCCTCGGAGCGGTCCGGCGCTCCGGCGAGCCGGTGACCATGTTCCTGGTCAACGGAGTGATGCTCCAGGGAGAAATCGCGGCCTTCGATCTGTTCTGCATGCTTCTCCAGCGCGACGGCCTGTCGCAGCTCGTCTACAAGCACGCGATCTCCACGGTGCAGCCGGAACGGCCGGTGAGCTTCCTGGAGCAGGATGACGAGGAGCCCGACGCCTGAGTTTCACCGAACAGAAGTCGGACGGCGAGTTCAGCCGCGGCGCCAAGGCGATCGTCGCCCTTCCCGACATGAGTGCGGGACGGGGACGGCGTGACGTCGAGGCACGCCTCGACGAGGCCGCGGGACTGGCCGAGGCGATCGGGGTAGAGGTCTCCGACAGGCTCCATTTCCGGATCCGCTCGCCAAAGCCCGCGACCCTGTTCGGCTCGGGCCAGGTCCAGTCGATCGCCGACGCGGTGGCTCGGGACGAAGCCGAGCTCGTCATCGTCGATGCTCCGATCACCCCCATCCAGCAGAAGAATCTCGAGACCGCGACGAAGGCGAAGGTGATCGACCGCACCGGCCTCATCCTCGAGATTTTCGGGGAGCGCGCCGCGACGGCGGAAGGCCGGCTCCAGGTCGAGCTCGCCCATCTCGACTATCAGGCGGGGCGGCTGGTCAGGAGCTGGACCCACCTCGAGCGCCAGCGCGGCGGCTTCGGCTTCCTGGGCGGCCCCGGCGAGACCCAGATCGAGGCCGACCGCCGGCTGATCCGCGACCGCATGGCGAAGCTCAGGAAGGAGCTCGAGCAGGTCACCCGGACCCGCGCCCTCCACCGCGCCCGCCGCCAGCGCGCACCGTGGCCGGTCGTCGCCCTGGTCGGCTATACCAATGCCGGCAAGTCGACCCTGTTCAACCGTCTCACCAGGGCCGACGTGATGGCGGAAAACCTGCTGTTCGCGACTCTCGACCCGACGATGCGTGAAATTCAGCTGCCCGGCTTCGACAAGGCCATCCTCTCCGACACGGTCGGCTTCATCTCGGAGCTTCCGACCCAGCTCGTCGCCGCCTTCCGGGCTACGCTGGAAGAGGTCATCTCGGCCGATCTCATCGTCCATGTCCGCGACATCTCCCATCCCGACAGCGACGCCCAGCGCGAGGACGTCGAAGCGGTCCTCGCCGAGATCGGCGCCGGAGGGGAGGGGGGCGCCCCGCTCGTCGAGGCGTGGAACAAGATCGACCTGCTCAACGGCGAGGAGGGGGAACGGGTCGCGGCGGAGGCGGTGCGGCGCGACGACGTGATCCGGATCTCGGCGCTGACCGGCGAAGGGCTCGACGCTCTGCTCGAATGCGCGTCGGTCAAGCTCAGCAAGGGCGCCTTGCTGAGGAGCGTCACGCTGGGAGCGTCGGACGGAGAAGCGATCGCCTGGCTCCACGCCAACGGCCGGATCGAGAGCCAACAGACGGACGGAGTCGAGACGGTGTTCGAGGTGCGCCTGTCCGAAGCGGATTGGGCGCGGTTGCGGAGCAAGCAGCGCGCCTAGGCAGGTGTACCGCCGTCATGCTGAACTTGTTTCAGCATCCAGCGGCGAGCCGCCTCGCGGGCGGAGAACTGGACCCTGAAACGAGTTCAGGGTGACGGCCAAGCCCCAGACAACAATTTCTTCGCCCGTTGCCAAAGCGCCTCGAGCGCCTCTATATCCATATCTTTCAAAGGCTTGTCGGCAATCTCTTCCACCTTGCGGAAACGCTGCTCGAAGCGCGCCGAGGCTTCGCGGAGCGCGGTTTCCGGATCCACGTCGAGGTGGCGGGCGTAATTGACGACGCTGAACAGCAAGTCGCCAAGCTCGGCGGCGCGCTCATCGGCCGTGTTCGCGGAATCGATCTCCGCAAGCTCCTCGTCGATCTTGGCCCTCGGTCCGGATTCGTCGGGCCAGTCGAAGCCGATCCGGGCGGCTCGGCGCTGTAGCTTCTCCGCGCGCTTCAGTGCCGGCAAGGCGAGGGCCACTCCGGCCAGGGCGCTCTTGTCGTCGTCCTCGTCGCGCTCGGCCGCCTTCAGCGCTTCCCAGCCGGGACTGGCGTCGTCATCGCCGAAGATGTGCGGGTGCCGGCGGACCATCTTGGCGCAGATCGACGCCATGACGTCATCCAGCGCGAAGGCGCCGATCTCTTCGGCCATCCGGGCGTGGTAGACGATCTGGAGCTGAAGATCGCCGAGCTCGTCCTGCAGACCTACCATGTCCTCGCGGGCGATCGCGTCGGCGACCTCATAGGCTTCCTCGATCGTGTAAGGCGCGATCGTCTCGAAACTCTGCGCCCGGTCCCATTCGCAGCCGCCGACCGGGTCGCGAAGCCGGCGCATGATCTCGACCAGGTCGGAGAGGGAGGTGGACGAAGTGGACAGAAGCGGCCTTTCTAAGTGCGATAATATACATTATGTAAAATGGTCTAGGGCTTAGACCGACCCGGCCCCTTCACGGCTTCAGGACCAGCCACTGGCCCTCGACGCTCCAGCCGGAGAGCGAGGACAGGAAGTTCATGCCCAGCACATTCATCGGTCCGAACGCTTCGGAGACGTGCACCGCCATGTTGCTCCGCTCGATCGACCCGACCTTGAGCCGCTCGGCGCGGGCGCGCCCGACCGAGACCGTGCCGTTCGCCGTCTGGACGACGGTCGGCAATCCGCTGGGCACGATGTCGGCCCGGGCCGCGGTTTCGCTGGAGATGCTGGTCACCGTGGCGCCGCTGTCGACCAGGAAGCGCACCGTCTTGCCGTTGAGCTCGCCGTTGATCCAGAAATGACCGTCCAACGACTTGCGGATCCGAAGCGCCTCGCCGACCGCGACCACTTGGCCTTCGCCGCGGGCCTCGGCGATCACCCGCTTGCCCAGCGCCATGAAATCGTCCTTGAGGGTGAAGGCGACGAAGGCGGCGGAGAAGATCAGCACCCAGCCGGCGAACATCTTGAGGCCCTGGCCGATCGGGATCCGACGCACCGTCAGAGCGCTGGCGACGAGGACGAGGACCCCGATCAGATAGAGGAAGCTGGCCGCCTGGTCGCCGTCGTTCACAGCTCGATTTCCATGCCGTCATAGGCCGGCTCGACCCCTTCCGGCAGCTCGTTCACCAAAGTGTCGTAATCCATGCTGTTGTCCAGATGGGTGAGAAGCGCGCGCTTCGGCCGAAGCCGGGCGATCCATTCGAGCGCGAGGTCCAGATGCGGATGGGTCGGGTGCGGCCGGCGCCTCAGGCTGTCCACGATCCAGAGGTCGACGCCTTGAAAGCGGATCTCCATCTCCGGCGTCAATTCGTTGAAATCGGTGGAATAAACGACCGAGCCTCCGCCCGCGTCAAAGCGCAGGCCGGCGGTCGTGATGTCGCCGTGCGGTTGGTCGACCACCTGCACCGAAATCCCGTTCAAATTCATATGGTCGGGCAACAGATTGCCCTCGGCGACGGCGGGATAGCCGCTCTTGCCGTCGAAGGCGTAGGCGAAGCGAAGCTTCAGGCTTTCGAGCGTCTCGAGCCGGGCATAGCCGGCCACCGGCTGGCCGCGGGCGTGGTAGAGCTGCCTCAGATCGTCGATGCCGTGGCAATGGTCGGCATGGTCGTGGGTCCAGATCACGCCCTCCACCCCGGTCACGTTGGCGTCGAGCAGCTGCTCGCGAAGGTCGGGGCCGGTGTCGACGAGGATCCGGGCATTGCGATGGCTGACCAGGATCGACACCCGGCGGCGGCGATTGCGCGGATTGGACGGATCGCATTCGCCCCAATCGTTGCCCACCCGGGGCACCCCGCTCGACGTGCCGGAGCCGAGGATGGTGACCTTCATCAGGCCACCTTGCCGAAGAGCTTGCGGAAATTCTCGCTGGTCCGCTCGGCCAACGCCTCGAGCGCCTCCCCGCGAAGATCGGCGAGGAAACGGGCGGTGTCGGCCACGAAGGCGGGCTCGCACGGGCGGCCGCGGTTCGGGACCGGTGCGAGGAACGGTGCGTCGGTCTCGATCAGGAGGCGGTCCGAAGGAATCATCTTCGCCGAAGATTGCAATTCTTTGGCATTTTTAAAGGTCACGATTCCGGAGATCGACACATAAAGGCCGAGATCCAGCGCCTTGTCGGCGAAATCCCGGCTGGCGGTGAAGCAGTGGATGACGCCGCTGTAGGCGCCCTTCCCCATCTCTTCCGACAGGATAGCATGGGTGTCGGCTTCCGCTTCCCGGGTGTGGACGATGATCGGAAGGCCGGTCTCGCGGGCCGAGGCGATATGGGCCCGGAAGCTGTCCCGCTGCCGTTCGCGGTCGCTATGGTCGTAATAATAATCGAGGCCGCTTTCCCCGATCCCGACCACCCTGGGATGGGCGGCCCTCTCGACCAGGGTCGCGGTCTGGACGGCGGGATGGGCGTCGGCCTCGTGCGGGTGGATCCCGACCGAGGCCCAGACGTCGCTTTCGCGCTCGGCGAGACCGATCACCTCGTCCCATTCCGACTGGCGGGTGGAGATGTTGAGCATCGTCGAGACGCCGGCCGCCCGGGCACGCCCGAGCACCGCCTGCTGCTCCTCGACGAGGCCCTTGTAGTTGAGATGGCAATGGCTGTCGGTGAACATACAGGTTCCTTAGCCCCAACCCCTCCCCTTCGCGCAAGCGCCGTCTCCGCCTCGCCCGTCTCCGGCATGTTTCGCCCATTCGTGCCGGCGATGCCAATCAGACCATGGCGCGCTGGGTCGTTTCTGCTAGGAGCCGCTACATCGATGTGAAGCAACGGCTTTCCCGCGCGTCGGGCGTGACGGGTGGGGGAAGAGAGACGGTGGACGACGAATTGCGCTGCCGGGACGACCGCCCTTCCCCGACCGTGGACGACCCCGGCACAACGCCTCGGCTCGCCGTGGTGATCCCGTCCTTTCGCGCCGCCGCGACGATCGGAGCGGTGCTTCGGGCGATCGGACCCGAGGTGGACCACATCTATGTCGTCGACGACGGCTGCCCCGATTCCACCGGCGAGCGCGCGCTTCGGGAGATTTCCGACCCGCGAGTCGAACTGCTCCGCAATCCGCGCAACCTGGGGGTCGGGGGAGCGATGAAGCGGGGGTATGCGCGTGCTCTTGCGGACGGCGTCGAGATCGTCGTCAAGCTCGACGCCGACGGACAGATGGACCCGCGCCACATCCGCCGCCTCATCGCCCCGATCGTCCACGGCGTCGCCGATTATGCCAAGGGCAATCGATTCGCGCCGCCGCATCTGATGCCGTCGGGCAGCTCCCCCCGGGCGCTGAGGGCGATGCCGGCGGCCCGGCGCGCCGGCAACATGGCCTTTTCAATCCTCCACAAGGGCGCGACCGGCTATTGGCGGATCGGCGACCCCGCCAACGGCTATACCGCCATCCATGCGCGGGCGCTCAAGCGGATCGGGCTGGAAGCGCTGGCGGATTGCTTCTTCTTCGAGACCGACATGCTCTACCGCCTCAACCTGATCGACGCCGTCGTCGCCGACGTCGCGCTCCCCGCCTGCTACCCGGGATCGGGGAGCAACCTCAGGCTTCGCCGGGTCGTTCCGCGGGTCGCCTGGATGACGGCGAGCCGCCTCGTGCGCCGGCTGCGCGCCAAATATTTCACGGGCGCGTGGAATTTGGGTTCGGTGAAGCTGTTCGCCGCGACGGCGATGATCGCGGCCGCGGCCGGCCTTGCGGGCTGGCGCTGGATTCGGCCGCTGAGCGGCTCCGAAGGCTCGCAGGCGGCCGCGGCCTGCCTGTTGCTCGGGCTCGGCCTGCTCGTCGCCGCGGGTCTGTACGACGCGCGCACGGCCGCCCGCGAGCCGCTCTCGCGCCGGAGCTCGCACCTCTGAATGCCCCGGGCGGCGCCGATAGCGTTTCGCCTGGCCGCGGCGGCGCCGCCGCGACCGTGGATGGCGGCCTTGCTCATAGCGGTCGGCCATGTCGGCTATGTGCTGACGCTCGGCGCCGCCATGGCTCCGGACAGCCAGGTTTATGCTTATTGGTCGGCACGGCTCATCGAGAGCGGTTTCGACTATCCGACGCTCGTCGTCGAGGCGAGCGCGAGCGCGAGCTTCCCGCCGATCCTCTATGCCCTGTTCGCCACCTTGGTGGCCCTCCTGCGCCTGGCGTTCGGAAGCGAATGGGCGACCGGCCTGGCGGTCCTGAATTTCGCCGCGCATATCGCGCTTGGAGTGCTCGTGGTGAAGCTGGCGGTTCGGACGACGGCGAGCGGGATCGCCGGATGGGGCGCGTTGCTGCTCTTCCTGGCCAGCTTCGACCTGCTGATGTGGGTGCCGTTCGCGCTCTCGGATTCGACCTTCGTCTTCCTCGCCTTCCTGATCTTCACTCTGGCCGCGAGACGGATACTCGACTCGACCAGATCCTGGCTGGCGGTGCTTGGGCCGGCCGCCGCCGGGATCTTCTACCGGCCCACGGGAATGGTCCTGATCCCGGACCTCCTCTGGGCGCTCTACCTTTCCCGGACCGGGACTCGCCGGCTCGGGCGCGGAGCCGCGCTGGCGCTCCTGGGCGCGGGAATCGCGGCCGCGGCGATCGCCTTCGCCTGGTTCATTCAGGATCCCGGCCGCTGGCCGCTGGACTCGCTTGCCGGCGCCTTCCGCGCCGTCGCGGCCGAATATGCGCTGGGCGAGGTGGTGAGCGCGCGCTCGGAGACCTATCACGCGCCGCCCCAGGCGCTGGTCGACTATATCCTCATCTCCGCCGACCGGTTCGCGCACTTTTTCGCGATCGGAGCGGCGGGGTACAGCCCCGCTCATTGGCTCGTCCAGCTCGCTTTCTTCCTGCCCTGCTACGCGCTCGCGGGCTGGCTTGCGGTGGCCTTGTGGCGCGGCCGAACGGCGTTCGGCGCCCTGGAGCGCAAGGTCTTCCTGGCGGCTTTCGGCGCGGTGATTTCCTACGCGGTCTTCCACGCCCTCGTGCAGGTGGATTTCGACTGGCGCTATCGAACGCCGATCCTGCCCCACCTCATCCTGCTTGCCGCCGGCGGCCTGGCCGACCTGGTGAAGCGGCGGGCCCCGGAATGACCGGCGAGCCTGAGTTCCTGTTCAGCGTCGACGTCGAGGATCCTCGACTGGAGCTTCAGGCCGGCGAGCGGCTTGCGGCCCGGGTCCCCGCTCTGGTCGACACCTATCTGGATTTCCTGGCCCGGCACCGGGCGAAGGGCACCTTCTTCGTGGTCGGCGAGATGGCCCGCCGGCACCCGGAGATGGTCGGCCGGCTCGTCGCTCAAGGCCATGAGATCGGCTGCCATTCGGACCGGCACGTGCCGCTCGACCGGCTCGGCCAGGCCGCTTTCGGCGACGACCTCCGGCGCAATCTCGACGCCTTGCGAGCGGCCGGCGCGGATTCGATCCACGGCTATCGCGCGCCCTGCTTCTCGATCACGGCCGAAACCGGCTGGGCCTATGAAAAGCTTGCGGAGCTCGGCTTCGCCTATTCGAGCTCGGTGCTGCCGGCGCGAAGCCCCCTCTACGGCAATCCGGCCTTCGGAACCGGACCGCGCCTGATCGAGGGGGTCGTCGAGCTGCCGGTGACCCTGCTTCCGTTTCGAATATTGCCGGTGCCGATCGGCGGGCTCTATTTTCGGGTCCTGCCCCGGCCCCTCCTTCGCCGAGCGCTGGCCAGGCGCCGAGCGCTCGGCGACGCGGTCGCCAGCTATCACCATCCCTACGACATCGACACCGAGCAGAAATTCACCCATGCCGGCTTCCGCCGCTGGGGCGCGTTCGACCTGCTGATGCGGGCCAATCGCGGAGCGGTCCTTCCGCGGCTCGAAATGGCGAGGTCGCTGGGCTTCGCCTTCGCCCCGTACGGACCTCATGCGCGGCGAATCGGCGAGGAATTGCGCGAGACGAGGCGATTATGACCGACGAATACCGGTTCGAGATGCTCGAGCATAACGCCCGAGGCTATGAGCGCATCTCAGGACTAATGCGGGCGGTCTTCCCCAAGGCCCGCCACCTCACTCCGCGCTATTTCGAATGGCATTATGGGGACAATCCCGACGGTCGGGCGATCGGGTGCAACGCCTTTGCCGGCGACGAGCTGGTCGGGCACATGGCGGCCGACGTCTTTCCCTGCCATCTCGAGGGCGAGCGCAGGCGCGGGATGTATACGGTGAACGGCTCGGTCCACCCTTTGCATCGAGGCCGAAGGCTGCAGAGCCGGATCAGCGCGGCGATGTTCGAGGAGGCGGCCCGCTCGGGCTATGCCTTCTGCCTCGCGACCGGCAACAAGTGGAGCACGGGGCCGCTGCTCACCCGCTTCAAGATGGTCCGGCCGCTCGAAGCGCGCCTCGGCTTCGGCCTGCCGGAGCGCAGGGAGCTCGGCCGCCGGCCCAGTTTCGAGCGGATATGGAGCGACGAAGCTCTGCGCTGGCGCCTGGCCAATCCGGAAGGCCGCTATTGCGCGGTTCGGCGCGGTGGCCAGGCGGCCATCGTCGCCGCCACCGGCCTTCCGGGCCTCGGCGCCATTCTCCACCAGGGACCCGAACGCGACGGCCTCGCGGGCCTGGGCCCGGCGCCGGGGCCGATTCGGCTCTGGCTGGGGCTCGACCCCGATCTGGATTGGAAAGGCTCGGCCTTTCTGCCGATCCCGATGCGCCTCCGCCCCTCCCCACTCAACCTCGTCTACAAGGATTTGACCGGAGGCGACTTCATTCCGGATCCGGAGCGGGTCGTCTTCCGAGGCCTGGATTTCGACGCTTATTGACGAACCCGCCCCCGGAACTGGTTCCGCGAGATTTCTGGCTTATGGTGGAGGCCAATCCGGGGAGACCGCCATGACCGACAAAAGCTTCGATACTTCGGACCCTGTCTCGCGCTCGACGATGATGGGCCAAGCCATCGACGCCGCCGTCGGCAAGATCACGACCGGGATCGTGATCGCCGGAGCGATTGTCGGCCTCGCCGTCTACGCCCGGCCGGGGCCGCCCCGATTCGACGCCTTCGCTTTCGGAGACCGGATCGTCCGGGTCGACGGGCGCACCGGGACGATCATCGCCTGCGAAGGGACCCGGACCTGTCAGGTGATCCTTCGCAAGGGCCAGCGCGTGATCCGGATCAAGCGCACCGACGCCGCTTTGCCGGCCCCCTCGGCCGCTACGCTTCCGCCGGCGCTTCCAGCCGCGGAAAAATAGGAGTCGGCGGCTCGAGCGTGAAGCCGGAGGCGGCGAGCCGGGCATAACGGCCGGTGTCGGCCAGGACGGTGAAATCGCGCTCGCCGGCGGGCACGCCCATCTGGTCGAGCAGCTTCGCCGCCGAGGCCGGGACGACCGGAGCGATGGCGATGGCGAGGTCGACGATCGCCTCGCACAGGGTCGCGAGCACGGCCGTCATCCGCTCCGGATCGGTCTTGCGCAAGGTCCAGGGCGCCTGAGTGTCGATATATTGGTTGCAGGCGAAGACGGCTCGGATCCACGCCTCTATTCCCTGGCTGAGCGACAGATCGGCGAACAGGGCCGGCACGTCCTTCGCCGTGGTGCGCCGCACGAGGGCGAGAAGATCCTCGTCCGCCCCCTCCCCGCGGCCGCCGCTGGGCAGGATTGCGCCGCAATTCTTGGCGATGAAGGACAAGGTGCGCTGGGCGAGGTTGCCGAAGCTGTTGGCGAGGTCGGCATTGACCCGCGCGACGATCGCCTCGGGACTGTAGCTCCCGTCCTGGCCGAAAGTGACGTCGCGCATCAGGAAATAGCGGACCGAGTCCGCCCCGAACCGGTCGATCAGCTCCGCCGGAGCGACGCCGTTGCCGGCGGACTTGGACATCTTCTCGCCGCGCAGGAGGACGTGGCCGTGGCCGAACACCTGCCGGGGCAGCTCCAAGCCGGCCGACATCAGGAAAGCGGGCCAGTAGACGGCGTGGAAGCGCACCACATCCTTGCCGATGATGTGGATATCGGCCGGCCAGAACTTCCGGTAAGCCTCTGATTTCACGTCGGGATAACCGACACCAGTGATATAGTTGGTGAGCGCGTCGAGCCACACGTACATGACGTGGCGCTCGTCGCCGGGAACCTTCACGCCCCAGTCGAAGCTGGTCCTCGAGACGGAGAGGTCGGAAAGCCCGCCCTCGACGAAGCGAAGCACCTCGTTTCGGCGGCTTTCCGGACGGATGAAGCTGGGATGCTCCGAATAATAAGCGAGCAGCCGATCCTGATAGGCGGACAGTCGGAAGAACCAGCTTTCTTCGACCGTCCATTCGACCGCCGTGCCCTGCGGGGAAAGCTTCTCGCCATTGTCGCCGGCGACGAGCTCGCCCTCGTCGTAATAAGCTTCATCGCGGACGGAGTACCAGCCTTCGTAGCGGCCGAGATACAGGTCGCCGCGGGCCGCCATCGCCTCCCAGATCGCCTGGCTGGCGCGGTGATGGGCGGGCTCGGTGGTTCGAATGAAGCGATCGAAGGAGATATCAAGACGCTCATCCATCTCCTTGAATATCGAAGACATCTCATCGGCCAGCGCCGCCGGGCTGATGCCCCGATCGCGCGCCGCCTGGGCCATTTTCAGGCCATGCTCGTCGGTCCCCGTCTGGAAGAAGACCTCACGGCCCATCGCGCGCTGGAAGCGGGCGATGACGTCGGTCGCGACGGCCTCGTAGGCGTGGCCGATATGCGGCGGTCCATTGGGATAGTTGATCGCGGTGGTGATGTAGAAAGTTTCGGCCATGGACGGCCCTTAGCGGCTTGGTGCCAGCGATGCGAGCATGCCGGCGAGCTCGAAGACGACGCTCTCCGGCTCGAGCGAAAGGCCGCGGGCGCTTGAGGCGAGGCCCTGGGCCCGTTCCCAGGTGGCGAGGGCCTGCGCCAGCGCCGGGCCGCTCCGCCCCTTCGCCTCGGCCGCGATGACCGACGGCACCCGGGCGAGAAAGGCTTCGAAGCGCGGCTGGGCCGATTTGAGGGCCAGGCTCTGGGCGAGCGCCGAGCGCCGGGCATTGGCCGGATCGCCTTCGCGGACCAGTTCGGCCATGGCCCGGTCGAGCCCGGCGACGTCCAGTCCCCGCCAGGCCAGGGCCCGCCCTGGCGATCCGTTGCCGGCGGAGGCCAAGTCGTTGATTTCCTTGTCGTCCGCGTCGGGGGCGGCGGATCGGAGCGCTGACGTCATGGCGTCGTCGTCGAGGCGCGCGAGACGCAGCAGCCGGCAGCGGGAACGGATGGTCGGAAGAAGCCGTTCCGGCGCATGGCTGACCAGGAAGAAGACGCTGCTGGGCGGCGGCTCCTCCAGATTCTTGAGCAGGGCGTTGGCGGCGTTGCGCTCGAGATCGTCGATCGAGTCGACGATCACGGCCCTCCAGGGCGACATCGAGGCGGTGGTGTTGAACAGGCGCTGGAGCGAGCGGACCTGGTCGACGCTGATGTTTCGGGCGAGCTCGCCCGTCGCGCTGTTCTCGCGCGGCAGCCGCTCGAGCCGCATGAGGTCGGGATGGCTTCCGGCCGAAGCCAGACGGGCGGCCGGATGATCGTCGGGGACGTCGAGGCCCGATGAGTCGAGGCTCCCCTGCCCTTGGGCGAGCACGCGCAAGGCGGCCTTGGCGGCGAATAGGGCCTTGCCGACGCCCTCGGGCCCGGAGATCAGCCAGGCGTGGTGGAGCCTGCCCGAGTCGAGCGCGTCGCGGAAGGCGGCGACGGCGGTGTCGTGGCCGTGCAGCGGGGTCATGGATGCACCGCCATTGGGCCCCTGTCGTCATCCTGAACTTGGTTCAGGATCCAGATCTCCACCGCTCGGGCGGGCGACCAGCTGGACCCTGAAACGAGTTCAGGGTGACGGTCTTGAACGAGACTCAAAGCAAGTCCTTTAGCATGGCCAGAAGCCTCACCGTTACGTCTTCCGGCGGGCCGCTCGCGTCGACTCGCCGAAAGCGCTCCGGATCCTCCTCGGCCAGCTGCGAAAAAGCCTGCGCAACGCTTTGATGAAACGCGCTTTCCCGGTCCCCTATCCGGTCCGATCCTTCGGGGTCGCGAACCTTCAGTCGAGCCGACACCGACTCGGCCGGAAGCTCCAGGAGCAACGTCCGGTCGGGCAGGAAGCCGCGGCTGCCGATGTCGTGAAGGGCGCGCACCGTTTCCATTCCGACCCCGCCGGCACCGCCCTGATAAGCGAGCGAGCTGTCGAGGAAGCGGTCGCTCAAGACCCAGGCGCCGCGCTCGACGGCGGGGCGGATCGTCCTGGCGACGTGGTCGGCGCGGGCGGCGGCGAACAGCAGCGCTTCGGTTCGTGCCGTCCAGCGGTCCGCCTCCCCCTCCAGCAGCAGCTTTCGGATCGCCTCCGCCCCCGGGCTTCCGCCGGGCTCCCGAGTCTCGACGACCGCGATTCCGCGACGGCGCAACGCCTCGGCCAGCGCCTTGAGCTGGGTCGACTTGCCGGCCCCCTCCCCGCCTTCCAGGCTGATGAAGCGGCCCGGCACCTCGCCTCAGCCGAACAGCGACGTCAGGCCGTTCCACATGCGGCCGAAGAAGCCGGCCTCGCCGACCGCTTCCGACGCGACCAGCGGCATGGTCTGCGGCGGCGTGTCGGCGGTCGTGACGACCAGGTCGGCGATATGCTGGCCCTTGGCGATCGGCGCCTTGATCGGTCCGTTGTAGACGACCCTGGCCCGGATGCTCCCCGCGGCGCCGGCGGGCAGGGTCACGGCGAGGCTTCGCGGAGCGACCAAAGCGACCTGATCCTCGCCGCCGCCCTGGACCTGGGCATCGGCGACCTTCTCGTTCGGCTTGAACAAAGGCTGCGACTTCCAGGCTCGGAAGCCCCAGTCCATGAACTTGACCGATTCCTCGATCCGCTGGTTGAAGCTGCCGAGCCCGGCGACGACCATGATGATCCGCCGCCCGCCCTGCTCGGCCGAGCCGGTGAAGCCGTAGCCGGCCTCGGCGGTGTGGCCGGTCTTGAGGCCGTCCGCTCCCTGCACCCTGCCCAGGAGAGGATTGCGGTTGCCCTGGGTGATGGGAGCGCCGGCGCCCAACGTCTTGCCCCAAGTGAACTCCTTCTTCTGGTAGAAGGCCTTGTAGAGCTCGGGAGTCTCCTGGATGGTCGCGGCGGCGAGCTTCGCGAGATCGCGGGCGGTGGTGAAGGTGACGCCCTCGTCCGGCCAGCCGTTGGTATTGCCGAAATTGCTGTTGGCCATTCCCAGGCGCTTGGCCTCGGCGTTCATCAGCGCGGCGAACGCGGGCTCGGTGCCGGCCAGGCATTCGGCGAGGACGACGGTGGCGTCGTTGCCGGAGAGAGTGACGATGCCGTGGAGGAGGTTCTCGACGCTGACCTGCTCGCCGGGCGACAGGAACATGGTCGAGCCCGCCTGCGGGCCGTGCCACTGGCGCCAGGTCTCGGGCCGGACCTGGCACATCTTGGTCAGCTTCGCCTCGCCGCGCTTGATCATGTGGAAGGCGAGATGGGTGGTCATCATCTTCGCCATCGACGCCGGCGGGACCCGCCGGTCCGGATCCTTGGCGTAAAGCACCGCGCCCGAGCTGAGGTCGACCATATAGGCGACCGGCGCCGCGGTCTCGAACGGCGGCGCGGCGGCGGTTGCCGGAAGCGTAGCGGCGGCGGCGAAAGCTATTGGAAACAGGCTTTTACGGATCATGGTTGAGACTGGTCCCTTGGTATGATTGCGGCGCTTCGGGAGCTTGGCCCCATGCTTAGCCCCTCCCCTCGCGCCACGCCAGATCGCAGTAGAAATATCGTCATCCCGGATTTGATCCGGGCTGGCCGGCGAGCCCTCCGTTTCCGTCGTCATTCCGGCGAAGGCCGGAATCCATGAACACCGACTGATCAGAACTTCCGCCGTCCGTGTTCATGGGCCCCGGCCTTCGCCGGGGTGACGGCAGTGTCAGCGAGCGATCGAGTCGGCGAGCAGGCCGACCGAGAGGGCGTAGAAATTGGAGCAATTGTAATCGAGGATGGTGCGGTAGTTGGTGGTGAGCAGGAAGGCGGTGGCGTTCGGGCCGTCGGGCTCGATCAGCGAGGCCATTTCGGAATCGCGCGGCCAGTTCCCATATTGGGCGACGATCCCGAGCCGCCGCCATTCGCCGATCGTCAGCCAGCGGCTGTGGCGTTCGAAGACCCGCGGGCAGCGCGGCGCGCGAAGAGTGTTGCGGACCCGGCTGCGGTCGAATTCCGCCGGGACCCGGACGGCGATTCCCCAGGGCACTCCCGGCCTCCAGCCGGCTTTGCTGAGATAATTGGCGATCGAGGCGAGCGCGTCGGGCTCGCTTCGCCAGATGTCGGAGCGGCCGTCGCCGTCGCCGTCCGCGCCGAGCCGAAGCCAGACGGACGGGAGGAATTGCGGATAGCCTGTCGCCCCGGCCCAGCTGCCCTTCAGCCGGCTTCTCGGAACCCCGCGGTCGATCATCTTCAAGGCCGCGACGAACTCGTCGGAGAAGAGCTGCCGCCGCCGGCCGTCGTAAGCGAGCGAGGCCAGCGAGTTCAGAAGATCGAAATCGCCGGTGACGGAGCCGTAGCTCGTCTCGTGCCCATAGATGGCCACGAGGACCGACGGCGTCACTCCGTAGCGCCGGCCGATGGCCTGCAGGCGCGACAGATTGGCGGCGTAATGGCGCTGCCCGTTCGCGACGATGGCCGGATTGACGTGACGGGCGCGATAGGGCGCGAAGGGCGGATTGGCGTTGCTCCCGGGCCTTCCGCCGGGCTGGGCGCGGTCGAGCTCCACCGTCCGGGAACTGAAGACGAGGTTCGGGAAAATGCTGGCGATCGTCCCGGAACTCACCCCCGAGCGCCGGGCCTGCGCCTCCAGCTGGGGCAGATAGGACACGAAGCCCGACTGGCTCAGCCCCGACTGGGCCGACGCCGGGCTCGACGGAAGAGCGATCGCCGCCGCCAGCGCCAGGGCCGCGGCCCCCCTCAACAAACGCATACGATTTCCTCCCGAACGACGTCCCTGATGCCACAGGGCCGAAGGCGGAGATACTCGGCTCGCCGCACGGGCGGCACGAGCGGCCCCGCCTCTCCGTCGTCCCGGCGAAAGCCGGGACTTGGGGCAGGAAAGACACCGAGCCTATCACTCGACGAGGCCCCGGCTTTCGCCGGGGTGACGGGTGCGCTAGAGCCACCCCCATCTTGGACAGGTGGCCGAGTGGTTTAAGGCAGCGGTCTTGAAAACCGCCGTGGGTGCAAGCCCACCGTGGGTTCGAATCCCACCCTGTCCGGTCAGTCGATAATCTCGTGCGCTAGGACGATGAGGGTCTCGAGCTTCGCGCTGACCAACTGTCCGGGGGGCGGTCCGGGGTGGACGCGTCCGGTCGTCACGATCGTTATCAGCCGGTCGCCGGCGTAGATCTTGTGGCAAACGGCGGCTGATTCAGAATCACAGATCTCGATTTCCGAAATCTGGTCCGGCGTCAGTGCCGAGATCACGGACTCGCACGGACCGGCATCCAATGGCGCCAGGGAGCATTCCAGCGGCACTTTTCTTCCGGCCCGAATCGAATTCAAAAGGGCGAGCCAGGCGCGAAAACCATCGGTCGCTTCTTTCTCGCTCCTGGCGGTGAAGAAGTGCCGATCGTCCGTCACCTTGGAGCATAGAGCCACCGACGCGAGGCTTCCTTGAAGAGCGTTTTCATAGTCAGCCGATGGGGCCGAGAGAAAGGTGAAGTTGGATGATGACGTCAGCCCGACCGGCCTGACCGGGGCGTCGGCCCCGGTGTCCTTCGGGTTCACCCGCTCGAATTCGATCCTCATGCTGTCATATCGGCACAGGTCGGGCACGCGCGTTGCCTGGGTCCTGGTCCGAAGGACCACTCTCGACAGGGGTCGGGTCGGCGCTTCCTTCCTGCGGTGGTCCTGTTTCTCGAACAGGCTCCAGACGATGTCCTTCAGCTGTCGATCGGTGACATTGGGCGGGTCCGAACGGATTTCAGCCTTCGTAATCGTCGGAGCCGGTGCGCCGACCGCCATCCCCGAAGGGACCATGGCCAGCAGTCCGAACCGGAGCGCGAACCGCATTCGCGAAGGGATGATTGGCATATGGCGAACATATCCGAAGGGCCGCCTGAGCGAAAGGACCCTCGGTTGGGCCATCGCCGGAACCCCGGGGTGTAGACAGACCTTGTCCAAAGAGCGATTGGGTCCCCTTACCGATGATTGCGAGGAATGAGATGGCCGAGGCGGCGATTGGCAGGTTCGATTGGGAGGATGCGTTCGCGCTCGAGGCTCAGCTTTCCGACGAGGAAAGGCTCGTCCGCGATACGGCTCGGGCCTATGCGCAGGAGAAGCTCCAGCCGCGGGTGACCGAGGCCTTTCTCGACGAGCGTTTCGACCGCGACATCATGTCGGAAATGGGCGCGCTCGGGCTGCTCGGGGCGACCGTCTCGCCGGAATATGGCGGCGCCGGCCTCAATTACGTCAGCTACGGGCTGGTGGCTCGGGAAGTGGAACGGGTCGACAGCGGTTACCGCTCGGCGATGAGCGTCCAGTCGTCGCTCGTCATGTATCCGATCGACGCCTACGGCTCCGAAGAGCAGAAGCGCAAATGGCTGCCGGGGCTGGCGACGGGAGAGCTGATCGGCTGCTTCGGCCTGACCGAACCCGACGCAGGCTCGGATCCGGGCGGGATGCGGACCCGGGCCCAGAAGATCGACGGCGGCTATCGCCTCTCCGGCTCGAAGATGTGGATCACCAACTCGCCCATCGCCGACGTCTTCGTCGTCTGGGCCAAATCGGACGCGCATGACGGCAAGATCCGCGGCTTCCTCCTCGAAAAGGGGATGAAGGGACTGAGCGCCCCCAAGATCGGGATGAAGCTCTCCCTGCGGGCGTCGATCACCGGCGAGATCGTCATGGACGGTGTGGAAGTGCCGGAAGAGGCGCTGCTTCCCAACGTGTCCGGCCTGAAGGGTCCGTTCGGCTGCCTCAACCGTGCGCGCTACGGAATCGCCTGGGGTTCGATGGGCGCGGCCGAGGCCTGCTACCAGGCGGCCCGGACCTACACTCTCGACCGCAAGCAGTTCGGACATCCGCTCGCCGCGACCCAGCTCGTGCAGATGAAGCTCGCCAACATGATCACGGAGATCACGCTCGGACTGCAGGCGGCGCTGAGGGTCGGGCGGCGGATGGACGAAGGCGAGCTGATCCCGGAGACGATCAGCCTCATCAAGCGCAACAATGTCGGCAAGGCGCTCGATATCGCCCGGGTCGCCCGCGACATGCACGGCGGCAACGGCATCTCGGCCGAATTCCAGGTGATGCGCCACGCCTCCAATTTGGAGACGGTCAACACCTATGAAGGTACCCACGACGTCCACGGGCTGATCCTGGGGCGGGCGATCACCGGGATTTCGGCATTCTGACGATGCTCACAAGCCACGTCGTCCCAGCGAAGGCTGGGATCCCGGGGGGTGAAAGGCGCCGGCGGTCTTCACCCGCTGGGGTCCCAGCCTTCGCTGGGAGGACGAACCATGGATAAGCCCCTCGCCGGTCTCAAGGTGGTCGAGCTGGCCCGGATCCTCGCCGGGCCGTGGGCCGGGCAATTGCTCGCCGACCTGGGCGCGGACGTCGTCAAGGTCGAGCGGCCCGGCACGGGCGACGACACCCGTCACTGGGGTCCGCCCTTCGCCCCCGACGGCGCCTCGGCCTATTTCCACAGCTGCAACCGCGGCAAGACCTCGGTCGCGATCGATCTCGACACGGCGCAGGGCCAGGCCGCGGTCCGCGCGCTCGCCGCCGAAGCGGACGTGCTGATCGAGAATTTCAAGGTCGGCGGGCTCGCCGGATACGGGCTCGACCATTCTTCCCTCTGCGCGCTCAATCCGCGGCTCCTCTATTGCTCGATCACCGGCTTCGGCCAGACCGGCCCCTATGCCGGCCGAGCGGGCTACGACTTCATCATCCAGGGCATGGGCGGGGCGATGTCGCTGACCGGAGAGCCGGATGGGGCGGCGCAAAAGTCGGGCATCGCCTATGCCGACCTCTTCACCGGCCTCTACGCCAGCGTCGCCATCCTCGCCGCGCTTCGGGAGCGCGACCGCAGCGGCCGAGGCGCCCATATCGACATGGCCCTGCTCGACAGCCAGGTCGCGGTGCTCGCCAACCAGGCGCTGAACTGGATGATTTCCGGAAACGTTCCGACCCGCATGGGCAACGGCCACTCCAATCTCGTCCCCTATCAAGCCTTCCGGGTCGCGGACGGTGAGGTGATCGTCGCGGTCGGCAACGATTCGCAGTTCGAGAGACTGTGCGGGATTTTGGGCCTGGCGGAGCTGGCCGGCGATCCGCGCTTCCGCACCAACCCGGCGCGGGTGACCAATCGAAAGTCACTGATCCCCGTGCTCGAGGAGGCGATGCTCAAGCGTGGGCGGGAGGAGCTTTACGGCGCGCTCGAGGCAGCGGGCATTCCGGCGGGGCCGATCAACGCCGTCGACGCCGTCTTCGCGGACCCGCAGGTCGTCCACCGTGGACTTCGGATCGAGGGCGAAAGGCCCGGCCTGGCCTCCCCGATCGTCATCGACGGCAAGCGCCAGGTGGCGGACGCGCCGGCGCCCCGGCTCGGGGAGGCTTCGACTTGCTGATCCAATATGGAGTGATACCGGTGCGGCGGACGGCGGACGGCAAGATCGAAGTGCTGCTGATCACGTCGCGGGACACCCGGCGCTGGGTGGTCCCGCGGGGCAACCCGATCGCGGGCAAGAGCTCGGTCGCATCCGCAGCGCAGGAAGCCTTCGAGGAAGCCGGGATAAGCGGCCTCACCGAGCCGGAACCCCTCGGCCGTTACCGCTACGACAAGCGGCGACGCGACGGGACCTCGGTCAAGGCCGAGGTCATGCTCTTTCGGATGGGGGTGCAGAAGATTGCGAAGCACTGGCCGGAAATGCGCCAGCGCGAACGGCGGTGGTTCGGCATCGAGGAGGCGGCCGTCGCTGTGCACGAACCCGGCCTCGCCGACCTGATCCGCAAGGCTGGCGCGGAAGTGTCACAAAGTTGAAACAAAAAGCGGAGCCCGTGCTAGGGAGCCGCGACGTTTCAGGGGGAAAAGATGCTGCTGAACATGTTCCGTGCGCTGATGCCGAAGGAGGCCGCCTTCTTCGACATGTTCGAGCGTCACTCGGTGACCCTGGTCGGCGGCGCGGAAGTGATGAGTCGGATGTTCGCCAAGGAGGAAGGCATCGAGGAAGCCTGCCGGCAGATTTCCGCCTTCGAGCACCAGGCCGACGACGTCACCCGCGAGGTGCTCCACGCGGTTCGCCGCACCTTCATCACCCCGTTCGATCGAAGCGCGATCACCGACCTCATCTCGTCGATGGACGACGCGATCGACGAGATGCAGAAGACGGCCAAGGCGATCACCCAGTTCGAGGTCGCCCATTTCGAGCCGCCGATGCGCGACATGGCCGCCCTTGCCGAACAGGGCGCGAAGCTGGTCGCCGAGGCGATGCCGCTGATGCGCAAGATCGGCGCCAACCACCTCGAGCTTGACAGGATCACCGAGCAGATCGTCCATCTCGAGGAGGAAGCCGATCACCTCCACGATGCCGGCCTGAAGGCGCTCTACCTGAGGCATCGCGACGGCAACGCGATGGGCTATATCGTCGGCCGCGAGATCTACAGCCACCTGGAAAGGGTCCTCGACCGGTTCGAGGACGTGGCGAACGAGATTTCCGGCGTCGTCATCGACCACGCCTGAGGAGCGGACCATGCACGAGCTGGCCCTGCCGCTGCTCATCGGACTCATCGCCATCGCTCTGGCGTTCGATTTCCTCAACGGCCTCCACGACGCCGCCAACTCGATCGCGACCGTGGTCGCGACCCGGCTGCTCAGCCCGGTGCAGGCGGTCGTCTTCGCGGCCTTCTTCAACTTCGCCGCTTACTTCCTCGCCCTCGCCGTTCCGAGCCTCCACAAGGTCGCCGACACGATCGGCAAGGGCCTGATCGACAAGGATCTGATCACCCCCGCCGTCGTGTTCGGCGCTTTGATCGGCGCGATGTTCTGGAACGTCGTCACCTGGCTCAAGGGCATCCCCTCCTCGTCCAGCCACGCGCTCGTCGGCGGCCTGGTCGGTGCCGGAGTGGCCCATGCGGGCCTGACCGGGGTCCAGTGGACCGGGCTCAACAAGACCCTGATCGCGATCGTGCTGTCGCCACTGCTCGGAATGATGCTTGCGATGCTGATCATGCTCGTTACGAGCTGGGCCGCGGTCAGGGCGGGCGCGCGCGGGGCGGAGGAGAAATTTCGCGCCCTCCATCTGGTTTCCTCGGCCGCTTATTCGGTAGGCCACGGCCTCAACGACGCTCAGAAGACGATGGGGATCATCACGGTCCTGTTATACTCCACCGGCTATCTCTCGGGCGAATTCCACGTCCCGCATTGGGTGGCGATCAGCTGCTACGTCGCGATCGGCCTCGGCACCCTGAGCGGCGGCTGGCGGATCATCAAGACCATGGGCACGGGCATCACCAAGCTTTCGCAGCACCAGGGCTTCAGCGCGTCGGCCGGGGGATCGGTGATGCTGTTCACCGCCTCGTGGCTCGGGATTCCGGTCTCCACCACCCACACGATCACCGGCTCGATCATCGGCGCCGGCGTGGCGCGGAGGGCTTCGGCGGTTCGCTGGGGGGTTGCGCAGAACGTGGTCACGGCCTGGGTCGTCACCATCCCCGCCTCGGCCACCGTCGGAGCGATCTTCTACTGGATCACGACATTGTTCTAGGAAAGGCGGGGTAGGCGGCGGCGTAACGCCCTCCCCCTGCGTCACCCTGAACCCGTTTCAGGGTCCAGTTCTCCATCCACGAAGCGGTTCGTCGCTGGATGCTGAAACAAGTTCAGCATGACGATTCAGCCTCTCGCCGGACGCCTGAACAGGAGGATCGGTTCGCCTTTGTAGACCGCCTCCTCGCGGCGGCTGAAGCCGGCTTTCTCGGCGATTCGGATGGAGGCCGCGTTCCCGTGGCTGATGATGGCGACGATCTCGCCTTTGCCGAGCGCTTCGTCGGCCCAGGCCAGGGCGGCGAGGACGGCTTCGGTGGCGTAGCCCCGGCCTTGCGCTTCCCGGGCCATGATCCAGCCCATTTCGGGAATGCCTTCGATTCCGGGAATCATGTCGCGCTTGAAGTCGGCGAAGCCGATCTGGCCGAGATAGGCGCCGTCCTCGCGCCGCTCGGCGACCCAATAGCCGTAGCCGATCAGCGCCCACAGCCCCGGGGACGCGAGGATCTTGCGCCAGGTCTCCTCGCGCGACTGGGGGATCCCGCCGAGAAAGCGGACGACCTCAGGATCGCTCATCGACGCCCATTGGGCTTCGAGATCGCTCGCTTGGAAGCCTCGAAGGCGAAGACGTGGGGTTTCGAGGACAGGGACCGGAACGATATGCGTCATCCCGGCGCAAGCCGGGACCTCAAGTCGAGAGGTCACTGTGGGTCTCCCCGAGGTCCCGGCTTGCGCCGGGATGACGGTCTCTTTCGGCCCTTATTTCTTGGTGCCCAGGGTCAGCCCGCCGAAGCGCTTGTTGAAGCGGGCGACCTGGCCGCCGCTGTCGACCATCTTGCCGTGGCCGCCGGTCCAGGGGGGTGCACCTTCGGATCGATGTCGAGCGTCAAGGTGTCGCCTTCCTTGCCCCAGGTGGAGCGCGTGTCGAAGGTGGTGCCGTCGGTCATCTGCACCTTGATCATATGATAATCGGGATGGGCGCCGGTCTTCATGTCGTCGATTTCCTTGAGATGTGGCTGGTTCCGACCAGCCTCGCGAAAGGTCGTGGGGCCCCTTAGCCAATGCACCCATATTTGACAAGGCGCGGTGCCGCCGACTACCCCCTTCGTATAGCGAAGGTGCCCTTCACGCCATGCACTCGGCGGGGGAAGGGTCAAAAGGGAAGCCGGCGGAAATCCGGCGCTGTGCCCGCAACTGTAAGCGGCCCCCGGGCCGCTAGTCAGGAACCTGCCTTCGCCGTCGTCCACGCCCGGCCGGGACCAGCCGCAAGCGTGTGAAGGGGCGCGCCTCTTCTCCGTGACGACAGCCATGTCGCCGCGAAGAAAGGAAATGCCCGTGTCCCTCATCCTCCTCCTGGCTCTTCAGGTCCCGCCGGCTTCGGTTCCGCCGGCCGACGCGAATTCCGAGATCCTCGTCACCGCCTCCCGCACTCCGATCGAGCAAGGCGAAAGCGCGGTTTCCTCGACAGTGATCGACGAGAGAAGGATCGAGGCGATAGGGGCGCTTCAAGCCGTGGATCTGCTGCGCCTCTCGCCCGGACTGTCGGTCTCCGCGAGCGGCGCGCGCGGCGCCCAGGCGCAGGTCCGAATCCGCGGCGCCGAGGCCAATCACAGTCTGATCTTCATCGACGGAATCCAATTCAACGATCCTGCCGGGGGCAATGAGCCGCGCTTCGAACTCTTGAACGCAGACGGGCTCGGCCGGATCGAGATCGTTCGCGGTCCGCAATCGGCCCTTTGGGGGTCGGAGGCGCTCGGCGGCGTGATCGCCCTCGACAGCCCATTACCCGCGGCCGGAACCCGGGGCGCGGCGACTCTAGAATATGGCTCGCACGATAGTTTGCGCGCGTCGGCCTCGGGAACCTTCGGAAGCGAGAAAGCGGGGCTGTCGCTGAGCGGCGGCCATATCCGAAGCGATGGGATCGACGTGCTGGGCGGCGGTACCGGCGATCGCGACGGGTTCGACAACACGAGTCTTTCGGCCAAGGGCGTAGGCCGGCCGGGCGGCGACATCGAGGTGGGCCTGGTCGGCCGCTATATCGACCATCGCTCCCGGTTCGACGGGACCGACCCGGTGACCTTCCTCCGGGCCGACACGGGCGACGTTTCGAAGACCCGGACGGGCGCGCTTCGGGCTTATGTGCGGATCGGCGCCGATCCGGCCGCCCGCTGGGCCGTGACGCTCGACGCGCAATATCTGACCAGCGCCAACCGCAATTTCAACTCGGCCGCGCCGCTCAACCGCACCTCGGGCGACCGAACGCGCTTTTCCGCACAGGTCGAGCACCGCCTCGATCTGGGCGGCTCGCGCCACGTGCTGGTCGCGGCGGCGGAGCGCGAGGACGAGGATTTCAAGGCGCGCGACCAGCAATTTTTCGGCGGCACGAACCAGGACAGATCCAGGGGGCGCAACGCCCTGGTCGGCGAATGGCGCGCCCGCTGGGGCGGTCGGTTCAGCACCGACATCGCCGTCCGTCACGACGATTATAACCGCTTCGCCGACGAGACGACGCTTCGGGCGACGGCCGCTTTCGAACTGGCGCGAGGCCTGTCACTGACCGGCTCCTATGGCGAGGGCGTCGCCCAGCCGACCTTCTTCGATCTTTACGGCTTCTTCCCGGGCAGCTTCGTCGGCAATCCGGCGCTGACGGCGGAGACGTCGCGCGGCTGGGAGACGGGATTGCGCTGGAAAGGCGCGGCCGCCTCGGCCTCGGTCACGGGCTTCGAAAGCCGGCTGAGGAACGAGATCGTCGGAACGTTCGATTCGGCGACCTTTCTCTCCTCGACCGCCAATGCGACGGGCACGAGCAGGCGACGGGGCTTCGAGATCGAAGGGGAAATGTCGCCGACGGTGGGACTAAGGCTCAGCGCGAACTATACTTATCTCGACGCCGGCGACCAGCAGGTCGGCGGCGGCCTTCGGGTAAGGGAAATCCGGCGTCCCAGGCATAGCGCCAACATCGCCTTCGATTGGGAAAGCGGGGCGCTGAGGCTGGGCGGCTATGTCGCCTATGTCGGCGAGCGGAGCGACGTGGATTTCGACCTCTTCCCGGCGCCGACGGTGACGCTCGACGATTATGCCCTCGTTTCGCTCCGGATCGGCTATCGCCTGACTGGGGCGATCGAGGCTTTCGGCCGGGTGGAGAACGGCTTCGATGCGGATTATCGGGACGTCGTCGGCTACAACACTCCTGGACGGGCGGTTTATGCGGGCCTTCGCTTTCGCTTCGGCGATTAGCCTCGCGCTCACCGGCGCGGGCACGGGAGAGGCGGCGCCGAGACGCGTCGCCTCGCTCAACCTGTGCACGGACGAGCTCGTGCTCATGCTCGCCGATCCGCGGCAGATCGTCTCCGTCACCCACCTCGCCCAGCAGTCGTCCGAGAACCGGCTGTGGCGCGAGGCCCGGCGCTACCGGCGCAACGACGGCAGCCTGGTTTCCGTCGCCGGACTGAGGCCGGATCTGGTGCTGACCATGGGCGGAGGCGCCCGCGACCGGGGACGGATCGCCCGGCGCCTCGGAATGCGGGTCGTCGACCTGCCCTTCCCGCAATCGCTCGCCGACATCGAGCGGTCGGTCCGGATCGTCTCGGCCGAGCTCGGGCGTGGGCCCGCCGGCCTGGCCCTGCTGGCGCGGATCCGCCGGCTGAAAGCCGGCCGGCCGGCCGCGGCCGCCGACACGATCTGGCTCGGCGGCGGCGGCCGGACGGTGGCGGCTTCGGGCCTCGCCTCGGAATGGATGAGCCTCGCGGGCTTTCGCCAGCGCGCGGTTCGCGGCGACCGGGTCTCGCTCGAGCAATTGCTCGTCCGGCCGCCGGCGGTGCTACTGCGCAGCGACTATCGGAGCGGCCAATATTCGAGCGAACAGCGCTGGCTCACGCATCCGCTGGCGCGCCGTGCCAAAGGCGCCCGCGAGGTCGCGACCGACGGGCGGCCCTGGACCTGCCTGGGACCGGCCCTGATCGCGGAGATCGAGCGGCTTCGGGCCCTCAGCCGTCATCCCGGCGCAAGCCGCGACCTCGGGCCGGTAAGTCTCGGCGGGTCTCCCCGACGCCCCGGCGTGCGCCGGGGTGACCGGGTCGATCGCCGGTGAGCCGCCTCGCCCTCCTTCTCCTGCTGCTGGCCGTGGCGCTGGCCTTCGCCTTGTCGCTCGCCCTCCCCTGGCCGCCGATCGCCGCCCTGCTGGAGCAGGACCGGCCGCTCGCGCTTGCGCTCCTGTGGGAGCTGCGGCTGCCGAGGGCGCTGCTCGCTCTGGCTTATGGAGCGATGCTGGGAGCGTCGGGGGCGGCGATCCAGGGCCTGTTCGCCAACCCGCTCGCTTCGCCGGACCTCACCGGGACGACCAGCGGGGCGGCGCTCGGAGCGGTGGTCACCGCCTACATCCTGGGTTTTTCCGCGCCGCTTGCGCTCGCGCTCGGAGCGGTCGGGGGCGCGCTCGGGGCGCTGCTGCTCCTGCTGGCGTTGGCCGGGCGTCGGGCGGAAACGGCCACCCTGCTGTTGGCGGGCCTGGCGATCAGCGCCCTGGCCGGGGCCCTGACCACCCTTGCCCTTGCCTTGGCCCCCTCCCCCTTCGCTTTCTACGACGCCTATGAATGGCTGATGGGCTCGCTGGTCGACCGGAGCACCGAGCAGGCGGCCTTTGCGGCCCTGCCCGCGCTCGCCGCCATCCTCCTCCTGCTTCGCCTCGCGAGTCCGCTCGACAGCCTCACCCTCGGCGAGGAGGTGGCGCAGTCGTTCGGCTACGACGTCCGGCGCCTCAGGATCGAGATCGTCTGCCTGACCGCCTTCGGGGTCGGCGCCTGCGTCGCGATCTGCGGGGCGATCGGCTTCGTCGGGCTGGTCGCGCCGATCTTCGCCCGCCGACTGACCGGCGGCCACCCCGGCCGGGCGATCGCCCCGGCGGCCCTGATCGGAGGGCTGTTGCTGCTCGCGGCCGACCTCGTCGTGCGCAGCGCTCCGCTCGGCCGGACGCTGCCCATCGGGGTCGTGACCGCCTTGCTCGGAGCGCCCTTCTTCCTCTGGCTGGTCGCCCATATGCGCTGGAGGCTGGAGCGATGACCGAGTTGCTCACCGCCGAACAGGCGGCGCTCCCGGGGCGGCTCGGGCCCGTCGATTTCCGGATGGGAGGGCCGGAACTGGTCTGCCTCGTCGGCCCCAACGGGAGCGGCAAGACCAGCCTGCTCCACGCGCTCGCCCGGATCGGCGCGCCCTCCGGCGAGGTGCGGATCGACGGACGGCGACCGGAAGACCTCGGTCCGGCCGAGCGCCGGCGGCTGCTTTCCTACTTACCCGCGTCGCGCGACATCGCCTGGCCGCTCGCGGCGGCGGACGTCGTCCGCCTGGGCGCGGGCGAGGCGGAGACCCTGGAAGCCATGGAAGCGCTCGAGCTCGACCGCTTCGCCCGCCGGCGGGTCGACCGCCTTTCGACCGGCGAGCGCAGCCGGGTGCTGATCGCCCGGGCGCTGGCGCCCAGGCCACGCCTGCTCCTGCTCGACGAACCGGTCGCAAACCTCGATCCGCTCTGGCAGCTCCGGCTGATGGAGATGCTGCGCCTCGCGGTCGCCGGTGGCCAGGGGGCGATGGTGGCGATGCACGACCTCGATCTGGCCGCGCGCTATGCGGACCGGCTGGTGCTGATGGAGAATGGCGGGATCGTGGCGGACGGGGAGCCGGTGTCCGTCCTGGGATCGGAGCGGCTCGAGGCGGTCTTCGGAATCAGGAAGGTGGGAGGGGAATGGCATCCACTTGCCTCCCTGGCGCGTAGCGGCGGGGAGGGGAACCATGCGAAGCATGGTGGAGGGGTAATTGGCACGACCTAGGAGGTTTGCGCACCAAGTTACCGAACGTAGGGCATTTACCCCTCCACCACACTTCGTGTGGTCCCCCTCCCATCTGGCGATGGGGAGGCAAGATCAGTCTGCCGGAGGGTCCGCGATCATGGCCGTGAAGTTGGTCTCGGCGGCGACCTTGCCGTCGATCAGCACCTTGCCGGCGAACTTGCAGACGCTGCCGCGGTCCTGGACCAGCTCGACCTCGATCCTGAGGAGAACGCCGGGCTCGACCGGCCGACGGAATTTGGCGCTGTCGATCGCCATGAAATAGACGAGCTTGCCGGTGCCGGCGAGGCCGAGCGACTCGACCGCGAGAACGCCCGAAGCCTGCGCCATCGCCTCGACGAGAAGCACTCCGGGCATGATCGGGCGGCCGGGGAAATGGCCCTGGAAGAAAGGCTCGTTGATCGTCACCGCCTTGATGGCGACGATCCGCTTCTTCGGTACCAGCTCCTCGATCCGGTCGATGAGCAGGAAGGGATAGCGATGCGGCAGCGCCGCCATCACCCGCCGGATGTCGAGCGGGCCGATGACGGCGTCTGCCGGGTCGGAGCTCACCGGCCCTGGGGCTGAGTCGGCTGGGCCGGCTGCGCCGCCTGCGGCAACGGAGTGACGCTGACCGAAGGAAGCGCCGCGTTGAGGGCGGTCATGACGTCGTTGGTCACGTCGAGCGCGTTCGAGCGGGCCAGAGTCGCATTGACGTCGACGGCGACGTTGGCGTTGCGGGCGTTCATCACCTGAGTGATGATGGGGTTCAACCGCGCGTTGATCTGGCGGAGCACGTTCTGCTGGGTCGACTGGATGTTCTGCTCGAGCCGGGCGACCTCCTGCTGGGCCGCGGTCTGGCGCTGCTGGAACTGCTGGACCCGGCTGTTCAGAGCGGTCTCAGCGGCGGCGCGGGCGGCCCCGTTCTGGTTGCGAAGCGCGGCGCCCGCCTGCTCGATCGACTGCGCTTCGGTCTGGAGCGGCTGGCCGAGCTGCGTGGCGCGAGTGCGCGCCGAGGTGACTTGCCCCTGCAATTGGGTCTGGGCGGCCTTGCAGGCGGTGCATTCGCGATAGATGCGGTCGGTGTCGACGACGACGATGATGGCGCCGGGGGCGCGCTGAGCCGAAGCGGTGCCGGGCAGAGCCAGCGTGAGGGCGGCCAAGGCCGCTCCGAGAGGGAGTTTGTTCATCAGAATGCGGTTCCTACGTTGAAGGTGATAAGCTTGGTGTCGTCCCCGTCAGCCTTTAGGAGCGCCCTGGCTATATCGATCCTGAACGGACCGAAAGGCGAGTTCCAATTGACTCCGAAGCCGATCGAAACACGCGGCTTGGGGGTGTCGCCGAGGAATATCTCGTTGAAAGGCTGGATGCCCGGCACCAGGTTGGTGCCCGGCGCGCACTGCCCCCCGTCGGGACGGGGCGTGGAGCTGCCGGCCGAATCGAAGCAGCGGTCGATGGTGAGCGGGCTGCCCGGGAGGATCGGGTTCGTCTGCGGATCCCTGAGGCCGAAGACGGCGCCGATGTCGACGAAGACCGACGGCCGAAGCCCCATCTCGCGGAAGCTCGAGCTGAGCGGGATTTCCAGCTCGGCACGGCCGACATAATAAGCGCGGCCGCCGAGCGCGTCCTCGATGATCTGCTTGCGGTCGGTGACCGGGTTGCCGTCGGCGTCGAACGGGATGCGCTGCACCCGCGGCCCGACGCCGCGGATGTCGAAGCCGCGGATCTGCGGCTCGCCCAGGAAGAAGCGGTCGACGAGGCGGACCGGATCCTGGTCGGGACCGGCCGCATTCTCGAAGCTGTGGATATAGCCGCCCTCGATCGAGGTCGAGAAGATGAAGCCGCCGCCGACGTTCCAGAATTTGGCGGCGTTGACACGGGTCCGCAGATATTTGACGTCGCCGCCGAGGCCGGCGAAATCCTGGTTGACCGTGAATCGGTGACCGCGGGTCGCGCGCAGGCGATTGTCGGTCGCGTCGTACAGCAGGGAATAGCCGATCGACGAGGTCGTCCGCTTGCCGATCGCGTCACACAGATAACGGCCCACCCGAAGCGGATCGCAGGCGGCGGGCAGCGGCCCGGCGCCGTCGGGATCGGTGAAGAAACTCGAGCGGTCGAGCGTGACGTCGTCGAAGTTGAGCCCGTAGCGAAGGCCCAGCTGCATATATTCGGTGAGCGGCATGCCGCCGCGGAGCGCGCCGCCGGTGCTCGTCTGCTTGTAGGTGGTGTTGCGATTGTTGTTGACGAAGTTGAAGCTCGAATAATCGCGGCGGAACAGGTCGAAGCCGACCGCGAAGTTGCGGTCGAACAGATAAGGCTCGGTGAAGCCCAGCTCGACCGATTTCGAGTAGCTGGAATAATTGACCGACGCCCGAAGCGTCTGCGCCATTCCACGAAAGTTGCGCTGCTCGATCGACAGATTGAGCAGGAAGCGCTCGAGGCTGGAGAAACCGGCCGAAACCTGGAGCTGGCCGGTCGCCTTCTCCTCCAGAGCCGTGGAGAGGATGACCCGGTCCGGAGCGGAGCCCTGGGTCTGCTCGATCTCGAGATTCTCCTGGAAGAAGCCCAGCGACTGGATCCGGTCGCGCGAACGCTTGACCCGGACGGAGTTGAACGGATCGCCCTCGGCGAGCCGGAACTCGCGGCGGATGACCTTGTCGCGGGTCAGCGTGTTGCCGCTGACGTCGATGCGCTCGACATAAACCCGCGGAGTCTCGGCGACGTTGAACGTCAACGTCATGGTCTTAGCGTTCTTGTCACGCTGATAATTGGGCTGAACGTCGGCGAAAGCGTAGCCGAACAGGCCGGCGCTCTCGTTCAGCGACGTGATCGTGTCCTCGACCAGCTTGCCATCGTACCAGTCGCCTTTCTTCATCGGCAGCAGCCTGGTGAGGCCCTCGCCGCTGAAGTCGCGGATCGCGCTCTCGACCTTGACGTCGCCGAACTTGTAGCGCTCGCCCTCCTCGACCACGTAGGTGATGATGAAGTCGCGCCGGTCCGAGGTCAGCTCGGCCACGGCGGAAACCACCCGGAAATCGGCATAGCCGTTGGTCAGGTAGAACGACCGGAGCTTCTGCTGGTCGAAGGCCAGCCGGTCCGGATCGTAGACGTCGCCCGAGCCCAGGAAGCTCAGCAGGCCGGTACGCTTGGTCACCATCTCGCCGCGCAGCTCGCCGTCGCCGAACTTCTCGTTGCCGAGGATGTTGATCTGGCGGATGCCCGATTTCGGCCCCTCGCTGATCTCGTAGACGACGTCGACCCGGTTCTGCTCGAGCTGGACGATCTTGGGCTCGACGCTGGCGGCGAAGCGGCCTTGGCGGCGATAGAGCTCGATGATCCGGGCGACGTCGGCGCGCGCCTTGGCGCGGCTGAAGATCTGCCTCGGCGCGAGCCGGATCTCAGGAGTGATCTTGTCGCTCTTGAGGCGTTTGTTGCCTTCGAGGACGATTCGATTGACCACCGGGCTTTCGCGCACCTCGACGACGAGGCTGCCGGCATTGTCGCGGATCTGGGCGTCGGCGAACAGATCGGTCGCATAAAGATCGCGAAGCGCCTCGTCGAGCCGCTCGCGGTCGTAGGGCTCGCCGACGCGAAGCTTGATGTAGGAGACGATCGTCTCCGGCTCGAGCCGCTGGTTGCCGGTCACCGCGATCGAGCGGATGATGGTCGCTTCCGGTTCAGGCGCCGGCGCCACGGGCACGGGCTGCAGCAGCGGCCCTTCCTGCGCATGAGCCGGAATCGACACTCCGCCGAGAATGGTGCCGACGAGCAGGACAGAGCAAAGCCGCCGGCCGTTCGTAAATGAATTGTTGGGTGTCACGCGTCCCCGCCCTTAGACTGAACGGACGGCATGAGCAGCCATCCTGTTTCCCTGTCGCCCCTGCCCTGCCCGATCATGCTCAGTCGATCAAGCCGCCAAGCTTCGACCACAGGCCAAAAGAGGCCAAATCGTTGAAGGTGACGAGAATCATGAGCGCGAGAAGGGCAGCCAGACCGGTCCTGAACGCCCATTCCTGTGCCTCCGGCCGCAAGGGTTTCCGGCGGACGGCCTCGATCCCGTAGAAGAACAGGTGGCCTCCGTCGAGCATCGGGATTGGCAACAAGTTGATGAATCCCAGATTAATTGAGATGACCGCGACGAACCAAAGGAAAGCGAGCAGCCCCATGCTCGTCTGCTCGCCGGATAATTTGGCGATCTTGAGCGGCCCGCCCATCTCCTTGACCGAGCGGCTTCCGACGATGATCTGGCCCAGCCCCTTGACCGTCGTCGTCACCACCACCCAGCATTGCTGGACCGAGGCGGCGACCGCGCCCGGAGGGGATACCGGAGTGAGGACCTGTTCCGCGGACCCGATCCCGAGGACGGGACGGCGGCTCTCGTTGCCGAAATTGTCCGTCTCGACGATCGTCCGCGGCCTGACGTCGACGCGGGACCGCCGGCCGCCCCGTTCGAACTCGAGGTCGAGGGGGCCGCCGATCTTCAGGGCGACGATCGGCATGATGTCCTCGAAGCGATCGATGCCCTTGCCGTCGATGCTGACGATCCGGTCGCCGGCCCGAAGGCCTGCCGCCGCCGCGGGCGAGCCTTCGGCGAAGGCGCCGATCACGGGCGGGGTCTGGGGCACTCCATAGGCGATGTTGAAGCCGGTCAGGATCGCGATGGCGGCGAGGAAATTGGTCATCGGGCCCGCCAGGACGATGAGGAAGCGCTGCCAGACCGGCTTCGCCTGGAAGGTCTGCGCCCGCTCCTCGGCCGGCAGCGCCAGCCATTCCGGCGAAGGCTGGCCCGCCGGGTTCATGTCCCCCGCGAACTTGACGTAGCCGCCGAGCGGAAGCCAGGCCAGCTTCCAGCGCGTGCCGCGCTTGTCGGTCCAGCCCGCTATCTCGCGTCCGAACCCGATCGAAAAGGTCTCGGCTTTGACCCCGAACCAGCGCCCGACGAAATAATGGCCGAGCTCGTGAACGAAGATCAGCGGACCGATGACGAGCAGGAAGCTCAATATGGTCCAAGGGATGCCGGGAGTATCGATCAACGCACTACCCTTTTCACGATGGTCTCGGCGGCGGCGCGCGCCTGCCGGTCTATGTCCAGCACCTCTTCGACCGAGCCTGGGGCCGCCGGCGCATAGCATTGCAGAGTCTCGGCGGCGATGGAAGCGATGTCGAGAAAGCCGATGCCCCCGCCCAGGAAGGCTCCGACCGCGACTTCGTTGGCCGCGTTGAGGACCGCCGGCCTCGCCCCGCCGTCGCGAAGCGCCTGCCGAGCCAGCTCGAGAGCGGGGAAGCGCTCGGGATCCGGAGCGACGAAGCTCAAGGTCCCCGTCCGGACCAGGTCGAGCCGCTCGCAGGGCGTCGCCATCCGGTCCGGCCAGGCCAGGGTGAAAGCGATCGGGATCCGCATGTCGGGCGAGCCCAATTGGGCGAGCACCGAGCCGTCGACATATTCCACCATCGAGTGGACCACCGACTGCGGATGGATGACGATGTCGAACGCCTCCTCGGGGAGAGGGAAGAGATGGAAGGCCTCGATCAGCTCGAGCCCCTTGTTCATCAAGGTGGCGCAATCGACGGAGATCTTGGCGCCCATCGACCAATTGGGATGGGCGATCGCCTCGCTCGGAGTGGCGGAGCGCATCTCCTCCAGGCTCTTGTCTCGAAACGGCCCGCCGCTCGCGGTAAGGATGATCCGCCGAACCCCTTCGGTCCGCTCCCTGTCCAGGCACTGGAAGATGGCGTTATGCTCGGAATCGACCGGGAGCAGGGTCGTTCCGCTGCTCCGGGTGGCCTCGATCATCAAATGGCCGGCCGAAACCAGCGCCTCCTTATTGGCCAAGGCGACGGTGCGCCCGCCGCGGATCGCGGCCATGGTCGGGCCGAGGCCCGCGGTGCCGACGATCGCCGCCATCGTCCAGTCGGCGCCGGCGCCGGCCGCCTCGAGGACGGCCCGGTGGCCCGCCGCGGCCTCGGTGCCGCTGCCGGCCAGGGCGGCTCGGAGCGGCTCGAGCAAGGTCTCGTCGGCGATCACCGCGCGGCCGGCCCGGACCCGCCGGGCGGCCTCGGCGAGGCCGTCGACGTCGCGATGGGCGGTCAGTGCCAGGACCTGGTAGCGCTCCGCGTTGCGCTCGATCAGGTCGAGCGTGGAGCGGCCGACGGAGCCGGTGGCGCCGAGGATGGTGACGCTTCGCTGCCCGGTCACGCGAGGCTGGCGATCAGGACGAGAAGGGTAGCGAGGATAACGGGCAGAAGGCCGTCGAGCCGGTCGAGCACTCCGCCATGGCCGGGAAGAAGGGTGCCGCTGTCCTTGACTCCGAGCCGGCGCTTCACCCGGCTTTCGTACAGGTCGCCGAGCTGAGCGAGGAGCCCCATCGGAGCCCCGAGCCAGAGGAAGTCCGGAAGCTCGGCGGAAATGCCGAACAGCCAGGCCGCCACGGCGCCGACGACCGCGGCCCCAGCCATCCCGCCGACGAGGCCCGCCCAGGTCTTGTTGGGGCTGATCTTGGGGGCAAGCTTCGGGCCGCCGATCGAGCGGCCGGCGAAATAGGCGAAGATGTCGGTCGCCCAGGTCACCAGCATCAGCCAGAAGACGAGGTAGACGTCGGTCCAGGCGATGACCAGCAGGGCGAAGGACGGGATGCCGATATAGGCCACGCCCCAGCCGAGGCTCGGGCGGCGGCTGGCGAGGCCGGCCAGCAGCGCCGCCGCGGCGACGGCGGCAAAGCCCTTCCAGGAGTCGAGGAAGGTCGAGACTCCGACCCCTTCGACATCGTCGATGACGTCGATCTCCCCGACCGGATAGAGATATTGCGACGCGCCGAGCAGGACCAGGACGAGCAGGCCCAGAGCGAAATAGCTCCACCCCCGCTTGAAGCGATGCATGTCGCCCCATTCGAGAATCATGACCGCCGCTCCGGCGGCGACGAGCAGCCGGAACAGCCAGCCGCCGACATAGATGGCGACGCAGGCCAAAGCGATCATCACCACCGACGCCGCGAAGCGCGTGAGGAGATCCGATTGGGGTGTGGCCGGGACCTGTTCGCTCATCGGCCGCCGAACCTTCGCTCGCGCGCCGAATAATCGGCCAGGGCGGCGCGCAGGGCGTCGCCGTCGAAATCGGGCCAGAGCGTGTCGACGAACAGCAACTCGGCATAGGCCGCCTGCCACAGCAGGAAATTCGAGAGCCGGTGCTCACCGGAGGTGCGGATGAGCAGGTCGAGCGGGGGCAGCTCGGCGGTGTCGAGCGAAGCCTCGATCATCGCCTCGTCGACGTCGGCCGGGCGGATCTCACCGATCGCGGCCCGCTCGGCGAGCCTTCGCGCGGCCTGGACCAGCTCGGCCCGGGATCCGTAATTGAGAGCGATCGCGAGGGTCATCCGGCTATTGCCCGCCGTGCGATCGAGAGCGTGCTCGACCAGTTTCGCAATATCCGGCTGGAAGGCGCTGAGATCGCCCAATATCTTCAGCCGAACGCCTTTCTTGTGAAGAGTCTCCAGCTCCCTCGTGATGTAGAAGCGCAAGAGACCCATCAGGTCGTTGATCTCGTCCTGGGGCCGCCGCCAATTCTCCGAGGAGAAAGCGTAGAGGGTGAGGCATTCGACTCCTGCCTCTCCCGCCGCGCGAAGCACCTGGCGCGCCGCTTCGGCGCCCTGGCGGTGGCCGGCGGCGCGGGGCAGGCCCCTCGCCTTCGCCCAGCGGCCGTTGCCGTCCATGATGACGGCGACATGCCGGGGAACGCCGGAGCCGCCGCCGCTCGAGCTTTCCGGCGCCTGTCGGGCGGAGCGGGCGGTCACTGAGTCAGGATTTCCTTTTCCTTGGCGGAAGCCGCGGCGTCGATGTCCTTGATCGTATCGTCGGTGAACTTCTGAACCTCGACTCCGAGGCGCTTGTGCTCGTCCTCGCTGATCTCGTGCTTCTTCTCGTCGGTCTTCAGCGCCTCCATCCCGTCCCGGCGGACGTTGCGGACCGCGATCCGGGCCTTTTCGGCATATTGGCCGGCGAGCTTGGCAAGCTCCTTGCGCCGCTCCTCGGTGAGGTCGGGAATGGGCAGTCGGATGGTGGTGCCGTCGGTGATCGGATTGAGGCCGAGGCCGGCCGAGCGGATCGCCTTCTCGACGGGGCCGACGTTCGACTTGTCCCAGACCTGCACCGACAGCATTCGCGACTCCGGCGCGGAGACGGTGGCGACCTGGTTGATCGGCATGTTGGCGCCGTAGACCGTGACCTGGATGGGGTCGAGCAGGCTGGTCGAGGCGCGGCCGGTCCTCAGGCCGACCAGATCGTGCTTCAGAGCCTCGACGGCGCCGTGCATTCGGCGCTGGATGTCGGCCTTGTCGTACGCGGGCATGGTCTCACTCCTCGTTCTGAACGATGGTCGCGGTCCCCTCGCCGCTCAGCACCCGGGCGAGGTTGCCCTGCTCACGGACGTTGAACACGACGATCGGAATGTTGTTGTCGCGGCAAAGGGCGACGGCGCTCGCGTCCATCACCTTGAGATCGTCCGTGAGCACCTGCTGGAAGGACAGGCGCTCGTAGCGCTTGGCGTCGGCCTTCTTCTTCGGATCGGCGTCGTAGATGCCGTCGACGCTGGTGCCCTTGAAGAGGGCGTCGCAGCCCATCTCGGCGGCTCGGAGGGCCGCGGCGGTGTCGGTGGTGAAATAGGGGTTGCCGGTGCCGGCGGCGAAGATGACCACCCGGCCCTTCTCCATGTGGCGGAGGGCTCGGCGGCGTATGTAGGGCTCGGAGACCGTCGCCATCGGGATGGCGGAAAGGACCCTCGTGTCGGCGCCGATCTTCTCGAGCGCGTTCTGGAGAGCGAGCGCGTTCATCACGGTCGCGAGCATGCCCATGTAATCGGCGCTCGCCCGGTCGAAGCCCTTGGCGGCGCCGGCGAGGCCGCGAAAGATATTGCCTCCGCCCACGACGATGCTCAGCTGGTGGCCGGCCTCGATCGCCGCCGCGATTTCGCCGGCGAGGCGCGCGGTGGTCTCGGGATCGATCCCGAACGCGCCATCCCCCATCAATGCCTCGCCCGACAGCTTCAGCAGGATTCGATTGAAGCGCGGGCGCGGCATGGCTTTCGAAGGTCCGATCGGCGGGAGAAAAATGGCAGGGTGGCGCACCTTAATAAGGCCGCGCCACCCTGCCAAGCGGGGTTAGGCGTTGGCGGGCTCGGGCTTGCCGACGCCCGAAGCGGCGGCGACCTCCGCGGCGAAATCGCTTTCCTTCTTCTCGATGCCTTCGCCGAGCTGGAATCGGACATAGGCGTTGAGGCTGATCGGACTGCCGCTGCGCTTCGCCTCGGCGGCGATGACGTCCTCGATCTTCGTCTTGTTGTCCATGACGAAGAGCTGGCTCATCAGCGCGTTCTCCTTGCGGAACTTGGCCATGGCGCCGTCGACCATCTTGGAAACGATGTCGGCGGGCTTGCCGCTCTCGGCCGCCTTGTCGCTGGCGATCGCGCGCTCGCGCTCGATCAGCGAGGGATCGAGCTCGTCGCCGGTCAAAGCCAGCGGGCTCGACGCCGCGATGTGCATGGCCAGCTGCTTGCCGAGCGTGGTCAGCTCGGCCTTGTCGCCGCTGCCCTCGAGCGCGACGAGAACGCCGATCTTGCCGAGACCGGGGACCACGGCGTTGTGGACGTAAGGCACGACCACGCCGTCGGCGACCTGAAGGACGGCCGAACGCCTGAGCGCCTGGTGCTCGCCGATCGTCGAGATGTTGGCGGTGAGCTTGTCCTCGACGGTGCCGCCTTCCGGCCATTGTGCCGCCAGCAGGCCTTCGACATTGCCGCTGCCCGCGAGGGCGAGGCCGGCGACGGTGCGGACGAACTCCTGGAACTGCTCGTTCTTGGCGACGAAGTCGGTTTCGGAATTGACCTCCACGACGGCGCCGCGATTGCCCTCGACGACGACTCCGACCAGCCCTTCGGCGGCGGTCCGGCCGGCCTTCTTCGCGGCGGCGGCGAGGCCCTTGGCGCGAAGCCAGTCGATCGCCGCTTCCATGTCGCCCTGGGTCTCGCCCAGCGCCTTCTTGCAATCCATCATGCCGGCGCCGGTGCGGTCGCGCAGTTCCTTAACGGTTGCGGCTGTGATCTCCGCCATGTTTCATATCCTCTTGAATTTGGTGCAAAAACACCGCTCGCCCTGAACCTGTCGAAGGGCCTCCTTCTCTTTCGGGAAGAAAGGGAGGGCTTCGACAGGCTCAGCCCGAACGGGTCGGGGCCATAGCCCCTCTTCTTTAAGCTTCGGCCAGAGCCGCTTCGACCGGCGGCGCGTCCATCGCGCCGATATCCTCGCCGCGGGCTTGGGCGCCGCCCGACTTGCCGGCCAGGGCCGAATCGGCGACCGCGTCGCAATAGAGGCGGATGGCGCGGCTGGCATCGTCATTGCCCGGGACCGGGAAGGCGATGCCTTGCGGGCTGACGTTGGAATCGAGGATCGCGACGACCGGGATGCCGAGCACATTGGCCTCCTTGATCGCGAGCTCCTCCTTGTTGGCGTCGATCACGAAGATGACGTCGGGAAGGCCGCCCATCTCGCGGATTCCGCCGAGCGAGAGCTCGAGCTTGTCGCGCTCGCGGGTCAGCTGCAGCACCTCCTTCTTGGTGAGGCCGGCGGTGTCGCCGGAAAGCTGCTCCTCCAGGCTCTTGAAGCGCCGGATCGAGTTGGAGATGGTCTTCCAGTTGGTGAGCATTCCGCCCAGCCAGCGATGGTTGACGAAATGCTGGCCGGAGCGGCGCGCCGCCTCGGCGATCGGATCCTGCGCCTGGCGCTTGGTTCCGACGAACAGCACCTTGCCGCCCGAGGCGACCGACTGGCGGACGAAATCGAGGGCGCGCGCGAAGAGCGGAACCGTCTGCGAGAGATCGATGATATGGACCCCGTTCCTGTCGCCGAAGATATACGGCTTCATCTTGGGGTTCCAGCGGTGGGTCTGGTGGCCGAAATGCGCTCCGGCCTCGAGCAATTGCTGCATGGTGACGTCGGTGGACGCCATAATAAGTCTCCTTCCGGTTATGCCTCTGCAGGGCCGAGAGACCCGCCTCGCATAAAGCTTCGGCGGGCACCGGTATGTTGACCCTGCATGTGGGATGGCGCGCCTTTAGCCGCAGCGCCGGCTTAAATCAAGCTGGCGCAGGGCTGGCGGCGGCCGCCGCGGGCCATTAGGAGGAAGTCCAGCAACCGACGGAGCCCGACCATGTCTCGCCAGCCTTCCGACCCCGATGACTCCGCCGTGGGCGACAAGGCCGCCGGCGCCGGCAGGGAAGCCGGCAACGCGGCGCCGGACGGATCGAGGCGCACCAAGCGCCTCGTCACCGGCGCCGCGATCGGCATCGGCTCGGCCGCGATCGTCGCCGCCCTTCTCTACGCCAAGAAACGCCAGAGCGACCGTTAGACGCATCGCCGCAGTCCCGGGGAGCGGGATTCGGACTCGGGCAACGGACGGCGCCACGGCGCCATGACGTCACGGTAGAAGTACCGGGCCTGCGGTGATAAGCTGTTGACGCGAAACGGCGCCGAGCTCGAGCCGCCGACAAGGGAGAGCCGAATGAAAAGACTGATCCTGGCTGCAGGGGCGCTGCTTCTCGCCACGGCCAATACGCCGCACTCGACGACCGCAAGCGTCGCGTCCGGAAGCGAGCTCGACTCGGTGGTCGCGGCCGAAGCGCCCAAGGCCGATGCTCCCGCCGCCGCGAAGCCGGCCAAGCCGAAGCCGCCGCGCATCGCCGTGGCCGCGGAGCCAGCCGCCGCTTATCCGCGCTGCTCCTCGACGGTGCGCGACCGCTGCCGGCAGGGCCGTTCGGGTCACGCCAAGGCGTCGCATTCACGCCGGATGCAGCTCGCGATGAGGGCCGGCGAGCGAGGCTGAGGCAGCAACCGTCGCCCCAGCGAAGGCTGGGGCCCCGGCGGGTGAGGACCGCCGCGCCTTTCACCCCCTGGGGTCCCAGCCTTCGCTGGGACGACGCGGGTCAAACCTCCCGCCCGTACCATTCGTCGAGGCGCATCAGCTGGTCGTAATCCCCGTAAGGGGCATGTTCCGGGTGGAGCTTGGCCGTGAACGGCTCGTCGCCGGTGAGCCAGCGCGCCGCGGCGCCCAGGAAGTTGCGGGCAGCCATGATCGTGAAGTCCGCGGCGTCGATCCCGCTTCGGCCCCCGACCGGGCTCGCCACATAGCCGAGCTTCCCGGCCCGGTCCCGGGCCAGCGACCAATATTCGAAGCAGGCCGGGACTCCCTCGATGCCGTCGAAGCCGCCTCGGGCGGCGATCAGCCCAAGCAGTCCGAGCTGAAGCGAATAGCCTTCCGCCACCGCCTTGGCGCTTGGCGGCTTGCCGGTCTTGTAGTCGACGATGGCGAGTCGGCCGTCGTCGAGCCGATCGATCCGGTCGGCCTCGCCGTAGAGCGAGATGCCGTCGATCTCGATACTCCCCTTGGTCTCGGCGGCCACGGGGCGGCGGCCCGAAGCCAGGTTCTTCGCCATCTCGGCCGCGATCCAGTCGATCGCCTCGAGCAGGCGCGGCTGCCAGAGCGCCCGCATCAGCGGGTGAGCGGCCGAATCGCCCAGAAGCGCCTCGGCGCGAGGGCGGAGCCGCGACGGCTCGCACTCGTCCTCCTTCATCCAGGTTTCGAGCACCTTGTGCACCGCGCTTCCGCGCCAGGCGGCGCTGGGATCGGCGTCGATCGGATCGAGCGGCCCGAAATCCAGCATCTTGCGCGCATAGAAAGCGAACGGATCGGCCTTGAGCCGGTCGACGTCGGTGACGGCGATCCGCCGCGGCCTGGCGTCGACGGCCGGACGGGGCTTCGGGCGTTCGGCGGGAAGATATTCGGCGGGCCGGTCGAGCGCCCGCGCCCAGCGCCGGTGCCGCGGCGACCGGCTCACTCCGGCGGTCATCGCCTCCAGCCTCAGCCAGAAGCGCGAGGCGATGGCGGGCGAGCGGGCGTCGCGGCGGGCGCGGGTGACGAGCACTTCGCGCCCGCCGAGCGCGCTTGCGAAATCGTGGGCGGAAAGGCCGATCCGCCGCTCGAGGCTTGGAAGGCCCAGCTCGCGGCGCACCCGGGGCGCGAGCCAGGGGTCCGGAGTCGGCAATTGCGGCCAGACGCCTTCGTTCAGGCCGCCGAGGACGACGAGGTCGGCCGACTGCAGCCGCGCCTCGATCAGTCCCCAGATGAAGAGCCGCGGATGCTGGCCGTAAGGCGGGCGCACCGCGACCGAGGCGAGGAGCTGCTCGAGCAGGGCCGGAAGGCTCGCCGGCGACAGCCGGGAGGGGCCGTGCGCCGAAGCGGGCTCGGCGGCTTCGAGCAACTCGGCGGCGGCCCGGCCGGCCGGTCCGGCCCAGGCCTCGTCGCCGCTGAGCTCCGACGCCGATTCGCGAAGCAGGCCCAGCAAGGGGGGAAGCGCCGCGCGCTCGCCCGAGAAGCCGAGCTCCAGCGCCCGAAGGCGCGGTGCGACTCCGGCCCACCATCGGGCGGCGCGCTCGCGGCGCCGGAAGTCGCGGCCGCTAAGGTCGGAAAGATGCCCGGTTATGCCGTCCAGCCCCGCGGGCGGCCGCGGCCCGCGAAGGGCGAGGTCCAGGGCGCGGGCGCCGTCGAGCCAGTCCAGCCTCCCCTCCCCCTTCATGACCAGAGGGTGCTTGAGCAAGGCGAGGAGCGGCACCGGAGCGAATTGCTCCGCAGCGGCGGTGGCGAGCGCGAGCAGCAGCGTTCCCGGAGCGAGCTGGGAGAGCGGCCGCCCGGCGCTGTCGTCGGCCTCGACCCCCCACCGCCTCAGGTGGGCCGAGACCCGGCGGGCGAGATTGCGGTCGGGAGTGACCAGAGCGGCGGTCCGGCCCGGAGTCTCCAGCGCCTCGCGAAGCGCGACGGCGATCGTCTGCGCCTCCTCGGCCGGATCGGCCAGCTCCAGCGCCCGGACCCCGGTTAGCCGGCGCTCGGCGGGCCGCAGATGCTGCCACCGGTCGGTGAAGGCGGCGGGCTTCATGGCATTGGCTATCGCCCGGCTTCGGACGGCGGGCGCGTCCCGACCGCCGCCCCACCGCCAGCGCTCCACCTCGCCGCGGCCGACGCCCATGGTGTCGAGCAGCCGCTTGAGGTGGAATTGCGGATGGGTTTCGATCGAACGCCGCCTGAACCCGCTTTCCTCGTCGGGCTCGTGCGGGCCGAGCGAGTCCCACTCGTCCGGGGCCATGGCGAGATCGAGGCCGGGGAAGACGACCAGGCCGTCGTCGAGCCGGGAGACGGTTCGGAGCAGGTTGGCGACGGCCGGAGCGCCGTTGGCGATTCCGGCGGCGGCGACGAAGCCGGGGGGAGGCGACGTCCGCCAACGCTCGGCGACGGCGGCGAGAAGACGGTTGCGCCGGTCGGCAACGTCGATCCGCTTGCGCTCGGCGAGCAGCAGCGGCCATTGATCGAGGATTATCCCAAGCCGGTCCAGCGACGCCTGCCAGTGCAGGGACAGATCGGGCAGGTCGGCGGCGAAGTCGCGCAGGCTGGAAGGCTCGACCCCCTCCACCAGAAGCTGATCGAGAGTGCGGGCGAGATCCTCGGCGAGGCGCAAAGCTTCCGCCGCATCGACCCCCCCGACATGCTGCTGGATGAGCCGCGCCAGAAGGAAAAGCCGCTCCAGCGGCTCGACGGCCGGCGGCAGATCCTCCCCCTCCCCCAGCGGCTCGAGCGCTCCGCCGATCCGCTCGTCCAGCTCCGGATCGCCCACGGGCACCAGCCGGGGCAGGAGCAGGCCTCCGCCCGAGCGCCGGACGAAGGCGTCGGCGACGGCGCGGGCGGCGCGGTTGTTGGGAACCAGGACGATGCCCTGGGCAAGCCCGGTGTCGCCGCGTCCGAAGCGCGCGATCAGCCCCGCCGCGAGCGCGTCGGCGAAGGCGCGGTGCGGCGGGATGGTGAAGACGCTGGGGCGGACGCTGGTCACGAGGGGAGGTTAGCCGCGGCTTCAGGCGAGCCCAAGCACTTCCTCGGCCTGGCGGATGTTGGCGGGAGCGCCGACGTCGAACCAGAGGCCCTCGTGGACGGCGCCGAACAGCCGGCCCTTCGCGACGGCGCGGTCCCACAGGAGATTGGTCGAGAAAGGTCCCTCGGGCATCTCCCCTTCGAGCAAACGCTTCGAGACCATCTGGACTCCGGTGTAGACGAACGGCGCGACCCCGCTCGGCTTCCGGCGCTTCAGGACGCCTCCGGAGCTCATGTGGAAATCGCCCTGGCCCTTGTGGCAATGGGCGCGGGAGAGGGGAACCAGGAGCAGCAGCGCGTCCATCCGGACCTCGTCCCAATTGCTGGCGAGGAGCCGGAGCGTGTCGACCGGCCCGTCGATCCACAGATTGTCGGAATTGACGACGAGGAAGGGATCGGAATCGATGAGCGGCAGGGCCTTGACCAGGCCGCCGCCGGTCTCGAGCAATTGCTCTCGCTCATCGGAGACAGATATTTCAAGGTCCTGGACCCGGTTCTTCAGATGCGCCTCGAGCGCATCGGCGAGATAATGGACGTTGACCACGACCTTCTCGACTCCGGCCGTCCGGAGCCGATCGAGGCAATGGTCGAGCAGGGGCTTGCCCGCGACCTCGACCAGGGGCTTGGGACGGGTCGCGGTGAGCGGCCGCATGCGCTTGCCGAGGCCGGCGGCCATGACCATCGCCGTCTTGGGCACGTCCCCGGCGGGCACCGGGCGGAGGGCGAGCGGCCGGCGCTGGCGGTTCATGCGTGAATTTTCCTGAGGCAGGCGTCGCCGCGAAATTCCTCCGGCACGTTGGAATCGAACCAGGCGCGGACCGGAGCGAGGGCGGGATGGGCGAAATTGCGCTCGACATAGCCCCAGATGCGGGGGTGCATGGTCGGATAGAAGGGCTTGTCGTCGCGCTTCCAGAGGCGGGTGAAGATGCCGAGGATCTTGGTGTTCCGCTGCGCTCCGAGGATCTCGTAATGCGCGCGGAAGCGGTCGCGGTCGGCGATCCCGGCCCGCTCGCAGTAACGGGCGACCATCGCCTCCTCGAGCTCGGGCGACACGTCCCGCCGGGCGTCCTGGAGGAGCGAGACGAGATCGTAGGCGGCGTGGCCGGCCAATGCGTCCTGGAAGTCGAGGAGGCCGAGCTCGGACCGGCCCGGAAGCACCATCAGATTGTCGGCATGATAGTCGCGAAGGACGAGCACGGGATTTTCCCGAACCGTCCGGAGCACGTCGCCCCAGACCTGCCGCCAGGCCGACAGGAAGCCGGCCTCGTCGATCCTCAGATCGAGCGCCGGGGCGTACCAATCGGGGAACAGGCCGACTTCCCGCTCCATCGCCCGGTCGTCATAAGGCGAGAGCTCGGCCGGAGCGGGCTGCGCGGCAAGGCGGGCGAGTAGGTCGACGGCGCTCCCATATATCTCCCGCTCCCGGTCCGGCTCACGCTGGAGGACCGGCCCGACGCGTTCGTCCCCGAAATCCTCGAGCAGGAGGAGGCCCTTGTCCCGGTCGACGCCGAGCGGGCGCGGCGGGCGAAAGCCCCGGGCGAGAAGATGGCCGGCAATCGATAGGAACGGCCCGACATCCTCATGCTCGGGCGGTGCGTCCATGAGGACGGCGGTGTCGCCGCCGCGGTGAACCCTGAAATAGCGCCGAAAGCTCGCGTCGCCGGCCAGGGGCCGGATCTCGGCGCCCCCCCAGCCATGTGCGTGGAGAAAGTCCGGCGCCGCTGCGGGCGGAATCATCGGGGCGGCCATCGCGTTCCCCAAGCGTCGGGCACCTGCGCTGTCAAGGTGCGGGCGCCCTCCCCTTCGCGGCGCAGGGTGAGGCGAAGGGAATGCGGCCACAAGGCGAGGCCCATCCGCTCGGGCCATTCGACGATCAAGGCTCCGTCCTCGAGCGCCTCGTCGAGCGCCAGCTCCTCGATCTCCGCCGGATCGTCGAGGCGATAGAGGTCGACATGCCAGGCCGGAACCCGGATCGCCTCGTAGGGAATGACGATCGGAAAGGTCGGGCTGGCCACCTCGCCGTCATGGCCGAGCCCGGCGAGGATTCCGCGCGCCAGGGTCGTCTTGCCCGCGCCGAGCTCGCCGAACAGGGCGATGACGTCGCCGGAGCGGAGCTTCGAGGCGAGGCTCCGGCCCAGCGTCTCGGTCGCCTCGGCTCCGTCGAGGCGCATCAGCGCTTCCGGGGCAGGCGAAGGGTGACGGTGGTGCCCTCGCCCGGCTCCGAATGCAGCTCGATCGTTCCGCCATGCGCCTCGACGAACTGCTTGGCGAGCGGGAGGCCGAGACCCAGCGCCGCGCCGTCGGCATCGCGCGGCTCCGCGGTCCGGGAGAAGCGGTCGAAGACTCCGGCCTGGTCGGCGGGCGCGATGCCGCGGCCGTTGTCGGAGACGGTGATCGCCGCCGCCTTGCGGTTGCCGGCCGCGTGAAGGAGGACCCTCCCGCCTTCCCCCGTATAGGCGACGGCATTCTTGAGCACGTTGTCGAGCGACTGGCGAAGGCGTGCCCGGTCGCCGGCGATCGAGCCCGCGCCGGCTTCGATCTCGACCGCGAAATCGATGTTCTTCTTCGCCGCCTGTTCGCGGAAGGCGGCGGCGGCCTCGGCGCAGAGCCTGGCGAGATCGACCTTGTCCTCGGCGAGCAGGAGGCTGCCGCTGTCGCTCTGGGTCAGGTCGAGCACGTCGTCGATCAACGTCCCCAGCCGGGCGACCGAATCGAGGATCGCGGTGACATATTCGGACGCGGTCGGCCCGAGCTCCCCGGCATAGCCGCCGGCGAGCATCTCGGCGAAGCCGCCGATCGAGGTGAGCGGCGTTCGAAGCTCGTAGCTCATGTTGGAGACGAAGGCGGTCTTGAGCCGGTCGGCCTGCTCGAGCGCCTGGGTGCGCTCCCTCAACGCCGCCTCGACGGTCCGGCTGGCGGTGACGTCGAGCATGGTGAAAAGGGCGTTGCCGTCGGGGAGCGGAACGGCGGCGAACTCGAACTCCCGGCCGTCGGTGAAGGCGACCCGGCCGGTGCGCTGCTTGCGCTCGACGGTGGCGCTTCGGACGAGCTCGCGCACCAGGGCGGCGTGGCTGGAATTCTTCAGCTTCTGGCCGATATGGGTGGTGAGCGCGTCGATTCGCGGATTGCCGGCCAATTGTTCCTCGTCGAACTCCCACAGCTCGCGGAAACGGTTGTTCCAAAGATGCAGGCGTCCATCCGAGGCGAACACCCCGACCGCCTCGAACAGATTGTCGAAGGTCGCGGTCCGGACCCTGAGCAGGGTATCGCGCGCCGACGCGAGGCGGAGCTGCTCGGTCCGGTCTTCGAAGATGAGCAGGAGGCCGCCGTCGGGAAGCGGCTGGGCGACCACTCGAAGATGGCGGCCTCCGGGAAGCAGCCAATCCTCCTCTTCGGCCGCGAGGCCGCCGGTGAACCAGCGGTCATGCTCCTTCTTCCATTCCGGATAGTCGCGAACCTCGGGCAGGTGGCCCGTCTCGCGCATCGCGTCGAGCAGTCGGTTGAACTCCGGCCGGTCGGCGAGGAAATCGGGCCTGAGCGCGAATTGTCGAGCGAAGGGCTGGTTCGAGAAGATCAGGCCGCGGTCGCGGGCGAACTGGGCGACCCCTGCGGACAGCCGGTCGAGCATGTCGCGCTGGGCGTGGACGAAGCGCGCGAGCTCCGATCGCGCCTGCTCGCGATCCTCGACGTCGATGGCATAGCCTGCGACTCCCGCCTCCCCCAGCGGCACCTCGACCACCCGCATCATCCGCCGTTCGCCGCCGACCGTGGCCGGCACGTTGCGCGCCTGCGCCTGGCCGCTCTTGCGGACGACGGCGGCCTCGGCGATGGCGCCGGCCTCGCCGTCGTCGACCAGCTCGAGCCCGCCCTCGATCACGGCCCTGCCGTCCTCGGCTTCGACGGCGGCGACATAGGCGCTGTTGACCATCGCGAGCCGGAGATCCGGACCGCGATGCCAGATCGGGAAAGGCGCCGCCTCGATCAGCCCGGACAGAGCGTCGAGCGCGCCGGCGAGCCTTTCGCTGCGTTCGCGAAGCCCCGCCATCTCCTCCTCGCTCGCCGTCGCGTCGGTGAGCCAGAGGAGGACCGTGCCGGCGGGATAGGAAGACGGCGCCGGACCGCCCCGAACGCGATAGACGCGGGCGGACCCGGCGGGACGGACCGAGAGGATGAAGCCGGCGGCCGTCGCGGCCGTCGCGGCGACGTGACCGAGCAAGGCATCCCGGTCCTCCTCGACCAGCGCCTCGCCCAGATCCGCAAGCCGCCGCGGGATCTCCTCGAAGCCGAGCGCGAGCCCGACCCGCTCCGCTTCTTCGAGGCTGCCGTCGCGGCGGACGACGAGGGGAAGCGCGGGCGAGGCGGCGAGCAAGGCTTCATGATGCCTGGTTTCGTCGATTCGCGCGGCGGCGTCGCGGCCGCGGCCCAGGCCGCGGAGCGTGGCCCAGAGAGCGATCGCGAGCCACGCGCCGGACAGGAGCGCGATCGCCGCCAATGCGGTCGGTGAGAGGTTTACCATGGAAAGGCCTCTCTAACCGCGCTCCGAAGTCTCCGGAAGGGCGCGCGTGAGCAAGGCCGAATGTGACATTATTGCCACGTGCGATCACAGAAGTAATCGGTAAGTCCCCGCCGCCATTGGAATATAAGTGCAGGCCCGATAGTCCGTCTTCACGAATAGTACCTCGTGGAGAGAGATCCAGCCATGGCCATGACCTTCCGTTCGCGCGCTCTGCGCTCCGTCGCCTTTATCGGACTCCTCGGCGCGCTCGCTCCCCAGGCTTACGCGCAGGAGACCCAGGGAACCGAAGGCACCGGCGCCGGCGAGACCGACGATCCCGCAACGCTCAACTCCGAGGCCGAGATCGAATCCGGCCAGGACGCCAGCGCCGCCAATCAGGGCGGCGACATCACGATCACCGGGTCGCGCATCCGCCGCCCGAACCTCGAATCCACCGTTCCGATCACGTCCGTCGGCGGTGAGGAGTTCTTCGAGACCGGCACCGTTTCAGTCGGCGACGTGCTGAACGACCTGCCGGCTTTGAAGAGCACCTTCAGCCAGTCCAACTCGACCCGCTTCCTGGGCACCGCCGGCCTCAACCTGCTGGACCTTCGCGGTCTCGACACGGTCCGCACCCTGGTCTTGGTCAACGGCCGCCGCCACGTCGGCTCCGACATCCTCAACTACGCCACCGGCGTCGACGTCAACATGATCCCGACCGACCTCATCGAGCGGGTCGACCTGGTCACCGGCGGCAACTCGGCCATCTACGGCTCCGACGCCATCGCGGGCGTCGTAAACTTCGTTCTCAAGCGCAATTACGACGGGATCCAGATCCGCGGCCAGGGCGGCATCAGCAAATATGGCGATGCCGGAAGCTATTATACCAGCCTCCTGGCCGGAAAGAACTTCGCCGGCGGCCGCGGCAACGTCGCGATCAACGTCGAATATGCTCGGCAGAATGATTTCTACGCTCCGGGCCGTCCGAACCTTCGCACCGTCAAGAACTTCGTGACGGTCGACACCGATCCTGCCGACGCGACCAGCGACGGCACGTTCGACAACGTTCTGTACAATGATATCCGCGGCGCCTTTTACGCCGAGGGCGGCACCTTCCTGAACTACGAGGGAGGCTCCTTCTATTCGCCTTACAATTTCCAGCGCGACGGAACACTGACCCGGCAGACGGGGCAGCTCGTCGGTCTGCCGTCCCTGGGATCCTACATCGGCGGCGACGGCCCGACCGGCCGCGAAGGCACTCAGGTCGGCCTCTCGCCGGCGCTCGACCGCTACAGCTTCAACATGATCGCCCACTTCGAGGTCAGCAAGGCATTCGAGCCCTTCCTCGAAGCCAAGTTCGTCCGCACGAACTCGGTTGGCAATGCGAGCGGTCCGTTCTTCACGGGTGCGACCCAGGGCGAGTTCTTCCTGACCGACAACCCGTTCCTCAACCCGCAGGCGCGCGAGATCATCCGCAATTATTACGGTCTGGAAGGCGACGACGAAACCGCCTTCCTGTTCTACCGCAACATCCAGGAGCTGACCAACCGCGAAGAGCATGCCCAGCGCGACACCTATCGTATCGTCGCCGGCGCCCGCGGCCAGTTCAACGACGATTGGTCGTATGAGGTCTCCGCCAATTACGGGAAGTTCAAGGAGCGCACCGACCTGCTCGGCAACGTCAATCTCCAGCGCTATTTGCTGGCGATCGACGCGGTCCGCAATCCGGCCGGCCAGATCGTCTGCCGCGCGACGATCGACCCCAGCGCCCGCACGATCTATCCGGGCGTGGCCAACAACGCGGCCGCGATCGCTTACGCCAACTCGACGCTCGCGGGCGACGTCGCGGGCTGCGTGCCCGTCAACCTCTTCGGCGAAGGCAACATCTCTCCCGAGGCGCGCAACTACCTTCTCGAGCAGGGCTCGTTTGCCAGAGGCCATATCAAGCAGTTCGTCCTCAACGGCTTCCTCTCCGGCGACACCAGCCAGTTCCTCAACCTTCCCGGCGGCCCGGTCGGCTTCGCGATCGGTGCCGAATATCGCAAGGAAGATGCGTTCTATACGCAGGACCAGGCCACCCAGAGCAGCCTGACCTTCTACAACGCCATCTCCGATTTCCGCCCGCCCTCGTTCGAGGTGAAGGAAGTATTCGGTGAAATCCGGCTTCCGATTTTGCGCGAAGTGCCGTTCTTCCACGAGCTGACGCTGAGCGCCGCCGGTCGACTCTCCGACTACAAGGGCTCGGTGGGCACGACCAAGGCGTACAACGCCGGCATCGACTGGGCCCCGGTCCGCGATCTCCGCCTCCGCGCCAATTATTCGCGCGCGGTTCGGGCACCGAACCTGGTCGACCTTTACTTCCCGCTGTCGCAGAACTTCGCGCTTCCCCTCGATCCCTGCGCCGAGGACAATCTCGGCACGGGCTCGGCGACGCGCGAGGCGAACTGCCGCGCCGAAGGCGTGCCGGAGGGCTACAACTTCCAATACTTCAGCTCGCTGCAGTTCTTGTCCGGAGGCAATCCGGATTTGAGGGAGGAGACGTCCGACTCCTATACGGTGGGCGGAGTCTTCCAGCCGCGCTTCATTCCGGGGCTGGCGCTGTCGGTCGATTATTATCAGATCACCGTCAACGACGTCATCACCTCGCTCAGCGCTCAGGCGATCCTGAACGCCTGCGTCGATCAGGCGAGCAACGAGAATCAGTTCTGCGACCTTTTCGACCGTGCCGGACCGGGCGGCGGACCGCTGGGCGAGGAGCCGGGGCAGGTTCTCGAGAACAATCTCGAAGTGATCCCCCTGAACTTCGCAAAGCTGAAGACCCGCGGTATCGACGCGGAACTCTCCTATCGCCGCAAGATCGACGGGATCGGCGCGATCAGCAGCAAGATCACGTACACCCACGTGCTGCAGAACGACTCGTTCCTGAACCCGATCGATCCGGGCCGCGCCAACCAATTGTTGCTGGAGCTGGGCGAGCCGCAGGATGCCGCCAACTTCGACATCAGCCTGAAGAGCGGCCCGATCACCGTCGGTTATCAGCTGCGCTACATCGGCAAGATGACGACATTCACCTACGAGTCCTTCTTCAGCAAGCAGGGCCGAGTGCCGGAGAATCCCGACGTCGCCGCGGAGCGCTTCTATCCGGCGGTCTTCTATCACGATGCCCGCATCGCGATCGACGCCGGGGAGCGCTTCAACTTCTACGTTGGCGTCGACAATATCCTCAATCGCGATCCTCCGTTCGGCCTCACCGGGATCGGCGCGGGCAGCGGCATCTATTCGAACCGCGGCCGCTTCTTCTACGCGGGCGCCGTCGCGAAATTCTGATCGCCCAGGCGAGCGGGTAGTTGCGGGCCGGGACGAAAGTCCCGGCCCGTTTCGTTTTGCGCGCGCGAGCGGCTATCAGCCTTGCCGAATCAAGAACGCGATCGAGGTCGAGACCGAATGGACAGAGGGAGCAGCGCCGCGGGCTCGGAGGCGCGCGGCAGCCTCCGACAGGCGCTGGCCAACGGCCGCCAATTGCTGGAGAGCGATCCGGACTCGGCGGCCGAGCAGGCCATGGCGATATTGAAGGTCGATCCCGCCAATCGGGATGCGTTGCGCCTGCGCGGCGCCGCGCTTCGCCGACTCGGGCGCGAGGCCGAAGCGGCCGGTGCCGAGCTCCGGGCGATACAGGGCTTCACTCAGGTCCCGGCCCTCGCCCGCGCGGCCCAGGCCATAGCGTCCGGACAGCTGGCCACGGCGGAGCGGCTGTTGCGGCCCTATCTCGCCGAGGTTCCGGACGACCCGGCGGCCATCCTCATGCTCGCCGACGTCGCGACGGCGCTGGGCCTTTACGGCGAGGCGGAGCGCCTGCTGCGCCAGGCGCTCGAGCTCGCCCCCGATTTTCTCGAGACCCGGCAACGGCTTGCGTCGGCCTTGCTCCACCAGAACCGGGTGACCGAGTCGCTCGCCATGCTCGACGAGATCCTCCGCCGCGATCCCGCCCATCGCGCCGCCGCCGTCAGCCGCGCCGCGACGCTCGGCCAAATCGGCGACTATGAGGAAGCGGCCCTCGCCTACCGGGCTTTGATCGACGGCGCCGCCGACGATCCGAACCTGTGGATCGCCTACGCCAATGTGCTGAAGACCATGGGCCGAAGCGAAGACAGCGTGGTCGCCTACCGCCGCGCCATCGAGCGCAACCCCGGGTCCGGCGAAGCCTGGTGGAGCCTCGCCAACCTGAAGACGGTGAAGATCGGCGCCAAGGAAACGGACTCGATCCGGGCCGCCTTGCAGCGCCCCGAGGCGAGCCCCGGCGACCGCCTCCATCTCCACTTCGCGCTCGGCAAGGCGCTGGAGGATCAGGGCGCGTTCGAGGGTTCGTTTCACCATTATGCCGAGGGCAATCGACTGCGGCGGGCGTCGCTGCCTTACGATCCGGCGGCGACCCGGCAGGAAGCGCGGAGCTGGCAGGCCCTGCTCACCCCGGCTTTCCTGGGCGCGCGCCTGGGCCAGGGCAGTCGCGCCCGCGACCCCATTTTCGTGCTGGGCATGCCCCGCGCCGGATCGACCCTCGTCGAGCAGATCCTCGCCAGCCATCCTTCGGTTGAAGGAACTTCCGAGCTTCCGAGCATCCCGATCCTGATCCAGCAAATTATCGAGCAGGGTTGGCGCGCCGGGCGGCGGGCCTATCCGGAGCTGACCGGCGCGCTGGGCGCCGCGGAGCTGGAGGCGCTCGGGCGCAACTATCTGGAGGCGGCCGCGCTCCATCGCAAATCGGAGCGGCCGCATTTCATCGACAAGCTCCCGAACAACTGGCTCAATGTCGGCTTCATCCATCTGATCCTCCCCGAAGCGAAGATCGTCGACGTGCGCCGCAACCCGCTCAGCTGCTGCTTTTCCAACTTCAAGCAGCATTTCGCCAAGGGCCAGGCGTTCAGCTACGACCTGGCGGATGTGGGCGCCTATTACCGCGACTATGTCGAGCTGATGGACCATTTCGACCGGGTGCTGCCCGGAAAGGTGCACCGGCTGATCTACGAAAATCTGGTCGAACGGCCGGAGGAGGAGGTGCGGCGACTCCTCGCCTATCTCGATTTGCCTTACGACGGCGCGACCTTGCGCTTTCACGAGAATCGCCGCGCCGTGCGCACGGCAAGCTCGGAGCAGGTGCGTCGTCCGATCAATCGCGAAGGGCTGGACCGGTGGCGGGCTTACGAACCCTGGCTGGGCCCGCTGAAGGCGGCGCTGGGGCCCGCCCTTACCGAGTGGCGGGGTAAAGCGGTTCCTGAGGCCTAGGCTATCCCAACACCGGAGGCCGCGCTTTCCTACCCTCTCCCGTTCTTACGGGAGAGGAGGGGCCCGCCGCGAAGCGGTGGGAGGTGAGGGTCTGTACTCCCGACTCGGAAAAGACCCTCACCTCCCAAGCCTTCGGCTTGGGCCCCTCCTCTCCCGCGAAAGCGGGAGAGGGTTGATAAAGCCAGCTCGATTCGGCCCATCTCCGCCGACATCTATTCCGAAACTTCGTAAGCGCCCGTGCCGCTCGCTTCCCACCAATAAGGCGCCCTCACCCTCGTTCCGGTCACCATTTCGTTCATCGTCACCGGATCGTAGAGCCGTCCACCCAGCATGACCCGGTGGATCTTGTCGCTGTTGCGGATGTCGATCGTCGGATCGGAATCGAGCACGACCAGGTCGGCGAGCTTGCCGGCTTCGAGCGAGCCGACGTCCCGGGCATAGCCCAGCGAGGTCGCCGCCGCGATCGTTCCGGCCCGAAGCGCCTCGACGGGGCTCCAGCCGCCTCGGACGAACGACCACATTTCCCAATGGGGGCCAAGCCCGGCCTGCTGGCCATGGGCGCCGATCGCGACCTGCACGCCGCGGTCGGCGAGCTTCTTGGCCTCGCGGGCGGTATCGTCGTCGACGAAATCCTCCTCGGGCGCCATCGTCCGCCGCACGTTCTGGGCGGCGAGGAGGGCCGGCGGCGCGTGCCTCGACAGCAAGGGATGCTTCCAGACGTCCATGTGCTGGCGCCAATAGGGATCGCCGGCGAGGCCGCCATAGGACACGACCAGGGTCGGCGTGTAATTGGTCCTGGTCTGGGTCCACAGGCTGACGACGTCGTCGTAGAAAATCTCGACCGGCAGATTGTGCTCGAGCGTGGCGTTGCCGTCCTGGATGAGCGAGATATCCATCGTGTAGAGCGAGCCGCCCTCGGGCACGACCACCATCCCTTCGCGCTGGGACGCCGCCACCACCATCTGCCTCTGCTCGCGCCGGGGCTGGTTGTAATTCTTGACGCTGTGGCCGCCCTGCGCCTTCAGCCGGCGGACATGGGCGAGGGCGTCCTCATAGGTGTTGATCTCGGCGTAGACGTCGGCGGCCTTGGCGCCATAGACGATCTCGCCGGTCGAGAAGATGCGCGGCGCGAGGATTTTGCCCGCGCGCTGCATCTCCGAGGCGGCGAAGATCTCGGCGGCGCGCGCCGACGGATCGTGGATCGTCGTCGCACCCATGGCGAGGTTCGCGATCGACGACCAATTCTGCTGCGGGATGAGGTCGTCCTGGCCCTGCGGCCCGTGGGCATGGGCGTCGACGAGGCCGGGGATGATCGTCTTGCCCGCAACGTCGACGGTCTTCGCCCCGGCCGGGATGCTCACCTGCCCGCGCGGCCCGACCGCCAATATGCGGTCGCCGCGGACGACGATGACTCCGTCGTCGATAATCCCTCCGTCGGCGGCCGCCATGGTGACGATCCGGGCGCCGGTCAGAGCGACGATCCCGCTCGGCCGGTCCGCGGCGACGTCCATCGACAGCGAAAGGCCGGTGGTCGGCGGCTTGAACTTCGGAGCGTTCTCGGCCGGCGGAGCGGCGCCGAACAGAGCGGCGGTATCGACCGTGTAGACGGTCGGGCCGGTGCTCCAGTGGAGACGGCGCCCGCCGCTCGACCAATGGATGAACTCGGCGCCGACCGCGCTCACCTTGGTCACCGGCAGCGGGCCGCCCTTGGCATCGGCGGCGACGTCCTGGGTGCCGGGCATGAGCGGCATCACATAGGCTTGGTAGTTCTGCCGGAAGGCGAGATACTGGCCGTCGGGCGAGACCTGATAGTCGCTCACCATCTCGCCGGTCGAATGAACGTGCCGGGCCTGGCCGCTGAGGTCGGTGCTGACCAGCTGGCGCTTGCCGGCGGCGCTTGCGATCATGAACAGGCGGTCGTTCGAAGCGCCGAATTGCGGCGCGGCCCCGTCGGAGGTGACGCGCACCGGCGCTCCGCCGCCGACCGGGACCCGATAGACGCCCGGATTCTCCGACCATCGGGCGGAGGTGAGGAAGCCCCCCTGCCCTTTCTCGAAGACGATCGTCTTGCCGTCGGGCGAGAATGTCGGCCGAGCGTAATGGCCGGGCTGAGCCGTCACCTGGCGCGCCGCTCCGCCCGCCGAGGCGACGGTTCGGATCCGGCCGAGACCGCGGTCGGTCCAGCTCACATAGGCGATCGTTCGCCCGTCGCGGGACCAGGCCGGGAAGGCCTCGAGCGCATCGTCGGCGTCCTTCACCAGCCGCCTCGGCGCTCCGCCCGCGGCCGGCTTGATCCACAGCTTGCCGAGAGTCTCGAACACCACCTGACGGCCGTCGGGCGAAACGCTCGCCCAGCGCGGCATCTTGGTCTGGAAGCGATCCGGGGCGACCTCGACCTGCGGGTGAACGGCGTCGATGACGACCCGCGTGTCGTTGATCCGAAACGGGATCTCGCGGCCGCCGCCGCCATTGGACTCGACCCGGCGAAGCTTGCCGCCCGCCCAGAAGACGACGCTCCGGCTGTCGGGGGTCCAGGCCATGTTCGGATAGACCCCGGTCACCGCCCAGGTCTCCTGAACGTCCTGGTCGAGATCGTCGTAGATCTTGCGCTCCTCGCCGGAAACGAGGTCCTTGACGTAGAGCTTGGAGCGGGCCCGTTCGCGCCGCACGAAGGCGATCTTGCTTCCGTCCGGCGACGGCGCCGCGCGCACCGAGCCGCCGGCGCCCGAGACGGTCGTCGTCACCTCGCCCGTCTCGAGCTCGTAGCGCTGGATCTCGAACAGATTGGTGTTCGAATCCTGGGCATATTGGAAGATCGGGCCGGCCGTGACGTTCTTGGTGAAATAGACGCTCTTGCCGTCGGGGGCGTAGATCGGCTCGCCCAATTCCTTCTGGTGCTGATCGTTGGGCTTCTTGACCAGCGGCACTCCGGCGCCGCCGGAGACGTGGTAGAGCCAGACCTCGCCGGTGCCCAATGAGCGGCCGGTGGTGAAATGCTTCTTGGCGGCGATGAAGCGTCCGTCGGGGCTCCAGCTCGGTTGGTTGAGGAGCCGGAAATCCTCCTTGGTCAGCTGACGTTTGTCGGAGCCGTCGACATTCATGATCCAGATATTGTCGCCCCCGCCCCGGTCCGAGGTGAAGGCGATACGGCGCCCGTCCGGCGAGAAGCGCGGCTGATGCTCGAAGGCGAGCCCGTCCGCGATCCGGGTCGGAGTGCCGCCGGCGATCGGCATGGTGTAGATATCGCCGAGCAGATCGAACGCGATCGTCCGACCGTCGCGGGAGACGTCGACGTTCATCCAGGTGCCGTTGTCGACGTTGATCGGGATCTGGCGGGTCGTCATTCCCGGAGGAGCGCTGACGTCCCATTTGGCGGGCTTGTCGGGCTGGGTGGCGGGGGTGCGGGCGGCGGCGGGGGGAAGCGGGCTGGCCGGCTTTTGCTCCGGGTTGATCACCTCATTTTCGGGCGCCTGGGTCTCCTCGACCGGCGGCGCGGGTGTCGGCGACGGCGCCACCTGAGCACCCGATTGAGTTGCCGCCAGAACCGCGGCAATCGCCGCCGTCACCCGATATTTCATGCATCCCTCCGACGATCTTGCCGGGCCGCCTTAGGAAGGAATCGCATGCGCGTCTTGCGCAAAAACGTATTGCAGGGCGGCCGGATCGTCCGAGGCGGGCGCCTCGTCCGTCACACGGCGCGACCTTTAATTGCAGAGCCCCAATTCCCGGCAGAGGGCGCGGAAAATGTCGTCGAGATGCCTCATGGCCTCCGAAAATCCTGCAGCGAACCCACCGAGCAATTGCAGCAATCGACCGTAGAGCTCTTCCCCCATCAATTCACGCAAGAATTCGCCGATTTCGCTGCCCCCGATCGCGACGAGAATAACAGGAAGATGGGCTTCAAGGATATCAGCAACGACATCGCCCGGCATCGGGATTCCCACTGTTGCCAGGGCGGCACTCAACGCCGCCTTCAGCGCCATTCGACACCCGCTGCAAGGCAAGCTGTAAACGGCATCGCGAAGCCTGTGGCTTGCCCAGCCGGTGAACACCCGGAACTTGCTACCAGCCCGGCCCCATATGGTTATCGCAACTTCGGACGCTTCAGCCGACACTGAACCCGCGAAAACCCGAGCCGTTTTCAGGTTTGAAATGTTGTTGCTTTCGACGCCGGCAACGCTGACCTCAAAAGCCGCATCCCCTTCGTCACCCAAATATTCGATCAGGACGAGGGCCTGCTTGTGATCACCGGTCCCCGTATCGGGCACGACGAAGGTAAGCTCAGCGGCACCATCGGCGCCGATTGCGACATTGACCGTGGAAAGGAGCATTGCGGGTCTCCCTGATATGTCGGCCGTTTAGTCTCGTCCTCGGGAGAAATATGTCGCCATCGCCCGATCAGTCCGCCTCAGTATGGCGCAGCTTTTCAGGACCGCCTAGCTGGGCAAAGGGTCAGCCGATTTAAACTCCGCGCGTCTTCGTCGCCCGGAGCGTTACGAGGTCGGCGTCGCCAAAATCCGCCGGGCACGAATTGAGCGAGCGCGTTCATTCTCGCGCAGGTGGGAATCCAGCTAAAGCAGGTGCTGGATTCCCACGTTCGAGCCTTCGACGACGCCTCAGTACCGATAATGATCCGGCTTGAACGGGCCTTCGGTGGGGACGCCGATGTAGCTCGCCTGCTTGTCCGTAAGCTTGGTCAGCTTCACGCCGAGCTTGTCGAGGTGGAGCGCGGCGACTTTTTCGTCGAGGTGCTTGGGAAGGACGTAGACGTCGTTCTTGTAGGTCTCGGCCTTGGTCCACAGCTCGATCTGGGCGAGCGTCTGGTTGGTGAAGCTCGCGGACATGACGAAGCTCGGGTGGCCGGTGGCGTTGCCGAGGTTGACCAGGCGGCCCTTCGACAGGACGATGATCTTCTTGCCGTCCGGGAATTCGACCTCGTCGACCTGCGGCTTGATCTCGGTCCACTTCATGTTCTGAAGCGCGCCGATCTGGATCTCGCTGTCGAAATGGCCGATGTTGGAGACGATCGCCATGTTCTTCATCGCCCGCATATGGTCGAGCGTGATGACGTCGGCATTGCCGGTGGCGGTGACGAAGATGTCGGCGCGCGGAGCGGCCTCCTCCATGGTGACGACCTCGAAGCCCTCCATCGCCGCCTGAAGCGCGCAGATCGGATCGACCTCGGTGACGATGACCCGGGCACCGCCGTTGCGGAGCGAAGCCGCCGAGCCCTTGCCGACGTCGCCGAAGCCGGCGACGGTCGCGACCTTGCCGGCGAGCATGACGTCGGTGCCGCGGCGGATGGCGTCGACCAGCGATTCCTTGCAGCCGTAGAGATTGTCGAACTTCGACTTGGTGACGCTGTCGTTGACGTTGATCGCCGGGAAGGGAAGCTTGCCCTGCTTCGACAGCTCGTAGAGCCGGTGAACGCCGGTGGTGGTCTCCTCGGAGACGCCCTTGATCGCCTGCACCGTCTTGGTGAGGAAGCCGGGCGACTTGGCGATGACCCGGCGGACGGTGGCCTGGAAGACCTCTTCCTCTTCATTCTCCGGAGCCGGGAATTCCTCGCCCGCCTCGATGCGCGCGCCCCACAGCGCGAACATGGTGGCGTCGCCGCCGTCGTCGAGGATCAAATTGCAGGTCTGGCCGTCACCCCAGTCGAAGATGCGCTCGACATAATCCCAATATTCCTCGAGCGTCTCCCCCTTGACGGCGAAGACCGGGACGCCGGTCGCGGCGATCGCGGCGGCGGCATGGTCCTGGGTCGAATAGATGTTGCACGACGCCCAGCGGACCGTGGCGCCGAGCGCGGTCAGGGTCTCGATGAGGACGGCGGTCTGGATGGTCATGTGGAGCGAGCCGGTGATGCGCGCGTCCTTCAGCGGCTGCGAGGCGCCGAATTCCTCGCGCAGGGCCATCAGGCCCGGCATCTCGGTCTCGGCAATCTCGATTTCCTTGCGGCCGTAATCGGCGAGGCCGATGTCGCGGATCACATAATCGTCAAAACGGGTCTGGGCCTGGCTCGCCACTTAGGTCTCCTGTCGCAAAGAAAAAGACCGCCGGCACGAGGGGCGGTCGCAGGCCCCGCTCTAGCCGCAAGCGGGCACGGATGCAAATATAAAGATATCTTTATATGTGACCTGTCACGGGAGCGAAAGCTGCTACGAGGCCGGACGTGGTCATCGCCCGGTGGAAAGCCGCAGGCGCCGCGACCTTCAATTTTCAACGCAACGACGCAACGACGCCGTGGCGCGCCGAAGGGTTGCCACAATCCGCTCTCCCGAGCGGCGAAGCCGCAATTATGAAGGATCCTCAGGAGCATGAAAGACCGCATGGTCTAAGGAGCGGCACGGCATCGTTGCGTCGTCGCGTTGAAAAATGATTGGCCCGCGGCCGACGAGGATTTGCGCCGGATGCGACAGCTACGCCGTGCCGAAATCGGCGGTCAGCATGCGGGTGTCGACTCCGGCGCTTTGGAAGGCGGCGCTCCAGCGGTTGTCGACGTCGCAGTCGAAGAGGAGCGCGTCGCTGCCGGGGGTGGCGAACCAGCCGTTGCCGCGCAATTCCTCCTCGAGCTGGCCGGCGCCCCAGCCGGCATAGCCGAGGGCCGCGAGCCAATGGGCCGGTCCCCGCCCTTCGGAGATGGCCCGGAGGATGTCGAGGGTGGCGGTGAGCGCCCAGCGGCCGGCGACCTCGATCGTTTCCTCGCCGCCCCAGTCGGTCGAGTGGAGGATGAAGCCGCGCTGAGTCTGCACCGGGCCTCCGGCGTGGATGGCGACGTCGGGAGCGACGCCCGGCTCGATGTCGAGCTGGCCGAGCAGATCGTGGAAGCTGATCCGCGGGACGATTCGCCCTAGGCCGATCCCGAGCGCCCCGTTCTCGTCGTGGACGCACATCGCGATCACCGCCTTCTCGAAGCGCGGGTCGCCGATGCCGGGCATGGCGAGAAGGAGCTGACCCGAGAGCAAAGGCGGCTGGTCCATCGGCCAAAGCTATAGGCGCGGACAAAAGGCGCTGCTAGGGCGGCGCCGATCTTACCGACGAAGCGAAAGGAAGCCGAGATGAGCATCAGCGTGGGCGAGCGCCTTCCCAAGGCCGTTTTGATCAAGGCGACCTCGGACGGGCCGCAGCCGGTCGACAGCGAGGAATTTTTCGGCGGGCGCAAGATCGCCTTGTTCTCGGTGCCGGGGGCCTTCACCCCAACTTGCTCGGCCCGTCACCTTCCCGGCTTCGTGGAGCGGGCCGACGAGCTCAAGTCCAAGGGCGTCGACGAGGTCGCCTGCGTCGCCGTCAACGACGCCTTCGTCCTTCAGGCCTGGGCGGAATCGTCCGATGCCGTCGGCAAGGTGACGATGCTCGCGGACGGCAACGGCGATTTCGCCCGAGCGCTCGGCCTGACCATGGACGGCTCGAAATTCGGCCTCGGCGAGCGCGGGTCGCGCTGGTCGGCGATCGTCGTCGACGGGGTCGTCGAGCAGCTGAACGTCGAGGAGCCCGGTGCCTTCAGCGTGAGCGGCGCCGATTATCTGATCGAGCGGCTGTAGGCGGCAGGCAACGCCTGCGGCGCATGTGCGTTCAGGCCTTTCCTATCTCGAGTTCGGGGAAAATCTTCATGGCCGCCAATTCCGACAAGCCCGACAATCGGGAAGGCAAATCGGCGGCCTTGAAGCTGGCCGAGGATATCAAGCGAAGCCCGCTTGCGGCCGCCGCGATCGCCGGCGGCGCGGCCGCCGCGGTGGCGGGAACGGTGCTTGGAGCGAGAGCGTTGGCGCGGCGCAACGGCGCCCGCGCCGGCAGGCCGGTCAACCAGGTTCTGGCGGCGGCGATCACCGCGACCGAGGCGAAGGCGGCGTGCGAGCAGGCTCCTGAGCCCAGCACCGCGCCGGAGCCCGGCGCCGGGGAAGCCGAGGGCCACCCGAGCTGAACCCAAGGGGGCCCCCTCCCCGTCACCCTGAACTTGCTTCAGGGTCCATTTCTCCACTCGCGAGGCGGCTCGATCCTGGAGGCTGAAACAAGTTCAGCATGACGGTCTTCGCAAAAGTCCGCGCAGTCTGCCGACTTACGCCTGCCAGCCGCACTTACGCCCCGCGTTCTGCTTCTGAAGCCAGCCCCTCAGCGGACGGAAATATTCGAGCATCGGGCCGCCCGACATTTCGCGGGTGCCGGTGAACGCTTCGAGCGCGTCCGGCCACGGCTTGGAGGCGCCCATCGCCAGCATCGCGTTCAGCCTCTGGCCGACCTCCTTGTTGCCGTAGAAGGAGCAGCGGTGGAGCGGTCCGGTCCAGCCGGCCTGCTTGCAGGCGGCCTGGTAGAATTGGAACTGGAGGATCCGGGCGAGGAAGTAGCGCGTGTAGGGGACGCTCGCGGGAACGTGATATTTGGCGCCGGGGTCGAAATCCGCCTCGGTTCGCGCCGTCGGAGGAACGATGCCCTGATATTGAAGGCGAAGGTCGTTCCAGCCCTGCTCATAGGCGGTCGGAGCGATCTCGCCGCTGAACACCTTCCACCGCCATTTGTCGACCATCAGGCCGAAGGGCAGGAAGGCGACCTTGTCCATCGCCTGCCTGAGGAGCAGGCCGACGTCCTTGTCCGCCGACGGCACCTTGTTGCGGGGCAGAAGGCCGACCTGGACGAGATATTCCGGAGTGACCGACAGGGCGATCATGTCGCCGATCGCCTCGTGGAAACCGTCGTTGGCGCTGTCGAGGTAGAGCAAGGGCTGCTTGTTGTAGGCGCGCTGGTAGAAATTGTGGCCGAGCTCGTGATGGACGGTGACGAAGTCGTCGGAATTGACCTTGGTGCACATCTTGATGCGCAGATCCTCGACATTGTCGACGTCCCAGGCCGAAGCGTGGCAGATCACCTCGCGGTCCCTGGGCGCGGTGATCATCGAGCGGGTCCAGAAAGTCTGCGGAAGCGGCGCGAAGCCCAATGAGGTGAAGAAGCCCTCGCCGGCCCGGACGATCTTCTCCGGCGTATATTTCTTGGCGACGAGCAGCTCGGTGAGGTCGTAGCCGACGTCTCCGGCCCCCTTGGGAGCGACCACGTCGTAGATGTTGCCCCATTCCTGAGCCCACATGTTGCCGAGGAGATCGGCTCGGATCGGCCCGGCTTCGGGCTGGACCTGGTCGCCATATTTGTCGTTCAATTTGGCTCGGGTGTAGCAATGAAGCTCGTCGTAGAGCGGCTTGACCTCGTTCCACAGACGGTCGGTCATCGCGGCGAACTCGTCCGGCGACATGTCGTAGCGCGAGCGCCACATGGCGCCGGTGTCCGGATAGCCGAGCTCCTTGGCACCCTGGTTGGCGATCTCGGTCAGCCGGGCATAGTCCGGGCGCATCGGGCGGCCGACATTGGTGTGCCAGCTCGTCCACATCTCCTGGAGCTGGGCGGGATTGCGGACGGTGCCCATCTTCTCCTCGAGGTCGTTGCCGGTCATCGGCTTGCCGTCGAGCGTCCCGCGGCCCTTGCCGTAGGTGGAGCTGAGGCGGGTGGCGATGGTGTTCAACTCGGCGGCCGCGCCCGCGGTCGTCGGCGCCGGCAGGACGAGCGCGCCGCGCAGGATATCGAGCTTGCGCTTGGTGTCGTAGTCGAGCCCCTCCACGCTCGCATATTTCGCCGCCTCGTTGGCGAAGCGGACGGACATCTCGGTCCCGATCGTTCCGAAATGCGCGGCGAGCGCGTCGGTGTCGTCGGTGATGTAGGTGGCGTTGACCCATTGCGCCCGGCTGTTGACGAGGGAGAATTCGGACAGCTCTTTCTCGGCTCGGGCGACGAAGGCCCGGGCCTCCTCCACGGTCGGTGCGGCCTGGCCGGCGCCGGCCGGCTCCGCCATCGGAGTTGAGGACGCCGTGTCGACGGAGGTGTCGGCCGAAGCGTTGGAGCAGGCGGCAAGGCAGATTGCGAGGGCGAGAGCGGAGACGGTGGATTTCATCGGGCAGGCATCCTCGTTTCTGGTCTGGTCGACGTGGCTATTGCGCCTCGGGCCGGGCTGAATCAAGCGAGAGGAAATCGGCGATGGCGCGGCCCAGCTCGGGCTTGGTGACGGCATTCATATGGTTGCCCGGCACCTCGACGAAGCGGGCGTCGGGGAGCAATCGGGCGAGGTCTTCCGCCGGACCGTTATCCTGGTCCTCGATGCCGGAGACGACGAGGGTCGGAATGGCGATGCCGAGAAGCTGGGTGTCGTTCGAATCGACGAAGCTTCCGAGCAGCGGCAGAAGCGCCTTCGGATCGCCGCCGGTCGTCTTCAGGAAGGCTTCGGCCATCCACTCGTTCGAGCCGCGCTCGTGACTGCCCATGCCGGTCAGCACCTTGCGGAAATGGGCCGAGCGGCGGCCGGTCTCGAGCATTCCGCGAAGTCCCATTCCCGCGATCACCAGACGGCCCGGCCGGGCGCCCATGATCGCCATCCGAGCCGAGGTTCGGGCGCCGAGGGAATAACCGCCGAGATCGTAATCGGTAAGGCCGAGATGCGCGATCAGCTCGAGGCCGTCGCGGGCGAGCACGTCCGGCGGATAGGCGGCTTCGTCGTGCGGCGCCGCGCTCTCGCCGTGCGCACGCAGGTCCGGCATGATCACCCGGAAGCCGCGCGACGCGATCTCGGCGGCATGGCCGAAGCGGATCCAGTTCATGTCGGCGCTCGAGAAAAGGCCGTGGAGAAGGACGACCGGGCTGGCGCCCCCCTCGCCCAGCTCGTGCCAGGCGAGCTCGGCGCCGTCGGAGGCGGTGAAACGGTGGGTGGTGGGCTCCATAAATCCTTATCCGTCATGCCCGCGAAGGCTGGCATCCCAGGGGGTGAGAGGCGCGATGCACTTCACCCGCTGGAGCCCCAGCCTGCGCTGGGGCGACGGGATCCGCCACCAAATCACTCCGGCACCTTGCCGGTGGCTTTCGTCCAGCGGTCGACGAGGGGCTTATATTCATCGGTTCGGGTTTCCGGCAGGCCTTCGGTGTCGAGCCAGGCGCGGTGGATGCTCTCCGCGCCGAAATGCTTCGTGGGACGGAAACGCGACGGATCGTCGAAAGAGCCGATGGTGAGGTCCATATTCTCGCCGTCCGGGAACGCGAAGCCGAGCGAGGTGCCGCACTCGCGGCAATAGGGCCGGTGGGCGATCGGCGAGGAGACGTAATAATCGGGCTCATGCTCCCAGGCGACGTCGGCCTTCCTCACATTCTTGAAGGCGATCGAGACCCCGCCCGTGGCGCGCTGGCACATCCGGCAATGGCACAGATAAGCCTCGTCATTCTCGATCCGGGCCGTGTAGCGGATCCGCCCGCAGGCGCAGCCGCCCTTCATCTCGTCCGTCATGCTTCCTCCTCAGCGCCAGCGCTCCGGCCGCGAGCAACGCTCCGAGCGCGGCCAGGGCCATGTCCTTCTGGGCGTCCCAAAGGTCGCCCTGCTGGCCGTTATAGGCGGTCGCCACCGAACCCTCCATGGTGAGGGTGAGCAGCCATTCGAAGATTTCGTAGAGCGCGCTGACCGCGAGCACGCTCTCGACCGCGATGTAGAGCGACAGGCGCGGCCGAAGTCCGGCGTGCCGTCGCAGGGCCTCCCGCACCGGCAGGATTGCGAGCGCGCCATAGCCGAAATGGACCAGCCGGTCGTAATGGTTGCGCGACCAGCCGAACATCTCGCTCAGGCCGTGTCCGGAAAGCGCTCGGATCCAGGCATCATAGGGCACGTTGGTGTAAGTGTAGCGGCCGCCCACCGTGTGGAGGACCAGGAACAGGATCATGCAGCCCAGCGCCGCGTCGCTCAAAGCCCAACGCCGAAGCAGGAACGGCGCGGCGAGCAGCAGCACGAGAGTGGGCAGGTGGTGGAGTGGCGCGGTCCGCGGGAACGGCTGCTCCACCTGAACCAAAGCGAGCAGTCCGGCCAGGCCGGCCAGCATCCACCATTGCCGCACCGGAATCGGTTGCCTGGTGCCGGTTACGTCCCGCACCGCCGCTCCCATCGCCAAACGAGGCCGTCCTCGGGATCGATGGTCTCGCCGACGAAGGCGAAGCCGTTGCGGAGAAGGGCTCGGGTCGAGGCGTTTTCCTCAGGCAGGGTATGGGCGGTGACCAGCGGCGCGCCGGCGGCGAAGGCGATCCCGGTCAGCGCCGCCGCCATGGCCCCGGCGTGGCCGCGCCCCTCGAAGGCCGGGAAGGTCATGTAGGCGATCTCGACGACGCCCTTCCGATCGGGTGCGGCCTTGAAGGCGCACAGGCCGACCGGCCGGCCGTCCTCGACCGCGAGATAGGATCCCCACGGCGAAGGCCTGGGATCGCGGGCGAGCAGGTCGACGGTCTGGGCCAGGACATCGCGAGCGGCGGAAACCTCGCCGTGAAAGGCGGGGGCCAGCGCGTCGGCGAGCGCGGAGACGTCTGCGTCGGCAGTGAGCGGCTCGAGAGTCAGGGGGGGCGGAACAGCGGTCACCGCGGGGGCCATATCGTGACTTCCCTGAAAACGGGAGTCCGGCTTCTGGGGCGGCCGGAAGATAATTCGGTGTCCGGCAACGAATATTTCGTCATCCCGGCGAAGGCCGGGATCCATGAACGCGGGGGTGTGAAGGCTCGAACGGCGGTGTTCGTGGGTCCCGGCCTTCGCCGGGATGACGGTGTGGCGCGGGCGCACGGGTGCGTCCGCTGGAGACGGGGGGAAGAAACGGCCGGCGCGTCCTTGCCACGGGCATCCGGGGCTGGACGACTTTGCTTTGCTTTCGTGTCGTTAACTCGAAAGCGTCCAGTCTTCATTCGTGAAGAGCCGCCGGGTCCCGTTGCCTGCGCTTTTGCGAGGCCGAGTGGCACCGGCGCCGCCCCTTGGGAGGGACGGTGCCGCCGTTCGGTATCCGA
>DASQLT010000065.1:0-60960 GCA_035629855.1 Allosphingosinicella sp.
TCGGATACCGAACGGCGGCACCGTCCCTCCCAAGGGGCGGCGCCGGTGCCACTCGGCCTCGCAAAAGCGCAGGCAACGGGACCCGGCGGCTCTTCACGAATGAAGACTGGACGCTTTCGAGTTAACGACACGAAAGCAAAGACCAAAGTCGTCCAGCCCCGGATGCCCGTGGCAAGGACGCGCCGGCCGTTTCTCCCCCGTCTCCAGCGGACGCACCCGTGCGCCCGCGCCACACCGTCATCCCGGCGAAGGCCGGGACCCACGAACACCGCCGTTCGAGCCTTCACACCCCCGTGTTCATGGCTCCCGGCCTTCGCCGGGATGACGAAGAGGCGGATTATTTCAGCGCCTCCGCCAGCCCAGGCGCATATTCCGCCCCGTAGGGCACCTGCGCCGACGACGCCTTGAGCGCCGGCCCGATCGGCTCGGCCCGGCCGCCCAGGCATTTGGCGAGGAAATTCTCCGCCACCGCGTTGAAGGCGATGTTGTTCTGCGGGCGGGCGAAGCCGTGGCCCTCGTCCGGGAAGACGACATAGGTGACGGGGATGCTCTTCGCCTTGAGAGCGTCGACGATCTGCTGCGATTCGGCGACGTTGACCCTGGGGTCGTTGGCGCCCTGGCCGATCAGGAGCGGCCGGCGGATCTTGTCGGCGCTGAACAACGGCGAGACTTCCCGCTGATAGGCCTTGCCCTCCGCCGTGCCCGGATCGCCCATCCTTTTGTAGAATTGCGCCCGCATCGCCTCCCAATAAGGCGGGATCGTCCCGAGCAGGGTGGCCAGGTTGGACGGGCCGACGATGTCGACCCCGCAGGCGAATTTGTCGGGCGTGAAGGCCAGGCCGGCGAGGACGGCGTAGCCCCCGTAGGATCCGCCCATGATCGCGACCTTGTCGGCCGTGGCGACCCCGCGCCCGACGGCCCAGTCGACCGCGTCGTTCAAATCGTCCTGCATCTTCCTGCCCCATTGCAGGTCGCCGGCCGAGATGAACTTCTTGCCGAAGCCGGTCGAGGCCCGGAAATTGGGCGAGAGGACGGCGTAGCCGCGATTGGCGAGCCACTGGGCGTAACCGTCGTAGCCATAGCTGTCGCGGCCCCAGGGCCCGCCATGGACCATGAGCACCAGCGGCACCGGTTGGTCCGGCTTGCCGTCGCCATCAGGATCGCTGCCGGGCGGCAGGGTCAGGTAGGAGACCATGTTGAGCCCGTCGCGAGTCCGGATCTCGACGGGATGCATGGCGGCGAGCTTCACCCCTTCGAGCTCGGGACGGCCGACGTAGAGCAGGGTGAGAGTCTTCGCCTTTCGGTCGTAGAGATGGGCGCTGGTCGGACCGGTCACCGGATCGACCCCGACGATCCATTTGTCGTCGGCGCGGGTCCGCGACTGGACCCCGATCTCGCCTTTCAGCCGGCTCTGGAGGAAATCGAGATCGGCCTTCACCGCTCCGCCGATCGGCACCCATTCGTTCTTGAGGTAATTGACCGCATAGGCTTCGAGCCGGCCGGTCTTCGGATTGGACATGGCATTGCCGATATCGGCCCGGGCATCTTCGGCGACGACGGTCTTGCCGCCGCTCGCGACATTTTGGGCGACGACCGCGGCCGTATTGCGCCCGCGGCTGTCGAGCCAGTAGAGCGTCTTGCCGTCGGCGGTGAAGCCGACCGGCTGAGTCGTCTGGGCGTCCTCGAGAGTCACCATTTCGAACGGCCGGGCTTCGACCTTGCCGCCCGAGACGCGGTAATAATCGGTGCCACCGTCGGGCCGCGACTTGGCGGCGATGCGGATGTCGAGCCGCTCGTCGGCAAGGAAGTTGGAATAGCTGCCGGTGTTGCTCAGCACCGGAGTCAGCTTGCCCGTCTCGAGGTCGAGGCTGTGGACGTCGTGCCATTTCGGATCGCGGTTGTTGATTGCGACCAGAATCCGATCGGTGACCTGGTTGGAAATGTTGATGATTCGTACGCGGGTCTTCTCGAAGGGGGTCAAGGTGCGCTGCTCGCCCGAGCCGATGTCGACTCCGTAGAGGAGGAAATTCTCGTCGCCGCCGGCGTCGTTTATGAACAGGATCCGCCGGCTGTCGGGCGACCAGAAATATTGGCGGATCGGCCGCTTCGTCTCGCGGGTGAGGGCACGCACCGCCGACGGGTCGGCGGCCGGGGCGACGTGGACGTTGAGAACGCCGTCGCGAGGCGCGATCCACGACAGCCACTTGCCGTCGGGCGAGAGCCGCGCGGCGGTCTTGGTCGGATTGCCGAAGATCTTCTCGCGGGGGATGAGCGGCACGTTCGTCTGGGCGACCGCGGGAAGGGCGGCGACGGTCATGGCAGCGCAGGCGGCGAGCAGAAGGGACTTGGCATTCATCGGGCACCTCTCGAGGTTCGGGTCTCGCCCGACCCTAGTGTACTATGTTTATAATACACAAGTGGATTTTACGTGACTTTTCCGCGTACCGCATATCGCGGATCGCGCCAGCGGCCGGAGTCGAGGATCGCACGCATCCGCTCGACCGCGCTCCAGACGTCCTCATATCCCAGGTAGAGCGGGGTGAGACCGAAGCGGACGACGTCCGGCGCCCGGAAGTCGCCGACGACTCCGTCGGCGATGAGGGCCTGGCAAAGCGCGAAGGCGTTGGGGTGGCGGAAGCTGATATGGCTCCCGCGCCGCTCGGGATCGCGCGGGGTGATGCAGTCGAGCTGCGGGCAATGCGCGGCGGCGAGATCGGCGAAGAGATCGAACAGAGCGACGGACTTGGTCCAGAGCGCCGCCATGTCCGCGCCTTCGAAGCTCTCCACCCCGCTTTCGAGCGCGTTCAGGCTGAGCATCGGCGGTGTGCCGACGAGAAAGCGGCCCATGCCCGGCGCCGGCTTGTAATCGTCGGTGAAGGCGAAAGGCTCGGCATGGCCCATCCAGCCGCGCAGCGGCGGCATCAGCCGCTCCTGGAGGGCTTCGGCGACGTAGAGAAAGGCGGGCGCGCCCGGGCCGCCGTTCAGATATTTGTAGCCGCAGCCGACCGCGAGCTCGGCGCCGTCGCGATTGAGGTCGAGCGGAACGGCGCCGGCGCTGTGGCTGAGGTCCCACACGGTCAGGGCGCCGGCCGCCTTCGCCCGGGCCGTCGTCTCGGCCATGTCGAAGCGGAAACCGGCCTTGAAATGGACGTGGGTCAGCAGGAGGAGGTTGGTCTCTTGCCCGATCGCCGAATCGAGCGTTTCGCGCTCGACGACGTCAAGCCGCAGCCCGGCCAGCTCGGCGGCCCCCGCGGCGATGTGCAGGTCGGTGTGGAAATTGCCGGCTTCGGACAAGAGCTGCGCCCGACCGGGAGCGAGCGCGGCCGCGGCGACGATCAGCTTGAACAGGTTCACCGAGGTCGAATCGGCGACGATAACCTCGTTCGGCCTGGCTCCGATCAGGGCGGCGATCTTCGCGCCGACCCGCTGCGGCGCGTCGATCCAGCCGCGCGTGTTCCAGCTTCGGATCAGCTCGGAGCCCCATTCCTCCTCGACCATCGCCCGCTGCCGGGCGATCGCGGCCTTCGGCAGAGCGCCGAGCGAATTGCCGTCGAGATAGAGGATCCCGTCCGGGAGGAAGAAGCGGTCTCTGAAGGGGCGGAGCGGATCGGCCGAGTCGAGCGCGCGGGCCTGCTCGAGCGTGGTCATCGATCGTCACCCCGGCGAAGGCCGGGGCCCATGAACACGGTCATCTCCGCAATTCCTCCGGCGGTGTTCATCGATCCCGGCCTTCGCCGGGATGACGGGGAAGGGCGCCCCGTCACCGCCGTCCCTTCCGCGCCAGCGCCGCCTCGATCTCCTCGACCGCCGCGGCCCAGGCCGCGGTCTCGGGCGCGATCAGCTCGACATGGCCGGTGTTCTCGATCATCCGGACCTTCACCGTGTCGCCGGCGGCGCGCATTTTCGCCGCATAATCCTCGGCATAAGCGGGAGGGATGATCCGGTCCTGAAGGCCGTTGACCAGCACCTGGCGAATGCCGAGCGGGGCCAGGCGGGGCACGGACGTGTCGGCGTAGACGTGGCGGCTGCTGAGCGTCGGCGGGCCGACCAGTTTCTCGATCACCTCGGTGCCGCAGCCGCTTCCGGGCGGGGTCGCGGCGAGCTCGAGGTCGGGCAGGCCGCCGAGGCTGACCACCGTATCGATCGGCAGCGGATCGCCGCCGATGAGCGGGCTTCCGCGCGGAATGAGCGGGTTCGGGGGACGCCGGACCGCGGCGGGCCGAGCCGCCAGCCACAAGGCAAGGTGCCCGCCCGCCGAATGGCCGACGGCGACGAGCGGATCGACGTCGAGCTTATGCCGTCCGGCATGGGCGCGCAGGGCGTCGGCCGCGGCGGCCGTGTCGGCGAAGGTACCCGGATAGCCGCCGCCGGTCCGGTCGACTCCGCGATAGTCGATGTTCCAGACGGCGATGCCGCGCTTCCTGAGATCGGCGGCGATCCAGTTCATGATCCGCCGGTCGGCGATCTCGGTCTGCCAGCAGCCGCCGTGGACCATCAGCACCGTCGGGTGCGGGCCGCGGCCGGAGGGGATCCAGAGGTCGGCCTTCTGCATCTGGTCGGCGCCATAGGCGATCGTGGAATCGGGCTCCGGCCGCTCGCGCTCGAGCAGTGCGGGCCATTTCATGAGCTCGGGCTGAGCGGGAGGCGGGGAGGCGGGAGGCTCGGACACCGAGCACCCGGCTAGCGCCGCGAGGAGGGCAAGGGCAAGGGCGGAACGCATCGGGCGGCGGTAGCGGCAGGTGCCGAACCTGGCAAACCCGCTGGTTCGGCGCCCGACACCGAAGCCAATGAGCGAGCGCCGGGGGGAGAGGGGACCCCCGGCGCTCGCCGGCGGCTGCCGGGTCAGGTGTGGCAGCCGAACGGGGTGATCGGATGGGGCAGGGTCGGGGCGGACCCGGTAGCTCCCAGGATCACGCCCGAGACGGTCAGGGTGAGGGCGAGCAGGATCGTCGCGAGCTTGGGGGCGAGATGGCTCATGCCGGGTCTCCTTCGATCGCTCGGGGGCTCAGGCCTGCCCGGGGCCGCGCAGGTCGCGCTTCCACGGCGCGTCGAACTCGATCTCGTTGAGGCGCTTCAAAGCGCTCCCGACGGAGGCCCGGACGGCGGCGAAGAAGTTGGCCACGTCCTGGGAAAAAGCATGGCCGTGCTGGACCCAGATGCGGCCGTCGATTTCATCGCGCATTTTATCACTCCTTCGCTTGGGGGCCGCGTCGTGCGGCGCTTCATAGGAGTCATTTGGGAGAGGAGGTGCCCGATCGTCCAACTAAAGGCTCGACGCCGGTGATAAGCTGGGCTTATCAACTCTGCCCATGAGACATCTTCCGCCCTTGCCCTCCGTCCGCGTCTTCGAGGCCGCTGCCCGGCACGAGAATTTCACCTTGGCCGCAGGCGAGCTGGGGATGACCCAGGCCGCGGTCAGCTATCAGATCAGGCTGTTGGAGGAGCGGCTCGGAGTGCCGTTGTTCGTCCGCTCGAAAAGGCGGGTGACCTTGAGCGAGGCCGGGCGGCGGCTCGCCCCGATCGTGTCGGATGCCTTCGACCGGCTCAGCGAGGGCTTTTCCGGGCTGGTCGACGAGGATGAGAGCGTTCTTGCGATCAGCACCGCCCAGACCTTCGCCTCCAACTGGCTCGCGCCGCGGCTCGGCGGCTTCCAGATCGCCAGGCCCGAGCTTGCGGTGCGCCTGCTCACTTCCAACGCGATGACCGATTTCGCCCGCGACGATGTCGACGTCGCCGTCCGGATGGGCAGCGGCCCCTGGCCGGGCCTCAGGCAGCATTTCCTCTTCTGCCTCTACGCCACTCCGCTCTGCACGACCGAATTTCGCGACCGTCACCGTCTCGAGCGGCCCGAGGACCTGCTTCGCGTTCCTCGCCTGAACGCGCACGACTGGTGGTGGAAGCCGTGGCTCGAGGAGGCCGGGGTCGAACTGGAGGACGAGCCCCCTCGCCAGGGCATTCGCCTCGATTCGCAGGCGCTGGAGGGCAATGCCGCCCTCGCCGGCCATGGCGTGGGCCTGCTCACTCCGCTCTACTGGCGGGGCGAGCTCGCCGCGGGCCGGCTCGTCCAGCCCTTCGACCTGGTCGTCGTCAGCGGCCCGGCCCTCTGGCTGGTCTACCCCGAGCACAAGCGCGGCCGGGCCAAGATCCGGGCCTTCCGCGACTGGCTGCTGGCGGAGATGGCCGCCGAGGCCGAGATGGCCCCGGCGGACGCCTTCAAGCCTCCGTCGGACTGATCTCCACGGGCTCGCGGGGCTCCGGATAGCGCCCGGTGAGCCCGAAGCGCCGGTTGAGCCAGCGCCACAGCAGCCAGAGCAGGAGCAGCAGGACGAGCCACGGAAGCAAGGTCACGAGCACGATCAGTGCGGTGATCCCGGCGCCGGCGAAATTGTCCGCCGCGTCGGCGACCGCGCGCTCGATCCGGCTGCCGGTCTTGCCGGCGCGATAGTCGAACACCACCGGGGTGCTCGCCAGAAGCTGACGGCGGCCGGTCTGCTCAGCCTGCCCGGACCGGACCGACTCGCGAAGCATCTGAAGCTGCTGCTGGAGCTCGACCCGTTCGCCGGAGCTGAGGCCGGGGCGGGCGAGTTGCTGCTCGACCCGGCGGATCTCGTCCGACTGCTGAGCCTGCGCCCGGGTTGCCGCCGAGATCTCGCTGCCGACGTCGGTGCCGGTGATCGCCGCCTGGAGGAGCTCGCCCTCGGCCTTGGTGACCGCGGTTATCCCGTCCCGTCCGAAGGCGCGGGCGAGGGCGGGGTCGAGCTTGAAGGCGAGCTGGGCGTCGACATGTCGCTCGCCATCGTCGCGATAGTTCATCGCCGTGATCCGGCAGCGTTCGACGCCCAGTTTCTCGCAGGCCTGGGCATGCTCCTCCTGGACCCTGCCGATGTTCTCCGCGGGGAGCCTGAAAGCATAGTGATAGTTGAACGCGACCCCCGGGGCGGCGGTAGGAGCGACCCCCGGCGGCCGTGGGGCGTCGGATCTGGATTCCCCGGCCACGGCCGTCGACGGTGCGCTTTCACCGGCGTCGAACGTCTGGACCTCCTTGGGCAAGGCCGTCGTGCCGCTGTCCCCCTGGCCGCAGGCGGCGGTGGCCAACAGGAGACCCAAACAGAGTGCCTTGCGCATCGTTCTCTCCTCTCATGTTCAGAGCCGATCTTCGCCGGTTATTTGTTACATTATCCCATCGGTAGACAATCGGCAAGACGGGTGTCGCGTCCGTCGAATCCCGCTGCTATCGGTCGGCCATGTCCGACGCCGTGAACGATATCGATCCGATCCAGAACCACAGGTTCGAGGACGCGCTCTCGCAGCGCTACCTCGTCTACGCTCTCTCCACGATCACCGCCCGCTCGCTTCCCGACGTTCGCGACGGGCTCAAGCCGGTTCACCGCCGACTGCTCTGGGCGATGCGCCTGCTCCGCCTCGATCCGGCCTCTGGCTACAAGAAATGCGCCCGGGTCGTCGGCGACACGATCGGCAAATATCATCCGCATGGCGACCAGTCGGTCTACGACGCGATGGTCCGCCTCGCCCAGGATTTCTCGCTCCGCTACCCGCTCGTCGACGGCCAGGGCAATTTCGGCAATATCGACGGCGATAACGCCGCCGCCTATCGCTACACCGAAGCCAAGCTGACCCCCGCCGCGATCGAGCTGATGGCCGGGCTCGACGAGGGCACGGTCGATTATCGCCCGACCTACAACAATGAGGAGGAGGAGCCGGAGATATTCCCCGGCCTGTTCCCGAACCTGCTCGCCAACGGCGCCAGCGGCATCGCCGTCGGAATGGCGACCTCGATCCCGCCCCATAATCTCGCCGAAATCGTCGACGCGGCAATCGTCCTGATCAAGGATCCCAAGGCGGATCACGCCGCGCTGATGGAGAAGGTGCAGGGACCCGACTTCCCCACCGGCGGAGTGCTGGTCGACAGTGCCGAGGTCATCGCCTTGGCCTACGCGACAGGACGCGGCGCCTTCCGGGTTCGGGGCCGCTTCTCGACAGGGAAGAATGCCGATTCGGAATGGGAACCGAACGGAATCGAAAAGCTGCCGAACGGGATGTGGCAGCTCGTCATCTCGGAAATCCCGTATCAGGTGCCCAAGAACAAGCTGATCGAGCAGATCGCGGCGCTCATCTCCGACAAGAAGCTGCCCATTCTCGCCGACGTCCGCGACGAATCGGACGCCCAGATCCGGATCGTCATCGAGCCCCGAAGCCGAACCATCGATCCGCAGCTGCTGAAGGAAAGCCTGTTCCGGCTCACCGATCTCGAAATTCGGGTGCCGCTCAACATGAACGTGCTCGACGCCGACCGCACTCCCCGGGTGATGGGGCTCAAGGAGGTGCTCTCGGCCTGGGTGGCGCATCAGTTCAGCGTCCTGATGCGCCGGTCGCAATATCGGATCGGCAAGATCGACGACCGGCTCGAGCTTCTCGAAGGCTATATCATCGCCTTCCTCAACCTCGACCGGGTGATCGAGATCATCCGCACCGAAGATGAGCCCAAGCCGGTGATGATCGCCGAGTTTTCGCTCAACGATCGCCAGGCCGAGGCCATACTCAACATGCGCCTGCGCTCGCTCCGCAGGCTCGAGGAGATGCAACTCAGGGGCGAACGCGACAAGCTGACCGCCGAGCGGCAGGGGCTCGAAGCCCTGGTCAACGATCCGAAGCTTCAGCGTAAGCGGTTGGTCAAGGATTTGAACGCGCTTCGCGACCGCTACGGGCCGACGACCGAGCTCGGCCGCCGCCGGACCCTGATCGAGGAAGCCGGCCCGGCCCGCGAGATCCCGCTCGAAGCGATGATCGAGCGCGAACCGATCACGGTCATCATGTCGCAGCGCGGCTGGATCAGGGCGATGAAGGGGCATGTCGATCCGGCCGAGGCGGAGGCGCTCAAGTTCAAGGAGGGCGATGGCGGCCGCTTCTTCTTCCACGCCCACACCACCGACAAATTGCTTCTCGCGGCGGCCGACGGCCGTTTCTATACGCTCGCGGCCGACCGACTGCCCGGCGGCCGCGGCTTCGGAGAGCCGATCAAGCTGATGGTCGACGTCGAGGGCGAGGGGAATATCGTCACCTTGTTCCGCGCCGCCGCGGCCGACAAGCTGCTGCTCGCCACCACCGACGGGCGCGGCTTCCTCACCTCGGCGGCGGGCGCCGTCGCCGAGACCCGCAAGGGCAAGCAGGTCGTCAACCTGAAGCCCGGCGCCCGGCTCAAGACGGTTCGCCCGATCGCCGAAGGCCATGATTATGCCGGAGTGATCGGCGAGAACCGGAAGCTGGTCGTCTACCCGCTCACCGAGCTTCCCGAAATGGCCCGCGGCCAGGGCGTCCAGCTGCAGCGCTATCGCGACGGCGGCCTCGGCGACGCGACCAGCTTCCGCTTCGCCGACGGCCTCAGCTGGCCGATGGGCGGCGAGAGCGGGCGGACCCGCAGCGAGGCCGACATGAACCCCTGGCGCGCCGCGCGCGGCGCCGCCGGCCGGATGCCGCCCAACGGCTTTCCGAAGGAGAAGCCGTTCGGATGAAATCCCCCCCCCGTAAGAACGGGAGAAAAAAATCGTGACAGTTACTATTTTCGAAAAAACCGTGACAGTTACTATTTTCGACGGTGGGTCGGTCAGGCGGCGTCGAATAGGAAAATGGTAACTGTCACGATTTTTTTTGGAAAATGGTAACTGTCACGATTTTTTCGGGCCGACCTTCGCTTAGCGGCCCTCCCGCAGCGCGGCTTCGACATGGCGCCGGGCCATCGCCCGTTGCGCCGCGGCCTCCGGAGGGAAGCCCGCCTCGGCCCACTCGCGCTCGATCGCCTGCAGGGTCCGGGCGACGACCGGGCCGGGGGCGAGGCCCATGGCGATGATCTCGCCGCCGCCGATCCTAAGCCTCGGCCTCTGCCAGCCGGCCAGGGCCGCCGTCGCGCCCGGATCGTCGTCGCCGAGCAGGATCCGGTCCACCGCTTCCTCGGCACCGAGCGCGTAGGCGAGCACCTCCGGCGACCCCGCGTCGCCCGGACCGCGGCCGGCCGCGGCCGCGAGCCTCTTGGCGGAGCGGTTCGACAGCCGCAGCCGAGCGGCGACGGCCGCCGCCCTGTCCTCGTCGGCGGGAAGCAAGGCGGCCAGCCGCCGAAGCGCGTTCGGATCGATTCCGGCCTGCCTCTCCCGCCGAACCAGCCGGTCCAGCCGCTCGGCCCCGTCGGCCTCGATCTCCGGAAGCACCGGCCTCAAAATGCCCCGCTCGATCATCAGCCGGACGGCGGCGACCGGCTCCGGAAGGACGAGGAGCTTGGTCAGCTCGTCCGCGATCCGCTCGCGCGAAAGCGCCATCAGGTCGTTGGCCCGCGCCGCGCAGGCTTCGAGCGCCTCGGCGTCGGGGGCGCCCGCGCCGAATCGCGCGAAGAAGCGGAAGAAGCGCAGGATCCTCAGATGATCCTCGGCGATCCGGGTGAGCGGGTCGCCGATGAAGCGGACATGGCGCGCCGCGAGGTCGGCCTCGCCGCCGAAATAATCGACGACCTCCAGGGTCCCGGGATCGGCGAGCAGGGCGTTGATCGTGAAGTCGCGCCGGGCGGCGTCCTCGCGCCAATCGTCGGTATAGGCGATCGTGGCCCGCCGGCCGTCGGTGGCGACGTCCCGCCTGAGAGTCGTGACCTCGACCGGCTGGCCGGCGACGACGGCGGTGACGGTGCCGTGGGCGAGCCCGGTCGGGACCGCCTTGATCCGCGCCTTGGCGAGCCGCTCCAGGACCTCCCGGGGAGGCAGGCGGGTGGCGAGATCGACGTCGCTGACCTGGAGCCGGAGCAAGGTGTCGCGCACGCAGCCGCCGACATAGCGCGTGTCGCCCTCCCCGGCGCCGAGCGCGGCGAGCAGGGCCTTCATCCCGTCCCGCCGCTGCCAGGCCGCTTTGGGAAGCTTCACTGAACCGACTCCAGCTCCAGCCGGCGCGAGAGGTTGACGATCATCGCGGCGGTTGCCCCCCAGATCCGCCGGCCTTCCCACTCTATCTCGTAATAGCGGCGCTCCCGGCCCTGCCAGGCGGCCGTTCGGACCGCATGATGCCTCGGATCGAGCAGGAAATCGAGCGGCGCCTCGAACATCGCCGCGACCTCGCCGGGCTGCGGCTCGAGGTCGAGCCCGGGCGGAACCACCCCGAGGATCGGAGTGACCTCGAAGCCGGTGACGGTAACGTAGACGTCGGCAATGCCGATCACTTCGACCGCATGGCGGGGGAGGGCGATCTCCTCCTCGGCCTCGCGAAGGGCGGCGGCGACGGGGCCGTCGTCCTGCGAATCGATCCGGCCCCCCGGAAAGCTGATCTGCCCGGGATGCCGGCGCATGGTCTCGGGACGCTCGGTCAGGATCACGGTCGGCGAGACATGGTCGACCACCGCCACCAGGACCGCCGCCGGGACGAGATCGCCCGCCCCGCCGTCGAGACCCTCGCCTTCCGGCACATCGCCTTCGAGCAGGATCGGCCGACGCCGGCGGCCCCGCTCGAGCGCGTCTCGAAGCCGCCCGGCCAGGCCCGTCATTCCGAGGCCATCGGGAAGAAGGCGCCGCCGCTCCACAGGCCGGGCGGATCGCCGCCGGCGAGCGCGAGCTCCGCCAATTCGTAATAGACCGGGCGGGCGACGAGGGCGTCGAGCCCGCCGCGGACCCGGACATAGGGGTGAGGCCCGTCGGCGCCCGCCTCGAAGCGCAAGGGATGATCCGGGCCGGCGACGACGAGGTCGCCGGTGTTGAGGCGGAAGGCGAGCGACATCGCCTCGCCCTCGCCCTCGGCCTTGAGCTCCACGGCGAGGAAAGGCGCGTCCTCGACCTGGATGTCGAGCTTCTCCACCGGAGTCACCAGAACGAAGCGACCGTCCGCCTCGCGCCGGAGGATGGTCGAAAACAGTCGGACCATCGCCTGCCGTCCGATCGGGCTGCCCTGGTGATACCAGGTCCCGTCGCGGGCGATTCGCATCTCGCTGTCGCCGCAATGGGTCGGATTCCACTTGTCGACGGGGGGAAGCTTCTTCGCCTCCGCCAGCCGAGCGATCTCGGCGAGCGAAAGGCCGGCGAGGTCGTCGAGGGGTGGGGGCATGGGCATAAGGTCGACTCTGGCGGTGCGGAAGCGTGGGAGCAAGTCTTGCCGCTTTCCCCTGCCGTCATGCTGAACTTGTTTCAGCATCCAGGGTCGAACCGCCTCGCGGGCGGAAAACTGGACCCTGAAACAAGTTCAGGGTGACGGTGATGCCAGTGAAAAGTCTCGCAGATCCTCTCCATCGCTATATTGAGTACGGCCTCCGTCCATCCTATCCGGCACCATGGCCAGCGAGTTCGAAGGCGCGCGGACGGCGATCGTCACGGGGGGCGCGAGGCGGATCGGCGCCGCACTGTGCCGGGCGCTCGCCGAGGACGGCTGGCACCTGCTCGTCCATTGCCGCCGATCGATCGACGAGGCGGAGGCTCTGGCGCGGGAGCTCGGCAACGCGGCCACGGTCGCCGCCGATCTCGCTTCCCCCGAATCGGCGACGAAGATCATGGCGGCCCTGGACGGGCTTCCGCCGCCCCGGCTGCTGGTCAACAACGCCTCGCTCTTCGCCTATGACGGCGCCGACGATTTCACCGTCGAGAGCTGGGAGGCGCATTTTTCGGCCAATTTGCGGGGGCCGGCGTTGCTGTCGCAGGCTTTCGCCGCCCGGGCGAAAGGCGGCGGGCTGATCGTCAACCTGCTCGACGCCAAGCTGGCCCAGCCCAATCCCGATTTCTTCAGCTACACCCTGTCCAAATTCGGCCTCGCCGGGCTGACCGAGCTTTGCGCTCGCGCCTGGGCCGGGCGGGGGATCCGGGTCTGCGGGATCGCGCCGTCGGTGACCCTGGTGTCCGGCGCCCAGCGGAATTTCGACTCGGTCCACGGACTCAACGCCCTTCGGCGCGGAGTCCGGGTCGAGGAGATCGTCGCCGCGCTCCGCTTCGCAATTGCAACTCCGACCTTTACCGGCCAGACGCTCACCCTCGACGGCGGCCAGAGATTCCTCGGCCTGGCCCGCGACGTACAATTTCTGGAGCCCGACGATGAATGAGGCGGTGAAGCTGGACGGCCTCGCGCCCGAGCGCCTCGCGCCCCGGAGCCGTAAGATCGTGCTCGACGATTATTGCGTCGCGGCCGACATCGGCTTCCACGATTTCGAGGTCGGGGCGAATCAGCGGCTGCTGATCACCGTCGAGGTCTGGGTGGACGAGGCCAGTTTTCCGACCGACGACCAGCCTGGCGGCGCGTGGGATTACGACTTTCTCCGATCCGAGATCGGGGCCCTGATCGGCGGCCGCCGGTTCAACCTGCAGGAAACGGCGGCGAGGGCGATTTACGACCTGATCGCCGCCCGGCGCGGAGTGACCGGCCTGCGCGTAGCGACCCGCAAGCCGGACATTTATCCGGACTGCGCGGGCGTCGGAGTTGAGCTGACGTCCTATTGAGAGGGGTGGGGTGGGCGTGGAACTGAGCCCCGTCATCCCAGCGAAAGCCGGGACCTCGGGGAGACCCGCCGAGACTTCTCGTCCTGGGGTCCCGGCTTTCGCCGGGATGACGGGTGTCCGCCATCTTCCTTTCAGCCTCGGATTCTCGTCCGGACGCACGGGCCCAGCCGCTCCAGCACGAGCCGGTAATCCGCCTCGATCGCCTTCGCCCCTTCCGGATCGGCCTCGGCGAGGCTCTGCCGGGGCAGCGCGCTCGGCAGTCCGCAGGCGAGTCGGTACCAGAGCAGGGTGCCGGGCGCCGGCGGCTCGGCCGCCTCGTCGACGATCTCGCTCAGCGCCACCGCCCACAAGGGCGTCTCGCCGGGTCGGCGAAGAACGGTCAGCGAGACCGGGGTGCCACCGGCGGTCTGGAGGAAGATCTGGGTCTCGCTCTCGCCGCGAATCGCCCCCGGCACGTGGAAGGCGCGGCCGATCCCGGCGATTCGTGGCGGCGGCGAGGCCGAGCTCGCCTCGCGGACGATCGAGCGAAGGGTCGCCGCACGCTCGGGCGTGAAGGCGATCTGGGCGTCGGGGGCGGCCAGCCGAAGCTCTCCCGGCTTTCCGGGCACGGGCGCGGCCAGGAGCAGATATTCGCTGCCCTTGCGCAACTTGGGCGCCTTGCCCTTGGCATCGCGCGGCAGGTCGACGAGGTAGCTCAGGCGCGGCGGCAGCGATTGCGGCGACCGGATCAACGAGACCAACCCCGCCTCGACGTAGAATCGGGCCATTCCCGGCGCCAGGCCTGGAGCGCGTTCGGCCTTGACCGCCGTCGCTTCGGCGATCCGGACCTGGGCGGCGACCGGCGCGGCGAGCGCCAGGTCGGCGAGATCGGCATAAGTCGGAGCGGGCGGCACAGCGGGCTGCGATTCGGCGGGAGCCGCCGCCACCGCGACGAGCGCCGCCGCGATCGCCCGTTTACAAAAAGTTAAAGTGGCCGTCACCGTTCCGCCTCCGTAAGTTTATATCCCGTTTCCCATATGCTTAGAGGGATGAACGGCGGATTTCGGCTGTTTTAGGCGCAAGTGCCTTGCATTCACAGGAGGATTGCGTCCTCCTTTGTCGCACGATAGAGAATGCCTCTCCAATGGATGATATGTTGATACATCGCATTTCGGATGGAGCCGTTGGGGATCAGCAGCGTTGTTGCTGACATGCATGTCCCCGACAGAGGGACGAAGAGAGGGAGTGTGGCTGTTTAATGGCATATGCTGACAACAGGATGAGCCGGGGCCGCATGGGCGCGATCTTCATCGTCGCCTTGCTCCATGCCGTCCTTGGCTACGCGCTCATCACCGGCCTGGCCTATAATGTGGTCAAGAAGGTGGCGGCCGACCTGAAGACTTTCAATGTGGAGGAGGAGCCGCCGCCCCCCGAGGAGAAGCCGCCGCCGCCGCCGCCGGATACGCCGCAGACCCCACCGCCATTGGTGACTCCGCCGCCGATCGTCCGGACCAATACGCCGACTCCGCCGATGCAGCAGGTGAACCAGGCGCCGCCGTTCGTACCGACGCTGACTGCGCCTCCGGCACCGCCGGCGCCTCCCGCGCCGCCACCGCCGCCGCCGCCGCCGCCGAAGAAGGTGACGCCGGCCCGTGCCAAGGCGAATCTCGGTTCGCTTTTCTCGGACGAGGATTATCCGGCTTCGGCCGTCCGCTCCGGGGAATCCGGAACCACGGGCTTCCGACTTGAGATCGGCGCCAACGGTCGAGTCACCAATTGCACGGTGACATCTTCGAGCGGCTCTTCGGCGCTCGACGCCACGACCTGCCGGCTATTGAGGTCCCGTGCACGTTTCTCGCCCGCGACCGACAGTACCGGAGCCTCGACGACCGATACCCACAGCGCCCGAATCGTCTGGCGTCTCCCGGCCGATTGAGGACGGATCGACCGGAAAACACGATTTCAAATTCCATCTGAGAGGAAAGTAGAGACCATGGCCACTCCAGCACCCGGCACCCCGCCTGCCGACAATCCTTATGGCCTCATGGCCGCACTCGAAGAAGGCGGAGCGATCGCCTGGGCGACCTTCATCATCCTCGTGATCATGTCGGCCGGTTCCTGGTACGTCCTGTTCGTCAAGCTGTTCGAGCAGCAGAAGATCATCAATCAGGGACGCCGCGCCCGGACCACCTTCTGGCAGTCGGCGAACCTGCGCGAGGGCGCTTCGAAGCTGGAAAAGAACAGCGCCTATCGGCAGATCGTCGACGACGGCATCCTGGCGCTTGAGCAGCATGACAAGCTGACCGATCCGATTGACCAGCACGACTGGATGCTGAACTCGCTGGCACGCAGCCAGGGCTCGATCACATCCCGTCTGTCGAGCGGCCTGGCCTTCCTCGCTACGGTCGGTTCCACCGCGCCGTTCGTCGGACTGTTCGGGACCGTGGTCGGCATCTACCGCGCCCTCGTGAAGATCGGCGCCGAAGGTCAGGCGTCGATCGACACCGTCGCCGGCCCGGTCGGCGAAGCGCTGATCATGACCGCCCTCGGCCTGGTCGTCGCGGTCCCCGCGGTGCTCGCCTACAACTGGCTGATCCGCCGCAACAAGGCGATCATCGAGGAGCTGGCCCGCTTCTCCAACGAGCTGCACGGCTACATGATGTCGGGCGGCGCCGTTCGTCCGGTCATCGCCGGCCGTCCCGCCGCCGGAGCCACCGCTTCCGGTGCGGGCGCGGCCAAGGGTCCGGGAGCGGCCTCGCCGGGCGGCACCACCGCTACGGGCAGCGCCGTCGGCGCTCCCCATGGCGGCCCGAAGAAAATCTGACGAAACGCGCCGGCGGGGCTTCGACGCTCCGCCGGCGCCTGCACCCGCCGTGCTCGAGCCAGGATAGGATTACCGACCATGTCGATGAATGTCGGCCAAGAGAGCGAAACCGGCGAAGAAACGCCGATGTCCGACATCAACACGACGCCGCTCGTCGACGTCATGCTGGTGCTCCTCATCATCTTCCTGATCACCATTCCGGTCGTCGTCCAGACGATCCCGATGAAGCTGCCAAAGGTGGACTTCGAGGCGACCCAGACCAAGCCGGAGAACGTCTCTCTCTCCGTGGTCGGCGGCCCGGGCGGTACCTGCGAGGTTTACTGGGGTCTCACCAGGATGAACAGCGACGAACTGCTCCAGCGGGCGGTGAAGAAGCTGGAGGACGAGATCAAGAATGTCGGCGGGGTCGAGAACATCACCGAAGAGAATATGCCGGAGGCGCATATCCGGGCGGATATCAATACGCCCTACAAATGCGTCGGCGGCGCCATCTACACGATGCAGCGGGCCGGCTTCGCCCGCGTCGGCTTCATTTCCGAGCCGCCTCCGAAAGGCGGCGCCCGTCTCTGAGGCTCCGTCTTCGGGATTTGGGCGACAACAGGTTTAGGAGTTAGAGCTTATGTCAATGGCAGTCGGGGGTTCGGACGACGAACCTATGATGGACATCAATACGACGCCGCTGATCGACGTCATGCTGGTGCTGCTCATCATGTTCATCATCACGATCCCGATCCAGACGCACGCGGTGAAGCTGGACCTTCCACAGGACCAGCCCAACCAGCAGCCGCCGCCCATCGACCCGGTGAAGAACAAGATCGTGATCACGCCGCAGGACCAGATCTTGTGGAACGGCTCACCGATCGATCAGGGGATCCTTCGCCAATATCTCGATTCGACCCAGACGATGAATCCGGTTCCAGAGCTTCATCTCCAGCCGGATCCCAACGCCCGCTACGAGCTGGTCGACGAAGTCCTCGCCGTCACCAAGCGCGCTCGGGTCGAGAAAATGGGCTTCGTCGGCAACGAGGCCTACGCGACGTTCTGACGGGTCAAGCTCTCTGAAATCCTCCTTTGGGCGGTCCATTCGGGCCGCCCTTTTTTTGCCTCCCCACGGCAACGCCGTGGGGAGGGGGACCACCCGAAGGGTGGCAGAGGGGTAGCTGGAACAGGCCTGCGCATTACCCCTCCACCAGGCTTCGCCTGGTCCCCCTCCCCATCTGCGATGGGGAGGATTTTCTAGTCTACGCCGCCATTCCGTCGAACTGGAGGCGCGCCAGACGGGCGTAGAGGCCGCCCTGGGCGCGCAGGCTGGAATCGTTGCCCTGCTCGACGATCCGGCCCTGCTCCATGACCACGATCCGGTCCGCCGCTCGGACGGTCGCCAGGCGGTGGGCGATGACGATGGTCGTGCGGTCGGCCATCAGCCGCTCGAGGGAGCGCTGGACGAGCCGCTCGCTTTCCGCGTCCAGAGCGGAGGTGGCCTCGTCGAGGAGAAGCAAAGGCGCGTCCCGAAGCACGGCCCGGGCGATGGCGAGCCGCTGGCGCTGGCCTCCCGAAAGCCGCGCTCCGCCTTCACCCATATAGGTGTCGAGCCCGTCGGGCAGCTTGCTCAGGAACTCCGCCGCGTTGGCGGTCTCCGCCGCCGACCACAAGGCCTCGTCCGACGCGTCCCAGCGCCCGTAGCGCAGATTGTCGCGGGCGCTGGCCGCGAAGATCACGATGTCCTGGGGAACGACCGCGATCCGGGCCCGCACCTCGGCCGGATCGGCGTCGGGCAGTGCCACTCCGTCGAGAAGCACCGACCCGGCTTCCGGATCGTAGAAACGCTGGGCAAGCTGGAACAGGGTCGACTTGCCGGCTCCCGACGGGCCAACCACCGCCAGCGTCTCCCCGGGCGCCACGGCGAGCGAGAAGGTGTGGAGCGCGCTGACTTCGCGGCGGGTCGGATAGCGGAAGGTGACGTCGCGAAACTCGAGCGCGCCCCGGCCCGGCGAGGGCAGGCTCCTCGGCCGCGCCGGGGCCTTGATTTCGGACTCCTCGTGAAGGAGCTCGGTGAGCCGTCCGGCCGCGCCCGCGCCGCGGAGGAGATCGCCATAGACTTCGGTCAACGCCCCGAAGGCGCCCGCGACGAGGCCGCCGGTGAGGACGAAGGCGGCGATCGTGCCGCCGCTGATCGCCCCGGACTGGACGTCGACCGCGCCCTGCCACATCACCATCGTGATCGATCCGAAGATGAGCGCGATCACTCCGGCCGTCATCAGCGCCCTCAGCACGATCCGCCGGCGCGCCGTCTGGAACACCCGCTCCACCGCCTCGGCGAAGCGGCTCGCCTCGCGCGATTCCTGGCCGAAGCCCTGGACGATCTTCATCGCCCCGAGCACTTCGTCGACCATCGCGCCCACTTCCGCGATCCGATCCTGGCCGAAGCGCGAGACGTTGCGGATCCGGCGGCCGAGGAAGACGATCGGAAGGATCACGACCGGGATCCCGAGCAGGAGCATGGCGGTCAGCTTGGGCGCCAGAGCGAGCAAATAGACGATCCCGCCGATACCCATCACGATGTTGCGAAGCGCCACCGAAAGGGTCGTGCCCACCACCTGCTCGATGATCGTGGTGTCGGCGGTGAGCCGCGAGGCGATCTCCGAGGGGCGATTCTCCTCGAAGAAGGACGGCGCCAGCCGAAGCAGGTTGCGCTGCACCGCCTCGCGAACGTCGGCGACCACCCGTTCGCCCAGCCAGGAGACGAAATAGAAGCGGGTGGCGGTGGCGATCGCCATCACGACGACGATGAGGAGCAGATATTGGAACCAACGGCCGATATCGCCGCCGCTGCCGGTGAAGCCCCGGTCGATGATCAGCTTGAAGGCGGCGGGGATGGCGAGAGTCGCCGACGCCGCCACCAGCAGGGCCAGGAGCGCGCCCGCGACATGGCCCTTGTAGCGCGCGGTAAAGCGCCAGATCAGCGCCAGATTGGCGATGCGGCGCGGGCTCGCAGTCTCGTCCGGGGTTTCGGCCATAGGGCGGCGGTAGCAGGGGGGAGGCTCCCCGTCATCCCGGCGAAGGATGCGTCGGCCCAGCGCAGGCTGGGACCCCAAGGAGTGAAATGCGCCGAACCTTTCACCCCACGGGCCCCAGGCCTTCGCTGGGGCGACGAACGAGGACCCATCTCATTTGTGGATGGTTTCGACTCGAAACGCGTTTTCCGTTGACGGCTCTGCCGCACCGCACCATCTAAGGCCCCACATGTTATATGACGCCTATGAAATGCAGCGTTCGCTGCTCGCCGGAGCTTCCAATCTCGCCACGATCGGCGCCGGCTGGCTGAACAATCCCGCCAATCCGTTCGCCTACAGCCAGATGGGCCCAATCGTCGCGTCCGCGCTCAATGTCTTCGCCCACGCCTCGGCGCCGTATGGAAAGCCGGAGTTCGGGCTCGATACGACCCTCGTCAGGGGCAAGAGCGTCGCCGTCCGCGAGGAGGTCGTGCTGAGGAAGCCGTTCGGCCAGCTCAAGCATTTCCGCCGGGAAGGCGTGAAAGGCGGGCCCAGGCTCCTCATCGTCGCCCCGATGTCCGGCCATTACGCGACCCTGCTTCGCGGAACGGTGGAGCGGATGCTTCCGAAGCACGACGTCTTCATAACCGATTGGCGCGACGCCAAGCTCGTGCCGCTCGATTCCGGCCGCTTCGATCTCGACGATTATATCGACTATCTGGTCGAGTTTCTCGAACATATCGGTCGGGACGGGAAGGGGCGCCCGCACATGCTCGCCGTCTGCCAGCCCTCGGTGCCCTGCTACGCCGCCGCCGCCGTGATGAGCGCGGACAAGAATCCGGCGCGGCCGAGCAGCCTCACCATGATGGGCGGACCGATCGATACCCGCAAGGCGCCGACCGCGGTCAATACGGTCGCCACCCAGCGTCCGCACAGCTGGTTCCAGCAGAACGTCATCGCGTCGGTCCCCTATTCCTATCCCGGCGCCGGCCGGGCGGTCTATCCGGGCTTCCTTCAGCTCGCCGGCTTCATGGCGATGAACCTGGGCGATCACCTCACCGGCCATTATGAGATGTTCAAGCATCTCGTTCAGGGCGACGGCGAGAGCGCCGAGGCGAGCAAGGCCTTTTACGACGAATATCGCTCGGTCTGCGACATGACCGCCGAATTCTACCTTCAGACGGTCGACGTCGTCTTCCAGCGCCATCTGCTCCCCAAGGGCGAGCTCGAGCATCGCGGCCGGCGGGTCGATCCCGCCGCGATCCGCGACGTCGCCTTGCTCGCCATCGAAGGCGAGCGCGACGACATTTCGGGCATCGGCCAGACCAAGGCCGCGCTCGATATCTCGACCAAGCTCCCCCGCGACATGAAACATTATCATCTCGCCAAGGGGGTCGGCCATTACGGCATCTTCAACGGCAGCAAATGGCGCGACCGGATCGCCCCGGTCGTCGAGGACTGGATCGCCAGGCACGATTGACGGCCTGTCAGGCGAAGCCTCGGGTATATTCGGCGTCGGCGTCGTACCGCGCCCGCCCCTCGATTCGCGTGCTTCGATATTTGAAATAACCGATCGTCGTCAGCACTGCCGTGACCAGGGCGAGCAGGCCGATGCCCTTGCCCGCCAGCAGGAAGACGACGAAGCCGACCGCGCTGAAGATCGCGGCCATCAGCATGATCCGCTCGTTGCCGGTCGGGATGGCGAAGGCCGAGCGGCCGTCGCGGGTGCGAAGGGCGAACAGGCCGCGATGGTCGATCGCCTTATAGCCGTAGAAGCGGCCCTCGGTCCCGGGCTGGAGCGCCGCGGCCACATCCGGCGCGACGGCGACCTTTTCCAGCCGCCGCTCGGCTCCCGCCGTCGTTCGGATGGTGATGCTTTCGTACAATATCGTTTTCGCCGCCGACCGCTTCACCACGGCCGCCTCGACAATGCCGTCGATCACTTCGACACCCATCGGGAGTCTCCCCCTTGCCAAGCGGGCAGTGTCTACGCCGAACGGAAGCTTGGCAATGCTTGCGCGACACCCCCGCGCCGCTATGCTGCGGCGCAACAGGTGCAGGAGTCGGCCGGTGAAGAAGATCGAGGCGATCATCAAGCCGTTCAAGCTGGACGAAGTGAAGGAGGCGCTTCACGACGTCGGGGTCTCGGGGATAACGGTCACCGAGGCCAAGGGCTTCGGCCGCCAGAAGGGCCATACCGAGCTTTATCGCGGCGCCGAATATGTCGTCGATTTCCTTCCCAAGGTGAAGCTCGAGGTCGTGGTCGAGGACGGCCTCGCCGAGCGAGTCGTCGAGGCCATCGCCAACGCCGCCCGCACCGGGCGCATCGGTGACGGCAAGATTTTCGTCATCGACGTCGAGGAGGCGCTTCGGATCCGCACCGGCGAGCGGGGATCGGACGCGATCTAGACGGAGGGCCGCCCCACCGTCACCCCGGCGGAAGCCGGGGCCTCGGGCCGGAAAGGGCGCCACGGCTATCCTCCCTGAGGTCCCGGCTTTCGCCGGGATGACGGCGGGGGTAAAGCCACCCCGTGGACGACCCCCGCCTCGCCTCCATGTCGCCCGAGGAGCTGCGCACCGCGATGCGCACGCTCGGCTACCGCACCCAGAATGATCTCGCCGCGGCGATCGGGGTCAGCCGCTCGGCGGTCAGCCTGTGGCTCGAGGGCAGGGTCGGAGTGCCGCGCCCGGTGGCGATGCTCCTGAGGATGCTGATCGCGGCGCAGCGAAGGCCGTTCTGAATTCGCCCACGTGAAATGTTCACACAAGGGCTGACTCATCTGGACGGCTCCCCGCAGCCTTGGAAAGGATGAACGCACGATCCACCCCGTTCGGGCTGAGCCTGTCGAAGCCTTCTCCTTCTTTCCGGGCGCCGGAAGGGACAAGGGAGGCCTTCGACAAGCTCGGGCCGAACGGGAGGGGGGTACATTTCCCTTACGGAGGCAGGCATCATGGCGAGCGACGCGGGCAAGGTTCTGAAGCGGATCGAGGACGAGGAGATCGAGTGGGTCGATTTGAGGTTCACCGACCCGCGCGGCAAGTGGCAGCACCTCTCGATGGTCGCCGGAGCGGTCGACGAGGACCAGCTCAACGACGGCTTCATGTTCGACGGAAGCTCGATCAACGGCTGGAAGGCGATCAACGAATCGGACATGATCCTCAAGCCCGATCTAGGCGCCGTCTATGTCGATCCGTTCAGCGCGACGCCGATGCTGGTCGTCTTCTGCGACATCGTCGATCCCGGCACCGGCGAGCTTTACGCCCGCGACCCGCGCTCGACCGCCAAGCGCGCCGAGAACTACCTCAAGGGCACCGGTGTCGGCGACACCGTCTTCGTCGGCCCCGAGGCCGAATTCTTCATGTTCGACGACGTCAGGTTCGAGGACGGCTACAACAGCTCCTACTTCCGGATCGACGACGTCGAGCTGCCTACCAACACCGGTCGCGAATATGAGGGCGGCAACCTCGCCCACCGGCCGCGCGCCAAGGGCGGCTATTTCCCGGTCGCTCCGGTCGACAGCGCCATGGACATCAGGGGAGAGATGGTCTCGACCATGCTCGAGATGGGCCTGCCCATGGACAAGCATCATCACGAGGTCGCCGCCGCCCAGCACGAGCTCGGCCTCACCTACGGGACGCTCGTCCAGACCGCGGACCGGATGCAGATCTACAAATATGTCGTCCACATGGTCGCCCAGGCCTATGGCAAGACCGCGACCTTCATGCCCAAGCCGATCAAGTCGGACAACGGCTCGGGCATGCACACTCACTTCTCGATCTGGAACGGTTCGAAGCCCCTGTTCGCCGGTAACGGCTATGCGGGCCTGTCCGAGATGGCGCTCTACTTCATCGGCGGGGTGATCAAGCATGCCAAGGCGCTCAACGCCTTCACCAACCCCACCACCAACAGCTACAAGCGTCTCGTCCCCGGCTTCGAGGCGCCGGTGCTCCTTGCATATTCGAGCCGAAACCGCTCCGCTTCGTGCCGGATACCCTACGGCGCCGGCGAGAAGGCCAAAAGGGTCGAGTTCCGCTTCCCCGACGCGCTCGCCAATCCCTATCTCGCTTATTCGGCGATCCTGATGGCGGGCCTCGACGGAATCCAGAACCGAATCCACCCGGGCGATCCGATGGACAAGAACCTTTACGACCTGCCGCCGCAGGAGCTGGTCAACGTCCCGACCGTGTGCGGCTCGCTTCGCGAGGCGCTCGTCTCGCTCCAGAACGACCGCGCCTTCCTGACCAAGGGCGACGTGTTCAGCGACGACCAGATCGACGCCTACATGGAGCTCAAGTGGGAAGAGCAGATGCGCTGGGAGACGACCCCGAGCCCGGTCGAATACGACCTTTATTATTCGAGCTAGGCCGTGATCGCTTGAGAATGAATCGCGGACTTTTTCCCGACATCGCGTCACCCTGAACTTGTTTCAGGGTCCAGCTGGTCGCTTGCCCGGGAAGCGGAAAGCTGGATGCTGAAACAAGTTCAGCATGACGGGATGAGACAGCGCTTCAGTCTAAAATGATCATGCTCTAGCCCGTTAGGCGAAGGGGCATTCCCCCCCGCGTTCGGGCTGAGCCTGTCGAAGCCCCTGCTTTCGCAGAGACCGGGAGAAGGAGAGGGCTTCGACAAGCTCAGCCCGAACGGCCTCTCGCTCTATCTCACCGCCCGGGCCTTCTCCCGCTCGCGGGTCCGCGCCAGCTTGCCGAGCGCGAACGCCTCGGCGAAGTGGAGGCCGACCCGGCCCTGCTGGCACCAGCGGACTTCGGCGGCGAGGGTTCCGGCCGAGTCGAGGTCGAGCTCCACCGATGTGCCGGGGTCGAGGGTCCGGTCGCTCTCGATCATCGCGCCGCCGGCGGAGATGTTGCGCAGCCTGACCGGAAGCGCTCGCCCGTTATAGAGCAAGGTGCCGTTGCGGATCAGCCGGTGGCGGGGCGGGCGGCTGAAGCCGACGACTTCGGCGGACGGTCCGCTCTCCGTGGCCAGGGCCAGCGCCTCGTCCGCCGGCAACGGCCTGGCGAAGACGAAGCCCTGCACCTGCGAGCAGCCGAGCCGGCGGATCAGAGTAAGCTCCTCGATCGTCTCGGCGCCCTGTGCGGTCGTATCCATGCCGAGGCTTTCGGCGAGGACGACGATGGCGCGGACGATGGCGCCGTTGCGGCTGCCTGGGTTGGCGGCGCCTCGGACGAAGCTCTGGTCGATCTTGATCTTGTCGAGCGGTGCATCGCGCAAATGGCCCAGGCCCGAATGGCCGGTTCCGAAATTGTCGAGGGCGAGCCGGACCCCGAGGCCGCGCAGGCGGGTCAGGGTCGCTTCGGTGACCTTGCGGTCGGTAAGGAACACCGCCTCGTTGATCTCGAGCTCGAGCCGATCCGGATCCAGCTGCGAGGCGGCGAGGGTCCCGGTCACATTGGCCGCAAGCGCCGGATCGGCGAACTGGACGGGGGACAGGTTGACCGCCACCCTTATGTGGCTCGGCCATTTCACCGCTTCGGCACAGGCGGTCCTCAGCACCCAGTCGCCGATCCGCGGCATCAGCCCGCTTTCCTCCGCGAGCGGGATGGTGAGTGCGGGCGGAAGCAGCCCGCGCACCGGATGGTGCCAGCGCAGCAAGGCCTCGAAGGCGACCACCTCTTCCGAGACCGAATCGACGATCGGCTGGTAGAGCAAGGCGAGCTGGCCGTTCGCCAGCGCCTCGCGAAGGTCCTTCTCCAATGCCTGCCGTTCGGTGGCGAGGGCGTGCATCTCCTCAGCGAAGAAGCGGAAGGTGCCGCGGCCGTCCGCCTTCGCGGCGTAAAGGGCGACGTCGGCATTCTTGATCAGCCCTTCCGCGACGGTCTTGCCGGGCACGGCCACAGCGATCCCGACCGACGTTCCGATCCGGACCTCATGGCCCTCGATCTCGTAGGGCCGGGAGACGTGCTCGATCAGCCGCCGAGCCAGCTCGGACAGCCGGCCCTCCTCCTCGATCCCGGGCAGGATCGCCTCGAACTCGTCGCCGCCGAGCCGGCCGACCTGGCCGTCCTCGCCGAGCACTTCGGTGAGGCGGCCCGCGACCTTCTTCAGCAATTTGTCGCCGACCGGGTGGCCGAGCGTGTCGTTGACCTGCTTGAAGCGGTCGAGATCGACGATCATCAAGGCGCAGCCGCGCCGGCGCGCGTCGGCATTGGCGAGCGCCTGATCCAGCATCGAGCGCATCATCGCCCGGTTGGGCAGGTTGGTCAGGCTGTCGTAGCGCGCCAGCTTGCTCGCCTCGGCCTCGCTTCGCCGCTGCTCGCTCAGATCGCTGCCGAGGCCGCGGAAGCCGAGGAATCGGCCGTAATCGTCGAAATTGGGGCTTCCCGAAAGCGACCACCAGACATCCTCGGCGGTCGGCGCGCGCACGATCGCGTCCGCGAAGGGGAAGCGCGCGGAGAGGTGAAAGCCCAAAGTCCGGCGACTGTCGTCGCCTTCGGCGGAATCGAGTAGGAGCACCTCCTCGAAGCGGCGGCCGATCAGCCCCGCGGCGGCGAGCCCGAGATGAGCGGCGAGCGGTTCTGAGACGTAGGTCAGGGCGCCGTCGGCGTTCGTCTCCCAGAACCAGCCGCGGCCGCTCGCCTCGAAGTCGGCGACGAAGCGGCGGGCCTTTTCCGCCTGCCATTCGAGGGCCAGGCGCTGTCGGGCCGCGAAGAGGAACTGGCGCGAGCGGGCGATTCCGAGGCACAGGAGGAAGAGGCTGAAGGCGCCGCCGATGGCGGCGACCGGCTCCTCGCTCGGCATGAAGATCGCGACCAGGAAGGTCGTCGAGACGGCCAGGATCATCAGCAGCGGCACCGTGAAGAAGACGGCGATCGCGGATCCGGCGCCGGCGACGAGCGCGGCCTTGACGAGAAGGGTCTGGGCTTCGGGCGCGACCAGCAAGGCGGAAGCGAGCCACAGGCCGGCGGTGGCGGCGCCGTGCAGGGCGGTGATCCGCATCGCCTGATACGGGCGAAGCTCGCGCCTTCCCAGTCCGAACCAGAGCGCGCCGTCGAGCAGGAGGATGGCGAGAAGCAAAACGGCCAGCCCGCCGAGTCCGGCGGTGGCGCCGGACTCGGCGAGGCCCCAGATCAGGACCGCACCCCATAAGGCATGGGAGCCGGCCAGGAGCGGCAAGGAGAGCTGGACCGCTCGGGCTCGCTCGCGGGCGGCGCGGTCGTCGTCTTCGTCGGCGGCGGGGGTGAAATCGAACCGGAGCAGCTCCGCGAGCACCGGCGGAGTGACGGCCTCCTGGCCTTTGTCGCTCAAACCGGCGAACCGCCCTTTGCGCATCGCTTGCCGCGCCCCGATAATGAACCGCCGGCTCTCCCCGGAGCCTGGTGGAGCGAGCCTAGGTAACCCAGGTTAAGAAAGCGCTTATTGGCGCTTGCCGATTCGCGCCGGTGCGATGTCCGTTCGAATCGGCATCGCCGACAGGGCTTCGCGCCTCGATGGCCCTTCCGCGCCGCGCCGCCCGGCCCGCTTCGCCGAACGCTCCACCAACAGTCGCGCCAGGGTGGGCCGGTGTTTACGGAAGGTCCATCGGCAGATGGCGAGATCGATGGGCTGGAAGAACCGGGCGCCGAACTGGTCGCCCTGCTGCCACTCGACCTGGGCGTCGACGGCACCGATTCCGGGAACGTCGAGGGAGACGCTGCTGCCCGGCTTGACCCGAGCCTCGCATTCGGCGCGGAAGCCCAGGGCCGACAGGTCCAGCATCGCGATCTGGAGGCTGCTCCAGCTGTTGGGCCTGAGCCGGGTTTCTGCGTCGAGCGCAAGCCGTTCTGCGCGCCGGCCGCTGTCGAAGCCCTGTTCGTCGTCCGGAGACATTACGATGCCCATCCCCAATTCGAGGCTGGCCGATGCATAAGCCCGGGAGCGTTAACGAACTGCTGACGGTCCGAGCGAGCGATTGTAAACATGGGTCAATCGGCCGTCATCCCGGCGAAAGCCGGGATCCACGAACACGGGCGGTGCCGACTTTCCACGAGCCGTGTTCATGGGTGCCGGATCAAGTCCGGCATGACGGGTCGCTAATAATCCTTCGACACCCTGACGTTCACGCTCTCCCGCCCGATGGTCGAGATGCTGGAGAGGAGCGAGAGCCAGCGGGTGATCTGATATTCGACGAGGGTCGCCGAATAGCCGCGCGCGTCGGTCACCACCTCGACATAGACTCGCCGGCCGAGATATTTGCCGGCGGCGATCGCGGTGCCCTGGCCGGTGGTGATGTCGGCCGGAACGATGCGCAGCCGATCGAGGCCGGTGGCGGCTCGAACCGCGTTGATCGGATCGAGGCCGCCGCCGCTATTGTTCAGCGAGGCCACCGCCGCGGCGAGCTGGAGCGCTTCCGGCGCCGACAGGTTGGTGATGGAGGTGCCGAACAGGAGCCGGCTGAGCAATTCGTCCTGAGGCAGCGCCGGAATGCTCGTGAAGCCGATTTCCGGACGCTGGCCTCGGCCCGTCACCCGGATGACGGCGTTGAGGCCCTGGACTCCGCCCTCGGCGGTGATGTCCAGCACCGGATTGACCGGGGATTCGCCCAGAAAGCGGATCTGGCCCCGCTCGAGGTCGAAGCGTCGGCCCGCGAAGTCGTAGCTGCCGCGGATGAGGTCCGCCCGGCCGCTGATCCTCGGCTCGGTGACGGTGCCGTCGATCTTAAGGTCGGCGCTCCATTCGCTGTTGATTCCGAGCCCGGTCACCATCAGCCGGTTGCGGGCGGCGACGTCGAGGTCGAGCCGCCAGGGCGACAGCCGCCGGGCCACCGGCCGCTCGTCGGCCGGGCGGTTGATCTCGCGCACGGCGAGGCGGGGCACCTGGGCCGAGGCGGTGACGCTGCCGAGTCGGAAGCTGCCGCTGACCAGGTCGACCTTGCCCGATATGCTTCCGTTCTCGCCGTCCGAGCGGATCGCGACGGGGCCCGTCACCTGCGCCTTGATGTCGTCCCGGTCGAGCAATTGCGCGGCCTTGGCCTGAAGCGCGATGTCGATCCCGAACCCCTTGGGGCCGGCGAGGTCGAAAGTGGCCCGGCCGGTCACCGAGCCGCTCCGCTTGGTGGTTCCGGCGAAGCTGTCGAGGACGAGCTTGGAGCCTCCGAACCGGCCTGCCGCCCGGACATTGTCGATCACCATTCCGGTGACCGCGCTCTCGATCCGGGCCCGCTCGGTCCTTAGCGACCCGCGGATCTGCGGGTTGTTCCAGGTGCCGCGGGCGTCGGCGCCGACCGCGACCGGGCCGGAGACGTCGAGAAGCTCGACCCCGGTCAGTCGCCAGAGCGTATCGGCCGGGCCGTTGTAGCGAAGCTGAGCGAACAAAGGCGCGGCGCTCAGGCGCTCTCCGATATTGCCGCTCCGCCCGATCGGCGCGAGCCGAACCTGCGCCCGGCCGATCGTTCGCCCATCGCTGACGGCGACCGCCCGAAGCGCCGCATTGCCGCCGGCGAGCTTCGCGGCCAGGCCGATGTCGACCGGCCGCGACGAGAGGACGAGCCCGGAGCGGGTGAGGCCCCGGATCCGCAGATTGGCGTCGCCGCTCGGCTCGCCGACCGCTCCGAAGCGGTAGCGCAACGTCCCCGACGCGCTTCCGCCGAGGCCGAGCCGGGGCCAGCCGATGTCGAGCACGCCCAGCGGCATGCTCTGCACCCGCGCGTTCAATTCGCTGGTCGATCCGCCGAACAGGCCGGAGACGGTGGCGTCGCCGCCCGCGAAGGTCAAAGCGGTGGGAGCGAGGCGCCAGCCGTCGCCTTCGCGGACGAGCAGGGCGGGCTCGGTCAGGACGATGGCGCGCCGGTCGACGGTGCCTCGGCCGGTCAGCCGGAGCCGGCCCGGGGCGATGTCGGCGACGGTGTCGAAGACGAAGTCGCGGCCGCGCGTGCCGGCGATCCGGGCCTTGATCTGGCCGCTCCCGCCGTGAAGCTCGCCGGTCGCGCCGAGGCTGGCGATGGAGAGCGCGCCCCGGCTCAGGCCCCGGGCGGTCAGGCTGCCCTTGAGCGAGGTGCCCGCGGGGTCGAGCAAGGCGACGCCTTCCAGCCGGCCGCTCCGGATCACGATCGGCGGCGGGCCGGCGAACCGGGCATTGTCGGCGCGAAGATCGATGGCGATGCGCTGGAGAGCGTTGAACGGGCTGAACACCAGCCGGCCGGAGAGCCCGCCGCCGTCGACGTCGAGCTTCCCGGTGAAGCCGCCGGGGTCGGAGCGCAGAGCGCCCGAGGCCCGCGTGCTCGAGACGTTGATCGCCGCAACCTGGATCAGCGCCGGCTGGCCCTTCGGCAGCAGGATCGCGCCTGTCGAGGTGAAGGGGCCGAGATGCGATCCGCCCGCCGCCCGGTAGACGAAGCCGGTGGGCGTGGGATCGAGGTTGAGAAGCACGTCGCTCAGCCCCAGCGCCGCGTTCGGCCGGGCGAGGCGGATCGCCAGCTTCGGCCGCTCGATTCGTCCGTCGAGGTTCATGGCGAACGGGCCGTAGGTCGACTGGGCGCCCTTGCCCTCGAAGAAGAAACTGCCGTCGCGGCGCCGGAAGCCGGTGCCGGCAATCCGGATCTTCGGCGCGGTGAGGACGAGGTTTCGGAAATGGAGGATGAAATCATTGCCCCGGACGAGGTCGGCCTCGAGATAGGGAAGGCCGCCCGCCAGGCCGGCGAGGAACCTGTTGTCGAACCGCCTTACCCAGGCGCGGCCCTTGCCGGTGACGAGCGTGCCCTTGCCGCTCGGGTGCCGGACCACCTTGAGCTCCGTGGCGACGTCGACGATGCCGAGTCCGGGGATCAGATAGCGGGTGAGGCCGCCCGACAGGACGACGTCGAAGCGGCCGGTGATCAGATCGACGAACAGGCTGAGCTTGCCCTTCAGCTTGTCGGAGGTGAGGTTCAGCCCTTCGCCGGTCAGCGCCTTGCCGGTCACCTTGAGCAGTCCCTCGACCCTCAAATTCGCGAGGATTCCGCCGGCGACGTCGCCGACCCCGGTCACCCGCCTTGCCGACATCACCAGCGGCACCGTCACCGGCGCTTTCGAAAAGCGTCCCCGGCCCTGCGCCCAGACGTCCTCGAAGCCCGTTTTGTCGAACGCGATCCTCGGGCTGGTCAGTCGATAGGCGAAGGCGAAGGTCTTGAAGGGGCCGTCGAGCCGGGCGACCAGCCGAACCTTCTGGCCGGTCATGTTGGGGAAAAGGGCCGGCGGCCGGAGCAGGTCGGCGCCGACCCGAAAATCGCGAAAGGCGCTTCGGGCGAGGTCGATCGTCCCCGTCGCGACGACGCTCATCGCCGGCGAGCGCAAGGCGAGCCGCCCCTCGAGCTGGCGGTCGTCGAGCGTGGCGGCGCCGGACACCTGGACGACCGGCGCGGTCAGCCTCGCTTTCCTGCCCTTCCAATATTGCGCCGGGGCGATCCGGCCGGCGAGGCTGTAGCGGCCCCTCTCGGCGCGGAGCCGAAGGTCGGCGGCGCGCCGCCCGGACAGGTCGAGCCGGGCGACACCGTTCCACCGCGTCCAGCTGCCGTCGCCGTCCACGGTGAGGACGATCGGCCGGCCGGTGCCGAGCATCGCTCCGGCGACCCCGCTGGCCGGCGACTCGAGCTTGACGTCGAGGTCGAAGCGGTCGCGGTCCGGCTGGGCGTCGAGGAGCAAGGAGAGCCGGTCGCCGCCGTCCTTCACCGCCGCCTGGAGCCTGACCAGCGCCCGGCCCGAGCGGATGTCGGCCTCGCCCGCAAGCCTCGCCACGCGCGGCCGCCCGGTCACGGCCTTGCCGATCCTGAGCTGGGCGACGTCAAGACGTCCGACGTGGATATCGAAGCCGGGGAGGACCGGCCCCGGCCGCTCGCTGGGCCTCATCTTGGGAAGGCGGTGAAGGGTGGCGAGGTCGGCCTCGAGGCGGTGGATGACCAAGCGGTTGGTGATCCAGCCGAGCGGCTGCCAATCCACCTCGATCAGGGGCGATTCCGCGAACAGGCCCTGCGGATCGTAGAGCCGGACGTCGCGAAGCCTGGTGCCGCTCCAGATCGAGCCTTCGATCCGGCCGATATGGATCCGAAGGCCGGAGCTGGGCGCCATCGCGGCGATCCGGTCGGCGATGAAGCGATGGCCGGCGCCGGTGTCGAGAAAGACGGCGAGAAGCGCGGCCGCGGCGGCCAGGACCAAAGCGAGGCCGACCACCCACTTCGCCAGCCTGGACAGCCACCGGCGGCGGCGGCGCGGCGGCGGCGGCGGAGCCTCGCCCTCGTCCATCAAAAGGCCTGGCCGAGCGACACGTAGACCGCGACCCGGGAATCGCCGCTGCTCGGATTGAGCGGCGTTCCGACGTCGACACGGATCGGCCCGAAGCGCGTGTGGTAGCGGATTCCGACGCCTGCGCCGAAGCGCAGATTGTCGAACTTGGGCAGGGGCGAGGTCGAGACGTTGCCTCCGTCGAGGAAGGGCACCAAGCCCCAATTGCCCCATCGGATCCGGGCCTCGACCGCGAATTCGGTGAGGCTTCGGCCGCCGATCGGATCGTCGAAGACCGGGTCGCGCGGCCCCAGCCGCTGGAAGCCGTAGCCGCGCACCGAGCCGCCGCCGCCGGCATAGAAGCGGCGCGACGGCGCGATCCGGTCGCGGTCGGCGCCGAGGATGGTTCCGAGCCGGAGCCTTGCCGCCAGGGTCACGGTCGGAGTGAACGGCTGATAGACGCTGGCGTCGATCTGGGTTCGGCCGTAGCCGAAGGTCCCGGACTGGAGCGAGGCCTCGGGGGAAAGCCGGAGGGCGAGGCGGTAGCCGGTCGTGGGATCGAGCAGGTCGTTCGAGCCGTCGTAGCTGAGGCTCGCGGGGAGGGCGCCGATGAAGAAGGTCCGGCGGCGGGTCGTGCCGGTGTCGAGGTCGACGTCGCGCTCGTCGGTGGCGACGAGCTCGGCGCCGGCGGACCAGGTCCATTTCTTCTGCCAGATGAGGTTGGTCTGCCGTTCGATCGCGCCCGACAGGATGGTGGTTCGAGCGTCATAGGCGGCTCGGTCGATATGGCTGATCGCGACCTGAGCGGTCAGGACCTGGTCCCGGCGGAGGAAGTTGTTGCGCCTGAGGATCGCCCCGATCAGCTGCTCCTGGGTGCCGACGACCCCCCGGAAAGTGACTGCGCCTTCGGGAGGAAGCAAATTGCGATGCTGCCAGCTCGCCTCGATCCTGACGCCCTCGCCGGTGCCGTAGCCGGCCTGGCCGGCGATGGTTCGCATCGGCGCCCGCTCGAGCGAGACGGCGAGGTCGACGCTTCTGTCCTCCGCCGCCACCGGCCGGATCGCGACCGTCGAAACGAGGCCGGTCGCGATCAGCGCCCGCCGCAAATCCTCGACCAGCGCCGCTTCGAAAGGCGCTCCGGGCTTCCAGCGCGCGATCCTCTGGATGTGCCGGGGACTGAACAGGGGCCGGCCCTCGACCGTGATTCGGCCGAATCGCCGCGATCCGTTCGGACTGACGGGCAGAATGAGCTTCGCGGTGCGGGTCTCATGGTCGAGGGCGACGTCCATCTCGCCTATCTCGGCGAAAGCGTAGCCGCGCTTGCCGAGCTCGACTCGAAGGGCCGCCTCGCCCGCGGCGACCCGGGCGGCATCGACCGGTTCGCTCGCCGCGACTGCGAAGGCTTCGCGAAGCGCGGCCGAATCCGCCCCGGCCGAGTCGATCCCGGGCAGCTCGACCTCGGCGAAGCGGTAGATCGGGCCGGGTTCGGCTTCCAGGGTCACGACGATCTCGCCTCCGGCCGGGGCCGCCTCGACTCGAGTCCGCACCAGAGCGTCGTAATAGCCGCGGGCGCGCAGCAGCTCGGCGAGAAGGTCGGCGTCCTCCCGGGCGCGGCGGTCGATCTGGGCCGCGTTGGCGGGGTCCTTGCCGTTCTTGGCCAGGGTCGAGAGCGAATCGAAGGGCGCTCGAAGCTCCGCCTCGGTGTCGCCCTCGAGACCCTCGATCCGGACCGTGTAGCGCCGCTCCGCGGCCGAATCGGCGATGGCCGTGTCCGGTGCCTCGGCAATTCGATCGTCCGGGCCCTGCTCCATGTCGGGCCAGTCGACCCCGAGGTCCGGCAACGGATCGAGCGGTGCGGACGGGTCGAGCGGAGGAAGATCGAGCGGATCCTCGGGCGGCGGCTGCTCCTGGGCGAGCAGCGCCCCGGGGCAGGCGCACAGCAAAAGGGCGGCCAGCGCGGCCGCCACCCCCCGCCCCGCATCGACTTGAAACATGGCGCGAAACTAGCGGCCGCGGGAGGGCGCCGCCAGCCGTAAGATTGCGGGGGGTGGGTGAGGGCGGAGCAGGAATGCCGTCATCCCGGCGAAAGCCGGGACCTCAGGGGGTGAAGAGCGCGGCGCCTCTAACTCGCCGAGGTCCCGGCTTTCGCCGGGATGACGAGTTGATACACCGCCGTCGACGTTAATGCACCGGCCCGGTCACCGCCTCGTCACGCATCAATTCGATCATCCGGCCGACTTCGCGCCAGCGGCAGAAATGGACGAAATTGCCGAGGTCCCGGCTTCGGCCGGCGCGCAGTGCGGCCTCCGACCCGGCATATTCGCCGAAACGCTCGATAAGCTGCGCCGCCTCGGTGAAGGCGGCGGGCGCGAAGGCTGTCTGCTGGAGCAATGTCTTCCCCGGTGTGCGATTTCCACCGCTCTAGCGCCGCACCGGTTTCGAAACCGCGCAAGGTGATGCTTGACGGGCGATTCATCATCTAAAATCCTCTCCCAAATCTCGGGGAAGAATTGAGTCGTCCCCCCCTTCCTGCCAAAGGCCGTCCATGTCCAAGCGCACCCGTTCCGCCCAGGCCTCGGGCTTCATCCTCGCGTTGAGCATCCTCGCCGGAGTCGTGGCCGGGTCGATCGCCGGTCAACCGAGCATCGGCTTTCTCGCCGGTTTCGCGGCCGGAGTGCTGATCGCGATCCTGTTCTGGCTGATCGAACGCCGGCGCTGAGCGCGGCGCCGACAGAATCATCCATTTTGGTAGGAACTTTCCTAGACAAATAGGAAATGCGGATTATATACAGAACATAGAGGGAACACAGATTCGCAGGGGAGTGCTGGTGAAATGGTCGTTGCGGCGCAGGATAGAGCAATGCCTCAAGCGCACCCGGATCTCGCCCACCCGGTTGGGGCTGGAAGTCGCGGGCGATCCCCAGCTCGTTTTCCAGATCCGCAAAGGCCGCGCCCCGAGGCCGCGGATGGAGGCGAAGATCCTGTCCTGTCTGGACCGGGTCGAGCTCGGGCTGGGGCCGTCGCCCCCTCGGTCCCGCCCTGGTCGCCGGCCCCGAAGCCGACGGACGCCGTAACCGCCTTCCTGGAGGCGATACGGGTCCAACTCGTCCACTTTGCCGGCTTCGCGATCGAGGAGATGAACAGCCGGCGCTGGGCGAGCGTGACCTTCCAGGGCGCCCGTCACGAGCTCGCCTTCCGACTGGAAGGGGAGGGCGCCGAGGCGGCGGCCGGGCGATTCCTAAGCGGCCTCGACTCCCGCAACTTCGCCCTCCGGGGCCATTTGCTCGCCGACATAACGGTGGTGGCGCAAGAGCGGCGGCCGGGCTTCGCCCGAATCCGCCTCGACGCTTTAACGGTGGAGGAGAAGTAGGGGTCTCGGTCGCTCCCGTCATCCCGGACTAGATCCGGGATCCATGAACACAGGTCTGCGCGAATTCGGCACGATCCGTGTTCATGGGTCCCGGCCTTCGCCGGAATGACGAAAACGGTTTCAGCCGCCCGTGGACGCGATCTTCTGGAGGTCGCTGATCGCGCTGCGCAGGCGGTGGCCGACCTTTTCCTGCTCGAAATCGGCATCCATGACCGGCGGCAAACCGGCGGCGGGGAGGGCCTGGCGCTTGCGCGACAGCCCGAATTCGATTCGGTGGACCAGTTGCGACAGCGACTGATCGGTCGCCTGCTCGGCCTCCGGCAATTGCGCGGCGAGCTCGGAGATCGGGAGCGGTTCGGCCTCGGCTTCCGGTTGCCGCTCAACCCGCGGCTCGGGTTCGGCCTCGGCCTGGGCTGGTCCCGGTAAGGAAGGAGTCCAGAGGACCTCCGGCTCGGCCCATTCCGGCTCGGACTCGCCAAGCTCCGCCTCCGACTCCTGCGGGATCAGGAAGGCCGGGAGCGGACGATGGTCGGCCTCGATGAAGGCGGGCGATTCCACTTCCGCCGCGACCGGGGCTTCGGGGAAATCCTGAAGATCGAGCGGCTCGCCGAGGTCGCGGGCGAGCAGGGGCCGCCGCGCCGGGGCGTCGGGATGGGCGTCGGCCCGCCTCAGCTTCGGCGCTTCCGAGTCGGGCTCCGCTTCGGGCCTTCGCGCCGCGGGCCGGCGGTCGAGGAAATGCATCAGCGCCCAGACCGCGGCGAAGACGGCCAGGACGGCCGTTCCGGCCGCGGCCAGACGTGCCGTCTCGCCCAGCGGGGGCTGAGCCGCAGGAACGAAGTCGGCAAGGCGGCTCGTCTCGACGAGGCCCGAAAAGAGCGATTCCGGCATGGCGAAGACGACGAAGCCGGCGGAAAGTGCGGCCAGGCCTGCAAGCCCCGAATCGAATGCGCGTGCGCTTAGAAAGGAGAGTTTCATCAGACCGCCTTGCCCGTAAGCTTTTGGTAAGCGGGGTTGTAACTGGAAATATTTGACGACCAGTTACGATCCCGCCTGACGAAGGCCTGTGCCGAATCGCGCCGTTCGTCCCAGCGGGCGCGATTGGCGAAAAGGGTGTCGAGCGCTTCGGTGAGAGCTTCCGGATCCCCGGCCCGGAACAGGGTGCCGGTGACTCCGTCCTCGATCAGCTCGCGATGGCCGCCGACGTTGGAGGCGACGACCAGCTTCCTCTGAGCCATCGCCTCGAGCGGCTTCAAGGGAGTCACCAGCTCGGTGAGGCGCATCGCCTTGCGCGGGTAGGCGAGGATGTCGATGACTCCGTAATAGCGGTCGACCTCGTGATGGGGCACCCGGCCGGTGAATCTTATCCGATCGCGCGCCGGCGAGGCTTCCGCCTGGGCCTTCAACGCTTCCTCCATGGGTCCGCCGCCGACGAGGAGCAGATGCGCCTTGGGACGCTTGCGCAGAAGCAGGGGCATCGCCGCGATGAGATCGTCGAGGCCTTCGTAATCGTAGAAGGAGCCGATGAAGCCGACGACGTCGGCGCCGGCCAGGCCGAGCTTTCGGGCGAGGTCGAGATCGGCGGCGAGCGGATTGCCGAACAAGGTGAGGTCGACCCCGTTGGGGGCGACGATGATCTTCTCGGCCTCGATGCCCCGGCCGATCAGGTCGCGCCTCAGGCCCTCGCAGATGACGGCCACCGAATCGGCGCGCCCTGCCGCCCAGGTCTCGAGCATCCGGGTCGCCCGGTAGCGGGCCGAGCCTTCCCGGCCGGTGCCGTTCCCGACCGCCGCATCCTCCCAGAAGGCCCGGATTTCGTAGAGGAGCGGAAGGCCCAGCCGCTTGGCCACGGGCAAGGCCGCGAGCGCGTTGAGGACCGGGGAATGAACGTGAAGCTGATCCGGCTTCCATTCGTCCGCGAGGGCGCCGAGCCGGGCCTCGAGCGCCTTGATCTCCCGCCATTCCCTCAAGGGCGACGGCGCCGGCGCGGGCACGGGGGTGCGGTAGAAGTCGATGCCCTCGATCGTCTCGGGATCGGCGCCGCCCTTCGAATGGCGGACTCCGGTAAGGCAGGCCACGTCCATCCCCCGCGCCTTCTGAGCGGTCACGATCGCTCGGGTCCGGAAGGTGTAGCCGCTGTGGAGCGGAAGGCTGTGATCGAGCACGTGGAGGATGCGCATGGCGCACGCTCTGACACAATCAGCTTAACGGCCCGTCAACCGGACGGCACTAGGCTCTTGGAGACAATCGGCCGGGATATCTTCCCCTCTCCCGCTTTCGCGGGAGAGGAGGGGCCCAAGCCGAAGGCTTGGGAGGTGAGGGTCTATTCTTAGTCCGGAGTACAGACCCTCACCTCCCACCGCTTCGCGGCGGGCCCCTCCTCTCCCGCGGAAAGCGGGAGAGGGGATTTCTTTGGCAAAGGAGCCAGGATGAAGACCGGAATCGCCACGATGCTTGCCTTTGTCGCCGCCGCCGGGTCTCTCCAGGCGCAGCAGCCTTCGGCTCCCTTCACCCTGGCCGAGACCGGCCGCGCTTTCGCCACCCTTCAGGAGGCCGTGAACGCCGTCGGCCGGGGCAGCGGGACGATCCGGATCGCGCCCGGCCGCTACGGCGAATGCGCGGTCCAGGAAGCCGGGCGGATCGCCTACGTGGCGGAGACACGCGGCGAGGCGATCTTCGACGGCGGCGCCTGCGAGGGCAAGGCGACGCTCGTCCTTCGCGGCAAGGGCGCGCGAGTCGAGGGCCTGGTCTTCACCCGAGTCCGGGTCCCTGACGGCAACGGCGCCGGCATCCGCCTTCAGGACGGCGATCTCGACGTCTCCTTCACGCTCTTTTCGGACGGTCAGTCGGGCATCCTGTCGCACGACGGCCCGCCGGGCTCGATCCGGGTCGACCATTCGACGTTCAGCGGCCTCGGCGAGGGCGACGGAGTCCACAGCATCTACATCGGCCATTACGGCGCCCTCAGGGTCACCAACTCGCGCTTCGAGCGCGGCACCGGCGGCCATTACGTCAAGAGCCGGGCGCCGCGCCTCGAAGTGCTGGACAACAGCTTCGACGACAGCCGCGGCCGCCGCACCAACTATCTGATCGACGTGTCCAACGGCGCCGTCGGCCGGATCGCCGGCAACGTCTTCGTCCACGGCACCGGCAAGGAGAATTATTCGACGATGATCTCGGTCGCGCCCGAGGGCGCCGAGAACCGTTCCGCCGGGCTGGTGATCGAGAACAATGTCGCCTCGGTCGCCCCGGGCTTCCGCTGGTCCACCACCTTCGTCGGGGACTGGAGCGGGGAAAAGCTCGAGATCCGGGGCAACAAGCTCGGCCCGAAGATCCAATCCTTTGCGCGGCGCTAGGGCATGATGAGCCAGCTCTCTCCATTTTCCGTTCGGGCTGAGCCGGTCGAAGCCCTTTTCTTCCGTATCGGAAGGAGAAAGAAGGCCCTTCGACAGGCTCAAGGCGAACGGGAGGGGTGGGTTCGAACCAGCCTGTCGAAGCTGTAAAATGCCTACCCGGGTCCTCCTGACGATCGATACCGAGCTGAGGTGGGATTGGCACCTGAGCGGCGCGTCCTGGCAGGAAAATCTGGCGCTCAGCTTCGATCCGGCGGGCGTGGGGGTGGGCCATCAGCTCGCCCGGCTCGCCGCTCATGGGCTCAAGGCCTGCTTCTTCGTCGATCCGATGCCGGCCCTCGTCTACGGGATCGAGCCGATCCGGCGCATGGTCGAGCCGATCCTGGCGGCGGGCCAGGAGGTGCAGCTCCACCTCCATCCCTCCTGGGCCGACACGGCGAATCCGATATTCGAGCTGACGGGGCTCGATCGCGAGCGGCAGCTCGAGCTGATCCGAACCGCCCGCGATCTCCTGGTCGAGGCCGGAGCGCCGGCGCCCATCGCGTTCCGCTCCGGAAGCTATGCCGCCGACATGGCGACGATCGAGGCGCTGGCGGCGCTCGGAATCGCCTATGACAGCAGCCACAACGGCAGCCATCACCCCTGGCCCAGCGCCCTTCCCCTCGACCCGCGCCTGACCGCCCCCGCTTTGCTGGAGGGGCTGGTCGAGATTCCGGTCACCCATATCGAGCCGAGTGCGGGCAGCCTCAGGCACCTCCAGATCTGCGCGGTGTCGTTCGCCGAGATGCGCTCGGCATTGCTCCACGCGGCGGACCATCGCCATCCGGCGGTGACTATCGTCGGCCACAGCTTCGAGCTTGCGACGCGCAACGGCAAGCGGCCCAATCCGATGCTCGTGCGGCGGTTCGAGACTTTGTGCGGCTTCCTCGCCGGGCAGAGCGAGCGGCTGCCTACCGCCCATTTCACCGATCTCGACGATCTTCCGCTGGGCGCCGAGGCCAGGCCGATGCGGTCGGGGGCGGTGCGCACCGGTGTTCGGATGGCACAGCAGGCTTGGGGCAATTGGGTTCACGAGCGCCGGGTCTAGAGCGTGATCGCTTGAGGGTGAATCGCGGGCTTTTCCCGACATCGGCGTCACCCTGAACTTGTTTCAGGGTCCAGCTGGTCGCTCGCCCGGGAAGCGGAAAGCTGGATGCTGAAACAAGTTCAGCATGACGGGATGAGACAGCGCTTCAGCCTAAAATGACCATGGTCTAGGAAATTAGCCCCTCTACCGTCCTTTCGGGAGAGGAGGGGCCCGCCGCGGAGCGGTGGGAGGTGAGGGTCTGTACTCCGGAGTCAGCAAGACCCTCACCTCCCAAGCCTTCGGCTTGGGCCCCTCCTCTCCCGTGAAGAACGGGAGAGGGTTTGTAGCTCGGCCCACGCACCATCCCCACCACCCTTAACGGCCCGTCAACCGCGCGCCTCTAAGGAAGATCGATGAAGCGCGCGCAGGACGGCTTTCGATGATCGACAATTTCTCGCTCGCCCTCACGCACGGCCTGCTGATGCTCGTCGCCTGGCGCCTGCTCTCGCGCACCGATCTCGATGACGATCCGGCGCCGGGCACGGAGCCCGCCGCCCCCAAGGGCCGCCGCTGGACCCTCGGCAAGGGCCGCTCGGATGCGTGACTATGCTTTCGTCGGCTTTCTCGTCGCCCTGCTCGCGCTCGGCTTTCGCCGGCCGTTCCTGTTCGTGCTCGTCTACGCCTATATCGACACGGTCGCTCCTCAGCGCCTCTCCTATTTCCTCCTGAACAGCCTGCCGCTGTCGATGATCGTCGCCTGCCTCGCCTTCTCGGGCTGGCTGCTCTTCGAGAAGAAGTCGGGCCTGCGCTTCAGCGTCCGCCAGGGGCTGCTCGCGATCCTGCTCTGCTACAGCTTCTACACCACGTCTAACGCCGCCTTTCCGATTGCGGCGGCCGAGAAATGGGACTGGGTGTCGACGTCGCTGGCCTTTGCGATCTTCCTGCCGCTGACCTTGCGCTCGAAGCTTCGGATCGAGGCTCTGCTCCTGTTCCTGACCCTTTCGGCGGCCGCGATCATCATCGTCGGCGGGCTCAAGACGGTGGCCTCGGGCGGGGGCTACGGAGTCCTCAACCTGATGGTGACCAACAACAGCAATCTCTACGAGAGCAGCACCATCTCGACGATCGCGATCGCGCTCATCCCGATCATCCTGTGGCTCGCGAAGTTCGGGACCGTGTTCCCGCCCGACTGGCGGGTGAAGGCCTTCGCCGCCGGCCTCGTCTTCGCCTGCCTGCTGATGCCGATCGGGACCGAGGCGCGGACCGGTCTCGTCTGTATCGCCGTCCTCGCCCTTCTCATGCTCCGCGACGTCAAGCGCCGCTTCCTCTACCTCGCCGGGGCGGGCCTTCTCGTCGTCGCGTCGGTCCCGTTCCTTCCCGACAGCTTCACCGGCCGGATGTCGACCATCCAGGGCTATGAAGGCGATTCGTCCGCCAAGGTTCGGATCGCCGTCTGGAGCTGGACCTGGGATTACACCCAGGAACATCCGCTGGGCGGCGGCTTCGGCGCCTATCTCGGAAACAAGATCCAGGTGCGCACCGTCACCACCCAGGACTCCGGCGGAGTCCAGACCATCGCCGCCCGGACCGAGGTGGACCAGGGCCGCGCCTGGCACAGCGCCTATTTCGAGATGCTGGGCGAGCAGGGCTTCCCGGGCCTCATCCTCTTCCTCCTCGTCCACATCGCCGGGCTGGTCAGGATGGAGGTGCTCCGGCGCCGCTATCGCCAGGCGGTGGGAGACAAGGCCTGGATCGCGCCGCTCGCCACCGCGCTCCAGCATTTCCAGATCATCTACCTCGTCGGCGCTTCGTTCGTCGCCATCGCCTATACGCCGTTCACGCTGATGATCCTGGGCGTCCAGATCGGCCTCGGCCATCTCGTCGCCCGGCGCGAGCGGGCGGAGCGGCCCCGGGCGCCCTTCGTCCCGGCCACGGCCGGCGGGCAGGCCGGGACGGCTCCGGCATGAGCGGCGCTCCGGCCGAGCCGAGCGCCGACCTTCCGGCGCTCACCGGCATCCGCGGCCTCGCCGCTTGGTTCGTCGTCCTCTACCACATCCGGAGCGGAGCGGTTTCGTATGTGCCGGCGGAGGCGAGCTGGGCCCTCTCCAAAGGCTATCTCGCCGTCGATCTCTTCTTCATGCTTTCGGGCTTCGTCCTGTGGCTGAACTATTCCGACCGCTTGCGCCGCGACGGCTTCGCGGCGGTGCCCGGATATCTCGCCCGGCGGGTGGCGAGGATCTGGCCGCTCCACCTCTTCATCCTCGCGCTGACATTGATCTACGCCTTGCTGGTCGCGGCGACCGGCGAGCTCAACACGGTCCATTATCCCTGGGCCGAGCTCCCGCTCCACGTCCTGCTCATCCACAATTGGGGCTTCACCGGCGGTCTGGCCTGGAACGATCCGAGCTGGTCGATCAGCGGCGAGGCGGCGGCCTATCTGCTCTTCCCGCTGATCGCCCTGGCCGTGGACTGGCGCAGGCTTTCGCCGGCTTGGGCGGTCGGCGCGCTCCTCCTGCTCGCCCTGCTGCTCTCGGCGGTCATGGGGTGGAACGGCGCCTTCATTCTCGACCGCGACATTCCCCGCTTCGGCCTGCTCCGAGCGCTTACGGAGTTCACCATGGGGACCATAATCTGCGCCTTGTGGCGGCGCTGGTGCTCCGTTCCGGGGGTTGCCGCCGCCCTCGCCGGCGGGCTCGTCGCGGCGGCCCTGCTCCTGGGCTTCGCGGCGGGGGCTCCCGAAACTCTGGTCGTGCCTCTGTTCCTCGCCGGCCTTCTGCTCGCCCTCGCCTCGACCGCGGACCGTCCCGGCAATCCGCTCGCCGCCCGCCCGATCCATTATCTGGGCGAGATCAGCTACTCGACCTATCTCGTCCACTTTCTCCTCTACATCGTCTTCAAGATCCTGTTCGTCGAGGATCCGGCGAACGTTCCGCCCGCGCTGATTGGGCTGTTCCTGGTGCTGACTTTCATCGCCTCGGTGGCGCTCTACCACGGAGTCGAGCGGCCGGCGCAGAAGGCGCTGAACCGACTGTTCGACCGGCGGCTATCGCGGGATAAAACCTCGTCAGCCCGTCATCCCAGCGAAGGCTGGGATCCCAGCGGGTGAAAGCCGCGGCACTCTTCACCCCCTGGGGCCCCAGCCTTCGCTGGGGCGACGAAGAGCTCAGGCCGTCTCGAGCGGCGCCTCGGCTTTTTCGACCAGCGCGATCACGGCCTCCGTGAAGGCGGGAATGTCCTCCGGCTTGCGGCTGGTGACGATATTGCCGTCGGTCACCGCTTCCTCGTCGACCACTTCGCCGCCCGCGTTACGAAGGTCGGTTCGGATCGACGGCCAGCTGGTCACCCGTCGGCCTCGGACGAGGTCGGCTTCGATGAGAAGCCAGGGGCCGTGGCAGATCGCCGCGACCGGCTTGCCCGCCTCGGCGAAGGCGCGGATCGTCGCCACCACTTTCTCGTCCATCCTCAGCTTGTCCGGATTCTTGGTTCCGCCGGGCAGGACGAGGGCGTCGTAATCGCCCGGGTCCACCTCGCCGATCGTGCAGTCCACTTCGACGGTGGCGCCATTGTCTCCCTCGATCTCGCCTGTCTCCAGAGAGGCGAGGGTGACCTCGGCGCCGCGCCCCTGAAGGATTCGCCGGGGCTCGAGCAGCTCCGAATCCTCAAAGCCGTCGGTGGCGATCATCAGGATCTTCGAATCGGAAATCGTCGGCATGAAATTCTCCTTTGGCGCCCCAACGAAAGGGCCACCGACGGCGTTCCCGGAACGAAGCCGGCGGGTGGGCGCTTACACGCCCCATGCTCTGCTTCGTCGACGACCAGTCCCTGCCCGGAATCACCCGCAAGCGCCGAGGCCGCTATTGGCAATATTTCGCGCCCGACGGGAGCCGGATCGCCGACCGGGACGAGATCGAGCGGCTGAACGCGGTGGGCATGCCGCCCGCTTATGAGCGCTGCTGGTTCTGCCCGAAGCCCGACGGCCATATCCAGGCGACCGGATACGACGCCAAGGGCCGCAAGCAATATCGCTATCATCCCGGCTTTCGCGAGCAGCAGGAAGCGGCGAAATATGAGCGTCTCGCCGCCTTCGGCCGGGCCCTGCCGAAGCTTCGAAAGAAGGTGGAGGAGGACTTGGCCGGCAAGCCGACCGTCCGCGATACCGTTCTGGCGGCGGTCGTCCGGCTGATCGACGAGACCCGGATGCGGGTCGGCAACGAGGAATATGCGAAGGACAACAAGAGCTTCGGCGCGACCACCCTTCGCAACCGCCACGCCAGGGTCACCCGGGGCCAGCTCAAGATCACCTACACCGGCAAGCACGGCGTCAAGCGCACGGTGACCATCGCCGACCGCAACCTCATCCGGATCGCGAAACGCACCCAGGACCTGCCGGGCCAGAACCTCTTCGAATATGTGACCGAGGCCGGCGATATCTGTCCGGCGACCTCGGGCGACGTCAACGCCTACATCAAGGAGGCGGCGGGCGACGAATTCACCGCCAAGGACTTCCGAACCTGGGGCGCGAGCACCATCGCCTTCGAGGAGATGGTCCGCCGCTTCCGCAAGCACGGCAAGGTCAAGCTGAAGAGCGTCATCGAGCCGGTCGCCGAAGCGCTCGGCAACACCGCCGCGATCAGCCGCAAATCCTACGTCCATCCCGCCTTGATCGAGGCGGCGAAGGATGCCGGAGCGATCGGCGAGCGGTCTCTGCCGCGCGCCTCCAAATATCTGAGCTCGGCCGAGCGCGGCCTGATCGAGTTCCTCGACGCCCTGCCCAAGGAGCAGGCGAGGGTGGACGGGAAGGGCAAAGTTCCTGCAAAGGCCGCCTGATGGCAGCCACGACGTCGAACTTCGCCCAGAGGAGCGGCGCGCTCGCGAGCGAGGCGCAGGCCTGGATCAGCGGCAATCTCGTCGGGATCCTGGTCGCCGCCGCGATCGGGATCGCAATCGCCCTGGCGATGCTCGCGATCCGCTCGCTGGGCTGCAAGCTGCTCGTCCGGGTGGGCACGGATCCGCACTGGCCGGCCCTGTTCGCCCGGGCGCTGGCCAAGACCAAGATCTACTTCATCGTCCTGACCTCGGCGCAACTCGTCGCCGGCCATGCCGACACGCCGCCCGCGCTGATGGAGTTCATCCATTTCGGTTTCGTCATCGCCGCGTTCCTGCAGGCGGCGATCTGGGCGCGCGAGCTGATCCTCGGCTATATCGCTCGCCGAACCGGCGACGAGGAGCAGAGCACGCTCGCCTCGGCGATCGGGATCATCCGCCTGCTCGTGACGGTGACGCTCTTCGCCATCGCGATCATCCTCATCCTCGACAATCTCGGGGTCAACGTCACCGGCCTGATCGCCGGCCTCGGGATCGGCGGCATCGCCATCGGCCTCGCCGCCCAGGGCATCTTCTCCGATCTGTTCGCGGCGCTCTCGATCATCTTCGACAAGCCGTTCCGAAGGGGCGACGCGATCACCTTCGACCAGCATAGCGGGACGGTCGAGCGGATCGGCCTCAAGAGCACCCGGATCCGCTCGGTCAACGGCGAGGAGCTGATCGTCTCCAACGCCGAGCTGCTCAAGTCCCGGCTCCAGAACATGACCCGGCTCGAGCATCGGCGGGCCCAGATCCCGCTCAGCCTGGTCTATCAGACTCCGACCGAGCAGCTCGCGGCATTGCCCGCCGAGCTCAAGGCGATCGTGGATCGTCAGCCGGAGGCGAAGTTCGACCGAGCCCACCTCGTCAAATTCGCTCCGTCGTCGCTGGACTTCGAGCTCGTCTTCCACGTGGAATCGCGTTCGCTCGAGGATTTCCTCGCGGCGCGCGAGGCGGTGATGCTCGACATCCTTCGCCGTTTGGCCGAGCTCGACATCCAGCTCGCTTACCCCAGCCAGGCCAGCTTCACCGCGGCGCCGGACGGGCGGCTGATCATGCCCTACCCGCCGGAGGGTGGGCCAGACTGAATCCTCCTCGCTGCAGGGGAGGAATGTAGAAAATAGTGACAGTTACGAATTTCTCCTGCCGCCGAGTCGCTTCGCCGTGCGAAATTCGTAACTGTCACTATTTTCTTCCGGATGCGGAGTACGAAGATCAGTGCAGGCGCACGCCTCCGTCATTCACGCGCTCGCGGGAATGACGGATGGGGGGGCGAGCTACCGGCCTAATCCGAGGCCGGGTTCGCCACATAAGCGTCAAGCCTCGCGATCTGCGCCGCTTTCTCCGCTTCCCCCAAAAACGACCCCTCGAAGCTGTTGCGCGCCAGCGTCGCCAGAGCCTCCCGGCCCAGCGCTCCGGCGACGGCGCGGTAATTGTCGTTCACATAGCCGCCGAAATAAGCGGGATCGTCCGAGTTGATCGTGGCGTGAAGCCCGGCCATCAGCATCCGGTCGATCGGATGCGCCGCCAGGTCGGGGACGACGCGGAGCTTGTGGTTCGAAAGCGGACAGACGGTGAGCGTCATCCGCTCCCGGGCCAGCCGCTCGACCAGCGCCGGATCCTCGAGCGACCGGTTGCCATGGTCGAGGCGATCGACCTGGAGGACGTCCAGGGCCTGCCAGACATAGTCGGGCGGGCCTTCCTCCCCGGCATGGGCGACCTTCTTCAGGCCCATGTCTCCGGCCCTTCGAAAGACCCGGGCGAATTTCTCCGGCGGGTGGCCGAGCTCGGAGGAATCGAGCCCGACCGCCTCGATCCGGTCGAGCCACGGCTCCGCCTCGCGAAGGGTCGCCAAGGCGGCCTCCTCGTCGAGATGGCGAAGGAAGCACAGGATGAGCCTCGAGCTGAGGCCGTGCCGCTCGCGCGCGTCGGCCATTCCGGCGAGGAGCCCGGCCATCGCCACGCCGAACGGGATGTTCCGGTCGGTATGGGTCTGCGGGTCGAAGAAGATCTCGCTATGGGTGACCGTATCGGCGGCCGCGCGGTCGAAATAGGCCGAGGCGAGGTCGCGGAAATCCTCCTCGGTCCGAAGCACGTCCGCGCCGGCGTAATAGATGTCGAGAAAGTCCTGCAGGTTGGAGAAAGCGTAGGCCGAGCGCACCTCCTCCACGCTTCGGAACGGAATCTCTACCCGGTTGCGCCGGGCCAGCTCGAACATCAGTTCGGGCTCGAGGCTGCCCTCGATATGCATGTGAAGCTCGGCCTTGGGCAGGCCGGCGATGAAGGTGTCGTGGTCGGTCATGGGGGTGGGTTAGCGGTTGGGCACCCGACCGTCACCCCACCCGTCACCCTGAACTCGTTTCAGGGTCCAGTCCTCCGCCCGCGAGGCGCTTCGTCGCTGGATGCTGAAACAAGTTCAGCATGACGACTCTCCTCAATCCGGCCGGAAGCGCCTCCGCCGTTCCTCTATCTCGAAGCGATATTCGTTCTTGATGTTCCGGTTGACGAACTCACCGGCCGACGGCGCCGACAGCAACGCCTCGAACACCTCGAGGGGCACGTCGAAATAACGGTAGCGGTCGCCGCCCCTGTACCAGAGGTCGAGCGTGGCCGCGTCCGCGTCATAAGCGGCTCGGGCGATGGCGCTTGAATCGAGGTCGCGAACCCGGAGCCGTCCCATCTACAGCCCCATGTCCTCCAGGCTGAGCAAGGTCGCGTTGCCGCCGGCGCTGGTCGTGTCGGTGCTGGTTACCCGCTCCGCGCAGAACCGGGGCAGGTAATGCGGCCCGCCGGCCTTGGGCCCGGTGCCCGACTGACCCTCGCCGCCGAAAGGCTGGGAGCCGACGATGGCGCCGATCATCGAGCGGTTGACGTAGAGGTTGCCGACCGTGGCGAGCTCCTCGACCGTCTCGGCCGCTCGGGCGATCCGGCTGTGCAGTCCCATGGTCAGGCCGAAGCCCGACGCATTGACCCGCCGAACGGTCTCGGCGAGGTCGCCGCCTCTCCAGGTGGCGACATGGAGCAGCGGCCCGAACCATTCCTCGCGAAGCTCCTCGACCGCGTCGATCCGGATCAGGGTCGGCGGAACGAACAGCCCGTCCGCGGGGGCCGCGACCGTCTTGACGATCCGGTCCTTCATCGCTTCGCGCCGGCCCATCAGCCGGTCGAAGGAGGCCTTGTCGATCACCGGTCCGACGTCGGTGCGCGGATCGGCCGGGTCGCCGACCACGAGCGTGTCCATCGCCCCGGCCAGCATCTCCAGGGTTCGCTCGGCGATATCCTCCTGGAGCACCAGCAGGCGAAGCGCCGAGCAGCGCTGGCCCGCCGAGCGGAAGGCCGAGGTGATCACGTCCTGCACGACCTGCTCGGCCAGAGCGGTCGAATCGACGATCATCGCGTTGATCCCGCCCGTCTCGGCGATCAGCGGGATGATGTCGCGATCATCGTCGGCGATCAGGGTGCGGGCGATGGTCTTGGCGGTGGCGGTCGAGCCGGTGAAGGCGACTCCGGCGATCCGGACGTCCTCCATCAATTTCTGGCCCATGTCGCGGCGCCCGGCGGCGAGGATCAGGGCGTCCTCGGGGATTCCGGCCGAATGGGCGAGTCCGACCGCATAGGCGGCGATCTCGGGCGTCTGGGACGCCGGCTTGGCGACGACGCTGTTGCCGGCCGCCAGAGCGGCCGAGACCTGGCCGAGGAAGATGGCGAGCGGGAAGTTCCATGGAGCGATGCAGACCCAGGCGCCGCGTCCCTCCATCCTCAGGACGTTGCGCTCCCCGGTCGGTCCCGGAAGCTCGACCGGCTGCAAATGCTTTCGCGCCTGGGCGGCATAATAGCGGCAGAAGTCGACCGCCTCGCGCACCTCGGCGAGGGCGTCGGGGATCGTCTTCTTCGCCTCCTGGACCGCGATCCGCATCAGCATGTCGCGTTCCTGCTCGAGCAGGTCGGCGAGCCGATCGAGCGCGGCGGAGCGCTCCTCGACGCTTCGTTTCGACCAGATCTCGAAGCCCTTCAGGGCGCGGCTCACCAATTCCTCGGCATCCGGGCTCGGGGCGGGGGCGAAGTCGAGCGCCGGGGCCACCGCCGCCGCGACCCGTTCCAGCTCGCCGCGATCCTGAAGATCGAGCCCCCGGCTGTTCGGCCGTTCCGGGGCGAACAGGTCGCCTGGCAGTGGAATGGCCGGGTGCCTCGTCCCGCCGACGGCGGCGATCTTCGCCACCGGATCGGCGATGAGATCGGAATCGCTCAGGCTCTCGTCGGCGAGCTGGTGGACGAAGCTGGAATTGGCGCCATTCTCGAGCAATCGCCGGACCAGATAGGCGAGCAGGTCGCGGTGGCCGCCGACCGGCGCGTAGATCCGGGTCTGGTAGCCCTGCTCGCGGACCAGGGTCTCGTACAGCCCTTCGCCCATTCCGTGCAGCCTCTGGAACTCGAAGTCGCGGCTCGCGCCCGCCCATTCGAGGATGTTGGCGACGGTCAGCGCATTGTGGGTGGCGAAGGCGGGGTAGATGTTCTTCGCCGAAAGCATGTCCCGGGCGCAGGCGAGATAGGAGACGTCGGTCGAGGCCTTGCGGGTGAAGAGGGGATAATCGGCGAGTCCCTGCTCCTGGGTGCGCTTGATCTCGCTGTCCCAATAGGCGCCCTTGACCAGCCGGACGGCGATCCGCCGGCCCGTCGCCGCGCCGACCGAATCGGCCCAGGCGACGGTCGGCCGGCAGCGTTTGCCATAAGCCTGGACGGCCATTCCCAATCCGTCCCAGCCCTTGAGCGAGGGCAGGCCGGCGACCGCCTCGATGATGTCGAGGCTCATCTCGAGCCGCTCGCTCTCCTCCGCGTCGATGGTGAAGGCGATGCCCGACCTTTTGGCCAGGACCGCCAGCGCCTCCACCTGTCCGATCAGGTTCGGAACGCAGCGTTCATACTGGGCGACCTCATAGCGCGGGTGGAGCGCGGAAAGCTTGACCGAGATGCTGTGGCCGCGCCCGGCGACCTTGCCGACGGCCAGGATCGCTTCCTCGTAAGACCGGAAATAGCGCTCCCCGTCCGGGAAGGTGCGCGCCGCCTCGCCGAGCATGTCGAAGCTTGCGGTGAAGCCGGCATTCTCCTTCTTCTCCATCCGCCGGATCGCTTCGTCGATATTGCGGCCCATGACGAAGATCTCGCCCATCAGCCGCATCGCCGCGCCGACCGCCTGGCGGACGAACGGCTCGCCGGCTCGGGAGAGCAGGCGCTTCAGGGCGCTGGCCTGCTCGCTCTCGCTGACCAGCGCGCGGCCGATCACCAGCCCCCAGGTCGCCGAATTGACCAGGGTCGAGTGCGACTTGCCCTTGTGCGAGCGCCAGTCGGCATTGCCGAGCTTGTCGGCGATCAGCTGGTCGGCGGTTTCCGGGTCGGGTACTCGAAGGAAGGCCTCGGCGAGCGACAGGAGGGCGATGCCTTCCGACGTGTTGAGCCGATATTCCTGGAGGAACTGGTTGACCCAGCCCGAAGACTGGGCGGCACGAAGCTCGCCGAGCATGGCGAGGGCGCGCGTTTCCACCCGCCGGCGCGAATCGGAATCGAGCGCGGCGTCGCGAAGCAGCGGCTTCAATACGTCGGGTTCCGGCGCGCGGTGCAGCTTGCCGAGTTCGGCGCGCGCGGTTGCCGTAGCGTCCGCCATGGAGTCTCCTTCGAAGGGCTTGAGTCTCGTGTCCGGGGCGCTCTAGACCGCCTCTATGCCCATCGCCAGCATCGAAGACATCCAAGCCAAAGTCGGAAGCGAGGTCGCAACCTCCGACTGGATCCTTGTCGACCAGGCCCGGATCGACGCCTTCGCCGACGTCACCGAGGATCCGCAGTTCATCCATATCGACCCGGAGGCGGCGGCGAGGACTCCGTTCGGCGGAACGATCGCCCACGGCTTCCTCACCCTGTCGCTGCTCAGCCGGATGGCGGCCGACGCGATGCTTCGCCCCGAAGGCGTCAAGATGGGAGTCAATTACGGCTTCGAACGGGTCCGCTTCATGGCGCCGGTCCGGAGCGGAAAGCGGGTCCGGGGGCGCTTCGTCCTCGCCCGCTTCGAGGAGAAGAAACCCGGCCAGTGGCAATTCGTCCATCAGGTGATGGTCGAGATCGAGGGCGAGGACAAGCCCGCTCTGGTCGCCGACTGGATCGGGCTTATATTCGTGTAACGCTTTGCCTCCCCATCGAAGATGGAGAGGGGGACCAGGCTTTGCCTGGTGGAGGGGTAGCTGGCAGAAGCCTCGTCATTTACCCCTCCACCACCCTTCGGGTGGTCCCCCTCCCCACCGCTTCGCGGTAGGGAGGCAAGAAACTGAAAGGAACCAACATGGCCACCCGCGAAGCCGTCATCGTTTCCACCGCCCGAACGCCGATCGGCAAGGCCTATCGCGGCGCGTTCAACGCGACCCCGTCGCCGACTCTGGCCAGCCACGCCATCAGGGCGGCGGTCGAGCGCGCCGGGATCGACCCGGCCGAAGTCGACGACGTCGTCATGGGCGCCGCGCTCCAGCAGGGCGTCCAGACGACCATCGGACGCACCGCCGCCTTGCGGTCAGGCCTCCCCGTCACCGTCTCCGGAATGTCGGTTGACCGCCAGTGCGCCTCGGGCCTGATGGCGATCGCCACCGCCGCCAAGCAGATCATCGTCGACCGGATGCCGATCTGCGTCGCCGGCGGGGTCGAGAGCATCTCGATGGTGCAGACGCCCGAGATGCGGGTCGGGCCCGACCCTGAGCTGCTCTCGATGCACAACGGCGTCTACATGCCGATGATCCAGACCGCCGAAGTGGTCGGCAAGCGCTACACGGTCAGCCGCGAGCGCCAGGACGCCTACGCGCTCCGCTCGCAGCAGCTCACCGCCAAGGGCCAGGCCGAAGGCAAGTTCGACGACGAGATCGTGCCGGTAACCACGAAGATGATGGTCAAGAACAAGGAGACGGGCGAGACCTCGATGCAGGAGGTGACGCTCACCAAGGACGAAGGCAACCGGCCGCAGACGACGATCGAGGACCTCCAGAAGCTTCAGCCGGTGATGGGGCCGGAAGCGATGATCACGGCCGGCAATGCAAGCCAGCTCTCCGACGGCGCCTCGGCCTGCGTTCTCATGGAAGCGGGCCTCGCCGCCGAGCGCGGCCTGAAGCCGCTCGGCCGCTACGTCGGGATGGCGGTGGCCGGAACCGACCCCGACGAGATGGGCATCGGCCCGGTCTTCGCGGTCCCCAAATTGCTCGAGCGCTTCGGCCTTTCGGTCGACGATATCGGCCTTTGGGAGCTGAACGAGGCCTTCGCCGTCCAGGTCCTCTACTGCCAGGATCGGCTCGGCATCCCCGACGACCGACTGAACGTCGACGGCGGCTCGATCTCGATCGGACACCCCTACGGAATGTCCGGCGCCCGGATGACCGGCCACGCCCTGATCGAGGGCCGGCGCCGCGGAGTCAAATATGTCGTGGTGACGATGTGCGTCGGCGGCGGCATGGGCGCCGCGGGGCTGTTCGAGGTGTTGTAACTTCTTGCCTCCCCATCGCCTCGCGAAGGGGAGGCAAAATCACTTCGCGTAGAGCGCCGCTTCCGCCGCCCGCCTTCTCGTCAGCCCGGCCAGCACCTTGCCCGCCGCCTTGTTCCAACGCGCGAACTCGGCCGCGGCGCCCTTATAGTCGCGGGCCTTGTGCTTCTTGAGCAAAGTGCTGGCGGACAGATTCCCGACTCCGACATTGTAGGCGAAGCTCACCATCGCATCGAACTGGTTCTGCTTGGTGGGGGTGTTGCCGAGGACCTTGCTGACGTTCGCCGCGAACTCGGCGAGGTGCGCGGCGAAGCGGTCGTCGCACTGCTTCTGGGTCCAGACGAGGCCCTTCTTGATATCGGGGCCGGTCGAGCCCCAGCCTATCGTCCACGGATCGCCGCCCGTTCCCGGGTCGGGATAGGCCGTGAAGGATCCGTCGGTCTGCTTCTTCGCGCAGCCTTCGAATTGCTGGATGAGCTTTATGCAATCCGGTCCCGGCGTCATTGTCGATCTCCCCCTTTGAGTCGCGATATCAGGATATGATCGCGTTTCCGTTTCGTCTCAAGCATCCGCAACCCGCCGCCGCCTCCACCGTTGTTCCTCGAAACGAAGGAGGTCCCATTCATGCCCGTCTCGAATCTGACTCTCGTAGAGCGAATCGCCCGAGTGCTCGCCGGCCGGGCTCACAGCATCAACGCCAAGGGCGACGATCCCTCCGCCGGCCCGAACGTGGACGAGACCTGGCACGAATATGTTCAGGACGCTCTGTCGATCCTTCGAACGATGCGCGAGCCCGACCCGGTGATGGCCGCGGCCGGCGACCCGGAGGTCTGGGAGCGGATGGTCGAGGCCGCCCTCGCCGTCGAACGGGCGGTCGGCAGCGCCTAATGTCCTCCCCATCGAAGATGGGGAGGGGGACCATGCGAAGCATGGTGGAGGGGTAGCTGGCAGAAGCCTCGCGGTTACCCCTCCACCACACTTCGTGCGGTCCCCCTCCCCACCGCTTCGCGGCAGGGAGGATTTTCAGTCCGCGAACTTCGGTTTCCCCGCGAAGCCGCCCGCGGCGCGCAATTCGTCGGCGTTCATCAGCTTGCCGTCCATCATGACCCACACGGTGTGCCTGAGGTCGCCGATCGTCTTCGACGGATCGCCCTCGACCAGCACCAGGTCCGCGGACTTGCCGACCGCGATGGATCCCGTCTCCCGGTCGGCGCCGACCAGGCGGGCGGGAACGATCGTCGCCGCCGCCAGCGCCTCGGCGGGCGTGAAGCCGGCGTCGGCCACGTAGAGCTCGAGCTCGCGCACCAGCTCCATGCCGCTGCCGTCGGTGCCGGCGACGATCGGAACGCCCGCCTCGTGCATCGCTCCGACGAGGCCGGCGAGCTTCCTGTAGCTCGCCCGCCAGTCGGCCCGGGTCAGGCCCGCCGGGACCGCGAATCCGCCCTGGCGGAAGCCGCGCTCGGTCGCCGGGGGCAGGGTGCCGAGGAACGGCGCGTAAGCGGGAGACAGGTCGCCGTTCTCCGGAACGAACAGGCTTTCGGCGACGACCAGGGTCGGATCCGCGACGGTCTTGCGCCGCACCATCGTCTCGATGAGCGTTCGGATCGCTTCGCCCCGGAGATCGACGTCCTTGGCGTAGCGGCCCGGTCCCTGGAAACGCTGGATGCCGTTGGAAGCGGCGACGACCGGGTCCGGCATCGCCTGCATCATCATGAAGTAGATGTGGGTGACCTCGTCATAGCCCGCGGCGATCGCGTCGAGCGTCCGCATCCCCGCGGGCACGTGGCCGCTGACGTGAAGGCCGAGCTTGTGGGCCTCCGCCGCGGCGGCCGGAAGCCATGCCGGGTTGAAGGTGCCGTAGAATTTCACCCCGATCATCCCGTCCGCCTTCGCCTTGCGGACGGCGGCGATCGCTTCTTCCTGCGACGTGGCGACCTCGGCGACCTGGGCGGTGTTCGGCCCTTTGCCGTCGATCAGGGTCGAGGCGTAGACCCGGGGGCTGAGCAGATCGCCCTTCGCCCGCCGCTCGGCCCTCGCCTTCGTCAGCGCCGTCACGTTGCCCGGGTCCCGGGCCGAGGTGATCCCGAGCGAGAGCAGCATCGGCCCGGAGCTGTCGTCGCCGAAATGCATGTGCGCGTCCCACAGGCCGGGGACGAGCGTCTTGCCCTTGCCGTCGATCACTTGCGCGCCCGCCGGCGGCGGCGTGCGCGCCGCCGGCCCGACGGCGACGATCCGGCCCTTGTCGACCACCACATTCTGGCCCTCGGCGAAACGGCGGCCGTCGAGGAAAGCGCGGACGTTGGTGAAGGCGACGGGGCCGGCGGGCGCTTTCAGGAAGCGCTTCGCCAGAGCGGGGGAGCGCGCCGCGAGCGCTTCGTCCTGCGCCTTCTCGAGCGCCGGCTGGGCATCTTCATAGCCGACCTGAAGCGTGGAGAGGAAACCGACCGAGGCGAAGAACCTGCCGTCCTCGGTCGCCCAGACCGGGATCGAGCTTCCGGTGATCCCGGTGACGGCGTAGCCGATCACCGTCCGAGCCGAAGCGCCGGTGCCGATCCGGACCATGGCCAGCGGCTCGATCTTCGCCCGCCCGCCCGGGAGCAAAGCGACGCTCCGGTCGGGCGAGGCGATCAGCCGCTCGACCAGATGCTCGAAGCTCAGCGAGCCGGGGCCGGCGGGATAATAGATCGCCGGGTGCTTGTAGGGCGCCGAGCCATTGTCGATCGGCGATTTCCATTCCGCCTTGCCGCCGGCGATTGCGAAGGTCTCGCCGACGTCCCCCTGCGGGCTGATTCCGCGCGCCGTATATCGGGCGATCATTCCGTCCGGCCCGAGCTTCGCCGATTCGTCTATCTCCCAGACCTGGCCGCGAAGGACGAGGCTCGCCCTGGCCCAGCGGGTCCCGTCGGGGGCGGTCCACTCGCTGGCTTCGCCATGCTTGCCGGCGGTGGACATGATGACATAGCGCCTGGCGTCCGCCGGCGGCCTGGCAAGCCGGTCGGCCGGCACCTGCGCCCAGGAAGACGCGGCGCCCAGCGCCAGCCCCATCGCCACGATCCACCGCATCTTCGCTCTCCCCGCCGTTCGGGGGGAGGCTAAGCGGGAGAGCGGAGGAGTCAATTGCCCGGAAATGCGAAAGGCCGCCCCTCGCGGGACGGCCTTTTACATTGTCAGCCGGAAATGCGGCCCTCGAGTCTTCAGGCGCGAACCCCCGTGGAGGCTGCGCTCACAAAACCCGCCGCATGCGGCATTTGACAATGAGACATCAGACCACCTCCTTTCCGTTGTTGAACGATGGGGAGGAGATGGGGGAGGGTTGGGAAAGTTCAAGGGGTGCAGGGGGTTACGTCGCCCCAGCGAAGGCTGGGGCCCCAGCGGGTGACGAGCGCCGAGCTTTTCACCCCCTGGGATCCCAGCCTTCGCTGGGATGACGGCCATTTCGTGGAGAGCGCGGCACCTTTCACCCTCCGGGCCGACGAGCCTCAATAAGGCGGCCTGTCCAGCCCCCCGGGGCTCTTCGTGAAGATCTCGCAGCCGTCCTCGGTGATTCCCACGCTGTGCTCGAACTGGGCCGAGAGGGAGCGGTCGCGGGTGACGGCGGTCCAGCCGTCCTCGAGCAATTTCACGGCGGGCTTGCCGATGTTGATCATCGGCTCGATCGTGAAGAACATTCCGGGCCGAAGCTCGGGGCCGCTGCCCGGGCGGCCGGCATGGACGACTTCGGGCGCGTCGTGGAACAGCCGGCCGAGGCCGTGGCCGCAAAAGTCTCGGACGACTCCGTAGCGATTCTTCTCCGCATAGGTCTGGATGGCGTGGCCGATGTCGCCGAGGAACCGGCCCGGCCGCGCCTGATCGATCCCGAGCATCATGCACTCGTAGGTGATGTCGACCAGCCGGCGCGCCTTGATCGGAACGTCGCCGACGAGGAACATTCGGCTGGTGTCGCCGTGCCAGCCGTCGACGATGATGGTGACGTCGATGTTGACGATGTCGCCGTCCCTGAGCGTCCGGTCGCCGGGAATGCCGTGGCAGACGACGTGGTTGATCGACGTGCAGCAGCTTCCGGTGAAGCCGCGATAGCCCAATGTCGCGGGAATGCCGCCGAGCGCGATCATCTCGCGATGGACGATGTCGTCGATCGCCTGGGTGGCGATCCCGGGCACGACATGGGGGACGAGCCTGTCCAGCACCTCGGCCGCGGCCCGGCCGGCCCGGCGCATCCCTTCGAAGCCTTCCGGCCCATGGAGCTTGATCGCCCCGCTGCGGCCGATCAATTCGGTGCCGCTGATCGCCTGATATTCGGTCATGGGGGGAATATAGCGTTCGCGGAGGAGGATTGCACCCATCGTCCATTTCAGGCGTCACCCTGAACTTGTTTCAGGGTCCAGGCCTCCACCCTCGAGGCGCCTCAATCCTGGATGCTGAAACAAGTTCAGCATGACGGCGCTTGGGAGTAAGGGCCGGACCATGACCGAAGAACGCATCTGGACGGCGGGCCTCCTCATCATCGGCGACGAGATACTTTCCGGCCGGACCCAGGACAAGAACGTCGCCCAGATCGCGGGCTGGCTCAACCTCCAGGGCATCAGGCTGAGCGAGGTGAGGGTCGTTCCCGACGTGGTCGAGCGGATCGCGGCGGCGGTGAACGCGCTCATGGCTCAGAACGACTATCTCTTCACCACCGGCGGGATCGGTCCGACGCATGACGACATCACCGTCGATGCGGTCGCTCATGCCCTGGGCGTGCCCGTGATCGTCCATCCCCGGGCCCGGGCGATACTCGAAGAGTATTACGCCACCCGCGGCGGCGTCAACGCGGGGCGGCTGAGGATGGCCCGGGTGCCCGAAGGCTCCGAGCTGATCGAGAACAAGATGTCCGGCGCCCCCGGCATTCGCCGAGGCAACCTCTTCATCCTGGCCGGAGTGCCGCACATCGCGACCCAGATGCTCGAATCGCTGGCCGGAACGATCGAGGGCGGCCGCCCGCTGCTGTCGCGGACGATCGGCTGCTGGACCGCGGAGAGCGAGGTGGCGCAGCTGCTCGCCGAGGTCGAGCGCGGCCATCCCGGCTGCCAGATCGGCTCCTACCCGTTCTTCAGGGACGGCCGGGTCGGCGCCAATTTCGTCATCCGCTCCGTCGAGGAGGAGGCGCTGGCCGAGTGCGAAACGAACCTCGTGGAGCGCCTCGAGGCGGAGGGACGGGCGGTCGTTCGCGAGGGGATTTAGGGGGGGGCGGGATCGGTTGCCATGCTCGTCATGCCGGACTTGATCCGGCATCCACCTTCTTCACCTGCGCCGGAGCCTGAGGAAGATGGATCCCGGATCAAGTCCGGGATGACGGTTACGCTCGGCCTTCGACGCCCTACCCCTTCCAGCCCCCCGCCTGGAGCGCCGACTGGAAGGCGATCGCCTCGCCGGCGATCTTGTCGGCCTTGTCGACTCCGTTGATGATCCGTCGCGCCGATTGATATTGGGCGCGGGTCGATGGGCCGCTCTTGGCGACATGGCGCGCCAGGCTGTGCCGCTTTCCGTCCTTGCTGGCGCAGAACCAGCCTTCCTCCATGCCCTTGATCATGATCGGGGCCGACACTTCCGCCTTCATGGCCAGGTCGAGGTTGGCGACCAGCTTGCCGCCCAGGCCGAGCTCCTTGTCCGCCCGCTCATAATTCTTCCGCCAGGTGAGCTGGACGTAACCGCGCCCGTAATAAGGATAATATTTGGCGAGATGGGTCTTGCGCCACGATTCGCTGAGCCAGAAGGCCTCGCGGACGGGCTGCATCGTCGCCGCCGTCTCATGAAAGGCCGTGGCGAGCGCGTAGGCGGTGAAGGACAAGGGCCATTTGGCCGCGGCGGCGGCGGCGAGAATGGCCTCGAGCCCGGCTTTCTGGTCGGGCTTCAGCGCCGAGGTGAAGAGCTGCGGCGCCTTGACCGACGCGAAGAACTTGCCCGGATCGGCCAGCCCGGTCCCTCCTGCGGCAGGGGCCGCGCTCGGCAGGGCATGCTCGGCGGCGGGATGCTCGCCTTTCGCCTCCTCGTCGTCCTCCGGGACTCCGAGCCGATCGAGCAAGGCGTCGACCGCCTTCACTTCGTCCGGGCTGAAACCCTTGCCACGAGCGCTTCGGATAGCGGTGAAAATGGGTTTGCGCATCGACGTTCCCCTCCTCATCGTCGCCCAAGGGCAGTCGCGATTATGAGGGGGATGCAGCCGCCGATCAAATTGTTTCGAGTCCGAATCGGATGGGCGAGAAGCCTTGGAGCGGGCGAAGGGAATCGAACCCTCGTCGTAAGCTTGGGAAGCTTCTGCTCTGCCATTGAGCTACGCCCGCTCGGGCCCCCGATATCTAGGAAAGGCCGCGGCTCTTGTCGAGTGCGCGCTCCGCTCAGCGCCGAAGCGAGGCGGCGGCGCGGGCCAGAGTCTCGATTTCGCCGGAGTCCGCCTTTCCCTTCGGGACCAGCCATGAGCCGCCGACGCAGAGCACGGGGTCGAGCGCCAGCCAGGCCGGGGCGCTGGCTTGGGTGATCCCGCCGGTCGGGCAGAAGCGGGCAGCGCCGAACGGACCCGCGAGCGCCTTCAGGGCCGGAATGCCTCCGGAGGTCTCGGCGGGGAAGAATTTGAAGTGCGAAAGGCCGAGATCGAGGCCTCGCATCAGGTCCGCCGCCGTGGCGATTCCGGGGAGGAACGGAATGCCGGAAGCGACCGCGGCCCGGCCCAGCGGCCCGGTAAGGCCCGGCGAGACGATGAACTCGGCGCCGGCGGCGAGGCTCTGGTCGAGCTGCTCGGGGTTCAGCACGGTGCCGGCGCCGACCACGGCGCCTTCGACCTTGCGCATCTGCGCGATCGCGTCGAAGGCCGCGGGCGTTCGAAGCGTGACTTCGAGCACCCTCAAGCCGCCGGCGACCAGGGCCCTTGCGATCGCGACGGCATCGCCGGCCTCCTCAATCACCAACACCGGGATGACCGGCGCGAGACGCATGATTTCCCCGATGGTCCTCATTTACAAATGCTCCGCGGCGAAGGCGGCGGCCGCGCCGAAAAGGCCCGGCTGCGCGTAGGTGATGATCCTGACCGGCATCTCGGCCATGCGCCGCTCGAAGCGCCCCTTGGCGACGAAGCGGTCGCGGAAGCCCGAACCGGGCAAATGCCCGGCCAGTCGAAGCCCAAGGCCGCCGCCGATCACCACCGACCGGGCGCCCTGGGTGAGGGCGATGTCGCCGGCCACGGCGCCGAGCGCCAGGCAGAATCGGTCGAAGGCCGCGGCGGCGAGGTCGTCCGCGCCCGCCATGGCCGCTTGCCAAAGCGCTTTCTCGTCGCGCAAGCGGATGTCCCGCCCCTCGATCGCGGCGAGCGCCTCGTAGAGGTTGGAGAGGCCCCTGCCCGAGGCGATTCGCTCGACCGAAACCCGGCCGTAGCGGCGGCGAAGCTGGGCGAGGATCCGGTCCTCCAGGTCGTCGAGCGGAGCGAAATCGGAATGTCCGCCCTCGGTCTCGATGACGTGATAGCCCCCGCCGTGGCGGAGCAATTGGGCGACTCCGAGCCCGGTGCCGGGCCCGACGATGCTGATCACGCCCTCGGGCAAGGGCCGATCCGGGCCGCAGAGGTGGGTGAAATGCGCGTCGCCGAGCTGGGCGACGGCATGGGCGACGGCGCCCAGATCGTTGACCAGCGTATAACGTCCCGTGCCCAGCCTGCCCGCAATCCACGCGGGCCTGATCACCCAGGGATTGTTGGTGAGCTTGAGCGTCTCGCCCCGCGTCGGGCCGGCCAGCGCGATCCCGGCGGCCGGGGGAAGCGGGCGGCCGATGGCGGCTTCGAACGCCGCCCATGCGGTCTCCAGCCCCTCATGCTCTGCGGTCTTGAACGTGCATGGCTCGCCCAGGCGCAGCACGCGCCCGCCTTCCACTTCGGCCAGGGCGAAGCGGGCATGGGTGCCCCCAATGTCGATGGCGACGATCTCGATCATGAGCGCGCGGTACCAAGCCTATAACGCCGGTCACTGCAAGGCTCGGCCTTGCGGTGACGGCCCGGTCGGCGCAGCATGGCGGGAAGGGAGGGCGATCATGGCGGAATCGAACAGGGATTGGGCGCGGCTGGTCACTCGGGCCGCCGTTTTTCTAGGCGTCGGAGCGGTGGCCGCGGCGCTGATCGCCGCCATTGGAAGCGGGATGGAGATGTGGAGCTTCGGGGCGGGTCTTTCCGCCCTTCGCTACCTGTTCTTCGCGGCGGCGGCGGGCGCCTTGCTCGGGCTGATCGGCCTCGTCATGGCCCGGCGGCGGGCGAAGCTGATGCTCGCCAATCTGCTCGCGCTCGTCGTCGCGCTCGGCTTCGTCCTCTATCTCGGCAATCTGGTGCGAATCGCCAAGAGCGTCCCCGCCATCCACGACGTCGCCACCGATCTCGACGACCTGCCGCAATTCACCCGGCTGAAAGTGAGGCCCGACAATCTCGAGAACGTCCCCGACGAGGGCAAGCCGGACCTCAAGGCGCTCGCGCCGGAGGAAAGGTGGAAGGCGCTCCACCGGGCTCATTATGGCGACATCCGCACGATCCGCCTGCCGACGGCCCCGGACCGGACGGCGCAGCGGGCGGCCGATCTCGCCCGGGAGCGCGGGTGGGAAGTCGCCTTGGCCGAAGGGGGCCGGGTCGAGGCGACCGACACCAGCACCTTCTTCCGCTTCAAGGACGACGTCGCCGTCCGGATCCGCCCCGCGCCCGGCGGCGGAAGCCTGGTCGACATGCGCTCGATCAGCCGAGTCGGTGGAAGCGACGTCGGCATGAACGCGAAGCGGGTAAGGGCCTTCCTCGCGGACCTGCGAAAGTAAATTCCTCGCTACCGAAGATGGGGACCACTCAAAAAAGCGGAGGGGCAATCGACGCCGCTTCTGCATCTCGCGCGAGTCCTCATCGGCCGCAGGCCAATCGTTTTTTCAACGCAACGACGCAACGATGTCGTGCCCTTCACTCGCCTCGCGAACTTCCAGACATTTGAAGATGCCGGGCTGCGCGCGGCTTTGGAGAGCGCGCACGGTTACAGTGACTCGCCCGGGCATCGTTGCGTCGTTGCGTCTTTGCGTTGAAAATTGAAGGCCGCGGCGTCTGCGGCTTCGCGACGGCGGACGACCCCGTACGGCGGAGACTGAATGTTCTTGACTTGTTCTTGTTCATATGCCATATGCAAACCCTGCCCGAGTCGTCCCGATCAACCGGCGAGGGCGGGAACCGGCCGAGGGGTTCGCCCCGAGGCCGGCGGCCGGCGCGAAGTCATCCGGGAACGTTTGAGCTCGCGTCTACCGAAGAGTTGCGACTGCGTTGTCCTCCGGGACGTGCCGGAAGCGGCAAAGGCGTGGAAAGACCGTCGCCC